>NZ_AP024903.1:2103818-2805091 GCF_024347095.1 Vibrio rhizosphaerae | reverse complement strand
TGGATCGACAAAAAGCCGAGGATTGTGCCAGTCAGGTGATGTCATTAAGTGTCCTGATGAGCCTGTGCGCTTTAGTGCTGATCTATTGTCTGGTTACACCGGTTATCTCAGTCGTTGCTTATGGGGCAACCGAACAGGTCATGAATTTGAGTGAGCTCTATCTGCAGCTTATCGTTTTCAGCTACCCGGCCTTAGCTATCACACTCGCTGGTAGTGGGGTGCTGCGAGCCGTCGGAAATTCTCGTCTGCCGGCGCTCAGTAATATTCTGATGAATCTACTCAATGTTGCGTTCAGTTACCCGTTGATTTATGGGACTGATGCGTTTTTTCCCGGGAGCTGGAGTGGTTTGGGCGTGGTTGGTTCAGGTATCGGCATCATTGCTGCCCGATGGATGGGGGCGCTCCTTATCTTGGTTTGTCTGGTGAAAAATTCAGTGCTTCGGGTGCGGCTTCAGCAGTACTTCCGCCCTTTTCAGCGAGAAACACTGGTGGAGATTCTGGCGATCGGCATTCCATCCAGTGTTGAGTCGCTGATGTTTAATCTGGGCAAACTGATCACGCAGATCATGGTTGCCGGTATGGGGACGGTTGCGATGGCGGGGAATGTTGTGACCTTTTCGGTATTGCTACTGTTAAATATCCCCGGTAATACATTAGCGATGACATCGACAGTATTAATTGGCAAACGTCTGGGGCAGCATAAACCGAATGTTGCATCTCAGGAAATGAAGTTAATTTTCTGGCTTGCCACCGGGCTGTTGACGTTGTTTGCGTGTCTGATTGTGCCAATGGCTGAAACAATTGCCCGTTTTTATATTGCTGACGATCAAGTGGTCGGTGTGGTCACCCATTTGCTGTTGATCAATGCACTCATGACACCAGTTTGGGGCGCTTCTTTTGTTTTACCGGCAGCATTTAAAGGGGCGAGAGATGCAACATTCTGTATGTGGGTTGCGATTGCCAGCATGTGGGGCGGACGGATGATACTGGGATATTTTCTCGGGATTACGCTGGGAATGAATATCTATGGTGTCTGGCTGGGGATGTATGCCGACTGGTGGATCCGTGGCAGTATTTATTTTTATCGGATGGTGACCCAAGGGTGGCTAAGTGTTTATCGGCGACATTCACCCAGAGTAAACTAGCAAAAAAGCACCTGAGTCAGTAACACAGGTGCTTTTTTTGAAAGAGAGATATGGCTGTGCGATCAGCCGATGATTGTGGCAACTTCTTTGACCAGCGCGGCCAGTTCATCCCATTTTTCATCATTGATGAGTTGATTCGGAACCATCCATGTCCCACCGCAAGCCAGCACACTTTTGATATCCAGATAGGTTTTAATATTCTGAGGACTAATACCGCCGGTAGGCATAAATTGGACAGGATAAACGGCTGAGAGTGCTTTGAGCATGGCAGTACCGCCCGATGGTTCAGCCGGGAAGAACTTGAGTGTTTTCAGTCCCATTTCCATAGCCTGTTCAACCAGACTTGGGTTATTGACTCCCGGGATAATGGCGATTTGTCTCTGCTGGCAATATTTTACCGTGGTTGGGTTCAAGCCCGGGCTAACAATAAAGTCTACGCCTGCCGTGATCGCTGCATCTACCTGAGCGGTTGTTAGCACTGTTCCGGCCCCGATTAGCATGTCTGGATAAGCTTCACGCATATTGGCGATGGCTTGTGCCGCTTGTGCTGTGCGAAAGGTTACTTCAGCACAAGGAAGTCCGTTTTCGATCAGAACCTGAGCCAGTTTGACGGCTTTTTGTGCATCTTCCAGCGCAATGACCGGGATAACCCGGATGGTGGCTAACTGCTGTTCGAGTGTTTTCATTTTTTTTCCCTTATTTTCAAATGCTTGGTGTTATATCCATACAGCTTCATCTGTCCCTACACGGACTGACTGTCAATCTTCGGCATGTGCTGTTGAGGAATAATCGCGCCACGATGTTGAATCACCAATCCTGCCAGCTGATGCGCTGACCGGGCAGATGCTTCACAGGATTTGCCTAACAGGCGGGCGGCGAGATATCCGGCACTGAAAGAATCACCGGCTGCCGTTGTGTCCACGATCTGTTTAACCGGCTCAGGGGAGACCGACCATTGAGATGAATCGCAAGCGACGATACAAGCCTCTCCGCCCTGTTTAATCACAATCTCTTTCACTCCGAGCCCTTGCGTCCGCGCAAGTGTCTGACTGATTTGAGTATCTCCCCAAAGCGCCGTTTCATCATCAAATGTCAGGAACGCATAATCGGTAATCGCTAATACTTGGGTGTACCAATGTTGGGCTTCCGTTGCATTTTCCCATAACGTTGGGCGGTAATTATTATCAAACGCAATGGCTATTCCATCTTGATGACAGAGGCGCAGTGATTCAAGTAAAATTTCGCGGCAGTCTGAAGGCAGAATTGCCAGACTAATACCACTTAAGTAAATTAAACCATGTTGTGCTAAACGTGCTGCAAGCTCGGTTGGCGTTTGCTGTCGTAACCAATACTTAGCCGCAGAGTCATTACGCCAGTAGAAAAAGCTACGCTCACCATCGTCTGCGGTTTCTATCGCATAAATGCCCGGTAATTTGTCAGGGGAGATGTCAACCATCCGGGTATCAATGCCTTCCTGTTGCCAGGCGTTGAGCATATCTTGACTGAATGGGTCTTTTCCCAAGCCTGTCACATAAGCGGTGGTAATCCCTTGCGAATGCGTTAATCTCGACAGATAGATCGCGGTGTTGAGTGTATCCCCGCCAAACCCTTGTTCGACCCGATGATTGGTTCGCCGCAATTCAACCATACATTCACCAATAATGGCGACCTGAGTTATTGGCAACATAAGAAGCTCCTGAGAATAACAACCGAATAAAAGGCTATCTTATTTTTTATTGATTTAAAAATAAAATAAGGTTTCATTTTTATGTGATTAAGATCTTTGATTATTGATTCTTCGCACGAGACATCAAAACTCACACGTCATCGTTTCTGGGTGTCAGGTACAGAAAAAGTCAGCCTATGACAGGCTGACAAGCAACTGATTCTTAATCTTTGGTAGGTAGAACAAATCAGTGAAACTATTTCAGCAAGTCACGCACATACGCGGCAATGTCTGGCTTTTTACAATTGTCGAAGAAACATTCTTGGAAACGTGGTCCTGATACAGCTGTTTTGACCAGTTCTTGATCAATGGCTTTTAATGTATCGAGATAGTTATCTTTAACAACCGCAGATTTGACCTGATTCAGGATTCCGGCATTTTGCTTTTGTGGTGCTGCGCGCTCCAGTGGGTAACCCTGTCCACGTTCGCCAGTGGTGAATGCTTTTTCAAAAATATAGCGGATATTGAGTTCTGCTCCCCAGCCATAGCCTTTGGCAAAGGCGAGTGAAAGTGCATTACCGTTGTTGATCTGATTGAACAGAAATGCATCCGATGGTTCCAGACAGTATCCACAGACAACACCCGGATGAATGTTGAGAGACATCATTGCTCCCTGACCCGTACCACATCCGGCCACAACGAAATCTACGGCTTCTGAATTGAGCAGCAGACTGGCCATGATGCCAAGATGAATGTAAGTCAGGTGGTGATCGTTTTCATCACTCATCCCCACGTTGTAGACTGAGTCACCTTGTGGTGTCACGACTTGAGTCAACTCATTCAGGACCACAGCGTTTTTAGCCGCTTGACTGTTTTCCATCATTAACGCGATTTTCATGTTTATGCTCCTGCGGTTGAATACCGCAATATAGATTTATGATTTGAGGAAATCTTGCCGCATCGGTGTAAAGTTATCGAGTAACACGCCGGGCTCGAGACAGACACACCCGTGCATGACATTCGGCTCTTTATAAAGCACGTCTCCAGCTTTGACGATTTTTGTTTCATCGCCAATCGTAAATTCAAATTCACCGGATAATACATAAGTCAGTTGTTCGTGGGGGTGGTTATGCATCGGACCAACAGCGCCTTTTTCAAAATGAACTTCAACGCTCATGATATTATCGCTGTAGGCGAGTATTTTCCGTGACACACCACTCCCAAGATCTTCCAGCGCGACATCTTGGTTATAAACGAACATTTTTTCCCCTCTTTAACTGGATTGAAGGTTCATCAATCGGAAATCATTGCAGATTCCCGATTCTGTCTATGGCTCCAAATTAACGCGCGAGCCAGCCGCCATCAACAGCAATGGTATAGCCATTGATATAGTCTGACGCAGACGATGCCAGGAATACACAAGGGCCAGCTAAGTCTTCAGGTAGTCCCCAACGTGCCGCTGGAATTCGTTCAACGATTTCTTGGTTACGAGATTCATCAGCCCGGAGAGCTGCTGTATTATTGGTTGCCATATAGCCGGGGGCAATGGCGTTGACATTAATCTGATGCTGTGCCCATTCATTCGCCATTAAGCGTGTAATGCCCATTACACCACTTTTGGATGCTGTGTATGAAGGAACCCGAATACCGCCTTGGAAAGAAAGCATAGAAGCGATATTAATGATTTTGCCGCCAGTACCCTGTGCAATAAATTGTTTAGCAACCGCCTGAGACATAAAGAAAACGGATTTCACATTGATGTCCATGACATCATCCCAGTCTTTTTCTGAAAATTCGATCGCGTCATTGCGGCGAATAATGCCAGCATTGTTGATCAGAATATCAATGTGACCAAGTTCAGTAACCGCACGATCAATAATATTGGGGATATCGTCCAGCTTCATCAGGTTGGCTTGAATGGCAACAAACTTGCGGCCGAGCGCTTCAACCTTTTCAATGGTTTCAGTCGGGTGAGCAATATTGACTCCGACAATATCACAGCCAGCACCTGCTAAACCTAATGCCATTCCTTGACCTAATCCGGTGTCACATCCAGTGACGATTGCAACCTTTCCTTGCAGGTTGAATGAATCGAGAATCATATTCTGCTTCCTCCAGTGGTAACATGCAGCGCGAATGAATCATGGTCGTTCACGTTTTGTATGAATCACACTACACAAAAAAAACATTGATGACAATTTTTTTTGAAACAGTTTTTCATAAAATATGATTCATGTATTTATTTTGGGTCATTCTTGTGTTGGTTCTAAATTTTTGAAATGCCTTTTTTAAATTACTGGCCCTCTGAATTCTCTTCGTTATAATGAAAAAAAGACTAATTTGAGGAATAGGTTATTCATGCAAAAATCTACCCAGCCAGAAGCCGTTTCTTCGGTATTGAAAGTATTTAGTATTCTTCAGGCGTTAGGTGAACAAAAAGAAATCGGTGTATCTGAGTTATCTCAACGACTCATGATGTCTAAGGCAACAACCTACCGCTTTTTGCAGACGATGAAGTCTCTCGGGTATATCTCACAGGAAGGAGAAGCGGATAAATATTCTCTGACCCTTAAGCTGTTTGAACTTGGTGCAAAATCCCTTGAGTACGTTGATTTGGTTTCTCTCGCTGATAAAGAGATGCACTGTATCTCTGAAAAAACCAATGAAGCAGTGCATTTGGGGGCTTTAGACGACGGCGCTATCATCTATATTCATAAGATTGATTCCGGCTATAACTTACGGATGCAGTCCCGTATCGGACGACGTAATCCACTCTACAGTACCGCAATTGGTAAAGTTTTACTGTCTGAGCGTGATGAGTCTTTTGTGCGTCAGGTTCTTCAATCTGTTGAGTTTGTGAAGCATACCGATAAAACATTAGAGAATGTGGATCAGTTGTTAGCGGAACTGGCGTATGTCAGAGAAAGACATTTTGCTGAAGATAATGAAGAGCAAGAATCTGGTTTGCGTTGCCTCGCTGCGCCGGTTTATGACCGATTTGGGAATATTATTGCCGGGTTGTCGATTTCGTTTCCAACCATTCGTTTTGATGAAAAACGGATGTCTTATTATGTTGGGTTACTTCATCAGGCCGGCAAAAATATTTCTGAGCAACTCGGGTATCATCAGTATCCGGTTTAAATGCAACAGGCTCGGTTTGTAAAATGGCAGCTCAGGCTGCCATTTTTTGTGAGAATCAAACGTTGTGAATCCGGCTTTCACAGCGTGGGAGCGTCCGATATTCGGTTGACGGTTTGCTTTGACTTAATGAGTCTCTAAAATGAATGGATTGAGAGATCATGAATCACGGCGATACAAAGGGAACATCAATGGAATTACATGAAGCTTTAAGTCAGCGTGTCGGAGAATTACTTGCCACATATGGTGATATTTTAGTCACTGCCGAATCCTGCACCGGTGGCGGTATTGCCACTGCCATTACCGAGATCGCCGGGAGTTCGGCTTGGTTTGACCGGGCGTTTGTGACATACAGTAACGAGGCCAAAATGCAAATGCTGGATGTCCGGGAAGAAACGTTGTCGCAATGGGGCGCTGTCAGTGAGCCGACGGTTTTAGAAATGGCCGCAGGCGCTTTATTACATTCTCCGGCATCACTGGCTGTTGCGGTCAGTGGGATTGCCGGTCCCGGTGGCGGCAGTGTTGAGAAACCGGTCGGCACCGTCTGCTTTGCCTGGAAAGATCGTTCGGGCTGGGAAAAAGTGGCAACAGTCCACTTTTCAGGAAGTCGCACGCAAGTTCGTTCACAAGTGGTTTACCATGCTTTGCAGACGATTCATGATTATCTGCAACATGAGCGTGTCTCACCGTAATACCGTCATGAAAGCAACCCCACGATTTGATCCTCTGAATCGCTTCATTCATTTTTCATAGCTTTATTGATGAGATTGAATACGTGATATCCCCAAGGGATGACCTGAAAGTGATCTGATCCCAAGGATTCAAACCTGTCAGGAAAATTCATCAACAGGTCTGGACACTGTATGAATTTACAGTATAATCATTCAACATATTTCGGGGAACAACCCATAGACTTAATATCTGAAAGTGACTGTCTGGAGAACGTAATGGACGAGAACAAACAAAAAGCACTGGCCGCGGCACTGGGACAAATTGAAAAGCAGTTTGGTAAAGGGTCAATCATGCGTCTTGGTGATAACCGTACCATGGATGTTGAAACGATCTCTACCGGGTCTCTTTCTCTGGATATTGCTTTAGGTGCCGGCGGTTTGCCGATGGGGCGGATTGTTGAAATCTACGGCCCGGAATCTTCAGGAAAGACCACCTTAACTCTGGAAGTGATTGCTGCTGCGCAACGTGAAGGAAAAACCTGCGCATTTATCGATGCGGAACACGCATTGGATCCGGTTTATGCGAAGAAGCTTGGTGTTGATATTGATTCGTTATTGGTCTCTCAGCCAGATACCGGTGAGCAAGCATTAGAAATCTGTGATGCACTGGCACGTTCCGGTGCAATTGATGTGATGGTAGTTGACTCGGTTGCAGCATTAACGCCGAAAGCCGAGATTGAAGGTGAGATGGGCGATAGCCACATGGGGCTTCAGGCGCGGATGCTATCTCAGGCGATGCGTAAGTTGACCGGTAACCTGAAACAATCGAATTGTATGTGTATTTTTATCAACCAGATCCGGATGAAAATCGGGGTCATGTTTGGTAACCCTGAAACCACTACTGGTGGTAACGCACTTAAGTTCTACGCCTCTGTTCGTTTGGATATTCGTCGTACCGGATCAATTAAAGAAGGCGATGAAGTCGTCGGTAATGAAACGCGTATCAAAGTGGTGAAAAACAAAATTGCTGCGCCATTTAAAGAAGCAAATACGCAAATCATGTATGGTCAAGGGTTTAACCGCGAAGGTGAACTGGTTGATTTAGGCGTGAAGCATAAACTGGTTGAAAAAGCAGGGGCTTGGTATAGCTATAACGGAGATAAAATTGGTCAGGGCAAAGCGAATGCTTGTAAATACCTGCGTGAAAATCCTGAAGTTGCCAAAGTCATTGACCATAAAATTCGCGACATGTTGCTGAATAATAATCCGATCCCTGAAGATGATCAGGAAGTGATTGAACCCGCATTTCAGCAAGAAGAAGAGAATTAATTCGCGACGTACTCAGATGACGCGCTAAGCGATAAGATGTCAAACAGCCCTGCAGTGATGCGGGGCTTTTTTTAAGGGGGGATTGCCGATGCATAAAGCACATCCGAGAACTTGTCTGGAAACAGCGATCCAGCTCTTAAGCCGCCGGGATCACGGTCGAACTGAGTTGTACCGAAAACTAGTGGTGAAAGATTTTGACGAGAAAGACGTCGAACAGGCTGTTCTGGCTTGTGAACAGTATGGCTATCTGGATGATGTCCGCTATACACAAGGGATGATCCGGCATCATCTGGCGAAAGGTCACGGTAAGCTGAGAATCTATCAGGCACTGAAGCAAAAGCAAATCGATGAGTCAATCATCGCTGAGCAGTTAGCTGAACTGGATGTTGATTGGTTTGAATTAGCAAAATCAACGGCTGAGAGAAAGTTTGGTTCCGGCATTGAAACGTCTGAGAAAGATCCGAAAATGTATGCTAAACAAGTCCGTTTTTTACAGTATCGGGGCTTTGATTTCGAACAGATTCAGTATGCCTTGGCTTCGGACAACAGCGATTGATGTTATCCCCGAACCCGGAAACATGCAGCACTGGCCAACATCGTGCTCGGCCTGTTATTGAACGGTCATTGGCGAAGATCAGACCGGGGGCGTTATCCTGACGTCATCCCACATCGTTTTTATCCCTCTCTGTTTCATTTCATCTCAAGGGGCTTCCGACAGGAATATATACCTTTTCAAGCGCATAAAGTCGATGAGCGACTTGGTTTATCTCGGGTGACACTTCAAAACAAAACTAGGCGAACCTTTATCCATGCTTTACAATAGTGCGCAAATTTTTAGTTGAATCTTTGAATATTTCAGGAATAGCACATGTACATGAGCACTGACGAGGTTCGCCGGGCGTTCCTCTCGTTCTTTGAGACAAAAGGACACCAAATCGTAGACAGTTCATCTTTGGTCCCTGCCAATGATCCAACACTGCTATTCACGAATGCGGGGATGAACCAGTTTAAAGACTGTTTTCTTGGTTTAGAAAAGCGTGATTATACCCGTGCTGTGACAGCACAACGCTGTGTTCGTGCCGGTGGTAAACATAATGACCTGGAAAATGTTGGTTTTACTGCGCGGCACCATACATTTTTTGAAATGTTGGGTAACTTCAGCTTCGGTGATTATTTTAAGCAAGATGCTATCCACTATGCGTGGGAGTTTTTGACTGAAGTCCTCAAGTTGCCTCAGGAGCGTCTGTTAGTCACGGTGTATCAGACTGACGATGAAGCGTTTGATATCTGGCACAAGCAAATTGGTCTTCCTGCCGATCGCATCATCCGTATTGGTGATAAACAGGGAGGCAAGCCTTATGAGTCGGATAATTTCTGGCAAATGGGTGATACCGGTCCATGTGGTCCGTGTTCTGAAATCTTTTATGATCATGGGGACAGCATCTGGGGCGGTCCTCCGGGATCACCAGAAGAAGACGGTGATCGATTCATCGAAATCTGGAACAACGTTTTCATGCAGTATAACCGCCATGCGGATGGAACCATGGAACCGTTGCCCAAACCATCTGTCGATACAGGTATGGGGATTGAGCGTATTTCTGCCATTATGCAGAGCGTGCATTCTAATTATGAAATCGATGTTTTCCAGACCCTGATTAAAGAAGCGGCACAAGTGATTGGGTGTGATGATCTGTCAAATCAGTCGCTTCGTGTGGTTGCCGATCATATTCGCTCTTGTTCGTTCTTAATTGTTGATGGCGTCGTCCCATCAAACGAAGGTCGTGGTTATGTCCTGCGACGCATTATTCGCCGTGCAGTGCGCCATGGTAACAAACTCGGTGCTGAGGGCGCATTCTTCCATAAATTGGTGGGACCGCTGGCTGAGGTGATGGGCAGTGCCGGTAACGAGTTGAAAAAACAGCAGGCTGTGGTTGAAAAAGTACTGCGTATCGAAGAAGAAAACTTTGGCCGAACGCTGGAACGCGGGATGTCGATTCTGAATGAAGCGCTGGAAAACCTGGATGGCAAAGTTCTCGATGGCGCAACCGTCTTCAAACTTTATGATACCTATGGTTTCCCTGCGGATTTGACCAATGATGTGGTGCGTGAACATGGACTCAGCATTGATGAAGCCGGATTTGAACAGGCTATGGAAGCACAGCGTCAACGTGCGCGTGAAGCCGGACAGTTCGGTACGGATTACAACACCATCATTAAAGTTGATGCATCAAGTCAGTTCTGTGGTTATACAGGCACAGAAGGGCAGGGCAAGATTGTTGCGATGTTTGTCCATGGTGAAGCGACAGAAACGTTATCATCCGGTGATCATGCGATGTTGGTCTTGGATGAAACGCCATTTTATGCCGAATCGGGTGGCCAGTGTGGCGATGCCGGTGTGATTCGTACCGATAGCGGTGTGTTTCAGGTGGTAGACACTCAGAAGCAGGGCAATGCAATTATCCATTATGGCTCATTGGTTGAAGGCGTTCTGAATCAAGGTGAATCCGCCAAAGCTCAGGTTGATGCTCAAAGACGTTGCGCCATATCTCTCAACCATTCAGCGACGCATTTGCTGCATGCAGCATTGCGCCGCGTTCTGGGTGAGCATGTGACGCAGAAGGGGTCATTGGTTCGGGCGGAAAACTTGCGGTTTGACTTCTCTCATATGGAGGCAATGACTGCTGAAGAGCTGAAAGAAGTTGAACGGTTGGTCAACCAGCACATTCGACGGAATCATACAGTTGAAACCGACATCATGGGACTTGATGAAGCGAAAGCAAAAGGTGCGATGGCTTTATTTGGTGAAAAATACGATACCAAAGTCCGCGTCTTATCTATGGGCGACTTCTCGACTGAACTGTGTGGTGGTGTTCATGTGAGTAATACCGGTGATATCGGCTTATTTAAGATTGTGTCTGAAAGTGGTATTGCTGCAGGGATTCGTCGGATTGAAGCTGTGACGGGTGAAGCTGCGCTGGACATGATTGAGCAGCAGCAGGCAATTTATGAAGGGAAACTGGCTGAAGCAGCCCAGAAATCAAGACAGCTGGAAAAAGAAATCCAGCAGATAAAAGATAAACTGGCATCTCAGGCGAGTTCCAATCTACTTCAGCAAGTCAAAGAGATTGCCGGCGTGAAGGTTTTGGTCGCACAGCTACAGGGAGCGGATAATAAAGCGCTCCGTGGTATGGTTGATGAACTGAAAAATCAGCTGGGCAGTGGTGTGATTCTGTTAGGCAATGTCAATGATGATAAAGTTGGCCTCATTGCCGGTGTGACGAAAGATCTGACGAGTCAGGTCAAAGCCGGTGAGCTTGTTAATCTGGTGGCTCAGCAAGTTGGTGGTAAGGGTGGTGGCCGTCCCGATATGGCTCAGGCTGGCGGGAGTGATGTGAATGCATTGCCTCAGGCTCTGGCATCAGCAGAAACATGGATTGAATCCCAGTTGTAATCTGAGTTGAGTTACATGTAACTTTAGATTGATTCAAAATAATTATTTATCCCTGACCAAGTGGTTTAATTAGCGTCTGTAAACTAAGCTGATAAGCCACTTGGTTTTGTTTTTATCATATTTTTACGGCGATGTTCTTTGGATCTGAGATGACATCGCCATGTACCGAATGATACTCAAACAGATTGTCTGAGTTGATTTCTGAGTGAGACTTTGTCTTAGGAAGGTGACGACTGGTGAAAACTCCCCTTATAGTTCAAAAATTTGGTGGGACATCGATGGGTTCGATTGAACGAATCCATACGGTAGCGCAACATGTAATCGATGCGAAAGCGCGTGGTCAGCAGGTGGTGGTCGTGGTGTCGGCCATGTCTGGTGAAACCAATCGATTATTAGATTTAGCCCATCAGGTTGATCGGGTTCCAAATGCTAGGGAATTGGATGTGATTTTATCGGCTGGTGAGCAGGTTTCGATGGCTCTGCTGGCAATGACGCTGCATAAAATGGGGTATTCAGCGCGTTCATTCACGGGTTCCCAGCTTGGTATTGTGACGACAAATCAGCATAATGATGCGACGATTCTACAAGCGGATACTGCGAAAATTCAGCAGCTATTGAATGACGATACGATCGTGATTGTTGCTGGCTTTCAGGGCGTGAATGAGAATGGTGATATCACGACGTTAGGACGTGGCGGTTCTGACACGACGGCGGTGACGCTTGCCGGAATGCTGGCAGCTGATGAGTGTCAGATATTTACCGATGTCGATGGCATTTACAGTACTGATCCCAGAATTGTCGGCAATGCCCAAAAACTCGATGTTATCGATTTCCCGTCAATGGAAGAAATGTCCCGCAAAGGGGCAAAAGTGCTCCATTTGCCATGCGTTCAATATGCGTGGCAAAATCAGGTGCCATTGCGGGTTTTATCGACCTTTGAACATAATGAGGGAACCCTCATCCGTGGGGAAGACTCACCGTATGACGTGTGTGGCATTGCGGTACAAAAAGAGATGATCAAGCTGAGCTTTGAATCTCATCATGTTGATTCCATTCTGAAACAATGCCATTTGTTAGGAATTGATGTATGGAATGTGATCGGTGATGCAGAATTTACAGCTTTACTGATTAAACAGGATGCCAGTGCCAAGTTGGGACTGGTGTTTGAAGATAAAATCCGTAATAGTAAGCCAGTTAGCTTACTGACGGTTGTCGGCAAGAAAGCGAATGATTTGATTGATTCAACATATCAATTGCTTTGTTCTGCCAATATTCTGATAGATAGTGGTTATTCTGACAATTTATCTCATAGTTTGGTGATCGCGCCTGAACAAATAGATAGTGCAGCAAATGTCATTCATGAAGCTTATGTCATTTCCGGTTCATTTGTTGATCATGAGCCCAAACAGCGTTTTATGGGCTGATTTTGTATGAGACAGTTTACCCCTATAGGGTTTTTAATAGATAATAATGTGGTTAAGGCAAAGCAGAGATGACTCAAGGAGCCAAAGAATGCTAATTTTGACTCGCCGTGTAGGCGAAACGCTCATGATAGGTGATGAAGTCACGGTAACTGTCCTCGGTGTGAAAGGCAACCAAGTGAGAATTGGTGTCAATGCTCCCAAAGAAGTATCTGTTCACCGTGAAGAAATATACATGCGTATTCAAGCAGAAAAAGGAGGAAGTAGTAGTTCAGGTACACCGAGCTATTAATTCCCGAATGAAAGGTTGGCAATTATTTTGTCAGCCTTTTTTATTGCTACGCGATAGCGATAATTCTCACTATCTTCTTCATTTTTATCGCACTGATGAGACGATTCACAAATCCAGTTGTTTGGTGATTTCAGACGAGTTATGACTTGGCTGGCGATAAAAGAATCAATTTATTTCACATTGATTAAATAGCCAACGCTTAATGCGTTTTTTCCCGTTTTTTCCAAGAAAATGTTTGACATATTTTTGGTAAATCGTAATATGTGCCTCCGCAAGACGGTGAGGTGGCCGAGAGGCTGAAGGCGCTCCCCTGCTAAGGAAGTATACGGTTTGTAGCCGTATCGAGGGTTCGAATCCCTCCCTCACCGCCATGTCTTGCCTGATACATGAAGTATTGCGCGCTCGTAGCTCAGCTGGATAGAGTACCTGGCTACGAACCAGGCGGTCGAAGGTTCGAATCCTTCCGAGCGCGCCACTTTGTGACTGTGTTGTGGTGAGGTGGCCGAGAGGCTGAAGGCGCTCCCCTGCTAAGGGAGTATACGGTTTGTAGCCGTATCGAGGGTTCGAATCCCTCCCTCACCGCCATTAGCGGCGACACAGTGTCAGTGAATATTGAAGTATTGCGCGCTCGTAGCTCAGCTGGATAGAGTACCTGGCTACGAACCAGGCGGTCGAAGGTTCGAATCCTTCCGAGCGCGCCACTTTGACACTCAGTGACAATATCAGTAAATTGATTTAACAGTGCGCTCGTAGCTCAGCTGGATAGAGTACCTGGCTACGAACCAGGCGGTCGAAGGTTCGAATCCTTCCGAGCGCGCCATTACTTCAATTTATATAAAGATGCATTTCATCAGCGCGCTCGTAGCTCAGCTGGATAGAGTACCTGGCTACGAACCAGGCGGTCGAAGGTTCGAATCCTTCCGAGCGCGCCATTTCTTTACTTTTCTTCTTATTTTCTTTCCGATTATTCTTTTATTTTTTGATAGCTTACTCACGTATTACTGTCTTGATTTATTCCTTTTTTCTATCTTTCTCTCAGCATTTGCATAAACTTTATTCGATACTGTTCGCGTTGAATTTTTGATGTGATATTCGGGCTCTCGGCCATATGTCTGGTGGCATGACGTCAGTCAAACTGGAGAGTAGCCCGTTTTGAATTTGTTGATACGGATGTTGAACAAATACCTACCCAGAAAATCGATGAAAAGGAAATAGAATGAATCATATAGGAAGCTTATTGTCGGAAGCTGCTACCTTAATGATGACAGGAATGTTGGTCGTCTTCGCATTTCTGACGATCATGGTCTATCTGGTCACTCTGATGTCTAAAATTGTTCCTCAAGAGACACCACCATTATCGCCTGACGTCAGTCAGTCTCCACAAAAGCCTACCCATTCAACGGATGTTAGCCCTCAGGTTGTTGCTGCCATTTCAGCAGCTGTACACCAATATCGCTCATCAGCCAAACATAAATAATATAAATAGGAGTGTTGTATGTCTAAACCATTGGCACTTACTGATGTTGTTCTCCGCGACGCGCATCAGTCTTTGTTTGCGACTCGGATGCGTATTGAAGATATGTTACCCATCGCATCGGCGCTTGATCAGGTTGGTTATTGGTCTTTAGAAACTTGGGGAGGCGCAACGTTCGATTCCTGTATCCGTTTTCTGGGAGAAGACCCGTGGGAACGCCTCAGAACGCTGAAACAAGCGATGCCGAAAACCCCGATGCAGATGCTGTTGCGGGGGCAGAATTTGTTGGGATATCGTCATTACGCAGATGATGTGGTCGAAAAGTTCGTCGAGCGCGCGCATCGTAATGGGATGGACGTGTTTCGGATTTTTGATGCGATGAACGATGTCCGTAACTTCGAGAAAGCGGTTCAATCGACGATTAATGTCGGTGCTCACGCGCAGGGCACACTGTCTTATACCACGAGCCCCGTTCATAATATTGATATGTGGGTTGATCTGGCGAAGCGTTTGGAAGATTTGGGCTGTCACTCCCTTTGTATCAAAGACATGTCAGGGTTATTGAAACCGTATGAAGCGGAAACATTAATCCGGAGAATTAAACAGGCTTGTGATGTACCGTTAGCATTGCATTGTCATGCAACGACGGGTTTATCGACTGCGACAGCTATCAAAGCCGTTGAAGCCGGAATCGATATTTTAGACACAGCGATTTCATCGATGAGTCAGACCTATGGACACACGCCGACAGAGACGGTTGTCGCTATGCTTGAGAACAGTGAGCGAGATACCGGTTTGTCTCTGGCTCAGTTGGAACCGATCGCCGCTTATTTTCGTGATGTCCGTAAGAAATATGCGCAATGGGAAGGACAGCTTAAAGGCGTTGACTCTCGTATCCTGATTGCTCAGGTGCCCGGAGGGATGCTCACCAATATGGAAGGCCAGCTAAAGGATCAGGGTGCGGCGGATCGGATTGATGAAGTCTTGGCTGAAATTCCGCAAGTTCGTCATGATCTCGGTTATATCCCTCTTGTCACACCGACATCACAAATCGTCGGGACTCAGGCGGTGATTAACGTACTGATGGGTGAACGTTATAAAAATATTACCAAAGAAACTGCTGGTGTTTTGAAAGGGGAATACGGTGCGGCGCCTGCACCAGTTAATGCTGAACTTCAAGCCCGGGTCCTTGAAGGACAGCAGCCCATTACCTGTCGTCCGGCGGATTTGATTGAGCCTGAAATGGCGCGATTGACTGAAGAGCTGACTGAGAAAGCAAAAGGGGAAGGGATTACTTTAGCGGAATCGGTTGTTGATGATGTTCTGACATATGCGCTTTTCCCTCAGGTTGGTTTGAAATTCCTCAAAAACAGAAATAACCCCGACGCTTTTGAACCCTCACCGACCGTTGTAACCGGTGCTGGCGTTGATGCGCAAGGTGTCAATGCTGCTCATGGGGGAGACGCTTCTCTGAATGTTGCAAACTCTCAGGTTGTTGAAAGTTCTCCGATCGTTGAAACTTATAGTGTGAAAGTCGATGGGCAAGTCTATGAAGTTGAAGTCGGGCCTCAAGGTCAGTTAACGACTGTCACACCCGTATCGAAGAACGCATCACAACCGAGTGAGACGGTTTCGACAAGTCATGCTGAGGTCATTGCTGCGCCTTTGGCCGGCACGATTTTTAAAGTGAATGCTTTGCCCGGTCATCCTGTGAGTGAGGGGGATGTACTGATTGTCTTAGAAGCGATGAAAATGGAGACCGAAGTCCGTGCGGCTAAAGATGGAACGGTGCAGGATGTTCTGGTCAAAGAAGGGGATTCGGTACATGTCGGTTCACCTTTATTTAGTTTGGCATAAGGGTGACTCATGGACGGATTACTAACCTTATGGGCAGAGACTGGCATCGCAAATTTTGAATTTGGTCAAATTTGCATGATTCTTGTCGGATGTCTGTTGCTATTTCTGGCCGTCGCCAAAGGGTTTGAGCCCTTACTGCTATTGCCGATTGGCTTTGGTGCTATTTTAGCTAATATTCCGAACGCCGGTTTTACCGAGCCGGGGGGATTACTTTATTACATTTATCATGTCGGTATCGAATCCGGTGTCTTTCCGCTGTTGATCTTCATGGGGGTCGGCGCCATGACAGATTTCGGGGCGCTGATTGCCAATCCCAAGACGTTATGGTTGGGCGCTGCAGCTCAGTTGGGAATTTTTGCCACGTTGATAGGCGCTATTTTACTCAACTTAGTACCGGGGATGGCGTTTTCGATGGCTGACGCGTCATCAATTGCCATTATCGGTGGTGCTGATGGCCCGACAGCAATATTCCTGGCGAGTCGCTTATCTCCTGATTTATTAGGGGCGATTGCAGTTGCAGCATATAGCTATATGGCTTTAGTACCGATTATTCAGCCACCAATCATGAAAGCGCTGACTACGCCGGCAGAACGGCAAATTCAAATGGCGCAGTTACGGTATGTGGGCAAGCTGGAGAAAATTTTCTTTCCGATGCTGGTGTTATTGATGACGATCCTCTTTTTGCCGTCAGCGACGCCTTTAGTCGGGATGTTTTGTCTTGGTAATCTCATGCGGGAAGTCGGGGTTGTCGAACGTTTATCAAAAACGGCCCAGAATGAACTGATTAATATCGTGACGATATTTCTTGGTTTAGGGGTTGGTTCCAAATTGCAGGCAGATAAGTTTCTAAATCTCGAAACATTAGGCATTTTAGCATTAGGGGCTGTGGCATTTAGTATTGGCACGGCTGGTGGGGTATTGATGGCTAAATTGTTGAACAAACTTTCTAAAGAAAGTATCAATCCATTGATTGGCGCTGCAGGCGTTTCGGCTGTCCCGATGGCTGCACGCGTGGTTAATAAGGTTGGATTACAGGCAAATCCGCAGAACTTTTTACTGATGCATGCGATGGGACCGAATGTGGCCGGTGTTTTGGGTTCAGCGGTCGCGGCGGGGATTCTTTTAGCGCTAGTCGGTTAATTTTTCTGCAAATTTACCGTCAGAGGTTCACGATACAGGGCAAAATGATATATATTCAAAGGAATACCCTCGGGTATTCCTTTGATTTTTACATCGTTATGAATAGGTAAAGGAATTTTGGATATGGACAACAAGCAAATTGCGATAACCCAGTTTGGTGACGAAGATGTATTGGTGATTCAATCCAATTCGATACCTGAACCCGGAGCCGGAGAAGTGTTGGTCAAAGTTGCTTTTGCCGGAATCAATCCAATCGATGTAAAAACCCGTTCCGGTTTAGGATGGGCTGCTGATCAGAATAAAGATCAACTGCCATGGGTTCCCGGTTACGATATTTCCGGGACGGTGGTTCGATGTGGTCAGCATGCTGAACGCTTCCAGATTAATGATTTTGTCGCTGGCTTTATTGGTTTTCCTTTGAAAGGTGGGGGCTATAGCCAGTATATCTGCGTGCCAGAAAGTGAATTAAGTTATGTGCCACCGTCAGTCACACTGGAAGCGGCTGCAGTATTACCATTGGCTGGCCAGACTGCGGTGCAGGCGTTAAATAAAGCGCAGGTCAAAGAGGGGGATCGGGTCTTGATCCTTGCCGGTGCCGGCGGGGTCGGGCATTTAGCGGTTCAGATTGCCGTGGCTGCAAAAGCGGAAGTTTACACCACTTGCAGTGAAGAGAACCTGGATTATCTGGCAACGCTGGGCGCTCATGCAATCAATTATAACTTTGCTCCGGTTTCGGAACGGCTTGAAGATGTGGATGTGCTCATCGATCTGGTCGGTGGTCAGGTCGCATTAGATGCTTTGAAGTGTTTAAGAGATCAGGCCACGGTCGTTACCGTACCGACTGTGACGGCTGAGATGATTTGTGAAAAAGCCAAGTTACTTGGTTTTGATGCCATGGGCATGTTAGTTGATCCGGATCCTGAGCAACTGGATACCATGCTCTATATGGTTGGTGTCGGCTTGTTGAAAACAGAAATTCAACACATTTATCCGCTTCATGAGGTGCAAGAAGCACATCGCCAAGTCGCTACGGGTCATACGCGAGGCAAAATTTTGCTTGATATGCAATGTTAGAATTCTTGGAAACCTTTATTTCAGGATTCGGTTTTTCTTTTCAGGAATCAGCGCTTTGGGCGCTCTTTATCGGTGGTTTTCTGAGTGCCACAATTCTACCCGGTGGCTCTGAAGCTGCTTTGATTGCGACGCTCAACCTTCACAAATATCCGACGTTTACAATTATTGCTGTCGCCACTTTGGGCAATACGCTCGGTGGCATGGTGAACTACTGGATCGGGATATGGCTGCCGAACAGAACTCAGGAGAATAAACGCGGTCAGAAGTCTTTAGCCTGGTTAAGACAATACGGTTACTGGGCTTTGTTATTTAGTTGGTTGCCCGTAATTGGTGATGCAATGTGTATTGCCGCTGGCTGGCTGCGGATGCGCTTTCTTCCTTCTATGTGTTTGATCCTGATCGGTAAAGCGATTCGCTATGCCATTTTGGCAGCATTATTTTATGGTTTGTTTTAAGGAGATAAGATGAGAAAGCTATTGCTTTGCCTTCTCTGTCTGGCTATTTTTTCCGGTTGTTCTTCCGTTCGCGATTCAGATGCTCTTCCTCAAGGTGTGACTTTGGTTGAAAAGCAGTTGCCTCAGCCAGGGAAAGTTCAAATTCCGTATTCCAAATATAAATTAGCCAATGGCCTGACGGTCATTTTATCTCCGGATCATTCTGATCCATTAGTGCATGTTGATGTCACTTATCATGTCGGTTCAGCCAGAGAGTCTCAGGGAAGAACCGGATTCGCTCATTTTTTTGAACATATGATGTTCCAAGGTTCAAAGCATGTGAAGGATCAACAGCATTTTAAGTTGGTTACTGAAGCCGGTGGAACTTTGAATGGGTCTACCAATCAGGACCGCACTAATTATTATGAAACGGTGCCTGCTAATCAACTTGAAAAAGTGTTGTGGCTTGAGTCTGACCGAATGGGCTTTTTGCTAGATGCGGTCTCTCAGCGAAAATTCGAAATTCAGCGTGACACCGTTAAAAATGAACGGGCTCAGAATTATGATAATCGTCCCTATGGTTTGATGTGGGAAAAAATGGGCGAAGCAATGTTTCCGCCGGGGCATCCCTATTCATGGCAGTCAATCGGATACGTTCAGGATTTGGATCATGTTGATGTCAATGATTTAAAGGCATTCTTTCTCCGTTGGTATGGCCCGAATAACGCGGTTTTGACGATTGGTGGCGATATTGATACTGAACAGACATTAGCTTGGGTCGCAAAGTATTTTGGCTCTATTCCTCGAGGACCAGAAGTAAAGTCTCCCCCAAAACGTCCGGTTACATTGACGGCAGACCGATATGTCACGATGGAAGATCGTATCCAACAGCCGATGGTTGTCATCGGGTGGCCGACCGAATATAAGGGTGCCAAAAGTCAGACGGCACTGGATGTTCTGGCGCAGGTGCTGGGGGATGGAAATAACAGTTTACTCTATCAGTCACTGGTCAAAACCCAACAAGCGTTAAGTGCCGGTGCTTTTCAGCGATGCGGTGAGCTTGCCTGCACATTTTATGTATATGCGATGGCACCATCGGATAAACAGCATGATTTGCAACAACTATCTCAGAAGCTACTCAATATTGTCGGCCAGCTTGAACAGCAAGGGGTAGCGCAACAACGACTGGATGAGATTAAAGGGATGGCAAAAGCGGATGCTGTTTTTGCTCTGGAAAGTGTCAAAGGCAAGGTTGCTCAGTTAGCCAGCAATCAGACATTTTTCGGCCAGCCGGATCGGTTGCAGCAGGAGCTGGACAAGCTTGAAATGGTTTCTTCTGCGTCAGTTCAGCACGTGCTACGACAATTTATTGTTCATCATCATAAAGTGACTTTAAGTGTGGTACCACGAGGTAAGCGTGAGTTGGCAGTCAGGTCTGCAAACTTTGTTGCCCCTAAACATATCAGTGCTGCCCCACGTCATATTGATGATCAGGATCTGGCATTCCGGAGCGTATCCGACTCGTTTGATCGTTCGGTGATTCCTTCAGTGTCTGGTCCTGTCACACTGCATATGCCGAAGCTCTACAGTGCCTATTATGAAAATGGGATTGAACTGATGGGGACGGTCATGACGGAAACACCGACCGTTTTGGTGAACATTAACTTACCGGCAGGAAACCGTTTTGTCCCTCAGGGAAAAGAAGGACTGGCTGAATTAACGGCTCACCTGTTATCGGAAGGGAGTCTGACTCACTCAGCCGAGCAAATTCAATCCGAGCTGGATAAACTTGGCTCTGTGATTTCTGTTGATACGCAAACCTACAGTACCCGTATTACTATCTCGAGTTTGAGTAAGAATTTGACTCAGACACTGGCCATTGTTGATGAGATGTTGTTTCAGCCTAAGTTTGCCATGTCAGATTTTAAGCGGCTTCGCAATCAGATGATTCAGGGCGCGATTTATCAACATCAAAAGTTAAGTTGGTTAGCCTCGCAAGCCACTCAGCAAGTTTTGTTCGGTGATTCGTTGTTTGCACGTATCAATGAAGGGACAGAAACATCGCTTGCTGCCATCACCTTGGATGATGTGAAGTCGTTTTATCGCCAACACTACACGCCGCATGGCACTCAGATTGCTGTCGTGGGTGATATTTCCAAGCAAGAAGCAATTAAATCCATTGCTTTTTTGTCGGATTGGCAAGGTGATGATGCGCCATTGTTGGATCCTCAGATTGTCCCTGAACTGCACGGGCAGAAAATCTATCTTGTTGACAAGCCCGGTGCGATGCAAAGTATTGTTCGCTATGTCCGTCGGGGATTACCGTTTGATGCGACTGGTGAGCCGTTCCTGACACAATTGGCGAATTTTAACCTGGCAGGAAACTTTAATAGCCGGATGAATCAGAACCTGAGAGAAGATAAAGGCTATACCTATGGTGTGAATAGTACACTGGCGGGAAACCGGGAAATTGGCGTCATTGTCTATAGCGCCTCGGTTCGCAATGATGCGACAGTGAATGCGATTCAGGAAATACAGCATGAAATGAAGCGTTACAGCCAATCGGGCATGACGGCTGAAGAGATGCATTTTATGCGTCAGGCTGTCGGACAACAAGATGCGCTGGCTTATGAGACGCCGTCACAGAAGTCTCAATTGCTCAATGGTATTATGGCCTATAGTTTGGATCATGATTATCTTCAGCAAAGAAATCAGATCGTTGCGACTGTTGGTCGAGATGTATTGGATCAACTGGCAAAAAAATGGTTCAATCCGAAGGATTATCAGATTATTGTTGTGGGTGACATGAAGACCCTGAAACCGAAGTTAGAAAAGTTAAATATCCCGATGGAAGATCTTGAAATCGTCCACTAGAGTACACATAAAGACAATATGAGAAGCAGATTATATTGTCGGTGTGTCTTAGGATTTTCTGACTGGGTACGACAAACTTACAAGAAGCGAATAATATTTTGACTAATTTTGCCACACGACTAAAGTTGGTTGCTCAACAACCGGGTATCGTTAATGCTTTTAATCGAGGTGTTGAACGGGAGACATTACGATATACCAAGGATGGACAGTTAGTACAGACACCACATCCTAAAGCCTTGGGCGCTGCACTGACCAACCAGTTTATTACCACAGATTTTGCAGAGCAGCTGCTTGAGTTTATCACACCGGTGAGTCAGGATATTTCGACATTGATTCAGCAACTATCCGATATCCATCATTTTGCTCAGGTTACGATCAATGACGAAGGGCTATGGCCGATGTCGATGCCTTGTTATGTCGGTGATGAAGAGAATATCGAACTCGCAAAATACGGGACGTCGAATATTGGTAAAATGAAAACGCTGTATCGTCAGGGATTAAAAAATCGTTACGGCAGTCTGATGCAGATTATTTCCGGCGTTCATTTCAACTTTTCTTTTCCTGAAACCTTCTGGGATGCTTTATATGGTAAGCAATCCGATAGTGAACGTAGTGCTTCGAAGTCGGATGCTTATCTGGGTGTGATTCGAAACTATTATCGATTCGGCTGGTTGCTGCCTTATCTATTTGGTGCATCACCGGCATTATGTTCATCATTTATCAAAGGTCGCGAAACATCACTACCTTTTGAAAACATCGGTGAAACGCTATTCCTGCCACATGCAACCTCGTTGCGACTCAGCGATTTGGGTTATACCAATAGTGCTCAGAGTGTTCTTAAGATCGGCTTCAATAGCCTCGACGAGTATCTTGAAGGGCTTCGTCAGGCGATTCATTCGCCATCGGAAAAATTTGCTCAGATCGGTGTGAAAGTGAATGGTGAGTACCGTCAGCTGAATAGTCATGTGCTTCAAATCGAAAACGAATTGTATGCGCCGATTCGGCCTAAGCGGGTCACACAAAGTGGTGAAAAACCTTCTGAAGCATTAGCGAACAGAGGTATTGAATATATTGAAGTGCGTTCATTGGATGTGAATCCATTTAGTCCGATAGGGATTACTGAAACGCAAATACGCTTCTTGGATTTGTTCTTAACTTGGGCTGCTCTATCGGACTCTGAGCCGATGGATGACTGTGAATTGGGTTGTTGGAGAGAAAACTGGCAAAAGGTAATTCTCGAAGGAAGAAAACCCGGGTTAGCGCTACAAATTGGCTGCCATGGTGAAGTTTTGACGCTGCAAGACTGGGCGAAGCGCGTTTTCGGTGAATTAAAACTTGTCGCTGAATGGATGGATCAAGCCGCGGGAGATCGTGCTTATCAGGATGTTTGCCAACAGCTATCGGCTTGTATTGATCTGCCGGAAAATACCTTATCCGGGCAGTTCCTTGAACAGATCAAACAATCTGGCGGATTAGGTAAAACGGGCAGAGCCCTCGGTGAAACTTATCGCCAACAGCATCTGGCGTCTAGCTATCAGTATTACACGCAAGACTTGATGGAACAGGAAGTCACCCGTTCCGTGATGGAGCAATATCAGATTGAACAAGATGATCATTGTGATTTCGATGTATTTTTACAGCAGTATTTTGCTTATCTGAATGATCAGGAAGAGCAGCCCGTCCGGGCCGCATGTGAATAATTACCGGGAATACAGATGTTCGGTTGTCGTTGTTGTGACTGATTCTCTAAACATCAAGTGTGTAGTTTAGTGAAGGTGATTTGAGATAACCTTGTATGACCAAGAGATACAATTGATACTGGTGTTTAAAACCAGTCAAACGGAGAATTGTCATTATGCCATTATTAGATAGTTTTACGGTCGATCATACACGTATGAATGCACCGGCCGTTCGTGTTGCTAAAACCATGAATACCCCTAAAGGCGACACGATCACAGTATTTGATTTACGCTTCACTGTTCCGAATCAGGATATCCTTTCTGAAAAAGGTATTCATACACTTGAGCATTTATTTGCTGGCTTTATGAGAGCACATCTCAATGGTAATGGTGTTGAAATCATTGATATCTCTCCGATGGGATGTCGCACTGGTTTTTACATGAGCTTGATCGGTGTACCTTCTGAACAGCGAGTTGCTGATGCTTGGTTAGCCGCAATGCAAGATGTGCTGAAAGTTGAAGACCAGAACAAAATCCCAGAATTGAACATTTATCAGTGCGGAACTGCAGCAATGCACTCTCTGGGCGAAGCAAAAGATATTGCTCAGGCTGTTATTTCCAGTGGGATTCGCGTGAATAAGAATGATGATCTGGCGCTACCAGAATCAATGCTTCAAGAGCTGAAAGTGGACTGATATTTACGCCACGAATGGTTTCATCAAAAAAGCTTGGCCTGTGGCCAAGCTTTTTTACGTTTGATGGGTTCTTAAGTTTGAGCGTTCTCAGTGATTATGAGATCTGCGACAGCGTGAATGAATCGATGTGAAACGAGGTGTCAATTCGGTTACGACTTTTTGGCTTTGTTTGGAAACACTTTCACAAGCTTAATTCGATTCTCTTCAACATCAATAATTTCCATCGCATGTTGGGCAACATTGATACTCAGTTGGGTTTGAGGGATATCTTCCAGATGTTCTAAAATTAACCCGTTTAAGGTTCTTGGGCCATTGGTTGGTAATTTCCATTTCAGGCCTTTATTGATATCCCGGATATTCGCACTCCCTTCAATTAAGAAGCTGCCATCACTTTGCGGGGTAATTTCATCCGCAAGACTTGGCGAAATGGAGGTTGTAAATTCACCCACGATTTCTTCGAGAATATCTTCCAGTGTGACCAAGCCATTGATATCACCGTACTCATCAACGATCAGTCCAATCCGCTCTTTATTTCGCTGAAATTTTAATAACTGTACGTTGAGTGGTGTCGATTCAGGAATAAAGTAGACTTCATCGGCTGCACGCAGAAGCATCTCTTTATTAAACTCATTCTTTTCAAGCATCAGACGGAAGGGATCTCTTAGCTTTAAAATTCCGACGACTTCATCAATATTATCCCGATAGAGTACGACCCGGCCATGAGGTGAATGAGTTAACTGACGAACGATTGATTTCCAGTCATCATTGATATTAATACCAGTAATCTCATTACGAGGAACCATAATATCGTTCACCGTCACGTGCTCTAAATCGAGAATCGATAACAGCATATCTTGGTGTCGTTTCGGAATCAGTCCACCGGCTTCATTGACGACGGTTCTCAGCTCTTCCGAACTGAGATGATCATCGCTGTGTTGTCGCGCAGAGACACCCAGTAGTTTAATGAATCCATTTGTGATCAGATTGATGAACAACACTAACGGGGACAGGAGCTTCATCAGAATACTCAGTAGGAAACTACTGATATAAGAGACTTTTTCTGGATAAAGTGCAGCCAGTGTTTTGGGGGTAACCTCGGCAAAAACCAGAATCACCAATGTCAGAGCGCCCGTGGCGATCGCAACACCGAGGTTTCCACCCAGTCGCATTCCGAGAATCGTAGCAATTGCAGAAGCTAAAATATTGACTAAGTTGTTGCCGATCAGAATCAGACCGATCAGACGATCAGGACGGCTTAATAGTTTTTCAACACGCTTTGCACCTTTATGGCCAGTTTTAGCCAGATGCTTCAGGCGATAGCGGTTCAATGCCATCATGCCTGTTTCTGAACCGGAGAAATATCCTGAAATGATGATAAGACACGCAAGTAGCGTAAATAAGACACCAGTTGATATGTCGTCCAAAATAAATTGCTTCCTTTATTGATGTTGTGATCTTTTATGGCTGAACTCGATTTGGGTGTCAACCCATAAAGTATTTCAACAAGTTAATGTAAGATGAATTCTCGGACAAAACGGCTGCCGAAATAAGCCAGAGTTAAAATGAAAGCCCCGGCAATTGCAAACCAAGTTACTTTTCTTCCTCGCCATCCTTTCTGATAGTGGCCCCATAACAGAACGGTATACACCACCCAGGCAATGACTGACAGAATTCCTTTATGCGCTTTCCCTTGTGCAAAAATTTCTTCGATGAAGATAAACCCGGTGATTAAGGTACCGGTTAACAGCACATTACCGATCAGAATGATACGGAATAGCTGTCTCTCTATCTGGAGTAACGGGGGAAGATTTGGATTGATTGCCAATGACTTTTTCTTTTTCAGTTTATGGTCCAGCCAAGCCAGTTGGAGTGCATACAGTGCACCGATGGTCAGTGTTGAATAAGAGAATAATGCCAGGAAAATATGGATCAGCAGCGGTAGGTTATCTTCCATATGAGTGATGAAGTTGCCGGGAAGGCTTGCTGCTGCCGACAGATTAATCGCGGCAAAACCGTAAACAACGGGTAGCATAAACCACAACCGCGTTTTGAGCATCGCACCACTCATCACTAAGCCAATGATGAAACTGATGAGGGAACCCACGTTCAGAATGCTGAGATTCTGTCCGTTCGGGTGAAAGATCAGATCACTGAGCAGCCACGCATGTAATAACAGCGCAGTTGCAGCACAAATCAAAACGGCTTTTGCTTTGATACCCGTTTGATTGACCAGTCCCGGAATGATGGTTGCAATAGCGAGAAAGTAAAAAAGCGAAGCGACTATTGCGATAAACTTATCCATATATCTCATCAAAAAAGAGTTTAAAGAAGGTGAATTATACATGTCTAAGCATCAATGAGCCACGATTGGCTACTTAATTTTGAATGACATAAAACAAATCGTTTACAACTGAAATGAGAGATCCGCTGTTGCGGTAGAGTATTGGGGCGAGAGCGGTGACGTCGTTGACTGAACAGATATGACTATCTGCTTTGGCTAAGGTATACTCGGACCTAATTTATCGAAATTCACAGCACCGCGAAGAGATGCAGTATGTTTGAGAATCTAACCGATCGTTTGTCCAAGACGCTGAAGAATATCAGTGGTAAAGGTCGTTTGACCGAAGAAAACATCAAAGAAACACTGAGAGAAGTGCGAATGGCCTTGCTTGAGGCCGATGTCGCACTGCCTGTTATCCGTGAATTTATCAATCGGGTGAAAGAAAGCGCTGTTGGCGTTGAAGTTTCTAAATCACTGACTCCGGGCCAAGAGTTCATCAAGATTGTACAAGCTGAACTTGAAGCGGTGATGGGGGCTTCAAATGAGGCGCTGAACCTTGCCGCTCAGCCACCTGCCGTGGTCTTGATGGCAGGCTTGCAAGGTGCCGGTAAAACGACCAGTGTTGGTAAGCTGTCAAAATTACTGAAAGAACGAGACAAGAAAAAAGTCTTGGTGGTTTCTGCGGACGTTTATCGTCCTGCCGCAATCAAACAGTTGGAGACACTGGCAAGTGACATCGGTATTGATTTCTTCCCTTCAACGGCTGATCAGAAACCGATTGATATCGCTTTAGCCGCAATCGACCAAGCACGGAAAAAATTCTACGACGTGCTCATCGTCGATACCGCAGGACGTCTGGCTATCGATGAACAGATGATGTCTGAGATTCAGGATCTTCACCGAGCGGTTAACCCGGTCGAGACTCTGTTTGTTGTTGATGCGATGACGGGTCAGGATGCGGCAAATACCGCGAAGGCTTTTGGCGATGCTCTGCCTTTGACGGGGGTGATCTTAACCAAAGTTGATGGGGATGCGCGTGGTGGTGCGGCGCTGTCTGTTCGTCATGTGACTGGTAAGCCCATCAAGTTTTTGGGTGTCGGAGAAAAAACCGATGCTTTAGAACCCTTCCACCCCGATCGTGTCGCATCACGAATTTTGGGAATGGGGGATGTCCTTTCTCTGATTGAAGATTTACAGCGTAACGTTGATCAGGAAAAAGCCCAGAAACTGGCTCAAAAATTCAAAGAGAAAAAAGGCTTTGATTTGGAAGACTTCCGTGAGCAACTGGGGCAGATGCAGAATATGGGTGGCATGATGGGAATGCTGGATAAACTTCCCGGCATGGCAAACATGAAAGAAGGTATCAAAGATAAAGTTGATGATCGGATGTTCAAACAGATGGAAGCGATTATCAGCTCTATGACAATGAAAGAGCGTCAGAACCCCGATGTGATTAAGGGATCCCGGAAGAAAAGAATTGCAGCCGGCTCCGGAACACAGGTTCAAGATGTGAATCGTCTGCTGAAACAGTTTACACAAATGCAGAAAATGATGAAGAAAATGCAGAAAGGCGGCATGAAAGGCATGATGAGAAACATGCAAGGCATGATGGGAGGGGGCGGTTTCAACCCCTTTGGCCGATAAACGCTGGCGTTGTGTGTATGCTGGTTCACAATGGCTAAAAAATAGCTAAAGCCCTTGCAATAGCTCGGAATAAGAGTAAAATTCGGGGGCTTTAAATTGGCACGAGACCCCAATCGGCTGTTGTTGAAACAGTTCTTGGGGTTAATTTTATTATATAAGCAAGCAAAGAGGACGATATGGTAACCATTCGTTTGGCACGTCACGGCGCTAAAAAGCGTCCATTTTATCAAATTGTAGTTGCGGATAGCCGCAACGCTGCTACTGGTCGTTTCATTGAGAAAATCGGCTTCTTCAACCCGACTGCATCTGGTCAGGAAGAAGGTCTTCGTCTTGACCTGGATCGTGTAAACCACTGGGTTGGACAAGGCGCATCTCTGTCTGAGCGTGTAGCAAAACTAGTAAAAGACGCTCAAAAAGCGGCTTAATCTATCTGTAGATGACTAGTAAATGTCGATGGAAGGTCAAGGCACAATGAGTGAACCGAAAAGTAAAATTGTTGTTGGTAAGTTTGGATCAACTTACGGCATCCGCGGTTGGCTTAAGGTTTTTTCCTTCACAGACAATCCGGAAAGTATTTTTGATTATAGCCCTTGGTATATTCACCGTAAGGGAGAGTGGATTGAATACAAAATTGAAAGCTGGAAACGCCATAACAAAGGGATGGTAGTGAAGCTTGAAGGATTGGATCTTCGTGAAGATTCTCATCTTTTAACCAATTTTGAAATTTCAGTTGACTCGGCTTCACTGCCTGAACTGTCAGAAGATGAGTTCTACTGGCGAGAATTATTTGGGATGCAGGTGATCACGACCGGTGGCTACCACTTGGGTGAGGTTGTTGACCTCATGGAAACCGGCTCAAATGATGTTTTGGTTGTGAAAGCGAATCTAAAAGATGCTTTTGGACAAAAGGAACGCTTAATTCCGTTCCTTGAAGAGCAGGTGATTAAGAATATTGATCGCTCGGCTCAACGGATCGAAGTTGACTGGGATCCTGGATTCTGATTCTACAGTACAGAGCGAGAAAATGATGTGGGTTGGCGTAATTAGCCTTTTTCCTGAAATGTTTCGTTCTGTGACTGATTATGGGGTCACAGGTCAAGCGGTAAAAAAAGGGTTACTATCAGTTGAAGTCTGGAATCCGAGAGACTTTACACATGATAGACATCGTACAGTCGATGATAAACCCTATGGGGGTGGGCCTGGTATGCTCATGATGGTACAGCCTTTGCGTGATGCCATCCATGCAGCCAAAGCATCTGCTCCCGGAAAGACGAAAGTGATATACCTTTCTCCACAAGGAAGAAAACTCGACCAATGTGGGGTTGAAGAATTGGCCGCAAATGAAAATTTAATTTTGATTTGTGGTCGGTACGAAGGGGTCGATGAGCGTATTATTGAGTCTGAAGTCGATGAAGAGTGGTCTATCGGAGACTTCGTAATGACTGGTGGTGAGTTGCCGGCAATGACAATGATTGATGCAGCCGCTCGGTTTGTCCCCGGTGTTCTAGGGGATTTTGCATCAGCAGCAGAAGATTCTTTTGCCAATGGATTGCTGGATTGTCCACATTATACGCGCCCGGAAATATTGGATGGGAAAGAAATTCCCGCCGTATTGAAATCGGGAAACCATCGTGACATTCGTCGTTGGCGGCTGAAACAGTCGCTAGGCCGTACTTGGCTAAGAAGACCGGAGCTCCTGGAAAACCTAGCTCTGACTGACGAACAGGAACAGTTACTAGTTGAATTCATTCAAGAATATCAAGCTAAGTAACTTCAATTAATTGAGTATCAGTTTATTCTAGGAAAATTAACAATGAGTAATATCATCAAAGCTCTAGAACAAGAGCAAATGAAACAAGACCTACCTAAGTTTGCACCAGGCGATACTGTCGTTGTGCAAGTAAAGGTTAAAGAAGGTGAGCGTGAGCGTTTACAGGCATTTGAAGGTGTTGTAATCGCCGTTCGTAACCGTGGTCTTCACTCAGCATTTACCGTTCGTAAAATTTCTAACGGTGAAGGTGTTGAGCGTACGTTCCAAACACACTCTCCAGCTGTTGATAGCATTGAAGTGAAGCGTCGTGGTGCAGTACGTCGTGCCAAGTTGTACTATCTACGCGAACGCTCTGGTAAGTCTGCTCGTATTAAAGAGAAACTTGCTAAGAAGTAATGCTGTCTCAGACATGCGTTCTCAAAAAACGGAGCCATTTGGCTCCGTTTTTTATGTCTTCTATTCAATATTGGGCATAAAGAAAATATGACTGAATTAATCCCGGGTATCTTCGGCGACAGTCACTGGTATGGTGATCTCCTTGCCTTTTCTGATGACATCAACGTGAATGGTTGTTCCCGGACGCAGATCGGTCACTAAATCCATAACGCTTTGACGCCCGTTAATTTTCTTACCATCAATTTTGATAATGATATCTTGGGGTTTAAAGCCTGCCGAAGCTGCCGGGCCATTCGGATCAACACCGAGAACGATGATCCCACCGATATGTTCATTGCCGAGAAGTCGGGATGCAACCGAGCTGATATCTTGCCCGTCAATCCCGATATAACCTCGAATTACGCGCCCGTCAGCAATGATTTTTTCCATGATCTTATTGGCAAGCTTATAGGGAATCGCAAACGATATACCGTAAGTTTCCAGATCGGTGGCTTGCTGAAATGAAGCCGTATTAATTCCGACGAGTTCACCTTGGGTATTGACTAGCGCCCCACCGGAATTGCCTTCATTGATTGCTGCATCCGTTTGAATAAATGCCTGCCGGCCATCAACACTGATAGATGAGCGTCCGGTGGCTGAAATAATTCCGAAAGTGGTGGTTTGACCTAGGTTATAGGGATTACCAATCGCGAGTACAACATCACCGACCTGAGGCGAGTAGTTTGGATTCTGGGGAATAACCGGCAGGTTTGAGTCTTCAATTCTGAGGACTGCAATATCAGAACGACGATCTTTTCCGACTAGCTGTGCTGCTGCAACCCGACCATCTTGAAGTGCCACGATCACTTGGTCGGCCTGAGCAATAACGTGGTAATTCGTGATGATATAACCTTTCTCACTGACAATGACGCCAGACCCGAGCCCTTGAGTTGATAGCTTTGAACGGTCGTTAGCTGCATATTTGCGGCTATAAATATTCACCACCGCTGGTGCCGCCCTGCGTACCGCTTGGTTGAACGTGATCTGTAGTGAGTTGATATTCGTTGGAGATGGATTCTTTGTCGGCGGGAAAATATGGTTTCTCAGAGAAGGAACAGAAATAATGACGATTAGTGCAGTCACTAATCCAATTCCAACAGAACGAAGTAAGTTAGCTATCATATTTCAATCCACAGAACCATCATAAACATGTATACAGGTGGAAAGGATAGCACTCTCTGAATCAATAGAAAATGGGCCTTTCATCAGAAAGGCCCAATAATGAATGAATTAACGAATGACGAGATAGATAGTCCGATCATTACGTTGAATATTCAGGGCAAGAATACTCGGTGATTTGTCCAGAATCTTTCTCAAATCAGCGATATTTTTTACACGATGTTTGTTCAGGCCGATAATGATATCTCCCTCTTGAAGTTGATAGCCTTCTGCTGGAGAGCCTTTCTCTACATGTGTCACTTTGACCCCTTGAATTGGGTCGCTTGAGGTTGTGTTGGACAGTTCTGCGCCTGAGAGTCCTTCATATAAAGCTTTCGCTTGAGTTTTTGTCTCGCTCTGCTTGTCTAACGTGACATCGAATGTTTTCTCTTTGCCATCTCTGAGAACGCCCAGTTTGACTTTTTTACCGGCTCCCAGTGTTGCTACTTTTGCCCGGAGTTCAGAGAAAGAATCAATATCTTTACCATTGACGGAGACAATAATATCACCCGCTTTTAATCCGGCTTTATCTGCTGCACTATCAGGAACAACCTGACTGACAAAAGCCCCTTTGCTTGACTCATAGCCCATCGCTTGTGCCAGTTCAGAGGTCACTTCTCCACCTTGGACACCCAGCATGCCACGTCTGACTTCACCATATTCTAGAATCTGATCAGTCAGGTTTTTCATCATGTTGGCTGGAATTGCAAAACCAATACCGACGTTGCCGCCGTTCGGGCCAAGTATTGCTGTATTAATTCCGATCAGTTCACCTTTTAGGTTCACCAGTGCGCCACCCGAGTTACCACTGTTGATTGCAGCATCGGTTTGGATAAAGTTCTCGAAGTTTTCAATATTCAACCCACTTCGACCTAAAGCCGAAATAATACCGGATGTGACAGTCTGTCCCAGACCGAATGGATTACCAATCGCAACGGCAAAATCACCCACCCGAATTTTGTCTGAATCGGCTAGTTTAATCTGCGTGAGGTTTTTCGCCTTATCCAATTTTATGAGCGCGATATCTGACATTTTGTCGCCACCGACGAGTTCGGCTTTATATTCACGACCATCATAGAGTTTTACTCGAATCTTATCAGCACCGTTAATCACGTGGTAGTTGGTTACGACATATCCTTTGTCTGCATTAATGATGACCCCTGAACCCAGCGCTTTAAAAGGGCGCTCCTGAAGCTGCTCAGTTGGAAAATCCGGACCAAAGAAAAAACGGAATTGTTCTGGAAGGCGTTGATGGGATACTTGTGTGCCTTCAACCGCGATAGAAACGACTGCGGGTGTCACATGCTCAAGCATTGGTGCCAGACTTGGTAATTGTTCTCCGTTAACGGCGATAGGCAGAGCTGCCGCTGCTGGTAGCGGGGTGATGATAGAACTCATGCATAATGATAGGGTTGCTAATGCAAGCAAAGGTTTTTTCATCTTAAAACTCCTCTATGGAAATCACCTGTTGTAACTATTTGATATCTTGATATAAAAGTTTCAACAGCGTCAGTGTGTTTTAAGACTCAAAAACCTTTGCAAAGTTCACAAAAATTTTTAATTTGGTTGTACGTTGATAATATCTTTTGAGTGGATGATCGGTTTTTCTTCATTTCTTAGCTGACCAGAAGCGCCTAATGCGTAGTCTTTCGGCGGCAGATTCTGGTCTTGAGATTCTTGTGATTCAACCTCTTGATGCTTGACGATCGTTTTGACGAATGGATTGTCTTGCTCAGGAAGATTCGGAATAAGATCTGAAGATGTTTTCGCTAAATGTTGATAGAGCTTGGTGTAATCTTTGCCGATAGTGTCCAGCATTTCTGCGGTTTGGGCAAAATGATCCATCAGTTCTTGCCGTTGTTGTTCCAGCTCAAACTTCGCATTATCCAAGTCTTTCTGTATGGACTTCTGGTTTTTATACTGGGGGGTAGTCAGACGAGTAATCACCACACCGACGACACATCCAATCAGCAAACCTATGATGGTATAGATCCAAGGCATAACCGCTCCTTATTGTTGTTATTTAACATGTTTTTTACCAAAAGGTTACACATGCTCAAAGGACATGGTACTATGACTTTCTTAGCTGATAAAGCAAAAAGCATGTGTTGCGCTGCACACTTTCCTCTCTTCTTATTTTATTCGATATTTATGACACCTAGGCAACGTTACGATCAAGATTTGAAAGACAGCAATTTTCAGAAAGATGACGCCCAGTTGATGGCGGTCGATGCTTTAGATGATCTTTATCACCGATTTCTCGACTACCAGAAAAGACCGGTTGAACGAGAGTCGTTATTCACTCGTCTGCTCAGAAAAAAAGCCCAGAGTCCGGTTCCTCCTAAAGGGATATATTTTTGGGGTGGGGTCGGAAGAGGTAAAACTTATCTGATGGATACGTTTTATGAGTCGTTACCCACGCAGAAAAAGATGCGGGTACATTTCCACCGGTTTATGTATCGGGTTCATGAAGAGCTGAAGCAACTTCATCATGTGAATGATCCACTTGAAATTGTTGCGGATAAATTTAGCGCAGAAACTGAAATTATCTGTTTTGACGAATTTTTTGTTTCAGATATTACCGATGCCATGATTTTAGGAACGCTTTTTCAGGCACTCTTCGCCCGTAATATCGTTTTGGTTGCGACCTCGAATATTCCACCAGACGATTTATATCGCAATGGTTTACAACGAGCTCGTTTCCTTCCTGCAATCGAGTTAATCAAAACGCATTGCCTTGTGATGAATGTGGATAGTGGCATTGACTATCGGTTGAGAACACTGGAACAGGCAGACATTTATCATTTCCCGAATGATGAACAATCCAGAGCCAGCTTGGAGAGCTATTATCGTCAACTGATCAGTCATGAGTCAGATTCCACGTCAAGTATTGCAGTCAATCATCGGCAAATACCGGTTCTAAAAGCAGGTCATGGTGTCTTGTTCGCTACATTTGCGCAGCTATGTCAGAGTATGAGAAGCCAGAATGACTATATTGAATTGTCGCGTTTGTACCATACTGTTTTATTGGCTGATGTGAAGCAGATGAATGCAACGATGGACGATGCGGCCCGACGCTTTATCGCGCTTGTCGACGAATTTTATGAGCGCCACGTTAAGTTAATTATTTCAGCAGAAGTTGCATTGGATAGGTTGTACCAAGGTGGGCTGTTAGCATTTGAGTTTCAGCGTTGTCGTTCTCGTTTAATCGAGATGCAAAGTCGCGAATATTTACTCAAAGAGCATTTGTCATAAGGTTTAACAAGCTTTTGAATGGAGCGGGTTAAAAAATAAATTTTTGTCAGAAAAAAGATGATTTTTTTTTCTCACTTCTCTATAATCCTGCGACCCACCGTTACTGTAGGTCTGTTTTTTGATTCAGACCGAGAGTGCCAACCACTCGAAGGGGTGATGACTGGGCTCTAGACAGTGGGAGCAATTGCTCCTTAAGTGTAAATTTTAAATAACGGGTTATTATTAGCATGAAAACTTTCGTTGCTAAACCAGAAACTGTAAAACGCGACTGGTATGTTGTGGACGCAGAGGGTAAAACTCTTGGTCGTCTAGCAAGTGAAATTGCATCTCGCTTACGTGGCAAGCATAAAGCTGAATATACGCCTCACGTTGATACTGGTGATTACATCATCGTTGTTAACGCAGAGAAAGTGACTGTAACAGGTAATAAATCTGCAGCTAAGACTTATTATCGTCACTCTGAGTTTCCTGGTGGCATCAAGTCTATCACTTTTGATAAACTGATCGACCACAAACCAGAGATGGTTATCGAGCTAGCGGTTAAAGGTATGCTTCCACGTGGTCCTCTAGGCCGTGCTATGTACCGTAAACTGAAAGTTTACGCTGGCGCTGAGCACAACCATGCTGCTCAACAACCAAAAGTACTAGACATCTAATTGGGGATTTCGAAAATGGCAGAGAATCAATACTACGGCACTGGCCGTCGCAAAAGCTCAGCTGCACGTGTTTTTATTAAACCCGGCAGCGGTAACATCGTAATCAACAAGCGTAGCCTTGATGAGTACTTTGGTCGTCCTACAGCTCGTATGGTTGTTCAACAACCGCTTGAGTTAGTTGAGATGACTGACAAACTTGATCTGTACATCACTGTAAAAGGTGGCGGTATTTCAGGTCAGGCAGGTGCAATCCGTCACGGTATCACTCGTGCTCTGATGGAATACGATGAGTCTCTACGTCCTGCTCTACGTGCAGCTGGCTACGTTACTCGTGACGCTCGTCGCGTTGAACGTAAGAAAGTTGGTCTGCGTAAAGCACGTCGTCGTCCACAGTTCTCAAAACGTTAATTACGTTTTATGTGGTTTCGAAAACCCGGCTATATGCCGGGTTTTTTTATATTTGTCGCCGATGAGATCTCATTCGGTGATTCTGCGTTCTCTGGAGAAAGAGTGTTGGCGTGATGTGCGCGAATTATGCTATTATACCGTGCTGTTTGTCAGGGTTTTGAATTACCAATGGAGGCTTGCCTCCATTGTTTTTATTATTTTTGTGTGCTGGAGGGTTCCATGGCTGTTGCTGCCAATAAACGTTCTGTGATGACTTTATTTTCAAGTGCCTCAGATATGTATAGTCATCAGGTGAGAATTGTTCTGGCTGAGAAAGGTGTGAGTGTTGAGGTCGAACTTGTTGATGAATCAAACTTACCTGCGGAACTGATCGAGTTAAATCCATATAAATCAGTACCGACCCTAGTCGATCGTGAGCTTGCACTATATGACTCAAAAATTATTATGGAATATTTGGATGAGCGTTTTCCGCATCCACCGCTAATGCCAGTTTATCCTGTAGCACGTGGTAATAGCCGTTTGATGGTTTATCGTATTGAACGGAACTGGTATTCACTCGCTGACAAAATTATCAATGGTTCTGTGAGCGAAGCTGAAACGGCAAGAAGTAAATTACAGAATGATTTACTGACATTGGCGCCAGTGTTTGCTGAATTTGAGTATTTCATGAGTGAAGAATTTAGTCTGGTGGATTGCTATCTTGCACCATTATTATGGCGTTTGCCTGTCTTGGGAATCGATCTCATTGGTCCGGGTTCAAAAGAGTTAAAAGTATATATGAACCGTGTTTTTGAACGAGATTCATTCTTGGCTTCTTTGACTGAGACTGAGCGTGAGATGCGTTTATCTCGTTAATTCGGGTAGGATGTATAACTCATGGATAATATGACGCCTCGACGCCCGTATATGCTGCGGGCCTTTTATGACTGGTTATTAGAAAACGATTTGACTCCTCATTTGGTGGTTGACGCAACGCTTCCTGGTGTTCGGGTTCCTGTCGAATTTATTCAGGATGGGCAGATTATTCTGAACATTGCCCCAAGGGCTGTCGGGAATCTTGAGTTAGGCAATGACGTGCTTACGTTTAACGCTCGTTTTGGCGGTCGCCCTCATTCTGTCATTGTTCCCATTTTCGCAGTTCAGGCAATTTATGCGCGAGAAAATGGTGCCGGAACAATGTTTGAGCCGGAAGATTCATATATTCAGCAACTTGAACAAGCTCAAGAGCAGGAAGAGGAAGAGCTGCAAAATATTGAAGTTGTAGAAACAACAGTCGCTGATGATTCGGTTTCTTCTGATGAGCCTTCCCGGCCTCGGGGAAAACCGAGCCTGAGAGTAATAAAATAGACTATCGGGTTGAGATTTCGTCAAATATTCGTGATAAAAAAAGCAGCGTATGCTGCTTTTTTATTTGGGAAATCAATAAGATGGGAGTGTATCTATTACCGGGTGTCCATTATGGCTTCTGTTGACTCGGCGCATATTGAAAGGCTTTAATCACTCGCTTCACACCAGAGATATTACGTGCAATTTCTGCGGCGTGATTACCATGCTCTGGCGTGACATAGCCAAATAAGAACACTTCTTTATCTTCAGTGATGACTTTAATCTTAACACCACTGAGTTGATTGTCCGTTAATAGTGATGATTTCACCTTGGTGGTAATCCAACTGTCCTGACTGATGTCTGATGTACTTAAGGGCTGACGGATTCTCACCTGATCATGCACTTCTCTGACGCCTTTTATCTGTTGTACATCTTTCTCCAGGGACGTTAATAGGTCGTTATCTTGGGATTGTCCCATTAAGACCACGACACCACGAAAAGAGTTGGAAACAATTCGGGTTTTACTGCGATAAGGTGGTTTTCTGATCACCCCGGTGATTTCAGCTTCAATATAATTGTCATCCCAGATTTGCTGGGTGGTTCGTGGATCCGTGACGATATCGGCTGTTGTTGCTGCACCAGCAATAAACAACCCAACACATCCAGATAACATGACAGCAAGAGATAACGTAATCAGAATGGTTAAGTTTTTCATGATTTACTCTTCATGGGGAGGAAATAAAACTTGATCTATCAGGTCACAGAGACAGTGCAATGTGACCATATGGACTTCATGAATCCGAGCCGTTCGGAGCGATGGGATGCGAATTTCAACATCATTTTCTCCCAGCAAACCGGCCATTTCACCACCATCTTTGCCTGTCAGGGCAATGATCGTCATATCTCGGGTCACTGCCGCTTCCATCGCTTTGATAATATTTTTACTATTACCACTGGTTGAGATGGCCAACAAGATATCGTTTGCTTGTCCGAAGGCCCGCACCTGTTTGGAAAAAATTTCTTGATAATGGTAATCATTGGCGACAGCCGTCATGGTTGTATTATCTGCCGTCAAGGCCATCGCCGGAAGGCTAGGGCGCTCAGTTTCGAAACGGTTGAGTAGGCAAGAGGCAAACTGTTGCGCATTTGCTGATGACCCACCATTGCCGCAACAAAGGATTTTATTACCATTGAGCAAGCTGGCAACCATCGCTTGTGCTGCATGTGTAATAGCATCTGGTAATGCTTCAGCGGCAGCAATCTGAATTTGGATACTTTCAGTAAAACTAGCTTTAATGCTTTCGAGCATCGGTTATTCCTGCGTTATTGCATTTTGAAACCAATCGATGTGATCGCCATCTTGATGAATGGCAATCACATCGAAACGAAAATCAGTGTCATAAGGTGACAAACCTTGTTTTAATAGCCAGAACTGAGCGGTCTGAATTAATTTTTTTGTTTTTGTCGGTGTCACGGCTTCTGCCGCATGACCGAAGTATCGGTTCTTTCTATATTTAACTTCAACAAATACCGTCGTTTGTTGATCTCGCATAATCAAATCAATTTCACCCGTGCGACATGAAAAATTTTGGGTGATCAATTGTAAGCCTCGTTCCAATAAAAAGGCCGACGCTGCTTGTTCATAGCGAGCACCAATTTCCCGGTGGCTAAAGCGAGCCATATTCTCCCCAGCTTAATTCCTGCTGGACGATACATTGCTTATCAATACTGAGAGTGCCCGTTTGCCCCTGAACTTGATACCCCTCGACAGCTTTCATTTGCGGGAGAGATGTCATTAACGTGTACGCATCCATTCCCATGGCTTTCAAGCGTTTTTCGGCATTCGAATCTTTAGACCACAATGCGTCCATCTGTGTTTTGGTCGTGGCTTGAGGTTTGAGCAAAAGCGGAATATCACTGAAGGTTACCCCTGAGAGATCTTCATATTGATTACCGCTATTACTCCGAGAACTTGAAAACAGTTTCGGTTGCGTGGTGTCCGGGTTGATCGCTACTTCGATAAATGGTTTGAGTAGTGTGAGCTCCGCGCTATTGGCAACAATATAGACTGTATCGATATCACGTCGGCTACGGGGCTGACTTTCCAGCTTCATATCCAGTAATGATTCCATTTGTGCAATATTTTTCTGACTGTCCTGAAGGCCGAAAACCGCATTGATATTTTGCTGTAAATGGCGCTTATCACCAAATTCGCTGATAGTGAGTGGGTGTTTACTATATTTCTGCCACTCTTGTTGGAACGCATCTGCTACTCTTTCACCGTAACTGCCTTGAGGCACAAGAATCAACGGATACTGATATCCCTGACGGAATAAATATTTTGCGGCCTGACTGGCTTCTTGTTCTGGAGACAAGGCAAAATAGCATGCGGCTGAATTCGGATGAATGTTTTCAGGAATATTCAAGGCCAGCATTGGAATTTGGTGTTTTTTCTGTTGCTCGATTTGTTGCAACTGGGTGATATCTTCTTTAATCAACGGGCCGACAACGAAGTCGATATGTTCTTGCATCAACTGATTGACCGTATCTGAAAATGATTGTTCGTTGGTATCGATCACACTCAGCGTCATGTCCGGATCTCTGTTCTGATCATTCATCATCGCAAACATAAATCCATCCCGGATTAACTGCGCCTGCTGAGAAAATTTACCGCTCAGAGGTAGCAGCAAAGCCGTTTTCTTCGGCGTTGAAATCTTCATCGCCAAAACCGCTTTGACACCGCCGGGCATATGTAGTGCTGCCGGATGATGGCTATTTTCTGCTAACCATTTTTCGAGTGTATTTTTGAGTTGGGTGAGATCGCCATCGAGCGTTTTCATATAAATGGCGAGTTGCAGCCAACCCGCTAACTCATCTTCATCTGATGAAACATTTAACTCTGTTATTTCTGTTGCGGAATAATGAGAAAGATTTTGCCAGATCTGACGGGCAACTTTCGGTTGGAGATTCTCCGGGCTCAGATCATAAACTTCGACTAAAGCCCGGGCAGCATCAAACCATTTTTCAAGACTGATAAAAATATCGGCTCTAGTCTGATAGAATGCTAACCATTGAGCATCAGGCAGTTTCCACCACGGTTTAAACGTTAGTCTTTCCAGTGCAGCTTCATTCTGATTATTGTTGAGAAAGAGTCTGGCCCGGGCAAGTTGCCATTCCGCTTGTTGCGTTTCACTCAGGTTTTGTTTGGTGAGCCGGAATAGCAGTAAATTTGCTTGAGCAACTTGGTTTTCTTTCACCGCTGCTTTGAGTGCCATGATCAGCCAGTCATTTTGTATTGACCCTTCATTGCTGTCGGCTCTCATGAGATAGTCCTGAGAACTGAGTGTCGGGCTTTGTGTAATATCGACACGGTTCGAGTCTGGTGAATTGGAAGCACATGCCGCAAGAAGGATTGTGAAGGTAATCTGAGCGATTAGGCGTGCCACATTGAGTCTGTTATGCTTTTTCTGAGCCATGAGCTATACATTATTCCGGTAAAATTGTCTCTATAATAATCTTTGAAGTGATGATAAACAAATGACGAATCATAAAACGTTGCAGGAGCAAGCGCCAACACTATACATTGTTCCTACACCAATTGGTAATCTCGGTGATATAACGCAAAGAGCCATTGAGGTTCTTTCTCAGGTTGATCTGATTGCTGCTGAGGATACACGCCACACAGGGAAACTTTTATCTCACCTGAATATTCAAACCAAAACCTTTGCTCTGCATGACCATAATGAACAGGATAGAGCTTCAGTCTTGGTTGATAAACTGCTATCCGGACAGTCCATTGCTTTAGTCTCTGATGCAGGAACGCCATTGATCAGCGATCCAGGATATCATCTTGTAAAACTTTGTCGTCAGGCTGATGTAAAAGTCGTCCCTTTGCCGGGGCCTTGTGCTGTGATTACCGCATTAAGTGCGTCTGGGTTACCATCGGATCGGTTTAGTTTTGAAGGTTTCCTTCCTCCGAAAACAAAAGCTCGTAAAGATAAACTAGCAGCGATTGCGCATGATGAGCGAACTTGTATTTTCTATGAATCGACCCATCGCATCGTTGAATCACTGCAAGATTTACAGGCGGTTCTTGGCCCAGAACGAGAAGTTGTTCTGGCAAGAGAGCTGACCAAAACCTTTGAGACGATTCAGGGGTTGCCACTGGGAGAACTGATCCCGTGGGTGATGGCCGATGAAAACCGTCGTAAAGGTGAAATGGTTTTACTGATTCATGGGTATCGCCGTACTGAGTCAGATGAATTTTCTGAGGATGCCGTTCGGATGCTGAAAATCCTCGTTCAGGAGCTTCCTTTGAAAAAAGCGGCGGGGCTCGTGGCTGAAATGTATCATCTGAAGAAAAACGCACTCTATAAGTGGGGACTTGAACATCTGGATTGATGCGATGAGTCGTGAGCAGAAAACCCCGTTCAGTGTATGCTGAACGGGGTTTGAACAAACGTTACAAAATTCTCTTTAAGACATCATTTTTTCTGTCGAATAAACGGTGCCGTAACGCGCCAAGTATGTGTAATGTAATCAGACCGATTAATACAAATGACAGCCATTTATGTAATGTGTTGGCGACCTCATAGACCGCTTGATTCTTTGGTAAGAGCTCAGGTAAATCAAAAAAGAAGAAATGTACCCCATCACTATACTCATAAGAGCTCGATTGGATGTATCCCAGCAGGGGAATCGCCACCATCAAAATGTAAAATAATTTATGGGCCAGATTGACAATCACTCTCTCCGTTTTTGATATGCCATCTGGTAACGGGGGTAATTTACTTCTTCTGCGCACAAATATACGCACCAGCACAATGATGAAAAATAGTACCCCAAACGACTTGTGCCAAAAATATAAGTTATCTGCAAATGCAGCATTTGCTTCATCATACGGCGTCATATAGATACCTAAAGCAAGTAAACCTATAACGATAGTCGCGCTTAACCAATGTATTGTTCTGATCGATTTAGAGTATTTCAATTTGAAGTACCTCGGAATTTCCATATTACTGAGTGACAAGTAATAAAGGCATAAGTTAATCGGATGTTATTTTTAACTGTTTAAAACAAGCTTTTTATATGTCTGACATATATGTATTACGACGGTATTACGATATGAGGCAAGGGGAGAATTAGTCTGAGAATGAACGAATAATTCTTCCTTTGCCTGCGGATTATTTCAACGTATTCACAACCTTAGTCATGCTGGCAAAGCGAGCCGGATTGGCTTGATGCAATCGCTTGGCGATCACAAAGCCCAGTACCGCAAAAGCGACGACTAAATAAGGTAACGCTCTGACTACCGGTGAGTTCGATCCACTGAGGACGTCGAGATTATTAATCACCATATATAAGGAAAGAACCATGCCGATAGCTGCCAGCGCCGGCGAAATTAAGCGGCTCCAAAGGGAGGCTTGTAACGACGGATTTCTCATAAAGAAAGCCACGACAGCAAATGAAACCGCACACTGTAGGGCGAGTATGGAGATTGCACCAAGCGCAGATGCCCAAGCAAAAATATTAGCCATTGGATCAAGGCCCATTGAGACCAGTATTAGCAAACCAACGACGATGGCGACCCCTTGAATCAGGCTGGCGACATACGGCGTGTGATATTTGGGATGCAATGTTGAGAACTTTGACCAGCACAATCCATCACGGCTTAAAGAGAATAAGTAGCGTGAAAGTGTATTGTGGAAGGCCTGAGTCGCAGCAAAGAGACTCGTGATCAGTAAAACGGACATGACTTGACTCGACCAAGGGCCCAGTAATTGATCTGCAATGTTGTAAATGAACATCCCCGGGTCTTGTGCCGCAACTTCACCAACTTTGGTGTCGCCCACGTATTGGACGATGGCCCATGCTGTGAAAGCATAGAATATGGTGATAATTGCGACCGCCACGAGCGTAGCCCGGGGAATTGTTTTTTCCGGCGTTTTGCACTCTTCCGAATAAATTGCAGAGGCTTCAAAACCGATAAAAGAACAGATAGCAAATATAAGTCCGACGCCAGCGTTGCCACTGAATGTTACAGAAGGTGTGAAAGAGGTAAATTCCATGGCAATCGGCTGTTTGATGATCACCAGGTCAACTAAGAGAATAATCGCGACCTCAAGTAGCATGAGAACCCCAAGAATCCGTCCGCCAATTTCTACTTTAGCAATCCCCAGTAATACCACGATCACCTGATTGGCGATAGCCAACATCCACCAGGGCACATCGATACCAAAATTACTCGCTAAGAAAATGCTGGCAAAGAAACCGAATAATGAGCTGACAGAAAAAACCATCGACAGATAGGCCAGAATCGCAACAAAGAAAGCCGCTAAACCAGAAGAAGGGCCAAGCCCTTTGCTCACGTAGGAGTAAAATGCACCTGAGTTAACGACATGACGGCTCATTGCAATAAAACCAAAGCTAAACAACGTCAGCAGAATCCCCGCAACAACATAGATTCCGGGAATACCTGGACCATTTCCAGCCATAAAAGCAATAGGTAATGCACCCACCGCACCGGTTAGAGGAGACGCGGCGGCTATGACGAAAAATACTATCGACCATAGTCCTAAGCTCTCTTTTTTTAATGTGGTCTGTTTCATATCAAAGATTCCTAACGAGTTTAATTGTTACTTCTGCTTAACGAGTGGGTGAAGTCTTCGTTAATTATGTGTTAAGGAGATGTTATATGAGGGTGGCGCGTTTTTCTACAAAAAAATTAAAAAAATATCATAAAATGAGATTTTGTTGTTTTTGGGTGGTTGTTTTTAAGGGTTTTTTGTTTTGATTTATCTTTAATAAAACAGTCAATAAGTGAGCTCTTCGAGAAAAATGCGATAAGAAAGATGTGATAAATAGTCGAGCAAGAAGCGTTTGTTCTGCGAGAGAAGATACTGAGCCAAAAAATCACTTCGCGTCTTTGTGAAGCAAATTTGCTGATCGGGAATGGATGGGCTTTCGTCCGAATTTGGGTGATTAGCGGAAGGCTGATGGTGGGTGTCGCTCGAGAAAAACTCGTGATTGGCTTATGTTTGGTCACTTGACGGGCAATCTCGGTGTAATGCTTGCGGCCGTAGACAAGTTAGGCATACCGCCGATTGATTCATAACAAAACCGTTGTTTATCGGGACCAATCAGTCATACATCATTGTTGAATGGCTGATTGGTCCTCATCGATAAAAATGCCAGCATACCTGAAGTGCTACTGGCGTGAGCGAAGGGAGACTTATACTTCCTGGGGGAATTTAAAGTCGCTCAAATCTGTATGGGCTAGGGTCAATAAGCGGAGCCGCGTCGGTGACAATATCTGCCGCTAGCTGTCCTGCTGCTGGCCCCGTACCAAAACCGTGACCAGAAAATCCTGTGGCAATCGTTAAACCGGGGATAGCAGGAATTCTGTCGATGATTGGATTCGAATCTGGGGTTATATCAATCACCCCTGCCCAAGACTCCTCAATTTCAGCTTGTTCAAAAATGGGCCAGGCTTTTCTTAAGTTAGTGAGTGCTTCGTGATTCAGCGCTGGGTTGGCACTCGGATCTAAGGTTCGGATCTGTTCAAAAGGTGATTGACTGTCAGCCTTCCAGCGACGAGCAAGTTTCAGGTCTTCAAAGAACGCTTTCCCAAACGAGGTGCGTAAGAAACTGCGCTGGGTTCGGAGTTGACTGAAGTAGCGCCAGCCGATTAGTAAATGATCCAAGGTAATATGGGCATCTAGGGCACCACGCTGGGTGATGATGAATCCACCATCTTTATGTTTTCTGAACGAAAAATCTGGGCCGCCAACTGCGATGTCAGTCGGGCCTTCCATCGGTTTGGTCCGCATGACAGAACAAATCAGAGGCAGCGTTGGCAGAGAGATACCATGATTTCCCAGAAAACGTCGCGACCACGCGCCACTGGCCAGAAGAACTTGCTGACAACGGATTTCACCTTTTTCGGTGACAACCCCACTAATTTTTCCGCCGCTTGTCGCCAGCGTGCGAACCGCACAGTTTTGTACCATGATTGCGCCTTGCTCAATCGCTTTTCTGGCCATTGCCGTAGTCGCAATCGACGGTTCAGCCCGTCCGTCAGAGGGGGTATATATGCCACCTTGCCAGTTGCCTTTACCGCCGGGAACGTGTTGTTCAATTTCTTGGCTGCTGAGCATGTGTGAGTCCAGAGACAGCGATTCCACCGATTTTAACCAAGCTTCATGCATGGCAACCTGCGCTTCGGTTTTGGCTAAGAACATAATGCCGGATGCTTTGTAGCCGACAGATTGACCGATTCTCTCTGGCATACCTTGCCATAGTCTGTCGGCGGCGAGCGCCAGTGGCACATCGTGTAAATGCCGATTGGTTTTTCGGACCCACCCAAGGTTGCGAGAAGATTGCTCTCCGGCGATATGACCTTTCTCGATTAATACAACGGGAATGTTTCTTTCCGCCAGTGTTAAGGCGGCTGTGACACCGATAATACCGCCACCGATAATCACAACGGTTGTGGATTCTGGTAGTTCATCCTGTGTATGAATAGCATCAAGTGTTTTCGTCATCATTTATTTCCTGAAAAGTGCCCGAAAAGCAGAGCCTGTGATGCTCTGCCTTATCAATCCGTTCTATTGAGCAATGGTAATAGTCTTCACATCCGCGTTGGCGGCACCCCGATAAGCCGTGACTTCTAGCTCCATCTTATAGATGGTTGAACCCAGTGGCGGACAGGTCACTGTCGTGGCCGGATCGACACCACGGAATTTATCCCCGATGAGCGTCATCACTGCCGGCGTATCTTTGGGATCCTGAATGAACACTCGCGACATCACCACATCGGCAAGACTTGCCCCGACGCTTTTCAGGGCGGCTTCAACATTGCTGAACACTTGGTGCGTTTGTTCAAGGACATCTTCCGGGATTTCTTGGGTAACAGGGTTTCGGCCAGCCGTATTGGAAACAAATATCCAGTTATCGACGCATACGAGACGAGAGTAACTGCTTAATTCTTCCAGTTTTGAGCCGGTTTTTACCTTGGTAATCATGGTCATTTGAGTTTTCCTATCGATAAGTGGGGAGTCGTTCGGGGACGTTTAGCGTAAAACCGGTGTATCCCAAAGGTTGAGTTTTACGCCAATGCCTTGTTCGATGGCATTGCGATAAATGACCGTAGCCCAGGCAACATCTTCGACGGGCATCCCACCGACCGACATGATGATGATTTCTTCATCGTTGTGACGACCCGGTGCATCGTTCGCCACAATCTTGCCGATGTCTTCCAGTTCGGTTTTATCCAATTGACCGGCGGCTATCATGTCCATAAACCGCACGCCAATCAGCGGCACACAGTTATGGGCGGGTTTTGGTAATTCTTCATACCATGCTTCATACAGACGGGTATTATCTAATACTTTACGAACCTCGGGCCCTTCCATCCCTTCATCTAAAGAACAGCTCGCTGGCATCGCTAAGAATGCCCCGGGTTTGACCCATTCGCGTTTCACGATGGGATAAGTGGATGGATCGCCGGTTTCTCCGGAATTACAGTAAGTGACAAGGTCCGATCCCCGGACCACGGCTTCAATACTGTCAACGACCTGAATATTAGTAATTTGTGGGAAGGTTTCTTTTAGCCATCCGATAAAATCATCGAGACTTTTTTGACCACGGCCTTTAATTTTGATCGTGTCAATATTGGGGCAGGTCGCCATAAATGCAGAGACCGTCGTTTTCCCCATCACCCCCGGACCTAACAAGCCAATGACTTTAGAATCTTTACGGGCTAGGTGGCGAGCTCCGACTCCCGGAATCGCGCCGGTACGGTAAGCCGATAAAAGGTTGGCGGACATAAAGGCCAGCGGTGCACCGGTATCGATATCATTGAGAATCAGTGTGAGGATGGAACGCGGGAGACCTTTTTCGCGGTTGGCAATATTAGAACCGTACCATTTCACGCCGGAGGTTTGAAAGTCACCGCCAAGGTATGCTGGCATGGCCATCAAACGACGATCAGCTGTCGGTTTTGGCATCGTTGGAAAAGGCGATTGATCCGGAAAAGTAATTAAGGCGCCATGTGAGTCACTATTTGCCCCTGCCATTCTGTAGTCGCCCTTATATAAAAGTGCGAACATTGCTTCCATGGTATCTACACAACGAGGCATATCCATGACACCAGCTTTAATCATGTCTGGCTCAGAAAGGTAAATAAAATCGATTTTTGTGTTCTCTTGCATGGTTTCACCTCAAAGGATCAATTGTTATTTTAATGAACTGTTTTTATGTTTAATTCTCACATTACGATAAAAAAATGTTTTTTAAAGTGATTTTTATCATTTTTTTAACATTTTTCTATTTTTTATCCTTGCAGTCATGAGATGAAAATTGTGCTGAATGGCGAGAGTGTGGTTTTTGAGATGAGTTGATGTGAGCGATGTTTTTTGTGGATCAACAGGCTCACCCAGCAGTGATGAGATATTGAATCAAAAGAAAAAGCAGCGAGGCTTACGCCTGACGCTGCTGCTTCTTTTATTGCTGTATATTGACGGCCTTTTTCACGTTTTATCCGCGGCTTGCTCATTATCGAGATAGGCCCCTTTTTCGATGCGAGCCGTGGCTTGTTGCAGCCGGTCAACGACTGCCTCGAGGCGGAAGAGTTCGAAGGCGCTGGTGGTACCGACAAAAGCGATACTGCCAATAATATCATCATTTTCAAGGTTCAGAATTGGTGCGGCAATCCCGGTCAGACCGAGGTTGAGTTCATCATGCGTGACACAAAAGCCATCTTTGCGGATTTTTTTTGTTTCTGAATTAAACTCTTTCCAAGTGAGATTGTAATCTTCACTCGGCTCGATCTGTTCATCATAGATTTTTTTCAGACGATTGGTTTTTTGAAACGCCACCAAGACTTTCGATTGAGCCCCTTTAAAAATAGGCAAAGGACGTCCCCGGCCAAAAGTAAACCCATACTTTTTAATATCAGATTCGATATGAGTATTGATGATATGACCATCATAAAACACACTCATGTACACCGTGAGTCCGGTACTATTCGAGAGCTCAGCCATCACCTCGCGTCCATGGGATATCAGCGGATCATGCTGGCGCATCATCCAATCCAGTTCGATGATTCTCGGGCCAAGCGTGTAGCTTGTCTCAATACGGGTTAATAAGCCGGCATCACACAGTTCCCGGACATAGCGATAGGCGGTTGCACGGGAAAGAGACAACTGTTTTGCAATGTCATCCACATTGATGACGAGAGAACCTGGCCCAAAAATATTGAGGACGTTTAACATTTTATTGAGACTGGACACGTAAACCTCTTCGTGATCGATAAGTGTTTAGATTATATGTTTGAATACGTTATTTCACTAATATCTATCTTGTTTTTTTATATAGTGAGACTTTTGCTCTTTTATTATCGTGCCAATATAGCATTTTATTTGCTACTGAAAAATGACGTTATTCTCATATTCTGGATAATAACCAGAGATAATTGCAGGGCTTTTCTCTATTTTTGTTAGGTTTGTTTCTTAATTTGAGAAAAAATGTAAAAATTTCGTTTACACAGGCATTTTTGTGTGCAATAAATCTTACATTGTGTTTTTAGTGCTATGTCTTGGCGAAATCAGTGACGTTGATATCCATATGCTGATGGCGCTGTTTGGTTCAATCTATTATCTGTGTCATACCGCAGTAGTGTTCCCGGTATCGCAAGCCGGTGGAGGTTAGCAATGAGTCGTCATTTTAAATGTCTGATTAATGGGGAGTGGGTTGAAGGGAATCATGCGCCTTTCAATGTAATTAACCCAGCCACATTTGATGTTGTCGCAACGTGTGCAAATGGGGATAAATCCCAATTAGAAGATGCCGTCAAGGCAGCCCAAGCGGCATTCAAGCGCTGGTCTGTGTCCAGTCATGAAGAGCGTAAGCGCTGTTTAAATAAGGCTGGCGATGAATTAGAACAACGTGCTCGTGAAGTCGCTGAGTTGATCGTTGCAGAGCAGGGTAAACCTTTAGCACTTGCTATGGGGGAAGTGGAAGCGGGTATTGCTTGGTTACGTTTTGCTGCTTCGCAAGACATTCCGGTAGAAGTAGCAGAAGAGACCGAGACCAAACGCATCGAGATCCATCATAAACCCCTTGGTGTGGTGGCTTCTATAACGCCTTGGAACTGGCCTTTAATGATTGCTATCTGGCATATTATTCCTGCCCTGCGAGCGGGGAATACGGTCATCAATAAGCCTTCTGGTTTAACGCCTCTCAGTACGATTAAATTGGTAGAAATTATCAATAATCATGTTCCGAAAGGGGTCATTAACATTATTACGGGTGAAAGTGGGATTGGCAGTGGCATGACCGCACATCCTCAGATTAGTAAGGTCGTATTTACCGGTTCAACGGAAACGGGTCAGTCTGTGATGCGCAATGCGGCGGATAACCTGAAGCGTTTGACCCTTGAGCTGGGCGGTAATGATGCGGCGATTGTGTTAAAGGGCACTGATGTCGCGAAAGTGGCACCGGATATTTTTGCGGCTGCTTTCTTAAACATGGGGCAAACCTGTGGCGCGATTAAACGTCTCTATGTACATGAGTCTGTCTATGACGATATGTGTGCGGCTTTGGTTGCCATTGCCAATGAGCAAGTGGTTGGTAACGGGATGGACGACGGGGTGAACTTTGGTCCGGTACAAAATAAAGACCAACTGCAAATTATTATCGATTTGGTAGAGGATGCCCGTAAAGGCGGCGCAACGATATTAACGGGTGGGCAGCCTCTTGAAGGTGTGGGTTATTTTTATCCGCCGACGCTTGTTGCTGATATTGCTAACGAGGCCCTGTTGGTTCAGGAAGAACAGTTCGGTCCGGCACTGCCGATTATCAAATTCTCAGATGTTGATAAAGCAATCGAGATGGCGAATGGGGTGGATGTCGGTCTGGATGGCTCGGTGTGGGGGCCGGATACGGCGGAGGCCACAGTATTGGCGGCTCGTCTGGAGTGCGGGACCACATTTGTCAATACTCATGCGAAGATTCAGCCTAACATCCCGATGGGGGGCTGTAAGATGTCCGGTTTCGGTGTGGAGTTTGGTGAAGAAGGGTTACTGGAGTTTACCGCTCTGCAGGTTGTCCATATTAATAAATAAGTGTTTTGAGCCATTCCTTTCCTGTTTGACAGCGTCAGCAGTTTATCTGCTCACGCTGTTTTTTTATGTTTTTCGTATTTTGAGAATTACAAAAGAATAATCAGCAAAAAGACGAAAATCATCACAAAAATCTTATATTAGTTCATTTTTATTCGTTTTAAATCGTTTTTAACATTGACAGTTTATAGTTGTTTCGCATAATGTGAGAATAAGTTAAATAAAGAGGTTCTCGTATGAATGGTGCAGAAGCAATTGTTAAAGCGGCAGTCGACTCCGGTGTTGAGTACTGTTTCGCAAATCCAGGAACCACAGAAATGCCGTTTGTAGCGGCGATGGACAGTGAGCCAAAATTTCGCCCTGTTCTCAGCATGTTCGAAGGTGTCTGTACTGGTGCAGCGGATGGTTATGGCCGGGTCTCTGGTCGTCCGGCATTGACGCTGACCCATTTAGGGCCTGGTTTTGCCAACGGGATTGCCAATTTGCACAACGCACGCCGTGCGAACAGTCCGATTGTTAACTTGGTGGGGGATCATGCTTCATGGCATGTGAATTATGATCCACCGCTGGCAAGTGATATTGAATCTCTGGCGCGTCCGGTTTCTGCATTTTTCCGCACCTCAAAATCTGTGGATCGAATCGTGGAAGATTTTGGGGCAGCGATGCGCGCAGCCTGGCAGCCTTGTGGGGCAATTTCGACGCTGGTATTACCGATGGATTTACAGGCCAAAGCGTTATCCGGAGATATACCGAAAGTATCAATCTTGCCACCAAAACGTCATTTTAAAGCCGATTATGTTGAAGCCGTGGCTGAACGTATTAAGGCGGGCAAGCGTTTGGTCTTTATTGTCGGTGATAACGGTTTAGATGAAAGAGGGCTTAAGGCGGCAGGCCGTATCGGTCAGTTACCCGGTATGAAGATGTTTGCCGAGACCTTTCCGCGGATTTCTCACCGGGGTGGGGGGTTGCCAGATTTGGATCGGCTGCCTTATTTCCCCGAAAAAGCGATTGCTGAGTTAGAGCAATATGATCAAGTGGTTTGCGCGGGTGTGGTTGAGCCCATTGCCTATTTCGGTTACGAGGGGATGCCATCCCGTTTAGCTGAAACAGATCGTTTAGTGACGCTGGCTGATGTGGGGGACGATGTTTCCGGTGCGCTGGAAGCACTTGCCGAATTGCTTAATGCACCGGCGCATCAAGATCTGGTTGGCACGATTGAGTTGCCTGCTGCTAATGAGGCTTTGACCCCGCAGTCTATCGGCAAAATCCTCTCCTGCACCTTACCGGATAACTGTATCGTCTCGGTTGAAGGGGGCACCTGCGGTTACCCGTTTTTCACAGAATCAGCTTTGGCGCCACGCCATCGCGTCCTTACCAACACCGGTGGTGCGATTGGGCAAGGCATTCCGGCAGGCTTTGGGGCGGCATTGGCCGAGCCGGGGAATACTGTGGTGTGTTTGCAGTCGGATGGCAGTGCTCAGTACACCATTCAAGCCTTATGGAGTATCGCCCGCGAAAACCTGCCTGTGGTGATTCTGATCGCCGCGAATCATAAATACAACATTTTGCAAAATGAACTGCGTCGTTATGGCGTCACCGAGTTTGGTGCCAATTCTCTGGCCTTAACCGAGTTGGACAGACCTCGCGTCGATTGGCAGGCCTTGGCAAAGGCTTACGGCGTGGATTCCGTCTGTGTCACGAATAACGCAGAACTGATGCGTGAATTTAAAGCGGCGTGTGACGCAAAAGCCCCACGCTTAATCGAAATGTCTTTGTGAGGTTGATGATGACTACCATGCCACTGTTTCCAGAAGTTCAAGGCTTTCTTGCCGAACAAAAACGTTTATTTATCGGCGGGGAGTGGGTTGAGCCGACCACCGGCGAATATTTTAACGTTGAAGATCCTGCAACGACTCACACCATTGCCAGTGTCGCTAAAGCCACTGAAGTTGATGTGGATCACGCCGTTCATGCTGCCCGTCAAGCTTTAGAAGGTGAGTGGCAGCGTGTATCACCGGCTCAACGCACCAAACTCATGCTGCACTTAGCCGATTTAATCGAAGCCGATGCGGAAAACCTTGGGCAAATCATTTCACTGGAAAATGGCAAACCCTATAGCAATGCCAAAAACGGTGAGGTAGTCATTACCGCGAGCATTATTCGTTACTTTGCCGGTTGGCCTTCCAAAATTGAAGGCAGCACGATTCCGGTCTCACCTCGCACCGGCGAGCGCATGCTCAACTATACGGTCAAAGAGCCGGTGGGTGTTTGTGCCCTGATCGTGCCTTGGAATTTTCCGCTGTCGATGTGTGCATGGAAACTGGGTCCGGCGCTGGCAACCGGATGTACTTCGGTGTTGAAACCGGCGGAACAAACACCACTATCGGCGTTGCGTTTGGCTTATTTAATTGAAAAAGCCGGTATTCCGCGTGGGGTGGTGAATGTCATCACGGGCTTTGGCGAAGGGGCCGGTGCACCGCTGGCTGCGCATCCCGGAGTCGACAAAATCGCCTTTACCGGTTCGACCGGTGTCGGTCGTCTGATTGCGCAAAGTGCGGTCAGTAATATGAAAAAAGTGTCTCTCGAACTGGGTGGCAAGTCACCCAATATCATTCTGCCTGATGCCGATATTATCAAAGCGGCAAAAGGGGCTGCTGACGGTATTTTTTATAATCAGGGCCAAGTCTGTACTGCTGCCTCTCGTCTTTATGTTCATGAAAGTGTACTCGATCAAACCCTTGAGGAATTACGCAAACATGCGGCTGCCCACGTGGTGGGACCGGGGTTAAATGAACGGACCACGATGGGGCCTTTGGTCTCAGCGGCGCAATTTAATGTCGTCAAAGGTTACGTCGACAGTGCGGTATCTGAAGGGGCGGAGCTGATTTGCGGCGGGCATAAACCCAGCGAGTTGGGCGATGGTTACTTTATGTCACCGACGGTTTTTCTGGATAAACAGGAACAGGCCCGGATTGCCCGTGAAGAAATTTTCGGCCCGGTGGTCACGGTCATGAGTTGGTCCGATGTGGATGAATTGGTGCATCGCGCCAATGATACACCTTATGGTCTGGCCGCCGGGCTGTGGACCAATGATCTGACTCAGGCGCATACCATTGCCAGCCGTATCAAAGCGGGTTCTGTATGGATTAACTGCTGGAATGTGGTGGATCCTGCGTCGCCATTTGGTGGCTACAAGCAATCGGGATGGGGGCGTGAAATGGGCAAAAATGTCATTGATGCCTATACCGAAACCAAAAGCGTTTTCGTCAATTTAGGGTAACAGAGAGCAGGGTATTGATTATGGATTTAGAAATTAAAGATAAAGTCGCTATTGTCACCGGCGGTGGGATGGGAATCGGCAAAGATGTTGCCAGATTCTTAGCAGAAGAAGGCTGTGATGTGGTGATCTGTTCGCGCACCATGTCTGTACTGGAAAAAACCGCCGCTGAAATTGCCGAAGCGACGGGGCGGCGTGTCTTGCCTGTGCAGTGTGATACCACCGATATGGACTCGGTTGAAACGATGGTGGCTGTCGCGGTGAAAGAATTTGGCCGGGTGGATATTTTAGTCAATGGTGCGGCGGCGCCTTCAGGCGTGGTGCGTAATTCGATTGAGTTTGCCAATGACCACGAATTGCTGGGCGATTTAGATACCAAAGTGATTGGCTATTTCCGTTGTGCCAAAGCCGTTACCGCTCATATGAAGAAACAAGGCTTTGGTCGCATCATCAATATCGGCGGCCTAACCGGTCGTAGCAGTAAAGTGATGTCCGGTATGCGGAATCTGGCGATTGTCCATATGACCAAAAACCTCTCGGATCAACTCGGTCCACACGGCATTACCTGCAACATTATTCATCCGGGCGTGGTCGATACCCCACATATTCAAGAGTTGTACGAGCGTGAAGGAAAGCTCCAAAACAAAACGCCGCAAGAAGTTGAGCAGGGTTACATTGATGTCACTCCGATTCGTCGGACTTTAGCGCCGGTTGAAATTGCCTATTTGATTGGCTTTTTAGCCTCACCGAAAGCTGGTGCTGTAACGGGTGAGTCAATTGGTATTGATGGTGGGTTAACACGCGGTATTTTCCTATAGGAGGCAGTATGAGCGGCACAATTTTAGTATCGACTGTTGGTCAGGGTGTGGTGAAAAGTTCGGATAACGGGCAAACATGGCATCGTCTTGGTCTGGGTCAGGACATCGAATTTGATGCGATCACGCGTTCTCTGGATGTGGATCCGACCAATCCAAGTACCTTATATATCGGGACAGATACCGGCCTGTGTGTCAGTCAAGATGCGGGGACCAAATGGACACGGATCGATTCTCCTTTTAATGGTGAAACCGTCTGGAAAGTTGCGGTTGACCCGCAGAACCCACAGCGCATTTTTGTCGGCACCGGCGCGCCCTCCCGGGCGGTGCTATGGCGCACGAAAGATGCAGGCGAAACCTGGGAGCGAGCACCGGTTGAGATTCCTGAGTTTTGCGCTGGGGTGAGTAAACCGCGTTTATTGGCTTTTGCCTTTGATCCGACCGATTCGAATAAGGTCTGGTTTGGTTTAGAGGAAGGGGGTTTGTTTAGGAGTGATGATGGTGGTGATTCATGGGAACGGATTGATGACCGTTTGCTATGGGACTTTAATTCCGACATCCATACGATTCAAGTCCTGCCCAATCATGGTAAAAAGGTTGTGGTCGCTGTTTGTGTCAATGCTGTCTATCGTAGCTTTGATGATGGTGAAACTTGGGAAGGTGTGATCGCCAAAGAAGCCTTTGGTTTGTATTACGCCCGGGCCACCGCGGTGCCAATGGGGACAGAAAGTACCATTTATTTAAGTGTATCCGACGGAACGCCGGGCACGACCAGCCAAGTTTATGTTTCTCACGATGCCGCAGCAACATGGCAATTGTTGCCGTTGCCACTGCAACCTAATTCGTGTGTGTGGGGAATTCATATCAACCCTGCAAATCCTGAGCAAATGGTTGCCGGGACAAAATACGGACATTTGTTTACCAGTGAGAAAGCCGGGTTATCCTGGAAAAAAGAATGGCGTGAGTTCAGTGAAATTTCTGATGTTCTCTGGACACCCGCAGAAGCTGTCATTGAGGCCGCTCATGCCTCTGTAATCAAAAAATAGTCGGTGATCGCAACACAGCGTGACGTGTGATCACATAAAAATAGGTGATGAAGATGAAGGTGAAAGTCAATCGTACTCATATCTCTTTATTTGTATCCGACCCCGCTGCTTCCGCAGAGTGGTATGCAGATGTGTTATCTATGGAGAAAAATGCCCGTAATGGTGATGAGTGGGTGATGATGAGTTTTGGTGATAAGCACCATGATATTGCTTTGATTAAAGCGCCGGAAGGAGCGAGCAAAGGCATCATTGGCCTCCAGCATTATGGGATGGAGATTGATGGCGACCTGACCACTTTGCGCCGACTGTATGGCATGTTATTGACCAAAAATGTTCCGATTGTCAAAACCACGGATCATGAAGTGGGGATTGGGCTGTATTTTGAAGACCCGGATGGCAATCGTTTAGAGTTTTTCTTAGAAACTGAGCACGATGATGAGCTTGGCAAGTATCGCTTTAAACATGCGCATGCGCCGAGTCGTCCGATTAAGCTCGAACCTATTTTTGACTAAGGATTTTAAACCATGAAAGAAGCAAACTTCTGTTCATACCATATTCGTAAGTGGTTCTACCATTATGAAGAAACGCTGGCCAATGAGACAGGGAAACTGGCCGACGGTGAGCCGGTTAAAAAATATGTAATTGCAGCAGCAATTCATAACCCCTTGGCGAATACCTATTCTGAAGATTTATCTGTCCTGATTGAAAATTCCCCTGAACTTGGCAAAGAGTTTGGCCGCCGTATTCAAGAATTAGCGGGCGATAACGAGATCGTCAGTTATGGTAAAGCCGTGCTGGTGGGAGCTTTTGGCGAGTATGAACACGGGAATGCGTTTTTGACCAATCCTGCAGCAAACCCGGTCCGTGATGCGGTTGGTGGCGGGAAGTCTTGGGTGCCTTCTACCGGTAAAGTCGGTGCGCCCGGTGCTGTCATTGATGTGCCGTTAGCCCATAAAAATGCGCTCTATGTACGCTCTCATTATGATTCTATTGCCGTGTCTTTTAATGATGCACCGCGCAATGATGAAGTCCTGATTATCTGGTCATTTGCGACTCGTGGTCGTTTACATGCACGTTTAGGTGGCTTAGCAGCACAGGATGTCAAAGGAGAAGATGGCCTCGTTTAGCGGTCATTTTTGATGGAGGGATTCAGCATGACAATGTCCAGTAGTAGCCATTTTTTTACCAGTGACGGACTGAACCTGCATTACCTGAAATGGGGCAATGGCAAGGTACCGGTGGTGATGTTGCATGGGCTGCGCGGTTTTGCACAGACCTGGCAAGATCTGGTTGATGCGCTGGGGGATGGATTTACCTGCTTCGCCTTGGATCAACGGGGACGCGGTGACAGTGATTGGGGGCCGGCCAAGGATTATCACGCACAAACTTATGTACAAGACCTCACCCGCTTGGTCGATCATTTGGGATTGCAGCGTTTTGTCTTGATTGGCCATTCACTCGGCGGTCAGAACGTCGCTGAGTTTGCACGCTTATATCCGGAACGTGTCATGGCGATGGTGATTGAAGATATTGGTCCGGGCTCTTCCAAACAGGGAGACGGGGCTGAACGCATTCGTCGGGAAATGAGCAATACGCCGTTAAGTTTTGATTCCTGGCAAGCGGCGCAAGATTTTTGGACCAGTTCGCGTCCGCACTTAACCGAACAGGCGTTACAAGCCCGATTGACGCATTCGTTTCGTGAAGTGGACGGAAAAGTGACGTGGAAGCACGATCAACAAGGCATTGCCGAGGCACGTTTAACCATTGAACCGATTGATTTATGGCCAGCATTTCGTGCGATTGCCTGCCCGACGCTCTTAATTAAAGGGGGGGATTCGGACTTTTTATCCAGTCAGACCGTGGCGGATATTATGGCGTCAACGGACTGGGTTCAGACGGTTCAAATTGATCATGCCAGTCATTATGTGCACGACGACCAACCGGAAAAATTTAATGCGGCGGTGGTACGTTTCATACGAACAGTTCTTACTGATTAGAGGTTTTGAGGGATGAAAACACAAAAAGCAGATGTTGTGATTGTTGGCGGTGGGCCAAATGGCGTGACTTTAGCCAATTATATGGGGTTGTACAACATCAACACCGTTTTGCTTGAAGCCTCAGAAGAGATTCTGCCTTACCCGAGAGCGGTAGGAATGGATGATGAAGCTTTGCGTGTTTTACAGGGTGTCGGACTGGCCGACATGGCCGTCAAAGACATGATCAGTAATGTGCCGTTGCGCTATTACAACGCCCGTGGTGTCTGTTTTGCCGAAGTGAAACCGAAAGCTGCTCAGTATGGCTGGCCGATGCGTAATATGTTTATGCAGCAACTCTTAGAGGTGACTTTACGGGATGGCTTGAAGCGCTTCGATTCGGTGGATTTACGCTTGGGGCATTCCATGACGGGCATCCAAGACGACAACGATAAAGTCGTGTTGAACGTCACCGATCCATCCGGCGAAGAATACTGTCTGGAAGCCGATTATGTGATTGCTGCCGATGGCGGACGTTCTGAGATTCGTAAGCAATTAAATATTGGCTTTACGGGGCTGACTCACCCGGCAAAATGGGTGGTGGTCGATGCGGCTAACGACACTCTGGATGCGCCGTTTACGGCCTTACACGGCGATCCGGTGCGACCTTTCGTATGTATCTATCTGCCTTATCAACATCGCCGCTGGGAATTTATGTTGTTCCCGCATGAGAAAGAAGAAGAGATTTGTCAGGAAGCGGTGATTCGCGATCTGATTCGTCGTCACATCGGCGACAAAGTGGATGATTTGGATATTGTCCGTATTCGTGCCTACACCCATAACTCCCGGGTGGCGGATACGTTTGTCAAAGGGCGGGTACTCTTGTGTGGTGATGCTGCCCATATTACCCCGCCCTGGGCCGGTCAGGGCCTGAACTCCGGAATTCGCGATGTGGTCAATATCGGCTGGAAAGTGGCGGCAGTGGTGAAAGGCTTTGCTTCTCCGGGTATTTTGCAAACCTATGATGATGAGCGGCGTGGTCATGCAACGGATCTGGTTGGTCTGGCAGACAACATGGGCGCGGTATTAGGCATGACCAATCCGATTATGGCGGGCATTCGTGACTGGATGTTCAAAGCAACCGATTCGGTCGATAGCCTGCGTGAACACTTGGTGGAATTCAAATTCAAACCCAAGGCGCACATTACCAAGGGGATTGTGTATCACGAAAGTGAAGAAATCTATGAAGACAGTCTGGTCGGCAAACTCTTTATTCAGCCAAATGTTGAAACGGCGGAAGGTCACAAGGAGAAGTTGGATACCGTATTAGGCGATTGGTTTTCTATCGTCGGTTATCGTCTCAATCCGACTGATTTTATGTCCGATGAGAATCAAGCATTTTGGCATGAGATGCAGACCCGGTACGTACAAGTAAACCCTTCTCGCAGTGGGTTGAGCCATGATGAGCGCTTGACGGCATCGGGTTGCTGTTGCGTTGAAGATTTAGAGAACAGTCTGGCCGATTGGTTTAGTCAGGCACGGGATAAAATCGTGGTGATTCGTCCTGATCGTTTTGTCGCAGCCTTAACCTCACCCAGACGTCTCAATGAAGTTTTAGATGAGCTGCGCGCCAAACTATTACCTGGTCAATAAAAGCGTGCCTAATCCATAGAAGAGTGCCTAATCCATAAAAGATTGCTTCATCCAGAACAATAGTCGCGAAAACTGGTGAGCGAATGTCGTTACCGCGACGTGAGTGAGAAGCAGAAGCGAGTCCCTTATGCCAGAGAAAAACATTGCAGCAGAAACGCTGAACACAAGAACGGTCACCGAAGAGAGTATCGCAAAAATTTTGATGCGTGCCCGTCATGAATGTACGGCGATTCCCTTGATTGATGCCCTCTCCGAACAAGATATTGCATTTGGTTACCAAGTACAAAAAGCGGTAATTGAGCTGAACCAACAAGCGGGGAATGCGTTGATCGGCTGGAAAGTCGCTTTGTCCAGTCAGCCAGCCTTAGACCGTTTTGCCCTACAAGCCCCGATTTATGCGCCGCTGTTTGCTGCCAATCGACTGTCTGGCCCGTTAACTCAGGATCAGGTGATAGCGCCTAAAATTGAATCTGAAATTCTATTTGTGTTAGGGAAAGATCTCTCCGGCAAAGATGTCTCTGATGACGAGATTCTGGCAGCGATTGCGTGGATGGCGCCGGCGATTGAAGTTGCTGACTGTCGTCTTCAGGGCTGGAAGTTCGATATCCCCCATTTTGTCTCCGACAATGCGGCGGCGGGTTTTTATCAGGTGGGGACAATGATGCCGTTTGATGCTCAGGTACTTGAACAGTCCGGTTGTCCATGCCTGCTCGAAACAGACCGTACCAGCGAAGTCGGCGCTGCCGTGAATGTTCTGGGCGGGCCGCTGGGGTCCGTCGTATGCATGATAAAAGGCATATTGACGCTCTTTGGTGAAGTAAAAGCAGGACAGCATTTTCTGAGTGGTTCTCTGACCAAACCTGTCGATATGGTCTCAGGACACACCTATCTCCTCCATCTGCTCGATCAGACGGTCGTGCTTCAATATCAGTCAGTTATAGGTAACGTGATGACAGATAAATTTGATAAAGGCCTTGCCACCCGTAAGGCGGTTTTAGGCGCAGAATACGTCGATAACTCAATCAATCAGGCGACTCACTTTACACGTCCGCTGCAGCAGTTGGTCACTGAATATTGCTGGGGGGATATCTGGCAACGGACCGGGTTGGAACAGCGCGAACGCAGTCTGATTAATTTAGCGATGATCTCAGCGTTGAACCGTCCTCATGAGCTAGCCTTACATGTGCGGGGTGCCGTGAACAATGGTGTGACGGTTGCAGAAATTCGCGAAGTTTTATTGCAAGTTGCCATTTACTGTGGTGTGCCGGCGTCGATCGATGCCTTTCGTACGGCAGGCAGCGTATTAAAGGAAATGGGGTTGGATTTAGACGCGCCTGACCTCGCTTAACCTTATCAAAAAGAGAAACAGACCATGCTGAAATCGAGTTACCCATTTTATCTGGCTAACGAAGCCGTTTATGCCAACACGGATTTGTCAGTTCACAATAAGTACTCCCATGAAGTTGCGACCAAGGTCGCTATGGCCAGTGCGGCTGACATCGATCAAGCTATTGCTGCTGCAGATGCGGCCAAAGACGCAATGAAAGCCCTGCCGGCTTATCAGCGTCAGGCGATTTTGCAGCACTGTATTACGCGTTTTAAAGAACGTTTTGAAGAGTTGGCCTATGCGTTGTGTATTGAAGCCGGGAAACCGATTAAAGACTCGCGTGGGGAAGTGACCCGGCTGATTGATACCTTCCAAATCGCGGCGGAAGAAGCCACACGGATTTATGGCGAAGTGATGCCGATGGATATTTCTGCCCGTGCTGCGAATTACCAAGGTATGTGGAAGCGTGTTCCGATTGGCCCATGCTCATTTATTTCCCCGTTCAACTTTCCCCTGAATTTAGCCGCTCATAAAATTGCCCCTGCGATTGCCGCTGGTTGTCCGTTTGTTCTCAAACCTGCCAGCTTAACCCCGGTGAGTGCGTTGATTGTCGGTGAGATTCTGGCCGAGACCGAGCTGCCAAAAGGTGCTTTTTCTATTTTGCCTTGTCATCGTGAAGGGGCTGACTTATTCACCACAGACGAGCGTTTGAAATTGCTCAGCTTTACCGGTTCGCCGGATGTGGGGTGGGCGCTGAAGGCTAAAGCGGGTAAAAAGCCGGTTGTGCTGGAGTTGGGAGGCAACGCTGCCTGTATCGTTGATGAAGGCACTAACTTGGACGATGCGGTACAACGCATTGTCTTTGGGGCTTATTATCAATCAGGGCAAAGCTGTATCAGCGTGCAGCGCATTATCGTACATGAAGCGATCTATGATGATATGAAGCGGCGTCTTACCGAAGCCGTCAGCGCATTGGTCTCCGGCGACCCATTAGATGAGAACACCTTTATTGGTCCGATGATTAGTGAAAAAGAAGCGCAGCGTTTGCAGACCTGGATTGAAGAAGCGGTTACCGGCGGAGCAAAAGTACTGGCGGGTGGTCAGCGAGATGGCGCTATGCTGACGGCAACGCTCATGGAAAACGTTGATCCCGCCATGTCGGTTTCTTGTCAGGAGGTGTTTGGCCCTGTTGCGATTTTATCGTCGTTTCGTGATTTTGATGCGGCACTGGCTGAGGTCAATCACTCGGTGTTTGGCTTACAAGCGGGCATCTTTACCAAAGACATTTATAAAGCCTATAAAGCATGGGATGTGCTTGATGTGGGTGGTGTGGTCATTGGTGATGTGCCTTCTTGGCGGGTTGATCATATGCCTTATGGTGGGGTTAAAGACAGTGGCTTAGGGCGTGAAGGGGTTCGCTTTGCTATCGAAGATATGACGGAAATGAAACTAATGGTACTGCGTGATATTTCGTGATCCGGGTTCCTTTTTATACAACGAAAAGCCATTGAAGGAATGATAGTGTTTCGTTTTACTGTATTTTTATTTTAATGATAAGCATAAAAATCTAGTGATTATTATGAAGCGATCCGCGTTGATCGCTTCCTCCGTGGTGAGCCGCGTAACGTGGCTGTTCTCATCTCATTTTAATCTGCGCCGTATTGGCGATTCCTTTAAGCTCAAGCAATTTCTCGGACACTGAGGGGCTTTTCTAAGTAAAAACAGAAGTGCTCTATCACAAACAACGACCGAGTGATTTATATAAAAAAAGACTAATCTTTATGGAGGGGCATCCGGTATTTTGACTGACACAGTTGTGGGTGCGACTTAAATTTAAAGGTATGTTTTCTTACTAATGCAGGTTTAGAAAGTATATGCGGTATGACTTGAGGTATTTTTATGTCTAAATATAGTATCAGAATAAAGTTGGTTGTGATTACCGGCGTCTTCTTTGCTTGTCTTATTGGTATACTGACTTACCTATCCGCTCACTCGATTCGTTCTTTGAGCGACTTCTCTGCCAATGAACTGAGAGTATATCAAGACGATCAAGCCGCACTTTTATTAGAATCCGCAGCCAGTGAAGTTCATGCTCAGGTCTCAAATTATCTTGGTGATACTGCGGCAGTCGTCTCCAGCTTTGCCAAAGTCTTAACCGATACGGCAGCGGGCAATGGTGGCACTCCTTTTATGCGTCAACAAGTTAAAGACATGACCCTGTCGTTACTCAAAAGCTCACCCAATATGAATGCGTTATACGCACAATTTGAACCCAATGGTTACGATGGAAAAGATCAGGCGTCAATGGGAACCGGGGATCATACGTCTTCAGTCGGTACGCTCGACACCTATTGGTTAATCGGTGATAACGGGGATTATATTTATAGTCCGGGACAGCCTGAGCTGAAATATATTCAGGATAAAGATGAAAATGGTGTTCGGGGTTCCGAATGGTATTTGTGTCCGATGGATACGAAAAAATCCTGTCTGTCGGACCCTTATTTATTTCAGCTGACCAGTGGGCAAAAGGTATTAATGACAACATATTCAGCGCCGGTCATGGCCGATGGCAAGTTTGCCGGTATGGTGGGTGCGGATATTAATTTGTCTGAGATTCAAAAAAAGCTGGAGCAAATGAGTCGTCATTTATTTAACGGTGAAGGTAAAATCACTATTGTCAGTGAAAAAGGTTTGATTGTGGGCTCCAGCGAACTGCCCGATGCGATTGGTAAAAACGTAAACAAACTGAAATTAACTTTTGCCAATCAAACATCAGGGTTGACCAAAGGCGCTGAACAATGGGTATACAGCGATAGCATGACGATTAACACGGCTCCCAATGCCTGGAAAATTTATGTCTCTGTACCAACCTCGGTATTATTGGCTCCTGTGACCAAAATGTCCGGTCAGCTGAGTGATAAAACCCGCAGTTCAATTACCTTATTTGTGAGTTTGTCGGTCGGGCTTTTACTTACCGGGCTTGTGTTAGTCTTTTTAGTCGTCAATACCGTGACATCTCCGCTGCGTAGTATTGCTTTACGGATGGAAAAACTGGCGTCTGAAGACGGAGATCTAACCCAGCGCCTTGATAAGCAAAAACATTTAGAGTTGATGTTGTTAGCCAAAGGGTTTAATCAGTTTACGGGTAAATTGCAGGATATGATTACGCGTCTCATCCAGCAGCGAGATGTGGTTGCTACAACCAATGATGAGTTTACCAAGGCGACAGCAACCGCCCATCAGTCGACTCTGCTACAGGCGGAACAAATCGATTCAGTGGTTTCTGCGGTAACAGAAATGTCCAGTTCGGCAACCGAAGTGGCAAATCTGGCACGGCATAATGGTGAAGCTGCCACGGAAATCAGTCAGTTCCTCTCCGAATCTTTTGAGCTGGTTCAATCGAACCGCCAGATGGTTGAAAGTCTTGCCGATCAGTTAAATGATGCCAGTAATCAGGTGGCGCAAGTGTCTCAACGCAGTGATTCTATTAACACCATTCTGGATACCATCCGAGCGATTGCTGAGCAAACCAATCTATTGGCATTAAATGCAGCCATTGAAGCCGCACGGGCTGGTGAACAAGGGCGGGGGTTTGCTGTGGTGGCTGATGAAGTGCGTAATTTGGCCGCGCGGACTCAGGAGTCGACAGAAGAAGTCGATGAGTTGATCAAAGGTTTGCAACAGGATGTTCAATCGGCAGTCGCACTGATCGTCAAGAGTCAGGAAAATGCCCAGCAAACGGTGACTTCTTCTGTTGAAAATGCCGATAAATTGGGGGTTGTTAACCAAAGAGTCGCAGGCATTTCAGATAATACGATTCAAGTTGCTTCTGCTGCTGAACAGCAATCCAATGTGGCTGAGGATATTAACCGGAGTCTGGTCGGGATTCATGAATCTTCTGCCAGACTGAAAGACATTGTCAGTGAATTGGAAAGCAGCAATAGTCATAATACCAGAGCTGTCGGTGAATTAACCGCCATTCTGTCTTTGTTGAAAGTGAAGTAATCAGCGGTTCATACATGGTTTCCATAAGCGTGGTATTTTCATCCGAATGCCACGCTTTTTTATGGATAGAGGCTATTTTGAGCATCAAGACATCGCTACTTTGATAGCACACACTTTGAGTGCAGAGAGCTGCTTGTTCACTCAGAGCATGATCGGGTTATGGCGTTGTCTTTTCACTCGGGTTATTTGCCATTAATTGACGCATTTGGGCCATGATCCAATCGGTTAGCGTCGAGCGAGGGCTTTGAATCAGTGTGACAATACCGACTTCCATAAAGCGGTCCGATAATATGTCACTTTTGGCAATTTTGAGTTGTTGTGAAAACCATTCCGTGCTGGCTATGTGTTCAGGCACAATCGCCCATCCTTGATTTTGTGTGACCAATTCACAAATTAAATAATAACTGTCGATATCCCAATGATCCGGACTGAAGGCGTGTTCGCGATTTTCTCCTGAACGATTGCATAAGACGAATTGTCGATATTGTTGTAATTGCACCAGACTCAGAATCTCTTCTTTGGCCAGAGGATGCTGTTGACCGACAATGAGTACCTTTTTTAAATAGCCAAGCGTGTGCAATTGTAATTTGGCAGGCAATTGATTGTGGCTGATCATGAGACCAATATCGGCATTGTGATTGGCAATGGCCATCGCAATGTCATCTCGGGAACCATTGGTGATCACTAAGTGGGTGTTGGGAAAGGTATCACCGAGTTGCGGAAACATGGTATGGATGGTTGCTAAGGGAAGCGCCTCATCAATGGCAATCCGTAACGAAATTGGTTCTTGACTCACTGCCGTTAAGGCTCTTGATTCCAAACGTAAGCATTGGTTCAGAACGGCTTGCGCTTCAGGGAGCATCTCGTTGCCTAATGATGTGAGTACCGGAAACTTAGAGCGGCGATCAAACAACTCGAAGCCTAAATCCAGTTCTAAATTGGCAATGGCACTGCTAATACGCGATTGCGCCTTATTCAGTTTTCTTGCCGCAGCCGAAAAAGATCCCAATTCGGCGGCAGTCACAAAGGCGAGTAGTTGGTCAAGGGTCCAGTTCACATACATCTCCTGTTCAAACATGTATCCAAAGCTTGCTAAAGAAGTCTGTTACCTATCCTATAAACGGATAGTAACTAACTTTGTTATATCTTAATTTGTCATATGATGCGCTCTCTTTTTATGCAATGGGAGAGGCAACATGCCAAACGAGACAACAACTCAGCTACCCGAATCGGTCGCACAGGCCTTTTGGCGCTTTGCGATTCCCTCGATTGTTGCCATGCTGGTGAGTGGGTTGTATCAGATTATTGATGGCTTATTTGTCGGGCAATATGTCGGAAGCGAAGGACTCGCCGGAGTCAATATGGCGATGCCATTATTGGGACTGATCATGGGCTTTGGGCTTCTCATCGGCATGGGGGGTGGCAGTGTGTTGTCCCAGTATCGCGGCGAGAAGAACCGCTATGCAATGCAAGCAACATTAGTGACCGCTCTGTTTTTGGTGGTCGGTATCGGTTTATTGGCCACGCTGGTGTTTATCTCTTTCGGTAAAACTGGCTTACACCTGCAAGGCGCAACGAGTCACACGCTGATGCTGAGTTGGCAATATGTTGAAGTCATGTCGTACGGGGCTTTGATTTCGATCGGTGCCAGTGCCATGCCGATGCTAGTGCGTAATGATGATAGCCCGAACATGGCCACACGCTTCATTGTGGCGGGGGCGTTATTAAACATCGTATTGGATTATGTTTTGTTAGGGATATTCGGCATGGGGCTAAAAGGAGCGGCCGTCGCGACCTTGATTGCACAGCTTGCAACGTGCGTTTTGTGCCTGCGGTATTTTACTTCGGCGAAAGCAAAAACCGTTTTATCGCTGCATCAGTTTGATAAGAATATTGCGCAGCGAATCATGCAGCTTGGGGCATCGAACTTAGTCATGTTTATCTATATGAGTTTTATCATTGCGCTGCATAACCGGTTATTTATGGACTATGGGGATACGACCCAATTGGCGGCGTTCGCCATCGTCGGTTATTTAGCGAGCTGTTATTACTTCTTTGCTGAAGGCTTAGTCAGTGGCTTGCAGCCGCCTGTCAGTTATTATCTGGGGGCGAAGCAGTACCCACGGATTATCCAAACCGTGAAGTTAGCGTTTTCTGTCACGATTGGTTCAGGGATCGTTGTCGTCCTTGTTTTGAATCTCTTTCCCGCATTTTTCGCCAGTTTTTTTACGCATGCGAATCAGCCGTTAATTGAGGCCACCAAGGTCGGGATTCGGTTGCATCTGATGGCGCTGTTTTTAGATGGCTTCTTATTTATGGCATCGATTTACTTTGTTGCGGTAGGGAAGAGTGGTCAGGCGCTGTTTGTCTCCGTAGGAAACATGGTCGTGCAATTGCCGTTCTTGTTTATGTTACCGAGGTTGTTTGGTATTGAGGGCGTGTGGTTGTCGGTACCATTATCGAATATCGCCTTCACCCTCGTTGTCTTACCTATGCTATGGATGAACTTAAAAGGTTTAAGAGAGAAACCAACGACCGCTGCAAACCGATGCTTGTCTCATCTCTGAGAGGGCGAGACGCTGTGACGAAAGATCGCAATGGTTCTGCTTGAATTACTGTGGGAGCGGATGGAAAACCATCAGTCGTTTCTTCATCGCTAGACAGCGTTGTCCTTTCTCTATACAATTCGCGCTCGGAGTTGACTGGGTAGTCGCTGCTTTATTGATGTCCCTTGGCTTTGGCCGGGGAGACTGATAAAGGGGAGGAAAGTCCGGGCTCCATAGAGCAGGGTGCCAGGTAACGCCTGGGGGGCGAAAGCCTACGACAAGTGCAGCAGAGAGAAGACCGCCGATGACCCTTGTGGTCAGGTAAGGGTGAAAGGGTGCGGTAAGAGCGCACCGTGCGACTGGCAACAGTTCGTAGCAAGGTAAACTCCACCCGGAGCAAGACCAAATAGGCTCTCGTATGGCGTGGCTCGCGTCTGGGAGCGGGTAGGTTGCTTGAGCCAGTGAGCGATTGCTGGCCTAGAGGAATGGCTACTACCGTTGCAAAACGGAACAGAACCCGGCTTATAGGTTAACTCCGGCTATTCTTGACCCATCATGATTTTCAGTCATGATGGGTTTTTTGCTTTATATTGACGTTATCTGTCCCAGATCGTTTAAACTTGGCGCAATATCACGTCTGGTATTCAGGAAGGGAGTAGCAGTGTTTCTGGCATTCTACTACCATAGTGTCCTGAGCAAGTTAAACGTATTCGGATCCTTATATGTATTGCATATGGGACGGGTTGCTTGCAGAGGTTTTACGAGAGAACGAATGACGCAAACAGCATTTCAGCATATTTCCGTCCTGTTGGATGAATCCATCCGCGGACTGGACATCAAACCAGACGGTATTTACATCGACGGCACCTTTGGCCGGGGAGGACATTCGCGTACGATTTTGTCCAAACTTGGGCCACAGGGAAAACTCTACAGTATTGATCGGGATCCTCAGGCGATTGAAGCCGCCCGGCAGATCGATGATCCCCGCTTTACGATTATTCATGGTCCTTTTTCCGCGATTGCTGATTATGCCGAAACATATGGTTTGAGCGGTAAAGTCGATGGGGTGCTATTCGATTTGGGGGTCTCTTCCCCCCAATTGGATGATGCCGAGCGCGGGTTCAGCTTTTTAAAAGATGGTCCGCTGGATATGCGTATGGATCCGACATCAGGTGTGCCGGTTTCTCAGTGGCTGAATGAGGCGGACTTAGATGACATTACTTGGGTCATTCGTGAATTTGGTGAAGACCGCTATGCCCGGCGAATAGCCAAAGCGATTATTGATTATCGCAACAATGAAGAGAATGAACCGTTACAACGGACACGTCAGCTGGCTCAACTGATTGCCGATGTCGTGCCGAAAAATTATAAAGAGAAAAAACATCCGGCAACGCGTGCTTTTCAGGCGTTTCGCATTTATATCAATAGTGAATTAGACGAAATTGACTGTGCATTAAAAGGCGCGTTATCGATACTTGCACCTCAGGGACGTTTATCGGTGATTAGCTTTCATTCACTGGAAGACCGGATGGTGAAGCACTTTATGCGTAAAGAAAGCAAAGGACCACAGGTTCCGCATGGACTCCCTTTGACCGATGCTCAGATTCAGGCACTGGGAAGTGCTCGTCTTAAGACGGTTGGTAAGGCGATTAAACCATCTGAACACGAAGTCGCACAAAATACCCGTTCCAGAAGTTCGGTGCTTCGGATTGCGGAAAAACTAGCATGACACAGACAAAAAACAGCCAATCCAGTCCGAATCTGGTGCGAGTGATTTTAACCGATCTATTCACCGTCGGGCGTTTAGCGCTGTTTTTGCTATTCATCATATTCGTGACCGCGATGGGCATCGTATTTACGACACATCAAGCTCGCATGGCTATCACCGCGAGAGAGCATGAGATGGTTGAAAGAGAACACTTAGATAGTGAATGGCGTAACCTGTTATTGGAAGAAACTGCGCTTTCAGATAACAGCCGGGTTCAGGACTTGGCTCAGAAAGACCTGAATATGATTCGTCCCGATGCAGACAAGGAAGTGGTAGTTCCTCTGAAATGAAAAAGATCGAGCCTTCCCCACAAAAGCAGCCTTCTCAAAGCCATGTATTCATTCGTTGGCGCTTCTATATTATTTTATTCTTTATTTTCTCCGCCTTTGGCATTCTGATTGGGCGTACCGCTTACATTCAGGTCATTGAGCCTGATAATTTAGTCTATCAGGGCGACTTGCGTTCGATCCGCGCGAAAACCATCCCGTCAGCGCGGGGAATCATCTCTGATCGGAATGGCGAACCGCTGGCGGTGAGTGTCCCGGTTGATGCCGTATGGGCCGATCCGGCCACTATTTTTAAATATCATGAATTGGATGACCGAAACCGGTGGTACGCTTTAGCCGATGTGCTGGGGCTCGATCGTCAGGATTTGATTGATAAAATTTCTGAAAATAAAAATCGTCGTTTTATCTATTTACAACGGCAGGTGAACCCACCGATGGCCAAATATATCCGTGAGCTGAAGTTAAAAGGGGTTGGCCTGAAATCTGAATCGCGGCGTTATTATCCATCCGGTGAAGTTAGTGCTCACTTAATTGGGATGACCGGGATTGATGGTCACGGCTTAGAAGGGGTCGAGAAAAGTTATGATAACTGGCTGAGTGGCGAAGCTGGTAAGCAGGTCATTCGGAAAGACCGTTATGGACGGGTCGTTGAAAACATTGCCTTGGAAGCCAAGCAGGAAGGGAAACCGTTACAACTGACCATTGATCAACGAATTCAGGCCATCGCTTATCGAGCGGTGAAACAGGCGAAAGCAGATCACCGGGCCACATCCGCATCTGCGATTATTGTGGATGTCAAAAGCGGCGCCATTCTGGCGATGGTCAACGCACCATCATATAACCCGAATAATCGTTCGGATTTGCAAACCTTTCGGATGAGAAACCGAGTATTGACCGATGCAATGGAACCGGGCTCAACCATTAAACCGTTTACAGAAATTGCTGCGCTTGAAAACGGTGTCGCGGATAAGAATACGGTGATTGATACCGAAAATGGTGTGTTCCGTATTGGCGGCAGCCGGGTTCGGGATGTGTCGCGGGTCGGAAAAGCCAATTTACAAAAAATTCTCCAAAAATCGAGCAATATCGGGGTGGCTAAACTGGCTTTACGAATGCCAATTCAGGCACTGTTGGGATTATATGGCTCCGTCGGGTTCGGGGAATTATCAGGATTGAATATTGTCGGCGAATCCATTGGGATTTTTCCGACTCGAACGCGTTGGTCCAGATTTGAAATTGCGACGTTAGCGTTCGGTTATGGTATCTCGGTGACCCCGATTCAGCTGGTCCATGCCTATGCCACGCTGGGAAATTACGGGGTTTATCAACCATTGCATATTATTGAAAACAATCAGCAGGATCTATCCAAGAAAGTGATTGATCATGATATCGCTAAATTAGTGCTGGGATATATGGAAACGGTCACTCAGCCCGGCGGAACGGCGACCAAAGCTGCGATTCCCGGATACCGGGTTGCGGCGAAAACGGGAACAACACGAAAAGCAACCAAAGGGGGGTATAGTGATGAATATGTTAATATCACCGCTGGGATTGCCCCGGTCAGTGATCCTCGCCTGGCTTTGGTTGTGGTGGTGAATGAGCCGCAAGGGGATGAATATTACGGTGGTTCGGTTGCCGGGCCTGTTTTTGCTGAAATCATGAAAGGGGCACTCCAGATCATGAATATTGCGCCTGATGATAATCAGTCCCGCAGTCAATAAGGAAGACGTATGTGTGAAAGTATATCGATTGCTGAATTGATTTCTCCCTGGCTTCAACTTGAGGCTACCACATATGCGGATGTTCCGGTTCGCAGGCTGGTACTTGACAGCCGACAGATTCATTCCGGAGATACTTTTGTTGCGGTCATCGGACATCAAATTGATGGGCGGACGTTTATTGATACGGCAATTGCCGCAGGCGCTAACCTAGTCATTGCGCAGTCCGATTCTCAGACACAACACGGTACCATTGAAGCCCGGGCGGCTGTACCAGTCATCTATTTGGATGAACTGAATACGCATCTCTCTGAATTAGCCGGGCGGCTCTATCAGCATCCGAGTCAACACCATTCGCTGGTGGGGATCACCGGAACCAATGGCAAAACGACAATTTCTCAATTGATTGCACAATGGCTGAATATTTTAGGTCAGCGCTGTGCGGTGATGGGTACGACAGGGAATGGGTTTCTTGATCAGTTACAGCCCGCAGGCAATACCACCGGCAGTGCCATTGATATTCAAGAAACGCTCTCTTCACTGATAAATCAGGGTGCTAATTATACGGCAATGGAAGTCTCATCGCATGGTCTGGTGCAAGATCGGGTCAAAGCATTGCACTTTGATGTCGGCGTATTTTCCAATTTAAGCCGTGATCATCTGGATTATCATGGTGATATGGCAACCTATGCGCAGGCGAAAAAATTATTATTCTGCACCCACCTGTGTCAACGGGCGGTGATTAACGTCGATGATCAAGTGGGGCGTTCATGGTGTGATGAGCTGAATGATGCGATTGGCGTTTCGCTCTCGGAACGTCCTCAGACCCGGCTTGGTCTTTGGGCGACAGATGTCCGTTATCGTGAAGATGGTATCCTCCTTTCTTTTGACAGCGCATGGGGAAGTGGCAATTGTTCCGTGCCTTTAATTGGTGCCTTTAACGCCAGTAATGTGTTACTGGCATTGACGACAATGCTGGTACTGGGATTTGATAAAGATGATTTAGTCGCGACAGCCGGGCATTTATGTCCCGTTGTCGGCCGTATGGAGTTATTTCAAACAGCAGGGCGCGCCAAAATTGTTGTGGATTATGCCCATACCCCGGATGCGCTGGAAAAGGCTCTCTCTGCGCTGAAAGTTCATTGCCGTGGCAAGTTATGGGTCATCTTTGGTTGTGGCGGGGATCGGGATCGGGGTAAGCGCCCGCTGATGGCTGCTATTGCGGAGCGATTGGCAGATCATGTTGTTCTGACCGATGATAATCCACGTCGTGAACCGGCTGAGCAGATTATTGAAGATATGTTGCAAGGCTTACAGGTCCCGGCGAATGTACATGTTGAACATCAACGGCAAAAAGCGACTGAATTCGCATTATCTCAGGCCGGTGAAAACGATATTATCCTGTTGGCCGGTAAAGGCCATGAAGATTATCAGGTTACGGCGGAAGGTACGCATCACTATTCTGATCGAGAGACGGCAATAAGACTGTTGGAGTTAATGGCATGATTCAGGTTTCATTATCGCAATTGGCAAATATTCTCGAAGCTGAACTTATCGGCAGAGATCTTGATATCCGTGCTATTTCAACGGATACCCGGCATATTGACAAAGGTGCACTGTTTATTGCCCTGACTGGTGAACGGTTTGATGCGCATGATTTTGCCGAGCAGGCTATCGAGCAAGGGGCACTGGCTCTTCTGGTGAGCCGACCATTACCAGTCAATGTGCCTCAGATTGTTGTCAGTGATACCCGCCAAGGATTAGGAAAAATTGCTGCATGGATTCATCAGCAGTGCCAGACGAAAACCGTTGCAATCACCGGGAGTTGCGGTAAGACGACCGTGAAAGAGATGGTGGCGGCGATTTTATCTCAAAAAGGTCGGACGCTTTATACGCAAGGCAATTTCAACAATGAAATTGGCGTACCTTTAACACTACTCCGATCTTGCCCTGAAGATGATTTTGCTATTATTGAGCTGGGCGCGAATCATATCGGTGAAATCGCGTATACGACTCGATTAGTCAGACCGGATGCGGCATTGGTTAATAATGTTGCTGCATCACACTTGGAAGGATTTGGATCTTTAGATGGCGTCAAAGTTGCCAAAGGTGAGATCTTTGAAGGACTGAAACCCGGAGCGACAGCGGTTATGAATCTCGATAGTCAGGGAGAGACATTGTGGCAACCGGTTCTCGCGGATAAACATGTGGTGACTTTCTCACGACAAGATGCGTCGGCTGATTTTTATGCACAATCCGTTCGTCTGGATACATCTGCTCGCCCAAGTTTTACTCTGATTGCACCACAAGGTCAGCGAGAAATTCAATTGAATATCATCGGTGAACATAACATTGCCAATGCTTTGGCTGCGGCGGCATTGGCAACCGCTGTCGGTGCAACGTTAGATGAAATAAAAACCGGATTAGAAAACGCGAAAAACGTGCAGGGGCGTGTCGATGTATCGATGCTAACCCCAAACATTCGCTTGATCGATGATAGCTATAATGCCAGTGTGCCAGCGGTGAAATCTGCGATTGATCTTTTGGCAACATTTTCTGCAGTACGATGGCTTATTTTAGGCAACATGGCTGAGCTCGGTGATGAAAGTCTTGCACTTCACCGCCAAGTTGGTGAACATGCATCAGCCTTTGGGTTCGATTATGTGCTGACATACGGCGAAGATGCCAAAATTATCAGTGAGGTGTGTCAAGGCGAACATTTCTCTTCACACCAAGACATGATGAAGTATATCGAGCGGCAACTCGATAATAATAATCAAAATCAAGAGCATGTTTTACTGGTCAAAGGCGCACACAGTGCCGGGATGGGTAAGATAGTTGCTGCTCTCAAGGAGAAATACGCATGATTATTTGGCTTGCAGAATTATTACAGCCATATTTTTCTTTCTTTCGTCTGTTCGAATATCTGTCATTCAGAGCCATTCTCAGCATTTTGACTGCATTGGGGCTTTCTCTCTGGATGGGACCTCGCCTGATTAAGCGACTTCAATTGTTACAAATCGGACAAGTGGTGCGCAATGATGGCCCTGAATCTCACTTCAGCAAACGCGGCACACCGACGATGGGCGGGGTGATGATTCTCGCATCGATCTTGATTACGGTGCTATTGTGGACGGATTTGTCCAATCCTTATGTTTGGGCTGTGATGATTGTTCTCCTCGGTTACGGGGCTGTCGGTTTTGTGGATGATTATCGTAAAGTTGTACGTAAAAATACCGATGGTCTGATCGCACGATGGAAGTATTTTTGGCAATCTCTGATTGCTTTATGTGTCGCATTTGCTTTGTATCTGCATGGCAAAGATACCAGCGCGACGGAGCTTGTGGTGCCTTTCTTTAAAGATGTTATGCCACAATTGGGGATGTTTTATATTATTCTGACTTATTTCGTCATTGTCGGAACCAGTAATGCGGTCAATTTGACCGATGGACTGGATGGACTGGCGATTATGCCGACGGTGTTAGTTGCTGCCGGGTTTGGGGTTATTTCCTGGGCGACAGGCAACGTCAATTTTGCCAATTATCTTCATATTCCTTATATCGCTTACGCTTCTGAGCTTTCCGTTGTTTGTACTGCCATTGTCGGTGCCGGACTGGGCTTTCTATGGTTTAATACTTATCCGGCACAAGTATTCATGGGCGATGTCGGCTCACTGGCCTTAGGTGGTGCGCTGGGAACTATTGCTGTGCTTGTGCGGCAGGAGTTTGTGCTGGTAATCATGGGCGGCGTCTTTGTGATGGAAACGCTCTCGGTGATCCTTCAGGTCGGGTCTTATAAATTGCGTGGACAACGTATCTTCAGAATGGCTCCAATCCACCATCACTATGAGTTGAAAGGTTGGCCCGAACCGCGCGTGATCGTCCGTTTCTGGATTATTTCAATTGTGTTGGTTCTGATTGGCTTGGCGACTCTGAAAGTCCGTTGATGCTTTGTTTCATCCGGTTGCTGTGGTTGGTATAGCACTGGGCTGTGATGGTTTGGGATGGCGATGCTGTTTATCTTTGGATGATCGTTTAAGCATCGACTAAAAATGGCGTGGTAAAAGATGAATGATTGGCAAGATGTAAACAATGTGGTTGTCGTTGGCTTGGGAATTACCGGCCTGTCGGTCGTGAAGTATCTTCGCAGATATCATCCCGATATTGCAGTAAAAGTCATCGATACTCGGGATAATCCACCGGGCCTGAGTGAATTACCGGCTGGTATTGCATGTTATCAAGGCGGCTGGTGCAATCAATGGTTAGCCGCAGCCGATCTGGTCGTCATCAATCCTGGTATTGCGTTAGCCACACCAGAAATCCAGCACGTTATTCAGGCCGGTACACCCGTTGTTGGTGATATTGAGCTATTTGCCCGGCATATCGATAAACCAGTCATCGCGATTACGGGATCCAATGGGAAAAGTACCGTCACCGATTTAACCGGAAAAATGGCCGCAGCGGCCGGTCTTCGGGTTGCTGTCGGTGGTAATATCGGCGTTCCGGCACTGGACTTGATTGATGAATCTGTCGACTTATATGTACTGGAACTTTCCAGTTTCCAGCTAGAGACAACGAGTCACCTCAAACTTAAAGCTGCCGCATTTTTGAATTTGTCTGAAGATCATATGGATCGATATCGAGATATTGATGGATATCGTCAAGCAAAACTGCGTATTTTTATGCATGCCGAAGCTGCGATCGTCAATCGTGACGATCCCGCGACATTTCCTGAGATGTTCTCCGGTGAGGTTGTCACATTCTCTATTTCTCAAGCGGCCGATTTTGCTCTGCAGTCAAACGATGGCCGTGAGTATCTGATGGCGAAGGGACATCCGGTGATTGCCTGTGACCAACTCCGATTAGTCGGACGCCATAATCTGGCTAATGTCCTGACCGTATTCGCTTTGTTGCAACAGTCCGGTATTTGCTACGAAAAAGGGCTTGAAGTCCTCAAGTCTTACACAGGACTGACACATCGGTGTCAGGTTGTTGAAGATAATCGTGGCATTCAGTGGGTCAATGACTCTAAAGCGACGAATGTTGCCAGCACTTTGGCGGCGCTCTCCGGTCTGACTCTCAACGGGACTTTGTATCTGTTGGTCGGCGGTGTCGGTAAAGGGGCTGATTTTTCGCCGCTGGCACCGGTTCTCAGTTCACTCAATGTCCGGCTTTGCTGCTTTGGGCGTGATGGTCAGCAGTTTATGCAACTGCATCCGGCTGCAAAGCAGTATGAAACAATGGCTGATGCGATTGCCGATATCGCCCCTCAGCTGTTACAGGGAGATATCGTGATGCTTTCACCTGCTTGTGCCAGCTTTGATCAGTTTAAGAATTTTATGGCAAGAGGTGATGCCTTTGCCGATTTAGCACACCAGTACGCATAGTGTAGGGTTATTGTGTCACTCGTATCGAAAGCAACCGCCAGAATGATTCGATGGCTGAAGACGCCAAGTCCTCAGGTACTGTTTGATCGACAACTGGTATGGATTGCACTGGGACTGATGTTAATCGGTTTGGTGATGGTAACATCGGCATCGTTTCCCGTGAGCTCACGGCTGACCGATCAACCGTTCCATTTTATGTTTCGGCAGGCAACTTTTTTAGCGTTGGCATTAGTGGTCTCTGCTGTCGTTTTGCAAGTTCCCTTACATCGTTGGTTTCAGTACAGTTCACTGCTATTAGCGATCTCATTTGTGCTGTTAGTGATTGTACTGATTGCCGGAAAGTCCGTGAATGGCGCATCTCGTTGGATTCCTTTGGGCCTGTTTAACCTACAGCCTGCTGAGGTGGCAAAACTGACGTTATTTATTTTTATGTCTGGCTATTTGGTCAGAAAGCATGATGAAGTCAGGCAAACCTTTTTTGGCGGATTCATGAAACCGATTATGGTGTTTTCATGTCTGGCTATTTTGCTACTGCTTCAGCCAGACTTGGGAACCGTGATTGTGATGTTGGTGACTTTATTCGGCATGCTATTTATTGCCGGGGCAAAGTTGTCACAGTTTATTGCCTTGATGGTTGCCGGGGTTCTTTCCGTCATTGGACTGATCATTGCTGAACCATATCGGATCCGCCGGGTCACATCGTTTCTCGACCCTTGGGAAGATCCTTTTGGTAGTGGGTATCAGTTGACACAATCACTGATGGCTTTCGGGCGTGGTGGCTGGTTTGGTCAGGGGCTCGGAAATTCAATTCAAAAACTGGAGTATTTACCTGAAGCGCATACCGATTTTGTCTTTGCCGTCTTAGCCGAAGAACTGGGGTTCGTCGGCGTTGTTCTGGTCTTGCTGTTACTGATGTGGTTAGTCATGAAAGCGGTATTCATCGGTAAAAAAGCATTTGAGCATGAGCAACAGTTTGGGGGGTATCTGGCCTTCGGCATTGGTATTTGGTTTGCTTTTCAGACATTGGTCAATGTCGGTGCAGCAGCAGGGATTGTTCCGACCAAAGGACTCACGCTGCCACTGATTAGTTATGGTGGTTCGAGCTTAATTGTAATGTCTGTCGCGGTTTCAATTTTATTAAGAATCGATTTTGAATGCCGGCTCGCAGATATGGAAAAAGAAGTTGTAAAGAACACAAATGATCAAGAATAAACGTTTAATGGTAATGGCGGGTGGCACCGGGGGACACGTTTTCCCCGGGCTTGCCGTTGCCAAAGCATTACAAGCGCAAGGGTGGGAAATTCGTTGGTTGGGAACCGCCGACAGAATGGAAGCCGAATTAGTCCCTAAGCACCAGATTGATATTGATTTTATTCAGGTCAAAGGATTACGGGGACAGGGTATTGTTCGGCTATTAAAAGCGCCTTTTCAAATTATCAATGCCATCTTTCAGGCCCGGGCCTATATCAAACAGTGGCAACCGGATGTTGTGTTAGGGATGGGAGGCTATGTCAGTGGTCCCGGTGGTGTTGCCGCTTGGTTATTGGGCATTCCCGTTGTCTTACATGAACAGAATGCGGTAGCGGGGTTGACCAACCGTTGGCTTTCTCGTATCGCCCGCCGTGTTTTTCAGGCGTTTCCTGGAGCATTTCCGAATGCTGATGTGGTTGGCAATCCGGTTCGTACGGATGTCGTCCGATTGGCTGCGCCCATGCAGCGAATGCAAGACCGTCATGGCCCCATTCGGATTTTAGTGATGGGGGGAAGCCAAGGCGCCCGTATTTTGAATCAGACAATGCCTGAAGCGATGGCATTGTTGGCGCATCATGAATTTGAAATTCGTCATCAGGCCGGTAAAGGTAATCAATCGGCGGTTGAGGAACAATATCACCACCAACAGATTGCGTCGGTGCATGTCACGGAGTTTATCGATGATGTGGCTGAAGCGTATGCATGGGCTGATTTGTTGATTTGTCGGTCTGGCGCGTTAACGGTTTCTGAAATTGCAGCCGCTGGTGTCGGGGCGATTTTTGTTCCTTTCATGCACAAAGATCGCCAACAAGCACTGAATGCTGATCATTTGGTTGCATCAGGGGCTGCGATGATGATTGAACAGCCCGAACTGAGCGCGCAGAAAATGGCAGATGCCATTGCTCAGCTTGACCGAAGCCGATTGCTTGATATGGCTGTGAAAGCCAGACAACTTGCACAGCCTGATGCTGATAAGATCGTTGCGAATGCGATCATCTCTTTAACTGAATAATGGAAAGTTTCATGACAATGACCTATACGCCCGATATATCCCAGCTCAGAACCGTCATTCCTGAAATGCGTCGGGTGAAGTGTATTCACTTTGTCGGGATCGGTGGTGCGGGTATGAGTGGTATTGCCGAGGTTTTATTGAATGAAGGCTATCAGATCACGGGGTCTGATATCGCGGCCAATGCTGTCACCGATAATTTAACCGCCAAAGGTGCAGTGATTCATATCGGTCATCAGGCGGCAAATGTTGCACAAGCGAGTGTTGTCGTTGTTTCTACAGCAATTGACATGAATAACCCTGAGCTTATTGAAGCCAGAGAAAGACGAGTGCCGATTGTACGTAGGGCTGAAATGTTGGCTGAACTGATGCGCTTTCGCCATGGGATTGCGGTTGCGGGGACACACGGTAAAACGACGACGACCGCTTTAGTGACACAAATCTATTCCGAAGCCGGGTTAGACCCGACATTCGTCAATGGTGGATTAGTTAAAAGTGCCGGAACCAATGCAAGGTTGGGAAGTAGCCGTATTTTAATCGCAGAAGCGGATGAAAGTGATGCCTCCTTCTTACACTTGCAGCCAATGGTCAGTATTGTGACTAATATTGAAGCGGATCATATGGACACCTACCACGGGGATTTTGAAACCCTGAAGCGGACGTTCATCGATTTTTTACATAATTTGCCTTTTTATGGACAAGCGATTCTTTGTATCGATGATCCGGTGGTGCGGGAACTGATTCCGCAATTGAGTCGTCATGTTGTGACTTATGGTTTCTCACCGGATGCCGATGTTCGTATCGAAAATTATCAGCAAAATGGTCAGCAGGGTAAATTTACCGTGGTCCGTAAAGGGCGTTCTGATTTATCGATAACCTTGAATATTCCCGGTCGACATAATGCAATGAACGCAGCGGCTGCGATTGCCGTCGCAACGGAAGATGACATTGGTGATGATGCCATTTTGAAAGCGATGGAAAGTACGCAAGGGACCGGCCGCCGCTTTGATCATTTGGGCGTATTTGATTCTGGTCGGGGGCAAGTCATGCTGGTTGATGACTATGGTCATCATCCGACAGAAGTTGATGTGACCATTCAGGCGGCCAGAAGTGGTTGGACAGAAAAGCGTTTGGTGATGATTTTTCAGCCGCATCGCTATAGTCGAACCCGCGATTTATATGATGATTTTGCCAATGTTCTTGAGCAGGTTGACGTGCTGATCATGCTCGATGTTTATCCGGCAGGTGAAAAACCGATTGCCGGTGCTGACGGACGTTCATTATGCCGGACGATTCGGAGCCGCGGCAAAATTGATCCGATTTTTGTCCCTGATAGTCAGACGTTACCGGGTGTGCTCGCAAATGTATTACAAGATGGTGACTTAGTGTTGACGCAAGGCGCGGGTGATATTGGCAAAGTAGCGAGACAATTAGCGTTGTTGCAATTGAATATCGAAAAAATGCAACAAGTAGGATAAAAAGCTAATATTTATCTGTTTCAAATGATAGGGAAGTTGGCATCAGGGCTAAATTTCTGTTTTTCTTTATTTGATACTTTTAGTGAGCTCAGTATAATCCGAAAGTTATAGTGAATGTTTTTGCCACAATTGTAATTCGAAAGCAGGATATACAAAGTCAATTGATGGCTGACGGTGAACTTGAATGAAGCAAATATTAATGAGAAGCCATCAGCTGTCACTGTCACCATGGCTCAGAGAACGAGTCTGGGGTGGGATTTTTCTGTTTTCGGTGACTTTTTTCATCGGCTTACTCCTTTATTCTGCATTAAGTTGGATGTGGGATGAAAACCGATTACCTCTGTCTCGAATCATTTTGCAGGGGCATTTGAAGTATGTGACGGCACATGATGTTCAGCAGGCCTTTGCTTCGTTGGAGCATATCGGAACATTTATGTCTCAGGATGTGGATCAGTTACAACGTCGTGTTCAAATGATTCCGTGGGTTGAACATGCCTCGATTCGTAAGCAATGGCCAGATACGATTAAAGTGTTCCTGACTGAGCACCAAGTTCAGGCGATATGGAATGGTCAGGCACTTTTGGACGAACATGGTGTGGTGTTTCATGGCGATTTAGGGCTTGTGCAAGGCGAGCATGTCAAATTATATGGCCCGGAAAATTCGTCGGTTGAAGTCCTTGATATGTGGCGAGAATATAATCCTGAATTTCAAAAATTAGGATTGAATATTTCCTCTCTGTTGCTGAATGAGCGCAGAGCTTGGCAGATCATACTGGACAACGGTATTCGCCTTGAATTGGGGAAAGAGTCGATCAAGGAACGAATCATGAGGTTCGTTGCACTTTATCGTTATTTTGGTCAAAAAGCTGAAAAAATAAGCTATATTGACCTCAGATATGATACCGGAGCTGCTGTCGGGTGGTTTTCGGAACAAGAGTTAGAACAAGAGAATACAACGGATGACAAAAATGACCGATGACAACATAATTGTAGGTCTCGATGTTGGCACGGCAACTGTTTCTGCTTTAGTCGGAGAAATATTGCCTGACGGGCAGATTAATATCATCGGTGCAGGAACCAGCCCATCCAGAGGCATGGATAAGGGTGGTGTTAATGATTTGGAATCGGTTGTAAAGTCGGTTCAGCGAGCAATCGACCAAGCTGAATTGATGGCTGAGTGCCAGATTCGCAACGTTTTTTTATCAATCTCTGGCAAACATATTGCGAGTCGGATTGAAAAAGGAATGGGAACCATTTCTGAGGAAGAAGTTTCTCAGGAAGATATGGACCGGGCCATTCATACCGCAAAATCAATTAAGATTGGCGATGAGCAGCGAATCCTGCATGTTATCCCTCAAGAGTTTACGATTGATTATCAGGAAGGCATTAAAAATCCACTTGGGTTATCGGGTGTGCGCATGGAAGTGAGCGTGCATCTTATTTCCTGTCATAATGATATGGCGAGAAATATCATTAAGGCTGTGGAGCGTTGTGGACTGAAAGTTGAACAGTTAGTCTATTCAGGGCTGGCTGCCAGCAACGCGGTGATCACTGAAGATGAGCGAGAACTCGGTGTCTGTGTGGTCGATATCGGTGCCGGAACGATGGATATTGCGATTTGGACTGGTGGGGCACTGCGCCATACGGAAGTTTTTTCGTACGCTGGCAATGCTGTAACCAGTGATATTGCATTTGCATTCGGGACGCCAGTCAGCGATGCTGAAGAGATAAAAGTAAAATATGGATGTGCGTTGAGTGAGTTAGTCAGTAAAGATGACACGGTCAATGTACCAAGTGTTGGGGGGCGACCTTCCCGGAGTTTGCAGCGTCAAACCTTGTCGGAAGTGATAGAGCCTCGCTACACTGAATTAATGGGACTGGTTCACCAGACAATCGATACTGTGCAGGAAAAGTTACGATCTGAAGGGATCAAACATCATTTAGCTGCTGGGGTCGTTCTGACGGGTGGTGCCGCTCAGATTGAAGGACTGGTCGAGTGTGCGGAACGTGTTTTCCGCAATCAGGTCCGTGTTGGAAAACCACTTGAAGTGAGTGGCCTCACGGACTACGTCAAAGAGCCGTATCATTCTACGGCGGTTGGTTTACTCCATTATGCAAGGGATAGCCAAATTAACGACGAGACAGAATATAGCGAACCTAAACGCCAATCGATGTCTGGACTATTTGGTCGTTTGCGTAATTGGATACAGAAAGAGTTTTAACCTGAGTTGCAGGAAAAACGGAGATAACACATGTTTGAACCGATGATGGAAATGTCTGACGATGCTGTAATTAAAGTCGTTGGAGTTGGTGGCGGCGGCGGTAACGCTGTAGAACACATGGTGCGTGAATCCATCGAAGGCGTGGAATTCATCAGTGTTAACACAGATGCACAGGCACTTCGTAAGACAAGTGTAAGTACTGTGATTCAAATTGGTGGGGATATCACCAAAGGGTTAGGTGCTGGTGCAAATCCTCAAGTAGGACGTGATGCTGCTCTTGAAGACAAAGAAAAAATTAAAGAATCCTTAACCGGTGCCGATATGGTGTTTATCGCAGCTGGTATGGGTGGTGGTACCGGTACGGGAGCAGCGCCAGTGATTGCGGAAGTCGCAAAAGAACTGGGTGTGTTAACGGTTGCTGTCGTTACCAAACCTTTTAGCTTTGAAGGGAAAAAACGTTTAGCCTTTGCAGAACAAGGCATCGAAGAGTTATCAAAGCATGTTGACTCTTTGATTACGATTCCGAATGAGAAGCTGCTTAAAGTATTGGGACGTGGTATCACCCTACTTGAAGCCTTTGCCAGTGCGAACGACGTATTGAAGAATGCGGTTCAGGGGATTGCTGAATTGATTACCCGCCCCGGCATGATCAACGTGGACTTTGCAGATGTGAGAACCGTCATGTCTGAAATGGGACACGCAATGATGGGAAGTGGGGTCGCCAAAGGTGAAGACCGAGCTGAAGAAGCCGCTGAAATGGCGATTTCGAGTCCGTTACTGGAAGATATCGACCTTGCTGGCGCACGTGGTGTACTGGTGAATATTACCGCTGGTCTTGATATGCGTCTGGATGAGTTTGAAACAGTTGGTAATACGGTCAAAGCATTTGCTTCGGATAATGCAACGGTTGTTATCGGTACTTCGCTTGATCCGGATATGGCGGATGAGATTCGCGTGACGGTTGTTGCGACTGGGATCGGTAATGAGAGAAAACCGGATATCACGCTCGTTGCGGGTGGCAAGGCAAACTCACAACAGGCTGTTGGTTCTCAGCAACCAGCCGCTTCATCACAGCAAAGTGGTGTTCCTCATCATGTTGCTGCGAAGACTGAAGAAAAAGTGGCACCGAAGTTGCAAGGGAATGTTGAGTCAAAATCTCAGCCTTCATCGGCAAATTCTCAAGGCGCTGGTCAGAGTACGGCCCCGAAAGAGAAAGAAAGTGGTTATCTCGATATTCCGGCTTTTTTACGTCGTCAGGCTGATTGATTTATCATAATTTGACACCGCTCACAATTATGATATTATATGCGGCCAATATATAAGTTGGCCGTGTTTTGTAGCACTGACATTGAGGCAAGCAGATGATCAGACAACGTACGTTGAAAGAGATAGTGAAAACAACTGGGGTGGGACTTCACTCTGGTCGAAAAGTCACGTTAACTCTTCGCCCTGCCGCTGCAAATACCGGTATTATTTATCGCCGTACAGATTTAGCACCACCTGTTGATTTTCCGGCAAATCCTGAAAATGTACGTGACACAATGTTGTGTACAGCGCTTGTGAATGACGACGGTGTGCGGATTTCTACCGTAGAGCACTTAAATGCTGCTTTAGCCGGGATGGGAATCGATAACGCGGTGGTTGAAGTCGATGCACCGGAAATTCCAATTATGGATGGTAGCGCGAGTCCATTTGTCTTCCTTTTACAGCAAGCTGGTATTGAAGTTCAGAATGCGCCCAAGCGGTTTATCCGGGTGAAAAAGCCTGTTCGGTTCGAAGATGGTGATAAGTGGGCTGAATTAGTCCCTTACCAAGGTTTTCGGATGGATTTCGAGATTGATTTTAATCATCCGGCCATTGAATCCGATGAGCAGCGACTATTATTTGACTTCTCATCTCAATCGTTTGTTCGTGATATTTCCCGGGCGAGAACGTTCGGTTTCATGCGTGATATTGAATACCTACAGTCACAGAATCTTTGTCTGGGCGGTAGCTTTGATTGTGCTATCGTTCTGGATGACTATCGTATTCTGAATGAAGATGGCCTGCGTTTTGCCAATGAATTTGTGACGCATAAAGTGTTAGATGCTATCGGTGATTTATACATGTGTGGTCACTCAATTGTGGGTGAATTCAGAGCTTATAAATCAGGACATGGTCTGAACAATCAATTATTACGTGCACTTTTAGCAGACCAGGAAGCTTGGGAATGGGCAACGTTTGGTGAAGATGTTGGTTCACCGGTTGCGTTTGCAGACCCGAGTTCTGTATTGGCTTAAACAAGCGTATTTGCCAGTATAAAAAAACCAGACATCTGTCTGGTTTTTTTATGTCCGGATGTTGGAGTGTGCCTTCATCTATTTATTTTTGTTGTTTGCAAGATGGGCAATATTCTCCAGTCTCTTTTTCACTTTGGGTGAAGCATGATCCGCGATGCATTTGAGCAGTTCTGCGGTTTGAGAAGAAATTTTGCGTGGATTTTTTGGCACTTGCTCTTCTTCTGAAGATGAGTCAATTCGATAAATTGACGGATTGATCACAACTTCAAGACTAATCAAATGAGCAAATCCCTGATTGCGTAAATGACTCAGAATTTGTAAGCGTTCATAGTCCACTTTCATCTTAATTGCCGCACTGGCGACTTCCAACACTAAATGGCTGCGGCGAAGATTTGCCACGCGCACATAAGGCTGAGAGCCTTTCGGAAGCAACGGTAAAATAGTCTGGCTGAGTCGGTTAATTGACTCAGCATGTTTCTGAATCTCTTTCAGCTTTGAATGGCTGATTAGCTCATTCGTTGCAGTCGGGCGGTGGTTTCTCATCATGGGATCCAGTTTGCATCATTCTTGCTGTTCTATTCTATCTCAAATCACTCATTAATGGCGTGTTCAGCGTTTCTTTCTTCGTTTGATGAATCATTTTAAGTATTGTAATCAAACAAATCGTTGGTGATGTTGGTGATCAGACTAAAAATTCCTTACACTATAGCCTTCTTAAAAAGGATTGCCTTGAAAAACCATCGATAAGCCTCAATATCGGATAGACATGATTTATCTCAGTACACTTAGTTGATGACTGGTAGAGACTGATGGAACAAGAATAGATCTCAAGTGATCTAAGATAGAGAGATTCGGATTAAAATGATAACTAAGCTACTGACTAAGGTTATTGGTAGCCGCAATGACAGAACATTGCGACGCCTGAGAAAAATTGTTAAAGAAATCAATAATTATGAACCCGCCTATGAAGCGTTCTCTGATGAAGACTTAAAAGCGAAAACGATTGAATTTCGGGAGCGTTTGGCTCAGGGAGAAACGCTCGACCAACTTCTTCCGGAAGCGTTTGCAACGGTTCGTGAAGCATCAAAACGTGTGTTTGGCATGCGTCATTTTGATGTTCAGCTAATTGGTGGGATGGTTCTCAATGGTGGACAAATTGCCGAGATGCGGACTGGTGAAGGGAAAACCCTGACAGCGACGCTGGCTGCTTACCTCAACGCTTTACCGGGACATGGTGTCCATGTCGTCACCGTGAACGATTATCTTGCCAAACGGGATGCTGAAACCAACCGACCGTTGTTTGAATTTTTGGGGATGACCGTGGGTGTCAATGTCCCGGGCATGATGCCTCAGGAGAAGCAACAAGCATATCTGGCCGATATTATTTATGGGACAAACAATGAGTTTGGCTTCGATTACTTGCGCGACAATATGGCATTTCGCAAAGAAGACCGGGTTCAACGTGCTCGCTTTTTTGCCATTGTCGATGAGGTGGATTCCATTCTGATCGATGAGGCCCGAACACCATTAATTATCTCTGGTCCTGCCGAAGACAGCTCTGAGTTGTACACCCGAATTAATACCTTGATTCCTTCGCTGGAAAGACAAGAAAAAGAAGATTCGGAAGATTACCGTGGTGATGGACACTACACCGTTGACGAAAAAGTCAAACAGGTTTATCTGACCGAAACCGGGCAAGAATATGTTGAGGAATTGCTGGTTAAAAATGGTCTGATGAATGACGGGGATACACTATATTCTCCGGCAAATATCAGCTTGCTCCATCACGTCAATGCAGCGCTCAGAGCTCATGTTCTGTTTGAAAGAGATGTTGATTACATTGTTTCAAACGAAGGTGAAGTGATTATTGTCGATGAACATACCGGACGGACCATGCCGGGGCGTCGGTGGTCTGATGGTTTGCATCAGGCAGTTGAAGCCAAGGAAGGGGTGAAAATTCAAAATGAGAACCAAACCTTAGCGTCGATTACCTTCCAGAACTACTTCCGCCTCTATGAAAAATTGTCGGGAATGACCGGGACTGCTGATACTGAAGCATTTGAGTTCCAAACTATTTATGGTTTAGAGACCGTTGTCATCCCAACCAATAAACCGATGATCCGTAATGATATGGCGGACGTTGTGTACCGGACCGAGGCCGAAAAATTTGCTGCGATTATTGAAGATATCAAAGAGCGTGTGCAAAAAGGCCAGCCAGTACTGGTCGGAACAATTTCAATTGAGAAATCTGAATTACTGTCTCAGGCACTGAAAAAAGCCAAAGTAAAACACAATGTATTGAATGCTAAGTTTCACGAAAAAGAGGCTGAAATTGTTGCAGAAGCGGGTAAACCGGGAGCTGTTACGATTGCCACCAATATGGCTGGTCGTGGGACGGATATCGTATTAGGCGGTAGCTGGCAGGCAAAAGTGGATGCATTGGAGAACCCGACTCAGGAACAGATTGATCAAATCAAAGCGGAATGGCAAAAAGTCCATGAACAGGTCCTTGAGGCCGGCGGGTTGCATATTATCGGTACTGAGCGGCATGAATCCCGCCGGATCGACAACCAGTTAAGAGGTCGTTCCGGTCGTCAAGGCGATGCCGGTTCATCTCGTTTTTATCTTTCTATGGAAGATGCCCTGCTAAGAATCTTTACTTCAGACCGAATGGCTGGTTTGATTCAAAGCGGTATGGATGAAGGGGAAGCCATTGAAAGTAAGCTGTTATCCCGTTCCATTGAAAAAGCACAACGTAAGGTCGAAGGACGCAACTTCGATATTCGTAAGCAGTTGCTCGAATATGATGATGTTGCCAATGACCAGCGTAAAGTCGTGTATGAACTCCGCGATGAGTTGATGGATGCCGAAGATATTCAGGAAATGCTTGAGCAGAACCGTTTTGATGTCTTTACCGCTGTCATTGATGAATATATTCCACCCCAGTCTCTGGAAGATATGTGGGATATTCAGGGATTACAAAATCGCCTGAAGCACGATTTTGATCTGAATTTGCCAATTCAGTCATGGCTGGATGAAGATGATAAGCTGTATGAAGAAGTTCTTCGTGAGCGGATTATTCAAGAAGCCGTCAATGTTTACCAAGAGAAAGAAACGTTGGTTGGTGCGGAAGTACTGCGTAATTTCGAAAAATCCGTCATGCTACAAACGCTCGATACTTTATGGAAAGAGCATTTGGCAGCAATGGATCATCTGCGGCAAGGTATTCATTTGCGTGGATATGCGCAAAAGAATCCTAAGCAAGAATATAAACGTGAGTCGTTTGAATTGTTTGAAGGCCTGCTGGATTCTCTGAAATCAGATGTGATTACTATTTTGTCAAAAGTTCGGGTTCAACAACCAGAAGAAGTCGATGAGATGGAAGGGCGTCGCCAAGCCCAAGTTGAAGAGGCCGCTCGTTATGCACAAGCACAGCACGCTGCGAGTGAGTCTTTACAAGATGATGAATCACAAGAAGGGCAGCAGCCGCTGGTTCGTGAAGAGAAAAAAGTGGGCCGTAATGAGCCTTGTCCATGTGGTAGTGGTAAAAAATATAAGCAGTGCCATGGGCGTATTGCATAACCATTCAATATGATTTGAGAGCCGCTGAAAAAGCGGCTCTTTTTTTGCCAGGCAATTATCGTTAGACTCGATGAATGACACCGTGCCAGAGGAATGTATGAAAAGAACACATATTGTTGCTGCAATTATTTTTAGTCAGGATCAATCACAAGTTTATATTACCAAGCGGCCTGAACACGTGCATAAAGGCGGATTTTGGGAGTTTCCCGGTGGTAAAGTTGAAAGCGGAGAGTCAATCGAAGCGGCGATTCATCGTGAATTAGATGAAGAGATTGGTATTCAGGTTACGACTCAACATCTATATCAGCATTTGACACATGATTATCCGGACAAGTCACTGGTATTTGACTTTATCTCGGTCACGGAATTTACCGGAACACCATATGGCAGAGAAGGACAGGATGGTCGATGGGTTTCGATTGCCGGGCTGGTTGATTATCAATTTCCTGAAGCGAATGAACCGATCGTTGCACAACTCATTCATGACTTTTCCCGCTGATCTGGACGGCGTTAATGGCGTGACATTCGGTCATGAAGTGTGAACAAGCCTAGCCACATTCATTGAATGTTGGTAGTTTAGACAAATAAATCGATATATATGAAACACGGATGGGATTTCCCGATTCGTATCTGAGCAGAATGGAGAAGTTAGCAATGGTTAAAATTGCAATAGCAGGTGCTGCTGGTCGAATGGGCCGCAACCTAGTCAAAGCTGCACATCATCATGATGTTGCAACGGTGGGAGCCGGTTCTGAACGTCCGGAGTCTTCACTGATAGGGGTTGATATCGGTGAGTTATGTGGCGAAGGACATTTTGGCGTCACATTGGTTGATAATCTCGAAAATGCAATTGAACAGTTTGATGTCATCATTGACTTTACGTCACCCGTGAGCACGCTGGCAAATATCGCGTTATGTAAAAAATATAATAAAAGTATTGTGATTGGCACGACTGGATTTACTGAGGCTGAAATTGCACAAATTCATCAGGCCGCACAAGAAATTCCGGTCGTGATGGCGCCTAACTATAGTGTTGGTGTGAATCTGGTATTTAAACTTCTGGAAAAAGCGGCCAAAGTGATGGGCAGTTACTGCGATATTGAAATCATTGAAGCTCACCATCGTCATAAAGTTGATGCACCTTCCGGAACGGCCTTAGGTATGGGAGAAGCGATTGCGCATGCGATGGGGAATGAACTGAAAGATGTCGCAGTCTACGCCAGAGAAGGGATTACGGGCGAAAGACGCCGTGAAGAAATCGGATTTGCGACAATTCGTGCCGGCGATATTGTAGGGGAACATACGGCGATGTTCGCTGATTTGGGCGAGCGGGTCGAGATTTCACATAAAGCATCCGATCGGATGACATTTGCTAATGGTGCGGTAAAAGCCGCAACCTGGTTATCGGACAAACCATCCGGTTTCTATACGATGACAGATGTCCTTTCTCTTAATCAGCTTTAAATACATAATTATGCGCCGGATGCTTCCGGCGCATCTGATTCTTGCTTAAATTATAAATTTTATTTTTACATTCACTTCCGTGCTGGGAGTGTCTTTTTTATTTTATATAATAAAAGATATGGTGTTTTATTTGTATTAAAGGCAAGAAAAGCTATCTTTTGGTGCTTCCGTTATCGATTGCGTTGGTTTATTTATTTTTTTGTGAGTTTTTTTTCTACATTTCTTCTTTTTTTGACTTATGTCTCCCTTTAGTTGTTTGATAATGCATATTTAATGTGTCTTTTTACTCTGTTCATTTTGTTTTTTTATGTAACTCGGTAAAAAAACATATTTGATAAGTTTTGAATATTGACACAAATCACACATATCTATAGAATGCGTCTAATTTGTCCGAAATACACTATGGTTGTAACCTATAGTGTTCAGGGAAGGCAAATTTGCAGTTTAATCTAAATTTTTTGCATTTTTATTCTGGAGGTTGTCTTGAGCAAGTCAGCACTGTTAGTCCTAGAAGATGGGACAGTGTTCCACGGACTGTCCATTGGCGCAGATGGCGTCTCCGTTGGTGAAGTCGTTTTTAATACCTCGATGACGGGGTACCAAGAAATCCTCACTGATCCTTCCTACTCCCAACAAATCGTCACTCTGACTTATCCCCACATTGGCAATACCGGCACCAACTCAGAAGATGAAGAATCCTCAGATATTCATGCCCAAGGACTGATCATTCGTGATTTGCCATTGATTGCATCAAACTTCAGAAGTGAGCAGAGCCTCTCTGACTATTTGAAGAGCCGAAATATTGTTGGCATCGCTGATATCGATACACGTAAGTTGACTCGTATCCTGCGTGAGAAAGGTGCTCAAAGCGGTTGTATTATGGCTGGTGATAACTTGGATGAATCGCTTGCTTTAGCCAAAGCGAAAGAGTTTCCGGGCCTGAAAGGTATGGATTTGGCAAAAGTTGTCACAACCAAAGAAGCTTATGAGTGGACACAAGGATCTTGGTCTCTGGAAAGTGGACTCCCTCAAGCTCAACATGAAAGCGAGCTACCTTATCATGTCGTGGCGTACGATTTTGGTGCCAAACGAAATATTCTGCGGATGTTAGTTGACCGTGGATGCCGTCTGACCGTTGTACCGGCAGAAACGTCGGCAGAAACCGTTTTAGCGATGAATCCTGATGGTATTTTCTTATCGAATGGACCGGGTGACCCAGAGCCGTGTACTTACGCGATTGAAGCAACAAAAACCTTTTTAGATAAAGGTGTGCCAGTTTTCGGTATCTGTTTAGGACACCAGATTCTTGCCCTTGCCTCGGGTGCCAAAACGATCAAAATGAAGTTTGGCCATCATGGTGCCAACCATCCGGTGAAAGATCTTGAGCGCAATGTTGTCATGATTACCTCACAAAACCACGGTTTTGCTGCCGATGAAACCAGTTTGCCGTCAACGCTGAAAGCAACCCATAAATCATTGTTTGACGGTTCTCTGCAAGGCATTCATCGGACAGATAAACCTGCGTTTAGTTTCCAAGGGCATCCTGAAGCGAGTCCCGGGCCCCATGATGCAGCGCCTCTATTTGATCACTTTATTGAACTTATCCAACAACACCGTGCTTAATTCGGAGCGAGTAAACGATGCCAAAACGTACTGACATACAAAGTATTCTTATCTTAGGTGCCGGCCCGATTGTAATCGGTCAAGCCTGTGAGTTTGATTACTCCGGAGCACAAGCATGTAAAGCGCTGAGAGAAGAGGGTTATCGGGTCATTCTGGTTAACTCGAATCCAGCAACGATTATGACTGATCCTGAAATGGCGGATGCAACATATATCGAGCCGATTCAGTGGGAAGTTGTGCGGAAAATTATTGAAAAAGAACGTCCCGATGCAGTCCTGCCAACGATGGGCGGTCAGACAGCGTTGAACTGTGCGCTTGAGCTGGATCGTCAAGGGGTACTGGCTGAGTTTGGTGTTGAAATGATCGGCGCGACTGCCGACGCGATTGATAAAGCAGAAGATCGTTCTCGTTTCGATGCTGCGATGAAGTCGATTGGTTTGGAATGTCCGCGTGCAGATACCGCGAAAAGCATGGAAGAAGCTTACGCTGTCCTCGATATGGTGGGTTTTCCGTGTATTATCCGTCCTTCATTTACGATGGGGGGAACCGGCGGCGGTATCGCGTATAACAAAGAAGAGTTTGAAGAAATCTGCCACCGTGGCTTAGACCTTTCTCCGACCAATGAGCTATTGATCGATGAATCGCTGATTGGTTGGAAAGAGTATGAGATGGAAGTTGTTCGTGATAAGAGCGACAACTGTATCATTGTCTGCTCGATTGAAAACTTTGACCCGATGGGGATTCATACCGGTGATTCCATCACGGTTGCTCCGGCTCAGACACTGACCGATAAAGAATACCAACTGATGCGTAACGCATCTCTTGCAGTATTACGTGAAATCGGTGTCGAAACCGGTGGTTCGAATGTGCAATTCGGGATTAATCCCGAAGATGGCCGGATGGTGATTATTGAAATGAACCCGCGGGTTTCTCGTTCGTCCGCATTGGCATCGAAAGCTACAGGGTTCCCGATTGCTAAGATTGCCGCCAAACTTGCCGTCGGTTTCACGCTGGATGAACTGATGAATGATATTACCGGCGGTGCAACACCGGCATCATTCGAACCGACAATCGACTATGTCGTAACCAAGATTCCACGTTTTAACTTTGAAAAATTCGCCGGTGCCAATGCCAAGCTGACGACGCAGATGAAATCGGTCGGTGAAGTAATGGCGATTGGACGTAATCAACAAGAGTCTCTGCAAAAAGCCCTGCGCGGTCTTGAAGTTGGTGCTGATGGCTTTGATGAAATGGTTGATTTGGATGCGCCGGATGCGCTGACTAAGATTCGTCATGAGCTGAAAGAGGCGGGCGCAGAACGAATTTGGTATATCGGTGATGCTTTCCGTGCTGGTATGTCTGTTGACGCAATTTTCAATCTGACGGGCATTGATCGCTGGTTCCTTGTACAAATTGAAGAGTTAATCCAGTTGGAAGCCGACATTAAAACCAATGGTTTTGCCGGCTTGACTCAAGATGTGCTCCGTCGCATGAAACGCAAAGGCTTTGCCGATGCGCGTCTGTCTAAGTTGGTCGGCGTTTCTGAACATGAAATTCGTCGCTTGCGCGATCAGTTCGACATTCATCCGGTCTATAAGCGGGTGGATACGTGTGCTGCTGAATTTGCATCTTCAACAGCTTACATGTACTCCTCTTATGATGAAGAGTGTGAAGCCTATCCAACGGATAAGAAGAAAATTATGGTGTTGGGCGGTGGTCCGAACCGTATCGGTCAAGGGATTGAATTCGACTATTGCTGCGTTCATGCCTCACTGGCACTGCGTGAAGACGGTTATGAAACCATCATGGTGAACTGTAACCCTGAAACGGTTTCAACTGACTACGATACCTCTGACCGTCTCTACTTTGAACCGGTGACGCTGGAAGATGTGTTGGCGATAGCACGGATTGAGAAACCTACGGGTGTGATCGTTCAGTATGGTGGTCAGACACCGCTAAAATTGGCGCGTGCATTAGAAGCTGCCGGTGTGCCCATTATCGGTACCAGCCCTGATGCCATTGACCGGGCTGAAGACCGCGAGCGCTTCCAACAGGCCGTTGAGCGTTTAGGCCTCAAACAACCTGAAAACGCAACCGTGACTGCAATTGAACAAGCGGTTGATAAAGCAAAAGAAATTGGTTATCCGCTGGTTGTCCGTCCCTCTTATGTTCTTGGCGGTCGGGCGATGGAAATTGTTTACGATGAAGCTGACTTACGTCGTTATTTCAATGAAGCCGTCAGCGTTTCGAATGAGTCTCCGGTCTTGCTGGATCATTTCCTTGACGATGCTGTAGAAGTGGATATTGACGCGATTTGCGATGGTGAGCGTGTTGTGATCGGTGGCATCATGGAGCATATTGAACAGGCTGGGGTTCACTCGGGTGACTCTGCATGTTCATTGCCAGCCTATACATTGAGTCAGGAAATCCAGAATGTGATGCGTGAGCAGGTTGAAAAGCTCGCATTTGAACTGGGTGTTCGTGGATTGATGAATACGCAGTTTGCGGTTAAAAACAATGAAGTGTATCTGATTGAGGTCAACCCACGGGCTGCGCGGACGGTCCCATTTGTTTCTAAAGCAACCGGTGCGCCACTGGCAAAAATTGCTGCACGGGTAATGGCCGGACAGAGTCTGGAACAGCAAGGGTTTACGCAAGAAATCATACCGCCATATTACTCGGTTAAAGAAGTTGTCTTGCCGTTTAATAAATTCCCAGGCGTGGATCCGTTGCTTGGCCCTGAAATGCGCTCAACCGGTGAAGTGATGGGCGTTGGCAGAACCTTTGCGGAAGCGTTTGCAAAAGCGGAGCTAGCCTGTGGTTGTGTCTATCCTGAAGGCGGACGTGCACTGATTTCTGTGCGTGAAGGTGATAAACAACGTGCTGTTGCTTTGGCTGAAAAGTTGATTCAGTTAGGTTATCAGCTGGATGCAACTCATGGCACGGCTGTGGTGTTGGGTGAAGCCGGAATTAATCCGCGTTTGGTTAACAAGGTTCATGAAGGTCGTCCTCATATTCTTGATCGGATTAAGAATAATGAATACACCTACATTATCAACACGGCTTCCGGGCGTCAGGCCATTGAAGATTCAAAAGTTCTGCGCCGCGGTGCGCTGGCTGAGAAAGTCAACTATGCAACGACCCTGAACGCCGCATTTGCCACAGCAATGGGACATACAGCGGATCCAAAAGCTTCTGTTATTTCTGTACAAGAAATGCATGAGCAAGTGAGAAATGCTTAATCTATCATCGCGCTTGTGACCAGATATAAAGGCCCGGGATTTCCCGGGCTTTTTTTGATCGTCACGACTTGCCAGCAGATAGACATAAATGATGAATATATGGAATAGGATCGTATCCATGTTTTCACTATATCTCTTTATTTTTAAATGATAATTTTGAGCCCTATCTAATCGCTTAAGGAATGATATGGAGATTTCACTTGATATACTCGCGTTGCTTTTTTTGGCGGCAGCGATAGCAGGATGCATCGATGCGATTGCCGGGGGTGGCGGTTTGATTACACTGCCGGTATTACTGGCAACCGGGATTTCTCCGGCACAAGCGATAGCAACCAATAAACTCCAGAGTTCATTCGGCAGTTTTTCCTCGACCTTTTACTTTGTCCGTAATGGACTGGTGTCTCTGCGGCAAATGTGGTTAGCCATTGTGTGCACCTTCATTGGTGCAGCGACCGGGGCTGAGTTAGTGCAGATTCTTGATTCTGAATTATTGACCAGTTTGGTTCCCGGATTGCTGATTGCGATTTCGTTGTACTTTTTACTGGCCCCCCAAGCCAAGGTTGAGACCAATAAAAAAGCAGCGCTCTCTGATGGACTGTTTGCTTTGTTAGTCGGCACCAGTATCGGTTTCTACGATGGCTTCTTTGGCCCGGGGACCGGTGCAATCTTTGCCGTTTGCTTTGTTGTGTTAGGTCGGTTGTCGATTATTGAGGCGACTGCGCGTGCCAAGGTGTTGAACTTCACCTCAAATATTGCGGCGCTGATTTTCTTTCTGGCAGCCGGATTACCGATCTGGAAACTCGGATTAGTGATGGCGGTCGGGCAATTTCTCGGCGCGAGAGTCGGAGCCCGTATTGTGGTCAATCAAGGACAAAAATGGATTCGGCCGTTGGTTATTCTGATGTCTTTGTCTATGGCACTGAAGTTACTTTGGGAACAGCATCAACAATGGCTGCTATCAATGTTTTGATGCGCGGAGAACGGTAGGTCATCGCTCGCAAACAGAGATGAATCGGCCGAGACAACGGCTGAAGCTCAGCAAAGCTGAAACAGTAACGGGGAGCAATAGACAGCGTGTGCACGATGGAAAGGGGAATCAGCGCTGGTGCGACGCCTTGCAATGCAAGTTGTGCGGCAGCTGTATATGAATCCATCTCCATGATCGGGGTGATTGAGAGATGATCGAGTACCGATGCCTGATAAGTGTTGGCGCTGTTCGACAGATCATTGGTGATAATCTGCTGTGGCAGTTGCTGTAACGGTGTCTGGCTGACAATAAAAACCGGTTCATTGTAAAGATGAATGGTTTGCAGACCATGATGACCGGGCAGATAACCGGCACACAGTCCGAGAGTTGCTTTGCCGGAGCGAACATGTTCAACAATTCGGGGAGTATGATTGGTGGTGATGGTAATTCTGTCATCGTGCTTGAAATACGTGCCCATCACGTGACTGAGTAAGCCGGCGACGAGTGTTTCTGAACAGTCCAAGCGAATCAGGGTATGATCTTCCAGTGCTTGTTGTTCAAAGATTAAGCCACTCAATTCATGAAAACTCGGCCCTACACGTTCGATCAGTGCCTGAGCATCGGCGGTCAGTTTGATATGCCGCCCATCCGGCACAACCAGCTTTTTCCCCAGCCGGTGTTCTAAATTGGCGATACGCTTACTGACCGCAGACTGACTGATATAAAGTACGCTGCCTGTCCGGCTCATGGTTTTTTCTTTACTAAGAATCAGAAGTGTTTCAATACCTTCAAGCAACATCGTTTTCAGCATCAGTCAAAAAGAATATGCGTTTACTTTAGCGAAAGCTGTCTCTGATTGCGATAGCTGAATCAGAGACCGAAGACAATTATGGGTAAGCCGTCTGGCGATCACCGGTTAATGGCAAAAACAGGCAGGGATAAGTGCCAACGGATTGCACCAAGGCGAATGATTAGGGTAGAGATAAAGCCGGATAAGAATGCGGTCTTATGGTCGTAGCCCATTTGCAGAGCGGTGGTGTGAAAAATTCCCCCGATGATACAGGCCGTCGCATACACTTCACTTCTTAATACCATCGGAATTTCCCGGGCGAGAATGTCGCGAATAATACCACCGCCACAGCCGGTTAACACGCCCATAATAATGGCGACTAGCGACGAGTCCTGATAAAGCAGTGATTTATCGACGCCAATACCGACAAAGACAGACAGCCCGATCGCATCACAAACCGGGAGTACCCACCAGGCAAGACGTTTCGGCCGTCGGACAACCAGCATCGTTAAAAAGCTGGTGGCAAGAATCACCCACAGATAAGTGGTATCGGTAATCCAGAATACCGGTGTTGCGCCTAACGCAATATCACGCATGGTGCCACCGCCAATGGCTGTTACACTGGCGAGAACAACCACACCAAACGGGTCCATTTTTAAACGACCAGCTAACAGCACACCTGAAATGGCAAACACCATTGTTCCAAATAAATCAATGAGATAAAGAAACATACGCCGATGGATTCCACAGTATTATTTGAGGACCGCGCTATTCTTCTATTGGGCCGGAAGCCCATATTTTTAGCCATAGCGCAAAACAGGCGCATTGTACGGTAAAACAGAAAGAATCGATAGTTTTATAACCAGACTCTGGTGGCTAATGTGCCGTGTTTTTTCTGGCTTGATCAAGGTAACCACAGATCTCTTCAATGGCGCGAATGGTTCTTGGCGTAGGGCGATTCAGCCAGTCAGAATTGAGTGTCCAGACATGATGTAAGCGAACGGCTGGAATACGTGGCCAGCGTGCCCACATATCCATATGGTCAATCGCATGACGAGAATTAAAAATTACATCAGGCTGTGCCAGTAATACTTGTTCGCGGCTTACTTGCGGGTAGGGGGCCGGACTATTTTGAAATACATTTTCGCCGCCGCAGAACTCAAATACTTCACTGGGCCAGCGACCTTGAGCGACGGTGATGATCGGTTTCTCACTGAGTTGATAGAAGAAACGTACCTGATGTACATGCTGATAACGTTGCCGTAATGCGGCCAGTTTCTGACGAAACTGTTGTGCATTGGCCCGGCCAATTCGGGGATCATCCGCATATTGACTGAGTGCTTCGATATTATCGGCAATATCGGCTAAACGGTGAATCTGAGAGGGATAAGTCCGAACCCCCATCTGTTTCAATTTCTCTAATTCACGGGGGGGATTGCCGTCCGGCCAGATGATCACCAAATCAGGTTTGAGACTGAGGATTTTTTCAATCTTAATCCCTTTATAATTGGCAACTTTGGGTAAGTTTTTCGCTTCGGGTGGATAGTCGCTGTAATCACTCACCGCAACAATTTTGTTGCCGAGTCCTGCCGCGTAGGCCAGTTCTGTCGCATGGGGAGCCAGTGTAATGATTCGTTGAACTGATGAAGGTGCTGCTGTTGTGAGACCCGGGATAAACAGGAGCAGGATGAAAAAATGTAGTCGGTGAATCAACATGGGGCAACCTTGTCACAAAGAGGATTGGGCATTGAAATGTTTGACGAATGCGTTATTCATAAGCCGGGTCGCTGATGACTTATAACAGTGGCGCGGCGATAAACATCAACAGGCTCTCAACCACAATCCAGATATAAGTGCGTTGATTAAGCAGGCGCTGAATCTGAGACAAATGTAAGGCGGAGGGAACCACCCGGCCACCGAGTTTCGCCCGGACACTCTTTTTGCCTTCATAAATCGCCGGCCCGCCAAGCGAAAGGCTAAGTTTATGGCCGACCGAACAAAGGAGCCAGCCGACGTTTCGTGACGGCCAGGTTCTGCTTTGTTGACGAGTCTGAGTCCAGATCATTGACAGGCTTTGCCCGGCCATCAGTAACAAGGCAAAGAGGCGGGTCGGTATCCATTCACACCCTGCGTTGAGACGACTTGCTGCCAGACCAAACGGATAGTTGCTGGGAACGGACGGAGACCAGACTCGGCTCAGTTCAACAATCAGGCGATACATGAACGCGCCAATCCCCCCCAGTAAGCCATACCAGAACAGAACAGCAATGACCTGACGAGCCTGACCGACAATCAGTAGCTCGGCGCTTGCCTTACCTAATCCAACCACGGACAGAGTCTCCGTCTGACGATTCAGACGCTCTGCCAACAGATTGCGGGCCTGAGCTTTATCTTCAGTTGCGAGTGCCTGAAGCAGTGGCTTACTCAGGGTGGAAAATCCGCGCCAGTCAAGGGCCAGAATTAATAACAACAGGTGATACAGTTCTGGCTGCCAGACCAGTGGTTCCAGTGCGATCAAAACGAGCAATGCCGGTATGAGCATCAGTAAGGTGGCTAACGTACCGGACAAGGTCCGTTGGGCATAGCTCCCCTGAGTATTTACCTTTTCTGCCAGAATTTCTGCAAACTTGTGCCACAGCAGGGCGGGATGCGCTGCTCTTGGTAGTGGCAGAATGAGATGAATCACCAGTGCGCCCCACATGATGAAGAGCGCGCTGTGTGTTTGCAGTAATGTTTGAAGGTGGCTCATGAGCATGACATTCGTTCAGATTATGCCTGATGCCGGAGGCGTTCCAGCATTTTCAGAACCATTTCTGAAGAGCTCGCAGCGGCGAGTGGTAAAAACTCATCAAATGACATGGGGGATTCTTTATCCGCCACATCAGAGATTGCCCGGACGACGACAAACGGTGTGTTGAACTGATGACAAGTCTGAGCGATAGCCGAGGCTTCCATTTCAACAGCAACCACCTGCGGGAAATGCTGACGGATAAACGCTTGGCGTTCAGGCTGGCAGACAAAAGTATCACCGGTACAAATCAGGCCGTGAACAGCATGTTTGTTGCCCAGTTGTGCCAGGGCATCTTCTGCTAGTTGGATTAATTTTTGATCGGCTTTGAAAGCTGCCGGCTGGCTGGCCATCTGGCCCATTTCATAGCCAAAAGCGGTCACATCGGCATCATGGTGTCTGACTTCCGTGGAAATGACGACATCACCCATGGTCAGGGATGGCTCAAAACCACCGGCGGATCCGGTATTAATCACAACATCGGGTTTATAGAGCTCTAACAACAGGGCGGTGCCGACTGCCGCAGCCACTTTACCAATTCCCGATTGAAGCAGGACCACATCCAATCCATTGATTTGACCAGAGTAATAGATGCATCCGCCTTTCTTTTCCTCTTGCAAATTCTGAATTGACGATTTGAGAATCGCCACTTCTTGCTCCATCGCGCCAATGATGCCAATTTTCATATCAAGTCTCTTTTCTTTATTCAGATTAGCGCTGAGTTTAGCATGATTTTTTGGGATTCAACTAGTTATCCGCAGCGGAATTGAGTGCAAAAAAATCCCGGCACAGAACCCTGTACCGGGAGATGATGATTGGGGCAAACAGGCATTTTGGATACCTGCAATGCACTCAGTGATCAGATGTCTAAGTAATCGAGGATGCCTCCGGCTGCTTTACGGCCTTCATCAATGGCGGTGACCACCAGATCCGAACCGCGCACGGCATCGCCTCCGGCAAAGATTTTTGCATTGGTGGTCTGGTATGGATATTGGCCCGCTTCTGGTGCTTTAAGGCGGCCCCATTGATCCAGTTCGACACCAAATGGTTCCAGCCATGGCATGGCATGAGGCTGGAAGCCAAACGCCATAATCACCGCATCGGCCGCCAATACATGTTCACTACCTGAGACTGGCTCCGGGCGACGACGACCGGCTTCATCCGGTTCACCGAGCGCGGTTTTGACCACTTTGACTCCGGTGACCTGACCATGGTTATCGACTTCAATCCCCAATGGTTGCAGGTTAAACATGAACTCGACACCTTCTTCGCGGGCATTTTTGACTTCACGTCGTGAGCCCGGCATGTTTTCTTCATCGCGGCGATACGCACAGATCACATGTGAGGCCTGCTGACGAATGGAGGTACGGACGCAGTCCATCGCCGTATCCCCGCCGCCTAACACGACGACATTTTTTCCGGCCATATCAATGAAAGGTTGCGAATCTTCTAACTGCATCACCCGGTAGGTATTGGACACTAAAAATGGCAAAGCGTCATAGACCCCGTTGGCGTCTTCATTTTCCAGTCCGGCCCGCATGTTTTTATACGTGCCGACGCCAAGGAACACCGCATCGTATTCATCAATCAGTGATTGTAGTTCGACATCTTTACCCACTTCGGTATTCAACCGGAACTCAACACCCATTTCAGTAAAAATGCGCCGGCGGTTTTGCATTACTTCTTTTTCCAGCTTGAAGGATGGAATTCCGAACGTGAGCAATCCGCCGATTTCTGGGTAACGGTCAAAAACGACGGCTTTGACGCCATTTCTGACTAAGACATCCGCTGCCGCCAAACCTGCAGGGCCGGCACCGATAATCGCGACCTTTTTATCGGACCACTCGACTTGAGACAGGTCTGGTTTCCAGCCCATTTCAAAGGCTTTATCGGTAATATATTTTTCAATATTCCCGATGGTCACTGCGCCGAAATCATCGTTCAGTGTACAAGAGCCTTCACACAGGCGATCTTGCGGGCACACCCGACCACAGACTTCCGGCAGACTGTTGGTCTGATGTGAGAGTTCCGCGGCTTCGATAATTCGTCCCTCATTGGCCAGTTTTAGCCACTGTGGGATGTAGTTATGGACCGGACATTTCCATTCACAATAAGGATTACCGCAGTCCAGACAGCGATCCGCCTGCGCGGTCGCCTGCTGGCGAGTAAAAGGTTCATAGATTTCAACGAATTCTATCTTCCGTATATTGAGCGGCTTTTTGGCCGGATCGACACGATTGACATCAATGAACTGATAAACGTTCTGGCTCATTATAATCTGGCTCCTTCCAATTATTGTGCTTGAACGCGAAGCTCTGCGGCACTGCGGCTTTGATGCCCGAGCAGTGTTTGCAGATCAGCCGCTTGTGGTTTGATCAGGTAGAACTTCGGAATCCATGCATCGAAATTGGCTAAAATCGATTCAGCATGAACGGAGCCGGTTTGCTCAAGATGTTCTGCAATTAAACCACGTAAATGTTCTTGGTGAATGTAGAGATCTTGCAGCGAAATCGCCTCAACAGATTCATTATTCACCCGCCCTTGGAAGTCATCGTTCTCATCGAGTACATAGGCAAATCCACCGGTCATCCCGGCACCGAAGTTCACTCCGGTTGCTCCCAGCACTGCGACCACACCACCAGTCATATATTCACAGGCGTTATCCCCGGCACCTTCAATCACTGCAATGGTCCCGGAGTTACGGACTCCGAACCGCTCGCCGGCTTTACCGGCAGCGAATAATTTGCCGCCTGTGGCACCGTATAAGCAAGTATTGCCGATGATCGTCGCTTCGTTACATTTGAACGCAGTGCCTAAATGAGGCTTGATAACAATTTTACCGCCCGCCATGCCTTTACCGACATAGTCGTTTGCATCACCTGTCAGGTAAAGCTCCAGACCACCGGCGTTCCAGACACCAAAGGATTGTCCTGCCGTACCTTCGAAATGAAGACGGATCGGTGATGCCGCCAGCCCCTGATTCCCGTGGCGCTTGGCGATTTCTCCGGATAAACGTGCCCCGACAGAACGATCTGTATTGATAATGTCATAGTACAGATTGAGCGGCTGCTGACTTTCGACTGCGGCGAGCGCATCTTCGACAATCTTCTGGTTCAGATGTGCTTTATCAAATGGCTTATTGGGTTCGGTACAGAAGAGGGCGTGTCCCGCAGGGGAAACCGGTGCTTCCAGAATACCGGACAGATCCAGTTTGGTCTGTTTCGCCGTCATGCCTTCAACCACTTCCAGCAGGTCGGTACGTCCGATCAAATCAGTGAGTTTCTCAACGCCTAACTCAGCCAGATAGCCCCGAACTTCATTGGCTAATCCGGTAAAGTAGTTGATGACCATCTCCGGTAACCCTTTGAAGTAATCCCGGCGCAAGGTTTCATCTTGTGTTGCAACCCCAGTCGCACAGTTATTCAGGTGACAGATTCTCAGGAATTTACAACCCATTGCAATCATTGGTGCTGTACCGAATCCAAAGCTTTCTGCCCCCAGAATGGCACCTTTAATCACATCAAGTCCGGTTTTCAGCCCCCCATCGACCTGAAGTCGGATTTTATGCCGCAAGCCATTGGCAACAAGGGCTTGTTGTGTTTCTGCCAGACCCAGTTCCCACGGGCTGCCGGCATATTTCACAGAGGTCAGCGGGCTTGCTGCTGTGCCCCCATCATAACCAGAGATGGTAATTAGGTCGGCGTAAGCTTTGGCAACGCCCGTGGCGATGGTGCCAACACCGGGTTCGGAAACCAGTTTGACCGACACCAGTGCCTGAGGATTGACTTGTTTCAGATCGAAAATCAATTGCGCTAAATCTTCAATCGAATAGATGTCATGGTGCGGTGGCGGGGAAATCAGCGTTACCCCTTGCACGGAATGACGCAACCGGGCAATTTCAGCCGTCACCTTATGACCGGGTAACTGACCGCCTTCACCGGGCTTCGCCCCTTGGGCCACTTTGATCTGTAAGACATCAGCATTGGTCAGATAATGCGGTGTCACTCCGAAACGACCGGAGGCAACCTGCTTGATGCGAGAGTTCCGTTCGGTGCCGAAACGGCGTGGATCTTCGCCACCTTCACCCGAGTTGGAGTGGCCGCCTAAACGGTTCATCGCCGTTGCCAGCGCTTCATGAGCTTCAGGACTGAGCGCGCCGATAGACATAGCTGCTGAATCAAACCGTTTAAACAGTTCCGTCGCAGGTTCAATTTTCTCCAGAGTCAGCGGTGTGTCGGATTTTTTCAGTTTCATCAGGTCGCGTAATGTTGCGACAGGGCGTTGGTTGACCTGCGCGGCAAACTGTTGGTAATCCTGCGTGTCACCGGAGCGAACTGCCGCTTGCAGATGATTGACCACGCCCGGGTTATACGCATGATATTCACCGCCGTGGACAAATTTCAGCAACCCGCCATGATCAATTGACTTCCGTTTTGCCCAGGCTTTACGTGACAGATTAAATAAATCTTGCTGGAAGTCTTCAAAGTTAGCTCCCTGAATCCGGGTTGCAACACCGTGGAAGCAGAGATCTACTAATTCGCGGTGGAGACCGACCGCCTCGAACAACTGAGAACAACGGTAAGATGCAACGGTTGAGATGCCCATTTTCGACATGATTTTATACAGGCCTTTATCGATCCCGTAACGATAGTTCTGCATCACGTCGCGATAATTCTTATCGAGAACGCCGTCATCCAGCATTTTGCTGAGAGCTTCATAAGCGAGATAAGGGTAGACAGCGGTTGCACCAAAGCCCAGCAATACTGCAAAGTGGTGTGGATCGCGGGCGGTTGCAGTTTCGACAATAATGTTGGCGTCACAACGTAATTGTGTGTTGACCAGACGAGTCTGAACCGCACCGACCACCATAGCCGCCGGGATCGGGAGTTTTTGTTTGGTGATGGCGCGATCGGATAAGACGATCAGCACCGTGCCATCACGTACCGCTTGTTCGGCAGCATCACACAGATCAAGAATCGCTTGTTTGAGATCTTTTTCCTGTGGATCGTAGTTGATGTCTAAAATGGTGTTTTTATAGTGCTTGTCATCGAGATTTAACAGCTGTTGCATGTCTGAGTAGAGCAGCACCGGTGAATCAAAAGTCACCCGATGCGCATGGCCGTCGGTTTCGCAGAAGACATTCATCTCCTGACCGATACTGGTTGCCAGCGACATCACATGCTTTTCACGTAACGGATCAATCGGTGGGTTGGTGACCTGTGCAAATTTCTGACGGAAGTAGTCACTGATCAGACGCTCTTTGGAAGAAAGTACAGCCATTGGCGTATCATCGCCCATCGAACCGACGGCTTCCTGTCCCATGTCACCCAAGACCCGCAGGACCTGATCCATTTCTTCATTGGTCATCGCAAACTGTTTCTGATAAATCTTCAACTGTTCATTATCGAAGTCACGTTGACCGATTTGATCATCGCCCAGTTCGGCAAACGGCTTGAGACGATAGACGTTATTCTTCATCCATTCCTGATATGGATGGCGACTCTTCAGCTCGTTATCGATTTCGGAGGATTGCCACAGTTTGCCTGTTTTCGTGTCAATCACCAGTAATTCACCGGGACCGACGCGGCCTTTGGTCGCGACTTCATCCGGTGCGTAATCCCAGATGCCGACTTCAGAAGCCAGCGTGATGAGTTTATCTTTGGTGATGACATAACGGGCAGGTCGCAGTCCATTGCGATCGAGATTACAGGCGGCATGACGGCCGTCAGACAAAACAATCCCGGCCGGGCCGTCCCATGGTTCCATATGTTTGGAGTTAAAATCGTAGAATGCGCGCAGTTCCGGATCCATATCCGGGTGGTTTTGCCATGCGGGCGGTACCAGCATCCGCATCGCCCGGAACAGATCCATCCCGCCGGCGAGGAACAGATCCAGCATGTTGTCGAGACTGGATGAATCTGAACCCGTTTCATTGACAAATGGTGCTGCTGACTGGAGGTCTGGTAATAGAGGTGAAGCGAATTTATAGGCCCTTGCTCTCGCCCACTGACGGTTCCCTTCAATGGTGTTGATCTCACCATTGTGGGCCAGATAGCGGAAAGGCTGAGCCAGTGGCCAGCGTGGTTGGGTATTGGTCGAGAAGCGCTGGTGGAATAAACAGATAGCAGATTCCATGCGCAAATCGGCTAAATCCAGATAGAAGCGAGGCAGGTCTGCGGGCATACACAGCCCTTTATAGACGATGACCTGAGTTGATAGCGAGCAGATGTAGAAATCTGCATCCCCGGTGATTTTTTTCTCGATACGACGCCGGGCGATATACAACCGTCGTTCGATATCCTGCTGCCGCCATCCGGCCGGTGCAGAAATAAAAACTTGTTGAATATCGGGTAAGGACTGGGCTGCGATAGGGCCAAGTACATCCGGATTGGTTGGTACGTGACGCCATCCGCTGACCGAGAGGGTTTCCTGGCCCAGTTCTTGATTGATAATGTCACGGGCTGATTGAGCCTTGACCGGATCACGACTGAGGAAAATCATCCCGACGGCATACTGTTTACTCAGCTTCCAGTTTTTCTCCTGTGCAATCAGCCGGAGATAAGAATCTGGTTTTTGCAGAAGTAAACCACAGCCATCGCCGGTTTTTCCGTCGGCTGCAATTCCCCCCCGGTGTGTCATGCGGTCCAGTGCTGAAATTGCGGTACGAACCAGTTTGTGACTAGCCTGACCTTCCATGTGCGCGATCAGGCCAAACCCACAGTTGTCTCTCTCAAGACTTGGATCATATAGAGCCATTGCAAGTCTCCCTTTGCGTTCTGTCTTCGACAGTGAATGACTAACTATTCTATATTGTTGTTATTTTTTTGAATCTTTATGCATTAAATCGGGGTAAAAATACATTCAGTTAGGCGCCCGAAATAATGCGGACTTTAAACGCTATCCTTTATAGAACCAAAGATCAAGTGATTCATAGAAAATAGCGGCAATAAATAGTTCCGATGAATAAGTAACGATTATGAGGCAATTGGTATGTCTAAGATTTAAGAGAGAAATATGTCAATTGACTTGGTGGCGGAGAGGTGGGGAAGGCAACCTCTCTGTCAGATAGGAGGGGGAGACAGAGAGGTCGATCGATAATAATTTAGGCTGAACGCATCAGAGAATCGGCTCTGGCTTCGAGGTTACTGTCACCCATCAGATAGGCATCAATCGCACGGGCACATTCGCGTCCTTCATTGATGCAGCGTACGACCAGTGACTGCCCGGTGCGCATGTCGCCGGCGGCAAAAACCCCGGCCTGATTGGTTTGGTAATCAGTTGTCGCGACATTACCGCGTTCGTCGAGCTGAATATCCAGCTGCGCCAGCACGCCATGCGGTTCAGGATGGAGAAAGCCCATGGCCAGAAATGCCATATCGCACGGCATCACCCGTTCGCTGCCAGCGACTTCCTCATAAGTCGGACGCTCTCCGGCTTTAGCCGGTTGCCAGACAATGTCGGCAACCTTCAGACCCGTGACCTGACCTTGTTCATTGCCAATGAATGCCTTGGTCAGAATATTCCAGTGACGTTCACAGCCTTCTTCATGAGACGTTGAGGTGCGAAGAATCATCGGATATTGCGGCCACGGCATATTGGCGGGGCGTTTTTCCGGGGGCATTGGCATGATTTCGACTTGGGTAATACTGGCTGCCCCGTGACGGTTTGAGGTGCCTACACAGTCTGAACCGGTATCACCACCACCGATGACGACGACATGTTTCCCTTTGGCGTGGATTTCTTCACCTTTCAGATCCATGTCATTGGCACGACGGTTGTTCTGAGCAAGAAACTGCATGGCAAAGTAAACGCCATTCAGTTCGCGGCCCGGAATCGGCAGATCGCGAGGAACGGTTGAGCCGCCGGTCAGGAGCACGACATCGTATTCCTGACGCAATTGCTGCGCATTGATATTCACTCCGATATGAGCATCGACCACAAATTTGATTCCAGCCTGACGCATCAATTCAATTTTGCGGTCAATGATGTCCATTCCCAGTTTAAAGTCCGGGATACCAAAGCGCAGCAAGCCGCCGACTTTTTCGTCCCGTTCATAGACAGTAACCGTATGGCCAGCGCTATTGAGCTGTTCGGCAGCGGATAACCCTGACGGGCCCGAGCCGATAATGGCGATGGTTTTGCCGGTACGGCTACGCGGGGTTTTCGGTTGGGCATACCCTTCGCGATAAGCGGTTTCGACAATCGTCTTCTCAATATTACAGATGGTGATCGGATCCTGATTGATCCCCAATACACAGGCGCTTTCACAAGGTGCCGGGCAGACGCGACCGGTAAATTCCGGGAAATTATTGGTCGAGCTGAGGATCTGCCATGCTTCTTGCCAGCTGTTACGGTAAACCGCATCATTAAATTCAGGAATGATATTGCCGATTGGGCAGCCACTGTGACAGAAGGGCACCCCACAATCCATACAGCGGGAAGCCTGCGTATTAATTTTGGCGCCGAATTCTTCATTGAGCACAAACTCTTTGTTGTGCTGAATTCTGACTTCCGGTGCGACTTTGACGGGCAATTCCCGGCCATGTTCTAAAAATCCAGTTGGTTTTCCCATTACACGGCCTCCGCTTCCGTTGTCTGTACTTGCTCGGCTGCCTGTCGTTTTTGCAGGACAGCTTTGTAATCTCTTGGCATGACTTTCACCAGCGATTGCAGGTTTTGCTCGAAGTTATCCATAAACCGCTGTGCCACTTGACTTCCCGTGAAACGGATATGATTGTTGAGCATCGTTTCCAGCAGTTGGATGTCTTCGCTATCCAGCGGGTCAAGGTCAACCAGTTCTGGGTTGAGTTTGTTATGGAAATCACCGTCTGTATCCCAGACATAAGCGACACCGCCACTCATACCCGCGGCGAAATTGCGCCCGGTTGAACCTAAAACGATGGCAACGCCGCCGGTCATGTATTCACATCCGTGATCGCCAATGCCTTCGACCACCACGCGGGCGCCGGAGTTTCTGACACAGAAACGCTCACCGGCCTTGCCCCGGATGTAAGACTCACCGGAGGTCGCGCCGTAGAAGCAGACGTTGCCGACGACGATATTTTCTTCAGCCACCAGCGAGGCATTGTGATTCGGATAAAGAATCAATGTGCCGCCGGAGAGGCCTTTGCCCCAGTAGTCGTTTGCATCACCTTCGACTTCAAACTGAACCCCTTGATTCAGGAAGGCACCGAAAGACTGACCGGCTGAGCCGGTAAATTTGACATGCATCGGCTGAGGTAAGCCCTGATCGCGGTATACTTTCGAAATCTCATTCGAGAGCATGGTGCCGGTACTCCGGTCGGTATTGCAGATCGGGAACGCCGCCTGAACCGCTTTCCCGTCTTTTAATGCCGGTTGAGCCACCTCAATCAGCTGACGGTCAAGGATATTTTCCAGCGCATGATTCTGGGTCGTCTGACAGAAAATGCCATCACCGCTTCTGGGCGATTCCATATGCAGCAGCGGACTGAGATCCAGATTGCGATACTTCCAGTGCTCGATGTCACTTCTGACTTTCAGTTTATTGGCTTGGCCGACCATTTCATCAATGGTTCTGAATCCGAGTTCCGCCATGATTTCACGCAGTCCCTGCGCCATATAGCGGAAAAATGTCACCACATCTTCGACACGACCATCAAAGCGCTCACGCAGGGTTTTGTTCTGTGTGGCAATGCCGACCGGACACGTATTTTTGTGACACTTACGCATCATGATACAGCCTTCAACCACCAGTGCTGCAGTAGCAACGCCCCATTCTTCTGCACCGAGCAGGGTGGCGATTGCCAGATCCCGCGGGGTTTTCATCTGACCGTCTGCCTGAACGACAATCCGGTTACGTAGTCCGTTTTTGAGCAGCGTCTGGTGCGTTTCAGCCAGACCCAGTTCCCAAGGCAGACCGGTATGACGAATCGATGAAATCGGGGATGCCCCTGTACCACCGTCATAACCGGCAATCAGCACAACATCGGCTTTTGCTTTGGCAACCCCGGAAGCAATCGTGCCGACGCCCGCTTCAGAGACCAGTTTGACGTTAACGCGTCCGGCACGGTTGGCATTTTTCAGGTCGAAAATAAGCTGGGCTAAATCTTCGATTGAGTAAATGTCATGGTGCGGTGGTGGTGAAATCAGACCGACTCCCGGTGTGGAATGGCGGGTTGCGCCGATCCAATCATCGACTTTATCCCCGGGAAGTTGTCCGCCTTCGCCGGGCTTCGCCCCTTGGGCCATTTTGATCTGGAGTTCATCGGCATTGGTCAGATAATAAGCGGTCACCCCGAAGCGACCTGAAGCCACCTGCTTAATGGCAGAGCGCTCCCAGTCACCGTTAGCTTTCTTCTCAAAACGAATGGGATCTTCACCCCCTTCACCCGAGTTGGATTTCGCACCAAGACGGTTCATGGCAACGGCTAATGTCGCGTGTGCTTCATAAGAGATCGAACCAAACGACATGGCTCCGGTAGCAAAGCGTTTCACGATGCTTTCGACCGGTTCAACCTCATCCAGTGCAATCGCACCGGCCGGGTTTTTCACCATTTCGAGCTGGCTGCGAAGCGTGACGGCTTTATCTCCCTGACGATCAACCGCTTCGGCATACGCTTTAAACTGCGCATAGTCTTGATTACGGGTCGAGTGTTGTAACAGGTGAATCGTCTCGGGATTGAACAAGTGTTGTTCACCCCGTTGTTTCCACTGATAAACCCCGCCGACATCTAACACTTGTAGCGGAATCTCTCGTAACGGATAGCCGAGGCGATGACGGATCAGAACTTCTTTGGCGATATCATCCAGTGTCAGCCCCTGAATCCGGGTAACGGTACCGGTAAAGTATTTATCGACCACCGCTTTACTGATTCCCAGCGCTTCAAAGATTTGCGCACCGTGGTAAGACTGGAGGGTTGAAATCCCCATCTTCGAGAAAATTTTCAGCAGTCCGCCGTTGATCCCTTTACGGTAGTTGTCGAACAGCGTGTGGATATCCGCATCCGGATCCAGTTTGTTTTTCTGTTGCAGATCAACAATGGTTTCTGTTACCAGATAAGGGTTGACAGCATTGGCACCATAGCCGAGCAGTGTGGCGAAGTGGTGAGTTTCCCGCGCATCTCCCGTTTCGATGACGATACCGCATTTGGCCCGTAAACCTTTACGGATCAGATGGTGGTGAACTGCACCGACCGCCAGCATTCCCGGAATCGCTGCGTGGTTTGAATTCACCGCACGGTCGGTCAGTAAAATAATGGAATAGCCATCGATCACGGCATCTTCCGCATACTGACAGATTCGTTTCAGGGCGCGTTCCAGTTTGCCCGGTTCGCCACTGGCCTGAAACACAATATCCAGTGTTTTCGCTTGCAGGTGCTCGTTATCAATCGCTCTGAGTTTCTCCAGTTCAGCATTAGAAATCACCGGAGATTCGAGTTCAACTTTACGGCAATGTGCCGGTGACTCGCTCAACAAGTTTTGATCTTTACCCAGATAGGTATTCAGGGACATCACCATCCGTTCGCGAATCGGGTCGATCGGCGGGTTGGTCACCTGAGCAAATAACTGTTTGAAATAGTGAGATAAGTGCTGAGACTGGTGAGACAGCACAGCCAACGGCCAGTCTGCGCCCATTGAACCGAGCGGTTCATAGCCGGTTTGTGCCAGCGTCAGGATAATCTGATTGACTTCTTCATTCGTGATCCCAAATGCCTGCTGGCGGTGGAGCAGCCGTTCCGGTTTCGGTTGGCTGTGTCCGGTTTCTGCTTCAGGCAGTGCTTTCAGACTGAGCAGATTATCCTGAACCCACTGCTCGTATGGCTGGGCATTGGCAATACTCTCTTTGATCTCTTCGTCGGAAATGATTCGGCCTTCTTCGAGATCCGCGACAAAGATTTTGCCGGGCTGGAGACGTCCCCGGTATTGAATATTGTCTGGCGCGATATCGACCACGCCTGATTCTGAGGCCATGATCAGGAAATCATCTTTGGTGACGGTATAGCGGGAAGGACGCAAGCCATTGCGATCCAAGGTTGCACCGACCATGACGCCATCACTGAAACAGACCGATGCCGGGCCGTCCCATGGTTCCATCACATTGGCATGATACTGGTAGAATGCACGACGCTTGGCATCCATTTTTTTATTTTCCTGCCAGGCTTCAGGAATCATCATCATCAGTGCATGAGGCAAGCTACGGCCTGAGAGCACCAGCAGTTCCAGGACCATGTCGAAGTTAGATGAATCGGAACTGTCTTCCTGACAGATCGGTAACAGCATGTCGATTTCAGCTTGGGTAAACCGCTCGGATTCAAGAATGGCTTCGCGGGCTTTCATCCAGTTGAGGTTACCGCGGACGGTATTAATTTCACCGTTGTGGGCAATATAACGGAAAGGCTGAGCCAGACGCCATTTGGGGAATGTATTGGTTGAAAAGCGAGAATGAACCAATGCCAGTGCCGTCACCATGGTTGGATTCTGAAGATCAAGGAAATACTGCGGGACTTGCTCTGTCGTTAACTGTCCTTTGTAAATCAGCGTCTTGTATGACATTGAGTTGATGTAAAAGTCATCGCCGATGTTGGAGACACTTTCCAGACAGACGCGCACGGTATAGTTACGGAGTACGTAGAGTTTGCGTTCCAGCTCTTCAGGGGTGATTCCCGGGCCGCCACTGATGAAGACGTGTTCGAATTGTGGCTCGGTACTGAGTGGATCCGCACCCAACATATGGTTATCGGTGGGGAGTACCCGATAGCCGAGGATTTCTAAATCCAGACGTTTGGCATTGCGTTGCAGAATGTCACGACACTGTTCGCGTTTGTAGTCATCCTTCGGAAATAGCACCACACCGACGCCGTACTGGTCGAATGCGGGGAGCCGAATCCCGAGTTTAACGGTTTCTTCGAGCAGGAACTCATGGGGTTTCTGTAGGAGAATGCCGGCACCATCGCCGCTACATGGATCGCAGCCTTGACCGCCGCGGTGTTCCATTCGGGCCAGCATGTCCAGTGCCTGAGTGACAACCTGATGGGATTTACGGTTTTTCAAATGGGCAACAAAGCCGATACCGCAGGCGTCATGCTCCAGTTCGGGCGTGTATAGCCCTGATGAATTTAACATTGATACATCCTTCCAGTTCAATAAAGACGCACACTGACCGGAGAATGCTTTCTCTCCGGATGATGATGTGTCTGGTCCTTTTTTTATCTTTATTGTCTCAAAGCCGACGGATGACGCCGACCTGAATCCGTTCCGTCTCCCACCGGAAATCGGGTGGGGAAAACAATCCTTGGTGATATGCAGGTCATTCTTTATATGCAGCTAGTGCTTTATTTTGGTGGGTTAGCCTATCACCGAAGTTTTGTCTGTTACATCGTCTCCAAATATGACAAATACGAACAAAACTGAAACTATCCTACATTTTTGTGACATAAAATCCAATAGCAAAACAATGGAATTTTTATGCAGGTTAATCGATTGCGGTCAAGGTAAAAGTTAACTTTTATTTAACATTGAATGGCGGTTTATTTATTGATGTGGGTTAGGGCGTCTCTGGATTGATTATTCTAAAATGAGTGAAATTATCAGGATGTTGTAATTTTATTTCGTGACAGCTTGTTGTTTTTTCTGCGGAATTGCGTGGACGGAGATAACACAATCAATGCGTTTGGCAACGGCGGTCATGGATGCAATTGAATATTGATTTCGAGGCCGGGTTTGAAACAGTTACATGAGCTGGTGAATACATTAGGACAAGATCTGAAACGTCGTTATGGCGAACGGGTCCATAAGTTAACGTTACATGGCGGGTTCAGTTGTCCGAACCGGGATGGCACGATTGGCCGGGGAGGATGTACTTTTTGCAATGTGGCTTCCTTTGTTGATGAGCAGACCCGGCATCAAAGTATTGGTGAACAACTTGCTGCCAGAGCGGGAGAAGTTTCACGTGCCAGAAAGTATCTGGCTTATTTTCAGGCATATACCAGTACCTACGCAGAAGCGGAACGACTCAGACATATGTATGAAGAGGCATTGAGAGCGGCGGATGTGGTGGGATTATGTGTCGGGACTCGTCCGGACTGTGTTGCTCCGGGAGTGCTGACACTGCTCGCCGATTATCACCAGCAAGGCTATGAAATCTGGTTGGAACTGGGATTGCAAACCGCACATCAGCGCACCTTGAAACGGATTAATCGCGGCCATGATTTTGCTTGCTATGATCAGGTTACCAGACAAGCCCGGGCGTTGGGGCTGAAAGTGTGTACCCATTTGATTGTCGGGCTTCCCGGAGAATCGCAGCAGGACAATGTTGCAACGCTTGAGCAGGTTCTGCAGACCGGAACCGATGGGATTAAACTGCACGGGTTACATATTGTGGAAGGCAGTGTGATGGCCAAGTCTTGGCGGGCTGGCAGACTTCAGGCACCAGAGTTATCTGATTATGTGGAAACGGCCAGTGACATGATTCGTCGAACGCCGGCGGATGTGATTTATCACCGGGTTTCCGCATCCGCCCGAAGGCCGACCCTGCTCGCGCCGTTATGGTGTGAAAACCGTTGGCTGGCGATGACCGGGATTGAACGGGCGCTCAACCAAAAAGGGGGACAAGGTTCTTTGACCGACAAAGCGTTTGTTTTTCCTCATGATCAACTGGTTTGATAAAAAAGCACTGAACCGCGGTATCGACGGGCGGTTTTTGAGAAACTTTATATTTTTTCAGTGACACAGTTATATATCTTACTCAAACTTATAGAGTATTTATGAAATTACTTGTTATTCTTATAAGAAGAATTGTTAACAGAAGGTAATAGCGATGTCGCAGTTGACATGGGAGCATTATACTCAGCTGGAAATTGCGCTTGGGATGGGGAGTATGATTGTTGTACTTGCCGGAATTGCCTTATGGATGCTCTACCGCCGAAAAGTTCGCCATTTGCACGATATATTTGTCCATGTGCCATGTGCGTTGTTAATGGTATCGCGGAAAAATCATCAAATTTTGTTTGCCAATGAGCTGGCTCAACATGCGCTACAACTACAGACACATGGTCGTCTTGTGCAGTTCTCGCCTTGGGTCAGTGCATCTCAACGGCAACATTTCTCAGAACTCATCGATAAAAGTTATCAGGAGCACTCTCGCCAGTTCATCGATTGGCCGGTGGGTGAAGAACACTCAGTACAGATTGAGTTTCAGGTCAAAGATACGGTGTTTCAGGGGCAGACGGCCTGGATGGTGCAAATGCTGATTCATCACGAACGGGCTGACATGACTGATGAGCAGCCCATGCATCAAGGTGATGATTTAATGCAACAGCTCTGGGATGCTTCTCCGGATGCCATTGCGGTCATTCAGGAAGATGGTTGCTGTCGTTCTTGTAATTTGTCATTTGCCCACTTGTTGGGACAGCCGGATATGACGGCTGTCATCGGGCAAACACTCACTTGGAAGGTACAAGAGGCGCCTTTTTTTGAACCGATGTTTGCGTTGACCGAACAAGATATCGCTGCCAAACAACCGATTCGCTACATTGACCAGCTAGCCAGAGAGCCAAGACAGTGGTTTGATGTGGTTAAATCGGTTTATCGTTCGCCAGCGACCAATCAAGTGCTGGCACTCTTGATTATCCGCGATATTACCGCGTGGTATTCCGGTGAACCTTCGACACAGCTGATCAATGCTTATCATATTCACTCTTTTGATCAACTGACGGGGATTGTGAGCCGACAGCGTTTCGATGAAACTCTGGAAACGCTATGGCACATTCATATTCGGGAACAACAGCCATTGGCGGTTATCTTATGTGATGTGGATTGTTTTGACAGTTACAACCAGCACTATGGTGATGAGCAAGGAGACGAGACCTTGTGTAGCGTTGCACTGGCTCTGCAACGTGTGATGAGCCGTTCTTCCGATTGTATTGCCCGCTACGACGGTGATCAGTTTGCCTTGATTTTGCCGAATACGCATATGGACGGGGCTTGTTGGGTTGCTGAAAAAATTCATTCCGAATTTAAACAGATTCAGTTACCTCACCCGGTGTCTGATGTCTCGAATCATGTCACGGTGAGTATGGGCATTGTCTCTCTGGTTCCGAAAACCGATGAGTCGTCTGAGCAGTTTGTCGCCTACGCCGAACAGGCGCTGCATCAAGCCAAAATGCAGGGACGTAACCGCACATGTGTTTATTATGAATCTTTGGGCAGGCGATGATGAATGGCCTGCACGCCGTTTGGACTGCCTTGTTCCGAACTTGTTCTTCCTGCCGAATTTAGCGCGATATCGTTGTCTGGAGCGTTTTAATGAAACCGATGAAAAATCTGGCCCAGTATTATGTAGATCTATTGGTGAAGCTGGGGATTCTCCGTTTTTCAATTCTTTTAGCCTTGGCGCTGGTGGCGTTGGCGGTGGTTGTTCAGGTTGGAATTACCCTCGCATTGCATGGCTATGTGGATAATATCGATATTATCCGTTCGGTATTTTTTGGCTTAATTATTACCCCCTGGGCTGTTTATTTTCTTTCTGTCGTCGTTGATCAGCTGGAAGAGTCGAGACAACGGCTGTCGAAGCTGGTCGCAAAATTAAAAGATATGCGCTCGCGCGATCAAGAACTGAATTACCAGTTACAACAGAATATCGTCAAACTCAATCAGGAAATTGAAGAGCGGATTAAGGCCGAAGAAGCTCGGGAAGAAGCGATGGCTGATCTGGAAAATGAGGTCTATCAGCGGGAAAAGACCCAGTTAGAATTAGCTGAGCGAACTGCATTGTTGCGATCCTTTATCGATGCTTCACCGGATTTGATCTACTACCGTAATGCCGAAGGCGTTTTTTCTGGCTGTAACCGCGCTATGGAAGAATTGACTGGTAAGAAAGAAAGGGAACTGGTTGGTCTGACGCCGTGGGATGTTTACAGTGAAGAAATTGCCCAGCCGATTGTGGAAACGGATCAGCAATTATTTTCCCAAAACCGAGCCATTACTTATGAGCAGTGGTTAGAGTATCCCGATGGCCGTAAGAACTATTTTGAAATCAGGAAAGTCCCTTTTTATAGTAAAGAGGGGCGTCATTTGGGCTTGGTTGGATTTGGCCGGGATATCACCGAGCGTAAGCGTCATGAAGAGTCACTCGAAAAAGCCAGTCGCGACAAAACGACCTTTATTGCCACAATTAGTCATGAGCTGAGAACCCCGCTGAATGGCATTGTGGGCTTGAGTCGTATGTTATTGGATACGACCATGACTCAGGAGCAGCGCAAATATCTGCAGACCATTCACGTCAGTGCGGTCACATTAGGTAATATTTTCAACGATATTATCGATATGGATAAATTTGATCAGCGCAAGCTTGAGTTATTCCCCCAACCGCTGAATCTGGGCGAGTTTGTTACCGAAATTGAGAACCTAGCCGCGTTAATGGCTGAACAGAAAGGGTTGCGCTTTGATCTGGAGAGACTGACCGAACTGTCATATGTGGTGATGGTCGATGGCACCCGATTGCGGCAGGTGTTGTGGAATTTGATCAGTAATGCGATGAAATTTACCCGCGAAGGCGGCATTGTGATGACGGTCAGTGCCGAGATCGAGACCGATGGTGCGCACATTGTCATGGATATTGAAGATACGGGCATCGGGATTGCTGAAAGCGAGTTGGATAAAATTTTTGCGATGTATTATCAGGTCAAATCGGGCAAAGATAATCTTCATGCGGTCGGAACCGGGATTGGTCTGGCTGTATCACGACAACTGATGAATCTGATGGACGGGGACATAACCGTCAGTAGTGAAGAAGGGTTTGGCAGTACCTTTACGATTTCACTCCATGTACCGTTGGCTGATGAGACACTGTTGACACCGCTCTCTCCTGTGACTGAGAAAAAACTCAACATCTTTATGGTGGAAGATATTGAATTGAATGTAACGGTTGCTAAATCGCTGCTGGAAAGTCTGGGACATTCGATTACGGTGGCGATGAGTGGTGAAGAAGCGAAACAACGGTTTGTCCCGGATCGCTATGATTTGGTTTTGCTGGATATTCAGTTACCGGATATGACGGGGTTTGATGTCGCGCAGTTCTATCGGACTCGGTATGGGCAGGATTATCAGTTGCCGCCGTTAGTCGCTTTAACCGCCAATGTGCTGAAAGATAAGCGAGAATATCTGGACAAAGGAATGGATGATGCGATCAGTAAGCCGCTTTCAGTGGCTGCGGTCCAAAATGTTATTCAGCGTTATTGCGGTGCGGCATCTGATACTGATATGCAGATCGCACGCCTCGACAATGAAGGGGGGAGTGACTCGGCTCATCTTCATCCCGAAGCCGATAAGAAAAAGGATCCCTATAGCCGTATTTTGGATTTGGAGATGTTAAGCGCGTATGTCGATATAGTCGGCAAACAGCCGGTTCTGGACAGTATCACCATGTTCGAATCGATGATGCCGGATTATCTGGAAATTCTGGATTCGAATATGGTCGCCAAAGATCAAAATGGGATTGTTTCTGAAGCGCATAAAATCAAAGGTGCGGCCGGTTCTATCGGTCTGGCCCGGATTCAGGCCGTGGCACAAAAAGCTCAATCACCACAAGCACCGGCGTGGTGGGAAAATATTACCGATTGGGTTGAAGAAATAAAGACTGAATATATGCAGGATATTCAACTGTTGCGACAATGGCTCAGTGATAAATAACCAATCAAAAAAGCCTCCGTAAAGGAGGCTTTTTTATCTATATGAGATGAAATGATTATTCTTCAATTTCACCACAGAAGCGATAACCTTCACCATGGATAGTCGCAATGATCTCAGGTGTTCCCGGAATGGATTCAAAATGTTTCCGAATCCTGCGGATTGTGACATCAACCGTCCGATCATGGGGTTTGAGTTCGCGTCCGGTCATTTTTTTCAGCAGATCGGCACGTGTCTGAATTTTGCCCGGATTTTCACAGAAGTGAAGCAGAGCTCTAAACTCAGAACGAGGCAACTTATAGCTTTCACCATCCGGATTGATCAGCGAACGGCTATTGATATCTAATTCCCAACCATTGAAGACATAGCGCTCAACTGAGCGTTTTTCCTCATGGATGGTATTTGAACTCATGGAACGGCTCAGGAGGTTACGAGCTCGAATCGTGAGTTCTCTCGGGTTAAATGGCTTGGTAATGTAGTCGTCGGCACCGATTTCCAGGCCAAGAATTTTATCGACTTCATTATCACGACCGGTCAGGAACATCAGCGCAACGTCAGCTTGTTCTCTTAGCTCCCGTGCGAGGAGTAGTCCATTTTTGCCGGGTAAATTAATGTCCATAATCACCAGATTAACGGATTTATCTGAGAGGATATGGTTCATTTCTTCGCCATTACTAGCTTCGTATACAGCGTATCCCTCTGCTTCGAAAATACTCTTAAGAGTGTTACGAGTTACTTGCTCGTCTTCTACGATAAGAATCTGCGGGGTTTGCATCGGCGGTACCTAATTTTATGAAAAATTTGTACTAAATATAGAACTTATTATTGGTAATATATAACACACCAGTAATGATATGTTGATAAAAAATCAAAGTATTCACAGAGAATACAACATGCTCATGTCCCGCCATCCGTGGATGTGTTCTGCAAGGCGCTCCGTAACCTTGTCTGATTTTCTGTTTGTTGCGATGGATTTTATATTGTTAACAGCATGGTAACAACGATAGATTGTTAATACCCAACAGTTTGTTGATTTATGTCAATAGACATAAACGCCGCAAGCATAGGCATCTTTATAGGGTTGATATTATGGGAAAATATCAGATTGATAATCAATTGTGGCAAGCTTATGCATCAACGCATTTTCTGTTTTCTCAACCGTTACCGGGCCCTGAGTTTTCTATCATCACGGCATGGAACCCGCACAGTCGGCGATTGTCTTATCAGGAGAATTGTGTAAACAATGAACAGCTTTGTCTGCAATTCACTGATTACCCGTGGACCCCTGTCTTAGCGGGCGATGCCGCCTTTGAGTGGGTCGAAGAAAGTTTTGCAGTTGCAATTTGTCTTGAATTAGCTTTGAATTTAGGCCGAAAGTTTGAGCAGAATGCAATATTTTATGTCCAGAACGAGACGGTTTGCTTGCATTCCTGTGTCGATGCCAGATGGGATGAATTAGGCGTATTGTCCGAAAGAATTTATATGCCGGATGACTGAAAATCTGCCTCGTTATGATGGCTGAGATTGACCTGTGGCCCCAGTATGACGAGTCGGATAGTGATCCGTATCTAGCCAAATTTAGAATGAGATATCATGGAGGAATGATGAGAGATATAACACCAGATCTTTGCGACAAGTACGAGTCACAAGTGACTTTGCTTGACCTACCTTTGCAGAACTTTGGGCAGAGAGATTCTTTTTGGGGAGAAATTGTTACGGTTCGTTGTTATCACGATAACTCGAAAGTGCGAGATCTACTGCAGCAAGACGGTAAGGGAAAAGTGTTAGTTGTGGATGGACACGGCTCATGTCAAAAGGCACTCATGGGAGACATGATGGCATTTGAAGCGGTAAAAAATGGCTGGGAAGGGGTTATTATCTATGGTGCCGTCCGGGATGCCGTGGCCTTGTCAGAGTTGGACCTTGGTGTGAAAGCTTTAGGTGTCTGCCCATTTAAAACGGAGAGGAAAGGGGCGGGTCAGGTTAATGTAACACTCTCGATCATGAACCAGATGATTCAACCCGGTGACTATATTTACGCTGACTGGAATGGGATTTTGCTTTCTGAGCAATTATTAGAAGTAAACTAGTTCACTGATGGTTTCGTGTGGAAGTATTCAGAGAAAGTTATAAAGAATCTTATTTTGAACGTATTTTCTTTCGAACGGGCAAAAAAATATAATTTTTGATTGACTCTTCCCCTCATAATAAGGTACACGTAGGAAAACGTTATCTTATTGAGTCGAAGTTTAAATGACATTCAGCCAACTTGTAGTAATGATTAGCACCACCACCACCATTATTATTACCGACACCACCAATGTTGGGGCAGGCTGCTGAGCAAAAAAACTTCAAAAAAAGGCCTGTATCCCCACAAGATACAGGCCTTTTTTTATACTATTTAATCACACTGGAGGAAGGGATGCGTGTATTAAAGTTTGGTGGGTCATCTTTGGCTGATGCCGACCGTTTTCTTAGAGCTGCACAGATTATCGCCAACAATGCCCAACAAGAAGATATTTCTGTCGTGCTTTCAGCGCCGGGGAAAACAACCAACAAGTTAGTTGCAGTCATTGAATCTGCACAAACTATCGGAGAAGCCGGATTACAGATCAATGAGTTGGAATCCTCTTTTCACAATTTGTACCAAGACATTCAATCTGAATTACCCAATATCAAGGGAGAGGCATTTGACGAAGCGGTTGAACAGTCGATGTCTCAGCTGAGAAGTTATGTTCACGGGATCGGACTGTTAGGTGCCTGCCCGGACCATGTCAATGCACGGATTATCAGTAAAGGTGAACGCATCTCAATCCAATTGATGAAAGCGGTTCTCGAAGCAAAAGGTCACCATGTCAGTCTGATTGACCCGGTTAAATATTTACGCGCCAATGGTAGTTACTTGGAAGCGATGGTGGATGTCGATGCCTCTACTGAAAACTTTAAACAATCGCCACTGCCTCAAAATCATGTACATATCATGCCCGGTTTTACTGCGGGTAATCCGAAAGGTGAACTGGTCTGTTTAGGGCGAAATGGTTCGGATTATTCTGCCGCTGTGTTAGCCGCTTGTCTGCGGGCTGAATGTTGTGAGATCTGGACCGATGTGGACGGCGTTTATAACTGCGATCCGCGCTTAGTCAACGATGCCCGATTACTCAAATCTCTGAGTTATCAAGAAGCAATGGAACTCTCTTATTTCGGTGCCTCCGTATTACATCCCAAAACAATTGCTCCGATTGCCCGCTTCCAGATTCCCTGCCTGATAAAAAATAGTTTCAACCCTCAGGGTGCCGGTACGCTCATTGGTCAGGATACGGGCGAAGATAAACTGTCAATCAAAGGCATTACTACCCTCAACGACTTAACGATGGTCAACGTCTCTGGCCCGGGTATGAAGGGAATGGTCGGGATGGCCAGTCGTGTCTTTGGTTCCATGTCTGCCGCAGGTGTCTCTATTGTTTTGATTACCCAGTCTTCATCTGAATACTCGATCAGTTTTTGTATCGAATCTCAGGATAAAGATAAGGCCAAACGTGCTTTGTCTGAAGCGTTTGAGTTAGAACTCAAAGATGGTTTGTTAGAGCCTGTCGATTTCATGGATGATCTGGCGATTGTGACGCTGGTGGGTGATGGGATGAGAACCGCGCGTGGTATTGCATCGCAATTTTTCTCATCTCTGGCTGAAGTTCACGTCAATATTGTGGCCATTGCGCAGGGGTCTTCGGAACGAGCCATTTCAGCCGTGATTCCGGAAGATAAGATTTCTGAAGCGATCAAAGCGTGTCATGAGAATTTGTTCAACTCCAAACATTATTTGGATGTCTTTGTCGTCGGTGTCGGCGGTGTCGGCGGTGAATTGATTGATCAAATTAATCGCCAGCAAGAAAAGTTAGCATCGAAGGATATTGTGATCCGAGTCTGTGGTCTTGCCAATAGTAAAGGTTGTTTGCTGGATGCTGAAGGACTGCCTCTCGATAACTGGCGTCAGCGTTTACAAGAAGGTGCGACTGAGTCATTCAGCCTTGCCCGGTTAATCGCTTTAGTGCAGCGGAATCATATTATTAATCCGGTGTTGGTTGACTGTACTTCCAGTGAAACAATTGCGAATCAATACGTGGACTTCCTCAGTGCCGGTTTCCATGTTGTCACACCCAATAAGCGAGCGAACACCGCGAGCATGGCCTACTATCAGCAACTACGTCAAGTATCGAGAAACTCGCGTCGTAAACTGATGTATGAGACAACGGTTGGTGCCGGTCTGCCCGTGATTGAAAATCTTCAGAATCTGATTGCTGCCGGAGATGAACTGGAGCGCTTCAATGGGATTTTATCGGGCTCGCTTTCATTTATTTTCGGTAAACTGGACGAAGGGCTGACGCTCAGTCAGGCTACGCAAGTGGCGAAAGATAAAGGCTTTACCGAGCCGGATCCGAGAGATGATCTGTCAGGCATGGATGTCGCTCGTAAGTTGTTGATTTTAGCTCGTGAAGCTGGGATGAAGCTTGAATTGAGTGATATCGAAATTGAGCAGGCACTGCCGCCGGGGTTTGATGCTTCAGGGAGTGTTGATGAATTTATGGCACGTTTGCCTTCGGCAGATGATTATTTTGCATCACTTTATGCAAAAGCGGCCGATGAAGGTAAAGTATTACGCTATGTCGGCGAAATTGCGGATGGACGCTGCCGTGTGCGTATTGCACAGATCAGTGAAGACAATCCAATGTTTAAAATCAAAGATGGCGAGAATGCGTTGGCATTTTATAGCCGTTATTATCAACCGATTCCTCTGGTGCTGAGAGGATACGGCGCAGGTACAGAAGTGACGGCCGCAGGTGTCTTTGCTGATGTGATGCGGACACTCGGTTGGAAATTAGGGGTTTAATTTATGAGCACACAACAAGAAAGTGTGGTGATTTATGCACCGGCTTCGATTGGCAATGTCAGTGTCGGATTTGATGTCTTGGGAGCGGCGGTGTCTCCTGTTGACGGAACATTGCTTGGTGACCGGGTAGAAGTAAAAAGCAGTGAATCTCCTTTTTCTCTCAAAGCTGTCGGACGCTTCGTTGATAAACTGCCAAGCAACCCACAAGAAAACATCGTTTACGATTGCTGGCAGGTGTTTGGCCGGGAGCTGAAAAAGAAAGCGGTTGATTTAAAGCCGCTGGCAATGACGCTCGAGAAAAACATGCCGATCGGTTCAGGGTTAGGGTCGAGCGCTTGTTCAATTGTTGCAGCGTTGGACGCTTTGAATCAGTTTCATGGCAACCCATTAAATGAGATGGAACTTCTGGCTCTGATGGGCGAGATGGAAGGACAGATCTCCGGTGGTGTGCATTATGATAACGTGGCACCGTGCTATCTTGGCGGTGTACAGCTGATGGTAGAGGAGCTGGGGATTATCAGTCAGGAAGTCCCTTGTTTTGATGACTGGTTCTGGGTGATGGCCTACCCGGGGATAAAAGTCTCAACAGCAGAAGCGCGGGCAATCTTACCGGCTCAGTATCGGCGTCAGGATATCATTGCACATGGTCGGCATCTGGCCGGATTTATCCATGCCTGCCACTCCAATCAGCCGCTGTTGGCTGCAAAAATGATTAAAGATGTCATTGCCGAACCGTATCGGGAAAAACTCTTGCCCGGTTTTGCCGCAGCCCGCGAATACGCGACCGGAGCCGGCGCTTTAGCGACGGGGATTTCCGGGAGTGGCCCGACGTTGTTTAGCATTTGCCAGGCGCATGATGTCGCAGAGCGTGTTGCGCACTGGCTCGAACAGAATTATGTACAGAACGAAAATGGATTCGTCCACATTTGCCGCCTGAATAAGCAAGGCTCCAAACAGACAGGAAGTAAGCTATGAAGCTTTATAATATTAAAGAGAACGATGAACAGGTTTCTTTTGGTCAGGCCGTCCGTCAGGGGCTTGGTCGTAATCAAGGACTATTTTTTCCATCAGAACTCCCTCGTTTTGATGATATTGATGGATTACTGGCTGAAGACTTTATCTCCCGTAGCGCAAAAATTTTGTCTGCGTTGATCGGTGATGAACTGTCTCCTGAAGCGGTGAAAGCTTTGGTTGAGAATGCATTTCAGTTTCCGGCTCCGATTCAGAAGGTGAAAGATCAGGTCTATGCTCTGGAGTTGTTCCACGGCCCGACACTGGCGTTTAAAGATTTTGGTGGCCGTTTCATGGCTCAGTCTTTGGCGGCCGTATCTGATGGTGGAAAAATCACGATTCTGACGGCAACCTCCGGGGACACTGGTGCCGCTGTCGCCCATGCGTTCTATGGTATGGAGAATATTCAGGTTGTGATCTTATATCCGAAAGGCAAGATCAGTCCATTGCAAGAGAAGCTGTTCTGTACACTGGGTAAAAACATTCATACGGTTGCCATTGACAGTGATTTCGATGCATGTCAGGCGTTAGTGAAAAAAGCCTTTGATGATCAGGCGTTACGGGATGAGGTGGGGCTTAACTCCGCAAACTCAATTAATATTAGCCGTCTGATGGCACAGATCTGTTACTACTTTGAAGCGGTGGCCCAGATGACCAAAGCTGAACGCGAAAATCTGGTGGTTTCCGTGCCGAGTGGTAATTTTGGTAATCTAACTGCCGGGATGTTAGCTAAAGCCTTAGGTTTACCCATTAAGCGCTTTATTGCAGCCACCAATGTGAATGATACGGTGCCACGATATTTGGAAACAGGTAAATGGGAACCGAAAGCGACGATTGCGACGACATCGAATGCCATGGATGTTAGTCAGCCAAACAACTGGCCAAGAATCGAAGAGTTATGCCGTATTCAGGGATGGGGCCTAGAAACACTCGGTAAAGGTGCTGTGACCGATGAACAAAGTGCAGCGTCGGTTCGTGAGCTTTATGATTTGGGATATCTGTGTGAGCCACATGGTGCCATTGCTTACCGAACGTTAGACCAACAACTTCAACCGGGAGAGACCGGGCTATTCCTCTGTACCGCGCATCCAGCGAAATTTAAAGAAGTTGTCGATGACATTCTGGAGACAGATATTCCGCTGCCGGGACCATTGGCAAAACATGCTCAAATGACGTTACTTTCTGAAGAGATGGATGATAATTTTGAAGCACTGAAGTCAATTTTACACCGGGTTCAGTCATAAATATCATGACATGAAAAAACGGCACCGAAAGGTGCCGTTTTTGATCGTCTGCCGGAGAATCCAAGCGTATTACGATTTAATTTACGCTAGATTATAGAGATTCAGTAAAAGTACGGGCAATCACATCACGTTGCTGTTCTGGTGTGAGTGAATTGAATCGTACGGCATAACCAGAGACACGAATCGTTAACTGCGGATATTTTTCTGGATGTGCTACAGCATCTTCCAGAGTCTCACGACGGAGAACATTGACATTCAGGTGCTGACCACCTTCAATGCGTGGTGCTTTCTCAATCGCAAGTTCACGAGATTCATACTCACCCAGATCGCTGGCCGGAATCACTTGATCGAATTGATATCCTGCAGTCGCTGCCATGCAGCGTGCTTCATTTTTCTCTTGGTCAAGTAACCAGATAGAATTGACCAGATTGTCATTCACGGCTTTTGTAATTTGGATACCTTGAAGCATTGCTTTCTCCTCATCCACTGACGTGGCGTTGGTTGGTGTAACTTTCAAAAATAAGCGAGCTTAGTATTATATAGCAAATAACCATTTTTATTGTATTGATTTAGGTCAAAAAATAACAACTAAATTGGGTTTGAATTGGTTGTTTTTATTGATTTCTGTCAATAACATATTAAAAAATATGGATTTAAATTTTTTTTAATATTTAAAATATATTTTAAATTAATTAATGTTGTAAATTTACTACATTAGTTGATTCTCTGAAATGAATAGCGTTGTTCAACGATTGATGTGAGGCGATTCAATGCGAGATCAAAAATTTATCGGTGCTCATGTGTCTGCTGCGGGTGGCGTTGAAAATGCGCCGCTTCGGGCACATGAAATTGGTGCAAACAGTTTTGCACTTTTTACTAAAAATCAGCGGCAGTGGCAGGCGAAACCGTTGTTGCAAAGTTCCATTGATGCTTTTCAGTCGAACTGCAGGAGATATGGATTTGAGCCACAACATATTCTGCCGCATGATTCCTATTTGATTAATTTAGGCGCACCGGATCCGGAAAAGCTGGAGAAGTCACGTGCTGCTTTTATTGATGAAATGGAGCGGTGCCAATTGCTCGGACTGCGTTTACTCAATTTTCATCCTGGCAGTCATCTGAATCAGATTCGTGAAGACGCTTGTCTGGAAACGATTGCTGCCTCGATTAATTTCGCGCATCAACAGGTACCTGATGTGATTGCGGTTATTGAGAATACCGCAGGACAGGGGAGTAATCTTGGCTGGCGATTTGAACACTTGGCCCGAATTATCGAATTAGTTGAGGATCAGGAACGAGTCGGTGTGTGCCTGGATACTTGCCACTTATTTGCCGCAGGGTACGATCTGAGAACGAAAAGTGCTTGCCAGCAAACATTTGCTGAGTTTGATCAATGTGTTGGGATGCACTACCTCAGGGCAATGCATCTGAATGATTCAAAAATTGATCTGGGGGGACGGGTTGATCGGCATCATTCATTAGGGGAAGGGATGATTGGTTGGGCCTGCTTTGAATATATTGCCAGAGATTCGCGTTTTAATGATATTCCTTTGATTTTAGAGACAATTAAGCCAGAGTTGTGGCCGCAAGAAATTCAGACGTTACGCGATTATGCTGCAGCCGTTGATTCAGAAATGACTTCCGCATAACTTGGCATATTTTTTTCATGGGATATGAGGTGTTTTATTTTCAGACATTGTGTCTTTGGAGGCTGTTATGTCATACGCGACCCATTCTGTATCCCGTCCATCCTCTTCTTTACCGGCACCGAACCGTCATGTCTCGGGTCCTGGCGGACGTCATCGCGGTGCACCGCCGCGAGGACGATAAAACGAGTGGCATGAGAAGCAAAGTTCGTTACAGGTAAATGAGATTTTTGCTGGTGCAACTTGATTCTGTTTATGAGTAGAATAGAACCATTCCCGACACGACTTTAGGATGGTTCATGACAAACTCACTGACTTGGCACGATGTAATCGGTGCGGAAAAACAACAGCCGTATTTTCAAGAAACGCTTGCTTATGTAGAACAAGAGCGTCGACAGGGAAAAGTGGTATATCCGCCTGCGAAAGATGTGTTTAACGCGTTTCGCTATACAGAATTCAATGAAGTGAAAGTGGTCATCCTCGGACAAGATCCATATCACGGGCCGAATCAGGCTCACGGGCTCTGTTTTTCTGTGTTGCCGGGAGTAAAAACACCGCCTTCTTTAGTCAACATGTATAAAGAGCTCGCGCAAGATATCCCCGGTTTTTCGATCCCCGGGCATGGGTATCTGAAAAGTTGGGCGGAACAAGGTGTATTCCTGCTCAATACGGTTTTAACCGTAGAACAAGGCAAAGCCCATTCTCATGCCGGGACGGGCTGGGAAACATTTACAGACAAAGTCATTGCAGAAATTAACCAGCATCGGCAAAACGTTGTCTTTCTCCTGTGGGGATCCCATGCGCAGAAAAAGGGGCACTTTATTGATCGTCACAAGCATTATGTTTTGACTGCGCCTCATCCCTCGCCTTTATCGGCACACCGTGGCTTTTTTGGCTGTAAACATTTTTCTAAAGCAAATCAGTATCTTCAAGAGCATGGTGAGGCACCTGTCAACTGGCAGCCCGTTCTGGACTAAATCACTGCAACGAGAAATTGTATTTTTTACGACCAGAATCAAATCAGCTTCCCGATAAGTTATATACAATTTGTTTATCACATTATGAACCGGAGAGGCGACATGATGATAGAACGGATTCGTCGGGAACATGGCTACATGACCCGTTTATTAGCCATCCTTAAACGGAAGTTGCAAAGACTTCAGCATGAGCAGACGGTCAATTATTCGCTGATCAAAGAGATTGTTGATTATTTAAGTTCACATTCTGAAGTCGCGCACCATCCAAAAGAGGATTTAATCTACCAGTACTATATGGAGAAGTACGGGGAAAGGGAGTATATCGCTGATCTGGAAGCTGACCATCGCAATTTGTCGGAAAAAACGCATGAGTTTCTTGGTGTGATTGATATGATTTTGCAGGACGTTATTGTTCCTCAGGATGTGTTTATCAATCAGTTGTCTGATTTCATTGTCGAACAAAAACGCCATTTGGATTTGGAAGAAAAAGACATCTTGCCGCTAATCAAACAAACCTTTACGGTTGAAGATTGGCAGTATGTTGAAGGGCAATGGACGCAAAACGAAGATGACCCCGTTTTCGGTGAGACCATTGCGGACCGATATAAACAGCTTGCTCAGCTCGTAAGAGAAGAGACGCTGGAAGGACGGTAACGCATACGAAAAAAGGTTCCCGCCGGGGAACCTTTTCTGGTGTCAGATATCGATATCATCAAGTTCAAGACTGATATCCATTTCCATTAATTCTTTCTGTAACCGACGTTTATCGCGTATTGCTTCTATTTCTCTCCACATTCGCTTGGTTGGTTTAGAGCGGGTGACTCGGATTTTACTAATCTCTTTTTCAAGTAAATCTTCAAAGTGCAAATCATCCATAATTAGCCTCTTCTATTATGTATGCTCTATAACGAAATCTGCTCTGTACGAGTCTTAAATATCACAACTGGAGTCAGTATATCTATGATATGTTTCTCATTTGTTTCGGTTTGATGACTTATTTCTGAACAAAGATCCCTATTTTTATGCTGAAGAAAGAAAAATTGTACATTTTTTATGCTGTCAGGTGTCGTGAGTCGACGACAAATTTTGCTGCGATTGTTAATAAAACTAAGTGATGGGTCACTGAATGTGTCAATTTTGAGCCGATGTCCCAAGTAAACCAAGTGACTTGTCTGTCATTACGTCTTAGGTAACTGTCAACATTGGTGAAATGCTTGAATCATCCTATGCCACTGTCGCTCTAAAATTCGCTTTTTTCCGCAAGTTTGTAAAGCATTATTTTAAACAAATGTTTATTTTTTGTTTTTTATTTGTGTGTTGTTGTTATGAATATGATTGTAAAAATGGGTTTTTCGAATAGTGTTGTGTATTGATTTTTTGCTTGTTCGATAGCATTATCTTCCGCGCTGAGTGAATGTGTTTGCGATTTATTCGGATATATATGCTAGGGACAACAGGGATTGTTGCACATAAATTATTATAAGATAGGGACATATCAAGTGATGGTGTAGAGCAGATTTTTGCTCTGAACTCTTAAAGAGGTTCTTGTGACAAACTTAATCAATTTATTAAATGGCATGCTTTGGGGGTCAATCCTTGTTTACCTATTGGTGGGCGTCGGAATTTACTTTACCGTCCGACTTGGGTTTATTCAAATTCGTCATTTCCGCCATATGTTCAGTGTGTTGAAAAATAGCCGTAAATCAGATACTGCGGGTATTTCGTCTTTTCAGGCATTATGTACCAGTCTTGCCGCCAGAGTCGGAACCGGAAACATGGCTGGTGTTGCCGTGGCTATTACTACCGGTGGTCCGGGTGCCATTTTCTGGATGTGGGTGACTGCGATGGTCGGGATGGCAACGTCCTTTGCTGAAAGTACATTAGCACAATTGTATAAGACCAAAGATCGTGACGGTAATTATCGTGGTGGTCCCGCTTATTATATGGAAAAAGGCTTAGGGATGCGTTGGATGGGCGTTTTGTTCTCCATTTTCCTGATGATCGCATTTGGTCTGGTTTTTAATGCGGTGCAAGCCAACTCGATTACGAATGCCATGAATACGGCATTTGGCTATGAGCCTGAGTATATTGGCGTTGGGATTGTCATTTTATCTGCGTTTGTCATTTTTGGTGGTATCCGGAAAATCGCTCGCACGGCTGAATTAATTGTTCCGCTGATGGCTCTGGCCTATTTGGCCATCGCAATTTTTATTCTGCTGACCAATCTGGACAAGCTGCCGGTTGTATTTGGCCTAATTTTTAAAAGTGCTTTTAGCCTTCAGGAAGCCGCTGCTGGTGGGCTGGGTTATATGATTGCCCAAGCCATGATCGTTGGTGTTCAACGCGGACTGTTTTCTAATGAAGCCGGGATGGGTTCGGCGCCGAATGCTGCAGCATCCGCAACACCGTATCCCCCACATCCTGCGTCTCAGGGGTATGTCCAGATGCTGGGTGTATTTATCGACACGATTGTGATCTGTTCTTGTACTGTTGCGATTATTCTGATGTCCGGAGAGTATGTGCCGCATGGTGAAATTAGCGGGATTGAATTAACGCAGCGTGCGCTGGATTCTCAAGTCGGTAGCTGGGGTAGTATTTTTGTTGCTTTTGCTATTTTCTTTTTTGCTTTCACGTCAATTATTGCTAATTACTCCTATGCTGAGACAAATTTGGTATTCCTTGAACATAACAATAAAAAAGGTTTAGCGATTTTCCGGATTGTTTTTCTTGCGATGGTTATGTTTGGTTCTTTAGCATCATTGCCGACTGTTTGGTCGATGGCTGATGTGTCGATGGGACTGATGGCAATTGTCAATCTGATAGCAATTATCTTGCTATCTGGCATCGTGGTGAAATTGGCAAAAGACTATAACCGCCAGTTGAAAGCCGGGAAATTACCAACCTTTAATGTGAAGGATTATCCTGAATTGCAATCTCAGCTAGAAGAAGGGATTTGGGAAAAATCCAAAGATTAATTATTGGTAAAACCGATAATAGGGATTGAGGAAGCCATGCAGACAACGCATGGCTTTTTTTACAGCCAACATATCTAAATTTTTGCTACCGTCATGGCTATGTGGAGACACTTCCGTTTGAGGTACATGGCTATAATAAGTACGGTCAAATGCGAACAGACATCACCATCAAGAGTCCGAAGCAAGAAACCGAACTCACCTCAATGAATGACTTGGACATAAGGCACATTCGAGACAATTGGCATCGTGCGGGGATTTGTGAGTTGCGACTGTTGGTCTAAGAGCGATTGAGGACGCTGATATAAAGCCTCGCCTTAAAGTATCCAAAGGTTTTAAGGTAGAACCTACACCGATATCAAGATTGGCCCTTTTCAGATATCAAATATACCTGTAGATTCAATGCTACTGATGATAGATGAATAACATTTTAAAAGAAAAACACGTAAGTATAAAATGACAACTCTTATTGAAGGACATGGGCTGTATGGTATCCCAAAACGAGTCTAATCGACGCCCTCTTGCTGTGCGTAAAACCTCTGTTATCAAACACATTGCGATTTGGCTGAGCCAAAAAAACATTACCCCCAACCAAATCTCACTTATGAGTATCCTCTTTGCCGCTATCGGCTTTGCGTTTGCAGTTCGTTATTACTTCCAGCCTACGCCAATTTGGTTAGTGTTGTTCGCTCTGATGATTCAAATGCGCTTATTGTGCAATCTGTTTGACGGAATGGTCGCTGTAGAAGGTGGGAAGAAAACCCCTGCCGGTGAATTGTTTAACGATGTTCCAGACCGCATTGCCGATCCGCTGTTAATTGTCGCGGCCGGTTTCGTTGCTCATTCAGCGTTTTCTATGCCTCTGGCTTGGATTGCTGCACTATTGGCGGTACTTTCGGCTTATATTCGTGTGTTGGGCGTTAGCATGGACTGCTCGGCCGATTTTCGAGGACCAATGGCTAAGCAGCATCGAATGGCCCTACTCACAGTAACGCTTTTAGTCATGGCGATTAACCACTGGTTTACGTTATCACTTGGCATTTATATGATGGACATCTCGCTTACCATCATGGTGATTGGCTGTGCTATAACTTGCTGGCGTCGTTTGGTATATATTTTTAATGCTAAAGAAGAACTCGCTAACTTATTATCGAACCAAGAAAAAAATCAGCAGGCCAAGCAGTCTACGTCTCTAACAGCCAACGAGACAATCGATAAGGCGGTAGGTGATACTAGCCATGATTAATATCCCTATGCATTCGCTATACATGATGGCGGCCATCATGCTCGTACTTGTGGTTGGAACCTTGGTTTACCTGTATTTGTCACGCCATAATCTTAATAAGGATTATCAAGAGCTTAAACTTCGCATTCGCTCGTGGTGGTGGATGATCGGAATCGTTTTTTTAGTACTCTATCTGCCCACTCAATATACGCTGGTATTTGTTGCCTTTTTGAGTTTTATGGCGCTGAAAGAGTTTCTCTCTATTGTGCCAACGCGAATGACAGATCGACGCATGATCTTCTGGGCTTACCTTTCGATTCCGTTTCAATACTACTGGTTATCAATCGGCTGGTATGGCATGTACATTATCTTTATCCCTGTATTTATCTTCCTCTATCTTCCGATGGTCGCAGTGCTTATTGGTGATACCAAAGGTTTCATACGCTCAGTAGGCATCATTCACTGGGCGCTAATGCTGACGGTATTTTGTGTTAGTCATATGGCTTACTTATTGGTCTTGCCAAGCAAGAATCTGGATGCTGGATCAATGGGAATGCTACTGTTCTTATTGGTCTTCACTCAGTTTAATGATGTTTGCCAATACGTATGGGGTAAGAGCTTCGGTAAACACCAAATCGTACCGAAAGTCAGCCCAAACAAAACATGGGAAGGCTTTATTGGTGGTGCGGCAACTATTATCATCATGAGCTATTTTGTGGCGCCTTACCTGACACCATTAACGTCAGTTCAAGGTTTAGTCGCAGGGATGATTATCGCCTTGAGTGGCTTTATTGGCGATTTGGTCATTTCATCGGTTAAACGTGACTTAAACATTAAGGATACCAGCCAGTTTATCCCCGGTCATGGCGGTATTTTAGATCGTATTGATAGTCTGATGTTCACCGCGCCTTTGTTCTTCCACTATATTTATTACCTTTACTACTAAAGAGAAGACATGAAAATTTTAAAAGTTCTTTTCGTCTTGCTGTTTGTGAAGCCATTGGTATTTGTTGGCTTGGGGCTCAACATCATTAATCGGCAAAATCTACCGAGCAATGGCCCTATGGTGGTCGCTGCTAACCACAATAGTCATCTCGATACTTTGGTATTACTGGCTCTCTTTCCTATCAGTATGGTGCATAAGGTGCGTCCTGTGGCGGCGGCCGATTACTTTCTTAAAAACAAATTATCAGCATGGTTATCACTCAATATCTTGGGCATTATTCCCATCCATCGCTCACCGAGCAAAAGTGAGCGTCACACAGTATTTGATGAGTGCCATAAGGCGCTTAATCAAGGAGATATCTTGATTATCTTTCCTGAAGGCAGTCGCGGTGTACCTGAAACCATGAGTGGGTTAAAGAAAGGAATTTATCACTTGGTGAATGAACATGGAGCCTGCCCTGTCACTCCGGTGGTGATGCGTGGATTGGGCCGAGCGCTTCCCAAAGGTGCCGCGATGTTTGTTCCTTTTAACTGTGATGTAGTATTGGGAGAGCCAATCGTGAGATTTGAAAATGCGGATGATTTTCTAATGACTATGCAAGCAGAATATCAGCAGCTTGCACAAGCATGTATTGTGACTCACAACGAAGTAGATACGTTCTAGCTCGACAGTGCCCGATAATCGCTTAAAAGAAGACTTTGCGATCGCCAAGCGATTCTGTCGTACCTAACAACAGAGCTTGATACTCACTGAATGCCTTTCCAATTGAAAAAGTTAGATATTTTTTATATAGCACTGATGCGTAAAGGGATTCCTAACTTTTTTATCTAACTTTATGTTAAGGGTATTTTTTTGTACGCTATGTAATAGAAGATATCGGATTCACTGTGAATCTGGTTATCACACAGATAACATTCATATAATAACCAGCAGAGAAAGGAATAGAGTATGTTCATCGTCGTTTCCCCCGCAAAAACACTGGATTATGAGTCACCTTTAAAGACCGATAAACATACGCTGCCTGAATTGCTTGACCATTCAGAAGTTTTAATCGACGTCTGTCGCCAGCTTACCCCTGCCGATATTGCTTCACTGATGAAAGTGAGTGACAAGATTGCCGGGTTGAATGTCGCTCGGTTTGCCGAGTGGAGTAAACAATTTTCTTTTGAGAATGCCCGACAAGCGATTCTGGCATTTAAAGGCGATGTGTATACCGGGCTTGAAGCAGAGAGTCTTTCTGATGGTGATCTGGATTATGCGCAGCAACATTTGCGGATGTTATCCGGGCTTTATGGTTTATTGAAACCCCTTGATTTAATGCAGCCTTATCGGCTGGAAATGGGGACAAAACTGGCGAATCCCCGTGGTAACAATCTCTATCAGTTTTGGGGGAATGTGATTACAGAAAAGCTGAATGAAGCCATTCAAGCACAGGGCGATCACATATTAGTCAATCTGGCCTCAAACGAGTATTTTAAAGCAGTGAATGTCAAATCGTTGGATGCCGAAGTGATCACACCAGTGTTTAAAGATTGCAAAAATGGCCAATATAAAGTGATTAGCTTTTATGCGAAAAAAGCAAGAGGCATGATGGCGCGTTATATCATTGAAAATCGGATTACATCCGTGGAAAAATTGTCAGAGTTTGATGTTGCAGGATATGGTTATGATGCCGGAGAATCTACGGCAACAGAGCTGGTTTTCAAGCGGGAAGAACAGTAATTGTTCTGAGGAGACGCAGATGTGGCACTGGTTGAAAGCATATCTGGTTCGTTACGATCGCTGGTGTCAGCAAATGGGCTTAACCCCGGCGCAAAAACGCAGTTGTGTGCCTTATCGAAGTGAAGGGACCGATGCGACTCAAAGTAAGCGTCCGGTAGACCATGACAAACACCGCTAAGCCCAGACTGTTTGATACTCATTGCCACCTTGACTTTGAACCATTTCAGCCTGATGTCAGGTGGCATTGGCAGCAGGCTTGTGATGCCGGTGTTTCACGCCTTCTGATTCCTTCTGTAGGCATCAGTAACTGGGGGGCGGTGCAAGAACTGACCACCATCGCACCACAGCAATTATACTATGCCCTTGGTTTTCACCCCTATTTTTTAAATACCGATTGCCCAGAAATGAGTTGCTCTGAACGGATGGCGTTTTTAGAAGAACGTCTGGCCATTTCTGATGAAAATTGTGTCGCGATTGGCGAGTGTGGATTAGATGCCATTGTCGATGTTTCACCGGCGCTTCAGGAAGCGATCTTGATTGCTCAACTGAGTATTGCTCAGCATGCCGGCTTACCCATCATTCTCCATAGCCGCAAGACCCAGTCACGATTGTTGCAGTTAATCAAACGACATAAATTTACCCGGGGTGGGGTATTACATGCCTTTTCGGGCAGTGAGCAGCAAGCGCAGGCATTTATTCAGTTGGGGTTTAAAATTGGTATTGGTGGTGTGATCACTTATCCCCGGGCTGCAAAGACACGGCGAACCGTTGCCCGGCTGCCGCTAGAGAGTTTGGTACTCGAAACGGATGCCCCGGATATGCCATTGTGCGGATTACAGGGGCAGGCCAATCATCCCAAATATTTACCTTTAGTTTTACAAACTTTGGCACAACTGAAGACGTGTGATGTCACGGATATTGCCGCGCACTTATGGCTGAATAGCCACCAGGTCTTTGGTATTGATGCGGACTGACGTTTCGTCAATCTATGTCTGCGGGGATTGCGTGCCGATCATGTGTTATCACAGACATGATATAAAAATATCGCAGCAGTCATCTTCTATACCTCACTTTTCACATTTATATGCATATATCCGATCTTGAAATGCATTGTTCGTCTACTCTTCATGTCAATGCATTCACTAAATACATTTATAGATCTGTAGGTAATCATCGAGCTGATTACTTTTGTAAGTGAAAATTTACTTTTTGAGCATGGATCACATTTTTACTGATATTTAGTATGGTATTTAACTGCTTGTGTTCGTTTTTTGTTAAAAACAACCAGTTTTATGAGGAAACATGCGATTTTTTTGTGAATTGCATCGTTTATTTTTGTAATTTAATCAATTTTTGTTTCATTTTGGTGCAATCCCAAGAGCAAGGGAATTCAACATCAAATAGTTGATATTTCTATATAATGTAATGTTTGATATGCCACAAAATTATGATGTGGTTTATCTGATATAGTCATTTTTGCTAGCTGATTCTATTTTTTGGTGCAATCGTTTGATATCTGCAAATTGTCGTATTGTATGAATGTTGCATATAACTGTGTTTGCTTGATGTTGATTTTTTGTTAACTGATGATGTTGGATGGTTTTCGGTTTGGCAGTTTTTGTGATTAGTATCAATAATTGTGGTGAATGATTTTTCTTTTGTGGATAAATGTGTGACCCGTAATTGCTTTTGACTTGGGGCATCGTATAATCCGCCACCGAAATGTCTTCCTCCACTCAAACGAATAATTCACGTATAAGGATTCATAAACTATGGGCTTGTTTATGAGCGTAGTGGGAATGGTTGTTCTACTTGGAATAGCCTTTCTGCTGTCAGATAATCGTAAAGCGATCAATTTTAGAACGGTTGGCGGCGCTTTCGCCATCCAATTTTTACTCGGTGGGTTTATTCTTTATAGCCCCTGGGGTCGAGACCTTCTGGCCGGATTAACCTCTGGCGTACAGAACGTCATTAACTACGGCAAGGATGGTACCGGGTTCTTGTTTGGCAGCTTAGTGAACTTTTCGGTTGATGGGCTGGGTTTCATCTTCGCGTTTCAAGTTCTTCCTGCAGTGGTGTTTTTCTGTTCTCTGATTGCGGTCCTGTACTACATTGGGGTTATGCCGGTAGCCATTAAAATCATTGGTGGTGCCTTACAGAAAGCACTAGGAACATCTCGTGCAGAATCGATGTCTGCTGCTGCCAACATCTTTGTCGGTCAGACCGAAGCACCATTAGTCGTTCGTCCTTACGTACCGAAAATGACTCAGTCTGAGCTGTTTGCCATCATGTGTGGTGGTCTGGCTTCGATTGCCGGGAGTGTTCTTGCCGGATATGCCGCGATGGGGGTTCGTCTGGAGTTTTTGGTTGCTGCATCTTTTATGGCCGCTCCGGGTGGCTTACTGTTTGCCAAAATCATGAAACCAGAAACGGAAACGCCCCATAGTCATGAACTGACGGATTTTGATGATGGTAATGATAAGCCATCGAATCTGATTGATGCTGCTGCCAGCGGGGCGTCGACCGGGATGCAACTGGCGCTGAATATTGGCGCGATGCTACTGGCGTTTGTCGGCTTGATTGCTTTAGTCAATGGTATGCTGGGTGGTATCGGCGGCTGGTTTGGTATGCCAGAGCTTTCTCTGAACTTGATTCTTGGTTGGTTGTTCTCTCCATTAGCCTTCATCATCGGTGTTCCTTGGTCTGAAGCGACAACCGCCGGTTCATTTATCGGGCAGAAGATTGTACTGAATGAGTTTGTTGCTTATTCCAACTTTGTGCCTTACATCGGTGATCACGCTCAGGTTGTTGCTGCAACAGGGCAAGTGATGTCAGAAAAGACCACTGCGATTATCTCGTTCGCCTTGTGTGGTTTTGCTAATTTATCTTCGATTGCCATTCTGTTGGGTGGTCTGGGTGGGATTGCACCGAATCGCAGACATGATATTGCCCGGATGGGTATCAAAGCTGTGATTGCCGGTACATTATCCAATTTAATGGCTGCTACGATTGCGGGTCTTTTCCTCTCTTTCTAGTCAGCAGAAGAGCATCTATATTTAATGCGCCTCAGGGTTGATACCTTGAGGCCTTTTTTATTTGTGACGATTGTCCAGTCACAGAATGAGATACAAACCGATTGCGTGATTGGTGGAGACTTGATTCTCCTATATCCGTGACGTACCGGTAGGATAAAATGACCGAATGTCGATTTGAGATAGTTTATGAAAAACGGAGTGGTATATGAACGAATTACAGTCAGCAGCTCAACGGGCGTTAACCTTGATGGATTTAACCACGTTGAATGACGATGATACGGAAGAAAAAGTGGTTTCGTTGTGTCAGAGTGCGCAGACCCCTTTTGGAACAACAGCTGCAATTTGTATTTACCCTCGCTTCATTCCTATTGCTAAAAAAACGCTCCGTGAGCAAGGGACATCGAATGTTCGGATTGCGACGGTGACTAATTTTCCTCATGGGCGCGATGATATTGAAGCCGCTGTTGCTGAAACCCGGGCCGCAGTTGCCTATGGCGCGGATGAAGTCGATGTGGTTTTCCCTTATCGTGCTTTAATGAGCGGGAATGAGCAGGTTGGTTTTGATCTGGTCAAGCAGTGTAAAGCAGCTTGTGGTCGTGATGTGCTGCTCAAAGTGATTATTGAAACCGGTGAATTGAAAAGCGAAGGATTGATTAAGCAAGCTTCAGAAATTGCGATTCGTGCCGGTGCCGATTTTATTAAAACCTCGACCGGCAAAGTTGCAGAAAATGCAACACCGGCTTATGCCAGAATGATGTTAGAAGTGATCCGTGATCTGGGCGTTGCTGATACCGTCGGTTTTAAACCAGCTGGTGGTGTAAGGACGGCACAGGATGCTGCGCTGTACCTGTCGATGGCTGATGAGATCATGGGAGAGGCGTGGGCTGACAGCCGCCACTACCGTTTTGGTGCATCCAGTTTATTGAATGCTCTGTTGGCAACATTGGAAGGCACAGAAGCTTCTCAGAGTTCTGATTCATATTAATCCGTGTAATCGGATTGTTAGTTAAGGAGAAAAAGATGGCTACGCCACATATTAATGCTGAAATGGGAGATTTTGCCGATGTCGTTTTGATGCCGGGAGATCCGCTTAGAGCAAAATATATTGCTGAAACCTTTTTAGACGATGTCGTACAAGTTTGCGATGTGAGAAATATGTTCGGTTATACCGGAACGTATAAAGGGCGGAAAGTCTCTGTGATGGGGCATGGTATGGGAATTCCATCTTGTTCTATTTATGTCACTGAGCTGATTAAAGATTTTGGTGTCAAGAAAGTGATTCGGGTCGGCAGCTGTGGTGCGGTTCGTTCTGATGTACAGATTCGTGATGTGGTCATCGGGATGGGGGCTTGTACGGATTCTAAAGTCAATCGTATCCGCTTCAAAGATCATGACTTTTCAGCGATTGCTGATTATCAGATGGTCAAAGCGGCTGAAGAAGCGGCTAAAGCGCGCGGAATCGATGTGAAAGTCGGTAACCTGTTCTCAGCAGAACTATTTTATACACCGGATCCGGACATGTTTGATGTGATGGATAAATACGGCATTATCGGTGTTGAGATGGAAGCCGCCGGTATTTATGGCGTTGCTGCCGAGTATGGTGCCAAAGCATTAACGATTTGTACGGTATCAGATCATATCAAGACTGGCGAACAGACCTCGGCTCAGGAGCGTCAAACAACTTTTAACGACATGATTGAGATTGCGCTTGAATCTGTATTGATTGGTGATGCGCAGTAGTCTCAACGCTGTTGAACAATAGAAATTAGGCAATGAATCGGCAGGGTGAATCTTTCACCCTGCATTTTTTAACAGTAAATTTTCACCTTGACGAGCTCGTCTTTTTTGACGGCGGAGTAATAAGGTCAGCAGAATACCACTGGTAAAGCTTGCCAGAATCATTAAGTACATATAACGATCACTTTTTCGATAATGGTGATCGGAGATCGCCGTCACTTTACCGGTTTCAAAAGTAATGCGGATAAAACCGATCACGTTGTTATCGTGTAAAACCGGTTCAACCAACTGTTGCCTGCCAATACTGGCTGTTTTGAGTGGCGTATCCAGACCAAGCACATCCCGCACACTGAGTGCTGAGTCGCTGGCGGCAATTTGCACCCCTTCAGCATCGTAAATCGTTGCATCAAACACTAATCGATCATGTGCCAGCTGGTTGGTCAGTGACTTTAGTTTCTCTTCATCCTGATCAACCAAAAATCGACTGGCTGTCAGTGAAGCTTGTGAGATCAGCAGTTTTGTCAGCGTCTCCAGTTGGTTGGCCTGGATTTTTTCATTACCCTTACTAATCATAACGCTATTTTCTGCCGTAAAAACGAACATCATGACGACACTGAGGACTGCAATGATGCGTAGAACTACGCGTAGCGAGAACAGAGAACCACTCATCGTAACTTAACCACAAGAAATTTGACCAGAAGTCATATTGATACTTGCGTTTTTAAATTGCAATAGGTTAACGTCAGGTTACTTTCATTACAGGTAGATTTCATGAACTCGCAAAAGACATTGTTAATTACACAAAAGACGGCACTCGCTGAACTGTTACAGCAACGGATTCAAGATGTTCAGGCGAACTGGATTTTATACAGTGCCTCCCTGTCTCCTGATTTTTTTACTCAGTTGGATGAATTAACCGGCATGTTCAATCCGATCACACGGATCTGGCGAGTCGGTCATTATGACGTGGCTTTAATGGCAGGGGATTTAACCGTATCTCATGAAAAGAGCCTGCAACAGCTACAGGTGGATTATGCCAGTCTGGAAGCGCTTCCTGACCTGAGCCAACCGGGATTGTTGCTCATGGATATGGACTCAACCGCAATTCAGATTGAATGTATTGATGAAATCGCCAAGCTGGCCGGTGTGGGGGCTGAGGTATCAGCCGTCACGGAACGTGCCATGCAAGGAGAGCTTGATTTCGAACAGAGTCTTCGGCAGCGTGTCGCTCAGTTGGCGGGGGCGGATGCGGCTATTCTTACACAAGTTCGAGAGGTTCTGCCTTTGATGCCAGAATTACAGGCATTAATCTCGGCATTAAAAGATTTCGGCTGGCGAACCGCAATTGCGTCCGGTGGATTCACTTACTTCTCTGATTATTTGCAAGAGATGCTTGCGCTCGATTTTGCGCAGTCGAATGTACTGGAAATTGTGGATGGTCAATTGACGGGGAAGGTGTTAGGCGGTGTCGTTTCTGCACAGACTAAAGCGGATATTTTACGCAAGCTGACGACTGAGTACGATCTTAAACCCACCAATACGGTTGCTGTCGGTGATGGTGCAAATGATCTGGTGATGATGGCGGCTGCCGGTTTAGGGATTGCGTTTCATGCGAAACCGAAAGTCGAAGCGCAGGCCCAGTCCGCAATTCGCTATGCGCAACTGGGTGGGATTCTCTGTATTCTATCAGCAAGCTTGGTATTACAGTCCAAGATCTAATGTTTTCGCCAGTTGAGCACGGTTGTTATCAGCCGCAAAATACGACAGTTATCTGGTATCTTGCGGCCCTTCCCCGTACTCGTATTAGTTAATTTCCAGACGGAGCAACACTTCTTCGGTGATATCGAAAAATTCACCATAACCGACAATAGAAGCAATCGATTTTTCGATACTTTTGGCGTGATGGATGCTGATGAGTGACAGCTCATCCAGATCGGAACGTAGTAATGTCGCCACCGGATGGAATACAGCAATAGCACAATATCTGAGAATATAAATATCACCCATGACTAATGAGTCCTGAATGAAAGAAATCCGTTCTTGGGCCGTTGTGAAATCAGATAACAGTCGAGTTTCAATCGATTGGATTCGGTTTCCGAATTTTCTGACGGAAAAATAGATATCAAAATAGTAAGGTTTTGCGCCATCCACGTGTTTCATCGGTTGCGCGAGCAGGGTATTACTATGTCCTTTGAAAATAGGATCGAGCGACATATACCCTTCCGCGTGTCCGAGTTTTGCCAGCAACACCTGATAGGGTGACAGTGTCCGGCTGACGCCGATTGCTGTCGTTTTGAGATAAGCCCCCTGACGTTCGACAAAGATCGGTGAGCAGACGATTTTATCCAAGAGAATGTGATGTAATCCTTCGAGTAGTGTCAAGGAGGGGCGGACTTCGTTATTTTCGATTAGTTTATCCAGGTTACTTTCAATTAGCCGGTTAAAAAAACGAATGATTTTGATGGTTTGACTATCTTCCTGAATAGATAGCTGAATCCGTTGACCATTCGGCGTGATTCGGGCGACCTGATAGGGGACCTGACCCAGTGGTAATTTCTTGTTATAGAGTTTGAGTTCAATAAAATCGACATTGACCTGATCTCCGACTTTCAGGAGAACAGGGGTTTCAAGAGTGATATAGACCCCCCGTTTGGACAGATCAACCGTTTTGCCGCTAATAAAATCGCCTTGTTCGGTTTGGATAGTGACCGGAGAATTCAATCGGTAACGGGGTTCTTTGCGCTGAGACCGGGCATCAAAGAAGATAGAAATAGGATAGCCATTTACTTTTCTTGGATGACGAAAAATATTCAACTCACTGCTGGGGATTTTCGGTTTATCGACGAACAGGTAATCTGAGGCGGTTTCTGGGTTCCCAATTTCTTGTAAGATTCCACAATGAGTCAGTGATGAAAGAGACTTATTCATCTCGGGCGATTCCGTGGCAAGACTTTCCCGCTCCTCTGCACTGAGTTCAAACATTGAGATCCGAAAAGCGCGCCACGATTCTTTCTTGGCACCAATGTGCCAAAATAATTTGCGTAATTCAGGCGTTGCTTCTGATTTCATCATGGAAAAAAACAAGCATTTTCCCTGATAATCATGTTTAAAAGTATAGAGGGTGTTACTACTTTCTCTCACCCCTTGTTTGGCAAGCAGTGACATTCGCTGTGGGTTAAACAGATTGCCCAGTGACTGTTGATTTCTTTCATCATGCCAGTACTGCCAGATATCATGGTTGCTTTCGGTCAGCAGAACGACTTTGAGCTCATCCCCCTCAAAAAACATCGGAAGCTGACAAGCATGTTTCAGAAATGTGTGTTCGTAGGCTCGGGTTCTGGCCCGCATAATTTTGTCTTGATTGTCGTGACGGGCTTTCTGGGTGTCATTGAACAAGTGTTCCTGAATGACTTGCTCAATCACCGGTGTATCGGTGAGTTTGATGAGCCGAAGATACTTGACTGCGTCATTGTCAAGGGATTCATCAATACCGAGTATGCGGTACTCTATCGGAGATTGAAGGCCGGTAAGGTGCGGATGTTTTTGTTCGAGCTCCATGAAATGAAGTTGGATGCTTTCTCCCAACTTATAGTCAAAAGCTGCGGGAACTTTAATTTTTGCACCGGACGGGGAGAAATCGAGTGTGACAGCGGCAACCTGCTGTCTGTTCGAGAGGGTTATATCAACCTGAGAAGCAAGCTTCATCCGGTTTTCTCTGCGCTTTAAGTCGTAACCTAACTGAATGGTTTCAACTTCAAAAGGGCTGTCAGAATCGGTGAGGCTGGGTTGGCTGTCGGTATTTCTTTCTTTCATAACCCGAAAGTTATTGCGGGTATTATAGAGTGCTTCCCATACGCCTTCGGTGTAGCCGCTAAATTTTTTGACATATTTGTAGTAGTCGTTAAAGGCCACATCATCGAGCCAATGACGCAGGCCATCCAGCAGATACTCTCGACATTCACCCTGAACACGTCCACGGAGATCGACGATTTTGGTACAAGGCTCCATAACCCGATTCAATTCCATTTTTACAAGTAATTTGACAGAAGGCTGTTCACCTTCCGTCATCTGTGACAGAATTTTTTCAAAATCCTCTGACTTATAAGTTGGAATTAATTTTTCCGCGATAGATCTAATTTCTGTTTTTTGCATAATTATTTATGATGTCCACGCTCTCAGGTAATTATCGGCTTTTTTCACTAATTATTTAATGAGTTATTTGTTATTTTCGGGTTCAGCCGAATTAAAATGTATACTGAATCACATTCCATAATCGAGTTGAGGGGATATGGCGAAGACAAAAAGAGCATACGTTTGTAATGATTGTGGTGCGGATTTTCCTCGCTGGCAAGGGCAATGTAACGCATGCGGCGCATGGAATACCATTACGGAAGTCCGCTTGGCCGCCTCTCCTCAGGTGTCTCGAAATGAGCGATTGAGTGGTTATGCAGGCGGAGCGACTGAGGCCAAAGTTCAGACACTGGCTGATATTGATCTACAAGAAGTTCCTCGTTTTACCAGTGGTTTCAAAGAATTAGATCGTGTTTTGGGTGGCGGTGTCGTTCCCGGAGCCGCCATTTTGATCGGTGGTAACCCGGGGGCCGGGAAATCAACGTTACTGTTACAGGTCATGTGCTATCTCGCCAACGGGATTCCGACGCTATATGTCACCGGAGAAGAATCACTTCAGCAGGTTGCGATGCGAGCTTCCCGGTTAGGCTTGCCGAAAGATCGGTTGCGTATGTTATCTGAGACTAGTGTCGATCGAATCTGCCAGATTGCCGAACAAGAGCAGCCGAAGATCATGGTCATTGACTCAATTCAGGTCATGCATGTGGCTGATGTTCAGTCATCGCCGGGCAGTGTCGCTCAAGTTCGGGAGGCCGCCACAGCATTGACTCGCTATGCCAAGCAAAATCATGTTGCACTGTTTATTGTTGGTCACGTGACAAAAGATGGTACGCTAGCCGGGCCAAAAGTGCTTGAGCATATTATTGATTGCTCCGTATTACTGGATGGCGGAACAGACAGTCGTTTTCGGACGCTCAGAAGTCACAAAAACCGTTTTGGGGCAGTGAATGAGCTGGGCGTTTTTGCTATGACCGGGCAGGGGATGAGAGAAGTTAACAATCCCTCTGCTATATTTTTATCCAGAGGTGAAGAAGAAACATCCGGTAGTTCTGTCATGGTTGTCTGGGAAGGCACACGACCCCTATTGGTTGAGATTCAGGCGTTGGTGGACTATTCACAGCTTGCGAATCCGCGCCGAGTGGCGGTCGGTCTGGAACAAAACCGCCTGTCTTTGCTTCTGGCTGTCTTACATAAGCACGGTGGCCTGATGATGGCTGATCAAGATGTGTTTGTGAATGTTGTCGGTGGTGTGAAAGTCACCGAAACCAGCGCCGATCTGGCGCTGGTGATGGCTTTATTATCAAGCTTTCGGGATCGGCCTTTGCCCAAAGATGTGGTCATCTTTGGTGAAGTCGGCCTCGCGGGTGAGATTCGCCCTGTACCGAGTGGGCAAGAGCGCTTAAATGAAGCGTTCAAACATGGGTTTAAAAAAGCCATTATTCCGCATGCCAATATGCCGAAAGGGGGTATTGAAGGAATGCAAATCCATGCGGTAAAAAAATTGGCCGATGCGATTCAGGCATTTGATGAACTTTAATCGTTCGGCTTGAGAAAATTAGCTTGTTTCTCAAATGAATAACCAGAAAAAATGTTGAAAATCCCTTTGAATGAGGCGATGGAAAATATTTTTCACCAAACCGCGAGCGGGGCTATCAGTCTTGACGGATTATGATATACTCTGCGCGCACTTTATACCTTATTAACAGAGTAAGACAATGGCAGATTTATCGAAATACAGAAACATTGGTATTTTCGCGCACGTTGACGCGGGTAAAACCACTACCACTGAGCGTATTCTTAAGCTTACTGGTAAGATCCATAAAACTGGTGAGGTTCACGATGGTGAATCAACGACAGACTTCATGGAGCAGGAAGCAGAGCGCGGTATTACTATCCAATCAGCTGCGGTAACTTGTGAGTGGAAAAACCACCGTCTAAACGTTATCGATACTCCTGGACACGTTGACTTTACAGTAGAAGTATACCGTTCTCTGAAAGTTCTAGATGGCGGTATCGGTGTATTCTGTGGTTCTGGTGGTGTTGAACCACAATCAGAAACCAACTGGCGTTACGCGAACGAATCAGAAGTTGCACGTATCATCTTCGTTAACAAACTGGACCGTATGGGTGCAGATTTCTTCAACGTTGTTGAGCAAGTGAAGAACGTACTGGCAGCAAACCCACTGGTGATGACGCTACCTATTGGCCGCGAAGATGATTTCGTCGGTGTTGTAGACGTACTGAACCGTCAAGCCTACGTATGGGATGACTCAGGTCTGCCAGAAAACTACGAAATCAAAGACGTTCCAGCAGATATGGTTGATCAGGTAGAAGAATACCGTGAACTTCTGATCGAATCGGCTGTAGAACAAGATGACGAGCTGATGATGGCTTATATGGAAGGTGAAGAGCCAACTGTTGAGCAAATCAAAGCGTGTATCCGTAAAGGAACTCGTGAGCTGGCGTTCTTCCCAACTTTCTGTGGTTCTGCATTTAAGAACAAAGGTGTTCAGCTAGTTCTGGACGCAGTTGTTGATTACCTGCCAGATCCAACTGAAGTTGATCCACAAGACCTGACTGATCCACAAACGGGTGAACCGACTGGTGAGAAAGCGATCGTTGATGCAGCTGAACCTTTGAAAGCACTGGCATTCAAGATCATGGATGACCGCTTCGGGGCGCTGACCTTCATCCGTATCTACTCCGGTGTAATGAAGAAAGGTGATACCGTTCTTAACGCTGCAACCGGTAAAACTGAGCGGATCGGCCGTATGGTTGAGATGCAAGCAGATGACCGGACTGAAATCACTTCAGCACAAGCAGGTGACATCATTGCAGTTGTTGGTATGAAGAACGTTCAAACTGGTCACACACTGTGTGATCCAAAACATGAATGTACGCTTGAACCAATGATCTTCCCAGAACCAGTAATCTCTATCGCGGTTTCTCCGAAAGATAAAGGTTCAACTGAGAAAATGGGTATCGCGATCGGTAAGATGGTTGCAGAAGATCCTTCATTCCAGGTTGAAACTGACGAAGATTCAGGTGAAACCATCCTGAAAGGTATGGGCGAACTTCACCTTGACATCAAAGTGGACATCCTGAAACGGACTTACGGCGTTGAGCTGGAAGTTGGTGCACCTCAGGTGGCTTATCGTGAAACTATCACGAAAGAAATCGAAGACAGCTATACGCATAAGAAACAGTCTGGTGGTTCTGGTCAGTTCGGTAAGATCGACTACCGTATCAAACCAGGCGAGCCAAACTCTGGCTTCACTTTCAAATCAACTGTTGTTGGTGGTAACGTTCCTAAGGAATTCTGGCCTGCAGTTGAGAAAGGTTTTGAAGGCATGATGCAGCACGGTGTGCTGGCTGGCTTCCCAACGCTGGACGTTGAAGTTGAACTGTTCGACGGTGGCTTCCACGCAGTGGATTCATCTGCAATCGCATTTGAGATCGCAGCGAAAGGCGCATTCCGTCAATCTATGCCTAAAGCAGGCGCACAGCTTCTTGAACCAATCATGAAAGTTGACGTGTTCACTCCAGAAGACAACGTCGGTGACGTTATCGGTGACCTGAACCGTCGTCGTGGTATGATCAAAGATCAACAAGCTGGTGCAACTGGCGTACGTATCAAAGCTGACGTTCCTCTTTCTGAAATGTTCGGCTATATCGGTACACTACGTACAATGACTTCAGGTCGTGGTCAGTTCTCGATGGAGTTCGAAAAATACGCAGCATGTCCGGCAAACGTTGCTGAGAAAGTGATTGCTGAAGTTAAAGAGCGTAACGCTAAGAAGTAATTCTTTGGGTTAACCCTTTAACGTCAAAGCCCCGTAGCGAAAGCTGACGGGGCTTTTTGTTACCATTCTGAAATCCCATTTCTCTGGCCTCGCGGTTTATCTTACAATCCGTGACAACCTTTATCAGGTGTATTCGATGATGGTTCGTTCGATAATTTTAAGCTCGTTTAAACCGGACAGCGTAAATGTCGCAATTTGTTCTTGTATCCAGGCGATAAAGACTTTGACCTTTTTTCGTTGCAGGTAGCTTTCCGGGGCACAGATATAGTAGCTATAACGAGAGCGAATTGCCTGATCACCAATGCGAATCAGTTTGCCTTCCTGAATATAGCGGTGTGCCAGCGTATGTTTCATGAGCGCAACACCTTGCACCGCTAATGCGCCTTCTAATACAAATAAAGACCCCTCATATTTAAGGGTCGGCCGCCCGGTCGGAGCACCGATCGAGTTAAGCCACAGCTCCCAGCTCATGTCTGGAATCATATCTTCAATCAAATCGACACGATATAAGTCTTTGACCGACTTGATTTGGTGCTGTTGCTGATAGAGCGGGTGACAAACGGGGTAGAGCACTTCATCCATCAGCTTGATACTGGCCAGATTTTCATAGCTTCCTTGCCCATAACGAATACAGAGATCCACCGAGTCATCCTGAAAGGTAACGAGTGCATCTTTCGGGTCAATCAGCAACATAATGTCTGGATGTTGTTGTCTGAATTCTTGTAGCTTGGGTACCAGCCAGTGCTGAGCGAAAGCCGGATGGGTTGAGATAGACAACTGATTGGGGGATGGATCCTGAGTTAAATATTGGATACCTGCATGGAGTTCGGAAAAGCCTTTTTGCGCATATTTATACAGAATCTGTCCTTCCGTTGTGAGATGAACGCTTCTGTGTTGTCGTTGAAACAATTCACATTTTAACCATTCTTCTAGCTGACGAATCTGCTGGCTGATTGCTGCCGGACTGACAAAGAGTTGTTCGGCGGCAGTTTTGAAACTGCCGGATTTTGCAGCCATGTAAAAATAATAGACAGATTGTAAAGGCGGTAGACGACTTTTCACTTAAGTTTTCCTTAATTGAGTGTCAGATTTTATCGTTTGTGCCATGAACTATTTTCGACAATTATTTAACCACGAAAACACCATATATCAAGGATAAACTATGAACGAGATTGTCAATAAAATTCAACCGCCTTTGATTGATACTTATCGTTTTTGGATTAAGAATATCTACTCTTTGATAAAGCGTTGGCGACAAAATCATCAGACACGCCGACAATTATCTGAATTGCCGGAGCATCTGTTAGATGATATTGGTTTGAGTCGGGAAGATGCCCAGAAAGAGTGCCAAAAATATTTCTGGGATTAATCCCACTCATTACTATGTTTGTCCTTTTGTTCCAAGTATCCGAAAATCATGCATGAGATTAACCGTATGGATGATTTTCGGAAATCGCATTTTCCCATACGACAAGTTTATCTTTTGGCCAGTGTAATCCGAGCTGGTGGTATTGTTTCTCCAGCAAGTGTCTTTTAATTTTTAGTGTTGGCGTCAGAATACCATTCTCAATACTCCAGGCATCCTTGACCATTAATACCCCTTTGATTTGTTCATGAGATTGCAATTCTTGATTGATCGTTTCGACGATACGTTTGGCTGAACGTTCATATCGGGCTTTATCGAAATTGGGGATATCATGTGGGACCACCAACAGGATCGGGCCGGGCAGACCTAAACCGATCAGGCATAACATTTCTACGCGGCTGGCTTGATAGAGTTTTTTCTCAATCGGAACCGGAGAGACAAATTTACCTTTCGCTGTTTTAAAGGTATCGTTTTTTCGTCCCACCAGCGACAGATAACCTTCCGAATCAAGCTTGCCAATATCACCGGTTTTCAGCCAGCCATCATCGGTTAAGACTTCACGGGTTGCCTGTTCATTTTTGTAATAGCCGCTGAAGAGCCCCTGACTCTGAACTAACACTTCACCTTCTTCCGCGATTTTGATCGTCACGCCCGGACCGGCAGGGCCGACGGTACCAACTTTAGATTTTTGATAAGGATAATTGAGTGTTGAGTAGGCGAAAGACTCCGTCATTCCCCAAGCTTCCGTAATCGGCAGACCCAGTTTATCGTACCAAAGTAATAAATCAGGGGAGACCGGTGCCGAGCCACAGCCGAGAACTCTCGCTTTATTCAGACCTAATGCATGGGCAACCTTATTGCGGATGATGGTCCGAATCAATGGAATTTTAAGGAGTAGATCAAGCCGTTTCTGTGAGATGGTATCCAGAATGCGTTGTTGAAAAAGCGTCCACAATCGGGGGACAGAAAGGAAGAGTGTCGGGCGATGCATTTTCACATCTTCAATAAATGTGTCGAGAGACTCCGGAAATGCAGTTTGTAATCCGCAGAAGATGGAAGAGCCAAAAATGTACACGCGCTCCGTGATATGAGCCAGCGGCAGATATGAGAAAACCCGATCATGATGCTTGATGCCGATACACTGGCTTAACTGACTGACTGACCAAGCAAAGCCTCCATAACTTAACATTGCACCTTTGGGGGTACCGGATGTACCGGATGTATAAACAATTGACATCAGTGATTGAGCATCATGTTTCGGTTGGTACGCCGAGGGCGGATGATCATGAATCAGTTGGTTGTACTGGTGCTGACAATGGGGAGCACTATCGTACGGCAGGGAAATACTGATTAAGTCAGATTTGTGGTTCAGCACTTCCATCACTGCGCTTACGTCATCAAGTTTGCCGATGAATGCCGCTTTACATTCGCTGTGAGTGAGACAGTAATCAATCGTGTCTTCGTTGGCGGTCGGAAAGATCGGGACGCTGACAAAACCGCCCAGCATAATCGCCAGATCGCAAATAAACCATTCCGCACAATTTTTCGAAATGATTGCAACCCGATCTTCCGGTTTCAGGTTGAGTGCCTGTAAGGCACTGACCAGCCGTTGAGCATGATCGGCCACCTGAGCAAATGTATATGTCTCAAAACGGCGGTGTTTGATCTGTTTGAGATAGATATCATCAGGTCGCGATTGAGCCCAGTGGTGTAAACATTCGTAGGGTGTTTTCAATGTACTGCAATCGGTACGGGTTTGATGTCCTTTGAGCATAGGGTATATCCATTATTAGGCTGTTATTATTTTATGGCGCTTATGTCCGGGTGAACTCACGATATATGACTCGGAGGGCGTCATCAGACACAGGCCTTATCTTGACTCATATTGTATGTATCGCTAGCCATTCACTGGCTGTTGCATTGATTTTCAAAGTTTTGATTGGATTAGCTTTACTTTAAGATTATTTCTATGACTTTGTTCTTTATACGATTCGTTTTTGTGATGTATTTCGTGATTCGTTGCGTCAGAAAGTGATGCGCTCGGTTTCTCAAGGCCTGCCGATGACCGACATAAAAGAATCGCGATTTAGTCGGAAAAATGACTGGGATCCGGCTCCGGATACTCCCGGGTGATCTCTTTCAGAAATGCCTGATGGTTTCTCAGCGCATTGACACAATGTTTATCGAGTTTACCTTCGGCAACCATCTTCTCTAATTCAAGCAGAGCAAACGGCACTGAACGCGCTTGTTTATATGGCCGGTGAGTGGTCAGTGCATCAAAAATATTCGCGACAGTGATGATCCTCGCGGAGATGGGAATCTCATCGGCCTTAAGCCCAAACGGATAGCCACTACCGTCCATCAACTCATGGTGGTAGGAAACAATTTCTTTTAAAGTCTGGATACAGGCATGATGCAGGCAGTCGGCACGTGACAAGACGGATTCCATGATCTCAATTCCTCTGTCAATATGCCCGATGACCTGTTGTCTTTCCATCACCCCGAGACCGCCGGGTTTTAACAGCAAATGATGTGGTATCGAGAGCTTACCGATATCATGTAACCGGGAAAAGAGCGTGATATGGTCGATTTGTTCATCATCCAAATGATATTGCTGTGAGACGCCCCGGGCGATGATTTTGGTAAAATGATACATCCGCTCTTGATGATCGCGACTTTGCGCCAGATGTTTCGGATTTTGTTTTAGAATGAAACTGGTCATATCCAGAATTTTATGAATGGTTTCATATTCACGCCCGATAGCCTGACGAATCATGTCTATATGCGCTGACAGTTGCTCACAGAGGCGGGCGTCGAAACGATATCCTTCGGCGGTATTGATAAAAATGAAACCAATAAATTCATGATGATAATACATCGGGGAGGCGAGTGACCCGCCAAAACGTTGTTGTTTCAGCCATTGAGTATGAACCGTATCGGTTTCCAGCGCCTGAGTGGGCTCGTTGATACAGCGATCACACTGCTCAACCGCACAGCGCTTCAGGTCGGGGAGCTGGTTCAGCGGATATTCATAGTGGCGTAAAATCTCATTATCCGGAGTGCTGTCGGCATAAGTCTTTAGATGGTCTGAAAATGATTCGTACAGGGCAAATGAGATTCGGGCGATTTGAGGCAGTTGCTCACGAATATGTTCATGAATTTCAACAAGTTGTTCATTCAGACTGCGCTGATGGGATGTCTGTTGAACATCGTTGTGCTCAAGATGGCTCATATCGATACCCTTGCTACGATTTTCTCACCGATTCCTTCTGTTTAGTTTAGAAGAATTGTGCATAAAAATAGCAGTCAGCTGTCGAAAAAATGCATTCTTTTCGTGCTCGGTTATCGCTGTTGCAGACTCGAATCAGCTTATTCAGCCTGAGTTTTGGGACGAAAGTCAGGTTCGTCTTTTCACGGAATCCCGTCTGACTAACGTAGGAGAAAAACGCAACGGTTGTAACTCTGATGGCGTGCCCTTGGCCAGATTGAGCGCCAGTTGTGCCGCTTGTTCTCCCATCAGTTGAATGGGATAGAGAACCGTCGTTAATTTGGGGCTGACATAACGAGCAATCAACGCGTCGTCAAAACCGATAATGGAGATTTGATCCGGTAACATCAGGCCGTTTTCTTCCAGCACAAAAATTGCCCCGGCGGCCATATTATCGTTGTAGGCAACAATCGCTGTGATATCCAGCGATTTAAGCAATAAATTGGTGGCGGCGATTTCCCCCCCTTTGGTATTCGGTTCTGCTTTCTCGATATAACAGGGGGGTAATGAAATACCGTAATCGTGAAGTGCAGTCTGATAGCCGTCGATTCGCTGAATCGTATCCTCAATCGGGTGCGAAGAACTGATGCAAGCAATGTTTTTATGACCATTTTTAATCAGATATTCTGTCGCCAGATACGCCCCTTTAAAGTTATCCAGCGAGATACAGCGATCGGCGATTTCGGCAATATAACGATTGATCAACACCAGTGATTTCACTTCGTGAGCGTAGCTGATCAACTCATCATCCGACAGCGCTTTGGCGTGAATCACCAGCGCGTCGCAACGGCTGTTGATCAGCAACTCCATCGCTTTACGTTCTTGTTCTGCATGGTGGTAGCCATTGCCGATCAGCACTTGTTTGCCATGCTCGTGAGCGACTTTATCAACGGCTTTTACCAGTGCGCCAAAAAATGGATCAGAGACATCATTGACCAGAACGCCAATGATGTTAGTGCTTTGACTGACCAGAGCCCGGGCCGCAGCATTAGGTCGATAGCCTAATTTTTGCATCGCGGCTTGTACCGCCTTAATCGATGACTGACTGGCTTTCGGTGACTGGTTTACAACACGCGAAACGGTTGCGACGGACACACCGGCTTCACGTGCAACGTCTTTGATCGTTGCCATTGTATTCCTCTATACATCTTTAGATAAAACATGGCGCAGCGAAGGGATTTGATTACAGCCCGTTGAGATGGGGGTAGATCTTCGGATGGTGCCATCTTGGTCATATTTTCTGTAACCGTGCGGATTCTATCATGAACGTGCAGGCATAAACATGTCGCGACCGCAAAAGTCTGTGCTTTCGTCACCGGCAATAAAAAGGCCTCAATTCAATAAAGAGGCCGCACCTTATCAGGCGAATACTTGCGTCAGAATTTGGTCAATCTTAGGCCAGTGTTCCGGATGAATCCCGGCATAATTGACATACTTGGGGGCGTGACGATCATTTTCCAGCGGATGTTCCCAACCATTCGTGTGTTGAACGAAAAGATCTGCAAAGGCCTCTGAAACTTCAAGGCATCCGGTGAGAACTGTGTCGATATATGTTTGCAGGATCGGGCTCTCATGGCTTGGCAGCATGGGTTCATTCTTGACATAAACCCATACCGCATCTTGAGCTGTGAGTGGCAATTCAGTTTCGATGTTAGTGAGTGTCAGCTGGATACGATGATATCCCCGCTCACGTTGGCCGAACTGGGCTAGCTCTTTGGGGGAGACATGAAGCAAGACCCCATTCACAATACCGTCGCCGGGCTGGGCAACCAATGGGGAAGCCTGATAGCTGTCATCCACTTTGCCCCAAGTCCGGGTTAAGCCTTCGACGACTGCCGGACAGGCCGTGCCGGTCTGCCCGGTTAATTGACGTGAAGATGAATTCATCAGGCTGCCATAACCAAAAATATAAATTGCCACAAAACCTCCACTGTGATTCGGTGATTTATTGAGTCTCGGCGTGATTGAGATAGGCATTAACTTCTGATGTCATGCGTTGTTTTTCTGCATCAGAGATAAAGCTGGCTTCAATCGCATTGAGGGTAAACTGTGCAAGTTCAGCATGCGTCATCTCATGGGCATTGGCAACTGCCATAAAATTATCCGTCATATAACCACCGAAATAGGCCGGGTCATCGGAGTTGATGGTCACGCACAGGCCTTGGCGCAGTAACTCAACAATGTTGTGCTGCGCCATGTTGTCAAACACACACAATTTGATATTAGAAAGCGGACAAACCGTCAGTGGCATCCGGGTGTTCACCAATTGTTGTACCAGTTGCGGATCTTCGACACAGCGGACCCCGTGATCAACCCGTTGGACACCCAATATATTCAAAGCATCGTCAATGTTGCTGGCGGGACCTTCTTCACCGGCGTGAGCTACGGGAATAAAGCCAGCCTCTCGTGCCATTTGAAACACCCGGGCAAATTTTTCCGGTGGGTGCCCCAGCTCTGAGGAATCCAGACCGACGCCGACAATCTTATCCCGATAAGGCAGCGCTTGTTTGAAGGTTTCAATCGCGTCAGTTTCGCTGAGATGGCGCAGAAAACACATGATTAATTGGCTGGAGATGCCTAACTCTTGTTTGGCTTTGTCTAACGCAGCGGAGATACCATTGATGACGGTTTCAAACGCAATACCCCGGGCAGTATGTGTTTGTGGATCAAAAAAGATTTCAGTATGCATGACATGATCTGCCTGACAGCGCAGGAGGTAAGCCCATGTCAGGTCAAAGAAATCCTGCTCATGAATCAGCACATTTGCGCCTTGATAATAGATATCAAGGAAAGATTGCAGATTGGTAAACTGGTAAGCGGCCTGAACTTCTTCGGGAGTATTAAATGGAATATTGACCTGATTACGTTTTGCCAGTTGAAACATCAATTCTGGTTCGAGTGTGCCTTCAATATGAAGATGTAACTCTACTTTGGGTAGATTCTGGATAAAATTTTGCATATCTGCCTCTGTGACAATCAGGTAATTCAATCGTAAATCAATCGATTCAAAAATATTAGAGCCTGACGGTATATTGATTGGTCAGTTGACTTGTCGTCATCGTCAGTGGCACGGATTCTACTGAAAAAGTATCGCTTGTTCATCATCAGACTGATAAAGAATCTACTTTTTCTCGTGTGTATCGTTCTAAAAATCGGCCAATGGTTGCTCTCTGGCGGTACTGAGTGCGAATCTGTGTCAGCGGTGCAGCGCCGGGAGCTGTTACACAAAGACCGACACTGTGGTGTCGGTCTTGGGCAATGTACAGAAGCGGCATATTTCACATCCACGGGATCCGGATGGTTTTAACCTGCTTAGTTATTGCTGTGGAGTGCATCGTTGAGTTCGACTGCTGACTTGTTGGCAAGACACTCGACCTGTCCGGTTTGAGAGTTGCGTCTGAACAACAAATCGGAGACACCTGCTAAATCGCGCGCTTTGACAACTTCAACTTGATTGCCATCTTTATCGAGCATTTGAACTTTGGTGCCAGCAGTGACATACAAACCGGATTCAAGTGTACAGCGGTCACCCAGTGGGAAGCCTAATCCGGCATTGGCACCGAGCAGGGAGTTTTCACCAATAGACACAACCACTTTGCCACCCCCTGAAAGCGTGCCCATGATCGATGCGCCACCGCCGATATCTGAGCCATTGCCGACGACAACACCTGCCGAAATCCGGCCTTCGACCATGCTGACTCCGGTTGTACCGGCGTTAAAGTTGATGAATCCTTCATGCATAACGGTAGTGCCTTCGCCGACATGAGCGCCCAGACGAACGCGTGAGGTATCGGCAATCCGGACACCGGTCGGTACAACGTAATCCACCATCTTCGGAAACTTATCAACACAGTCAACACTCAGAACGCGACCCGCGAGACGAGCAGCCATTTGACGCTCTGGTAATTCAGGTAAGTCAATCGGCCCTTCGTTGGTCCAGGCAATATTATGTAGCAGACCAAAGATGCCATCGAGCACCGTACCGTGCGGTTGAACGAGGCGGTGTGAGATCAATTGAAGTTTGAGGAAGCCTTCAGCGACCGTCTGTGGTTTATCATCGCTTGCCAGAATAACACCAACAAGAGGCTGCTCTGATGACGCAGCTTGTGTAGCAAACGCTGCACTGGCGGTTTCATCCTCAGACTGAAATGCTTGCGCCATGTCTGCGGCTTGAGCCGGGGTCACTTCAAATGTTTCGTTGCCACCCTGATAGTTGAGTATTGCGGTCAGTTGGGAAACCAAAGCATCACTCGGGTTGAGAATCGGGGTTGGAAAATATGCTTCGATAATTTTTCCGTCACGGTTTTTTGTTGCGGTTCCAAGTGCTAGTGCAAAATAAGCCATTGTTTTCTCCGTTGATGAATCGCGTTGTCTTGGCGGGGTGTCATGTTGAACCGTTCGCCTGAAGCAACGCGGGCATTGAAATCAGATGTGACCATCATAAAGAGCCACTAAACAGGATGAAAGTCTTCAAACGCAGAACGTCTGTCAATTGATATGATTTGTCGTTTTAGCGATATATCATCCTATAAAGAAAGCTTGAATCAGGCTGCCTGATCATCGGAGTCAGTGGCCGCTTCTTTGGGGGCTGATTTCTTCTCTGATTTAGGTTTGGCGGGGGCCGGTCTGCGTTTGGCTCCTAAGGCGTACAGCACTTCTTCTTTATTTTGTGCTAAATACATTGCGAGCTCTTCTTGCTTTTCTTCATTATTCAGTAATTCACTCTTGCCGAGTAAAGTGAATAATTCATCTGCCATATCGAGCATTTTGTCATAAGCATCTGCCTCGGCTTTAGAGGTAAAAGTCATTTTTTCTTCTCCATTCCGCTCGACCACGTACTTGACGATTACAGCCATGGTAATTCCTCTGTTTTGGTTGAATGATAAAATACTGTTATTTTATACAGTAAAAATGGTCATAAGTCTATTCATTGCGACGCCACTCAAAGCAAAACTGGATAAAGCATTTTAACAGTGGGTTCTGATATTTTTCTTTATGGACCAGTAGCCAGAAACGTCGGCGCATATCCAGAGGAACCGATAACGAGACCACCCGACCATCTTGTAAAGGCGCTTTAGCCGCCAGTCGGGACAGACAGCCGAATCCTAACCCGGCGGAGACGCTGTTGATCAGGGCTTCGGTGGTATTCAGTTCAAATGCTTCGTACCATCTTTCCAGACGTGGTGCGATGGTACGCAAAAAGAATTCTCTGGAACCGGAACCGGCTTCGCGGAGCAGCCACTGGCTATGTTCAAAATCCGATAACTGAATATCGGTTTTTTGGGTCAGCGGATGATCCGGTGCGCAGATGATGCACATTTCATCTTGGCTGAATTGCTTGGACAATAAAGCCGGATGTAATGTCTTCCCTTCAATCAGGGCTATATCGAGCTCATAATCCACCAGTTTTTGGCAAATTTGTGCCGAGTTAGAAATAAATAATGTCTGGCTGCTATGTTGATACTGCTGCCGGAAGTCACTTAGCAGATATGGTGCGACTTGATTGCCGATGGTATCACTGGCACCGATTCGCAACTGCCCGTGCAGCCGGTTTTCATGGTCAAACAGGCGGGGAATGTGATTGGCCCGGTTCAACAGTTCATCGGCTAAGGGGAGGAGTTTGCGGCCTTCTTGATTGAGAATCAGACGATGATTCACCCGATCAAATAATGCATGTCCGAGCTGTTTCTCTAGCTCTGAGAGCGCCATACTCACGGCTGCTTTTGACAGAAATAGCTCTTCTGAGGCTTCTGTCAGAGTACTGTTACGGGTGACGACCGTAAAAATGTGGAGTTGCCGGAGTGTAATATGAGTGAGCATATCGGATTCAGTTCTCAACGAATAAGAATTTACATCTTTCGGCATTTTATCTTTTTATTCAAGTCGGTGACAGGGGAAAGCTGACAGGCAATATGCTAATCTAACCAACAATCATGGTTTCTCAGTCTGGATAGCGCTTGTTTACTGTTTATCATTCAAATCAACTTGATACGCTCAAGATACTGCTGATTCACTTCATCAAAAGTGAACCATTGACTCACCCGTTTGAAGCCGAGCAAATTCTAGTGCAGAGTCCGGGGATGTCCCAGTGGTTGAAAATGGCGCTGGCGCAAGAGCTAGGGATCACCGCGAATATTGATTTTCCGTTGCCAGCGACATTTATCTGGGAGATGTTTGCCAGTGTGTTGCCGGGGGTGCCGAAACGGAGTGCCTTTAACAAAGAAGCGATGACTTGGAAGTTGATGCGACTGCTACCGGAGATGCTCGATCAAGCGGAATTTATGCCGTTACGTCAGTATCTTACGGATGATGATTCTGCGTTGAAGCGTTTTCAGCTGGCTGAAAAAATTGCCGATATTTTCGATGGTTATTTGGTGTATCGCCCAGACTGGATTGAATGCTGGGAAGCTGATAAACCCATCGGTTCACTGACTGAACGTCATCCGTGGCAACCGATATTATGGCAACGTTTGTTTGAGGATACCAAGCAGCTGGGCCAGTCCCATTATCACCGGGGCAACTTGTATCAACAATTTATCGAACAGCTACAACAGACTCAGATTCCGGATGGCATTTTACCCAAACGATTGTTCATCTTTGGTATCACGGCGCTGCCACCTCGTTATCTGGATGCGCTGCAAGCGATGGGCGAGCAGACCGATGTCCACCTGATGCTGACCAATCCGTGTCAGCACTACTGGGGGGAAATCCGGGATCGAAAATATCTGGCCCGCATTGCGAGTCAGAAGCGTAAACAGGTTGTATTACAGGCCGGCCAATGGGTGAGCGGTGGCGAGCGTTCACCATTAAAGGGCGGAATCGACGCTAATCTTGCCGATGAACTGCATTTGCAGCAAGCGGTTGGGAATAGTCTGCTGGCGTCAATGGGGAAACTCGGCCGGGATAATCTCTACCTGTTGTCGCAGATTGAGAGTGAAGAGCATGAATTTTTTATTGAAACACCGCGGGATACGCTGTTACACCAGATTCAGGCCGATATTCTCCACCTCGAAGAACACCAGAATGATCAAATTCTGACTTCCAGTGCGCATAAGCAGAAGGTCAGCAACAGGGATGAGTCTTTGTCCATTCATCAGTGCCACAGCCCGCTGCGAGAAGTGGAAGTCCTGCATGATGAACTGTTGTCTCTGTTTGACCGTCACCCTGAACTTAACCCTCGCGATGTGATCGTGATGGTTGCCGATATCAATACTTACAGTCCGGTGATTGAAGCCGTATTCGGCAATGCATCTGCCGAGCGTTATATTCCTTTTTCTATCTCTGATCGCACTGCGGATCAAGAGTCTCCGGTTTTACAGGCATTCATGCGCTTGCTCCAGCTGCCGCGTTCCCGTTGTCTGGCTTCTGAGTTACTCGAATTGTTAGAAACACCAACGATGATGGCGCGTTTTGATATCAGTGAAGCCGAATTTTTACAGGCCAAAGGCTGGGTCGAAGCTTCCGGCGTTCGTTGGGGGCTGAATGAGCAGACCGCGAGTGAATTCGATTTACCACCGACACGGCAGAACACGTGGGAGTTCGGGATTGACCGAATGCTGGCGGGTTATGCGATGTCCGATGCTGCGGATCTGCTGGAACTGGGAGACCACCATGTTGCCCCGTATAATGAAATTCAGGGACTCGACGCTGAGTTAGCCGGAAAACTGGCGGCATTTATCGCTCGGATTCGGGATTACCGCCAGCAATTACGACAGACATTGCCGATAACTGAATGGCGTGAGCGACTGAATACCTTGCTTGATGATTTTTTTGTGGCCTCGGTGGAAGAGGAAGTCAGCTTTCAGCATATTCGCGACACGCTCAACCATCTGCAGGAGCAATTGCACGATGCTCACTATGAGGACGCGATTGCACCGGACATTCTATATCACTATCTGGCCGGGCAGTTATCCAATGCCCGGGTCAGTCAGCGTTTTTTAGCCGGACAGGTGAATTTTTGTACTTTGATGCCGATGCGCTCGATTCCTTTTCAGGTTGTTTGCTTACTGGGGATGAATGATGGTGTTTATCCTCGGGCTGTGCCAGCCGAAGGATTTGATTTAATGACCGAGCAATCCCGGCCCGGTGACCGTTCGCGACGCGACGATGACCGTTACCTGTTTCTTGAAGCTTTGCTCTCTGCCCGGCAACGGCTTTATATCAGTTATGTCGGACGTTCTGTTCAGGATAACAGTGTCAGTTTGCCATCGGTACTGGTGAGTGAACTGGTGGCGTATTGCCATCAAAATTACTGTCTGGACGGGGATCAGATGCTCGCCAGTGATCTCTCCGGTGAGCGGCTGGTTCAACACCTGACCTGTTCTCATCCGATGGTCCCTTACAGTCCCGATGCCTTTGCCAGTTCACACGGTAGTTATGCCAGAGAGTGGCTCCCCGCCGCTACGGGGACCATATTACCGGCACCGACGAGCGAAGCATCACCATTACCTGACTTTTTTGCGGATGTGACATTTCCTCTGGAACTGGACTTTGTTGAACTACAGCGTTTCTGGCGTTTACCGGTTCAATATTTTTTCAATCGTCGGTTACGTGTCTGGTTCGAAAATGAGTTGGTGGCATTACAGGATGAAGAGCCATTTTCACTCAATGGTCTGGCACGTTATCAACTGCTGGATGAATTAGTCGCAGTCCTGCTGGAAGCGCGTCGTCGCCCAGAGCAGACGCGAGGTTCAGATTTGGCGGCATCCCGGTCTGAAATACAACCGGTTGAGCATTTTATTCAAGCAAAACGGGCACAAGGACAACTGCCTGTCGGCGCTTTCGGGGAACTTGAATTCCGGGAGCACTATGAGCAGGCGCTGGCGCTGACCGACGTTATTGATTATCTGTGTCAGCAGCCAAAACCCGACTGTGAGTTGAATCTCACGACCACGGTTTTAGGCGCTGAACGCCCCATCCAATTGCTTGGCTGGGTAACCCGTTATTTTCAATCCGGTCTGGTTCGTTACCGGGTAGGGCGCATCCGGGCGCAGGATTATTTATCGGCGTGGCTGGATCATCTCGCGGTAGCGGCTATGGGAGAAACCTGTCCGACCCATCTGATCGGTTATGAGCGCAAGAATGGCGTTCAGCATCTTTATTATCCGGCAATAGACCGCCAACAAGCCCAAACCTATCTGGATGCGTTCGTGCGTTTTTACGTTGAGGGCATGAATCATCCGTTACCTTATTTTCCGCAAGTGGCGTTAGCCGGGATTGAAGCCAATTTCAATCGCCAGCGTGAGTGGCATGAAGATAAAGAAAAAACCGCGAAAAAAATGCAAGAAGCTTTCATCGGGAATGATTTTAGTGCGGTTGGTGGTGAAGGCCAAAATGCGTATATTGCCCGTATCTGGCCGCAGTGGTCTGAAGCGTTAAGTCAGACGGCGTATGCTTACGCCGAACAGGTTTTACTGCCCCCGATGCTTTGGGTCAAAGAATATACGGATGAATCGTAACATTCAGACGACCAGCTAAAATGCGAAACCGGAAATGGATGTACTGAGGGAAAGAGATAAAAGGCAAACAGAGGAAAGTGGTGGCCGCCAGAAAATCGTTATTTTGTGTAGGGTGTTTGCTGTACGGCCACGGGTCAGAGGGACCACAATTCGGTGAGTCGGACATTTCATTCAACTGAGAATGTTGTTCAACTTGGAGCGAGATGTTAATGATGAAAGGGTTAGTTATCCGTGAGTCAGATCTCACTCCTTGTCAGGCAGAACAGGCGTGAATCGATTTATGTCAATTCTATTGCTTAGATCACACTCCACCATGTTGAATCAATCGTTAACCTGGAGAAAAAGACCGGTATGAGTCACACAACATCTGATGTCATGATCCCGCTGGAACCGATGCGATTTCCGTTGCATGGGATGCGTTTGATTGAAGCATCAGCGGGCACCGGAAAAACATTTACGATTGCCGGGCTTTACTTGCGTCTGCTGTTGGGACATGGCGATACACAAAATCGCCATGCAACCCCCTTGCGGGTCGATCAGATTTTAGTCGTGACTTTTACCGAGGCGGCCACTGCGGAGTTGAAAGGACGGATTCGGGCCCGGATTCATGAAGCCCGGCTGGCATTTGCCCGCCATCATAGTGATGACCCGCTGTTGCAATCATTTCTCGATGAAACGCCGGATCATGCGGAGGCCGCCGATATTTTGCTTCAGGCTGAGCGAGAGATGGATACGATGGCGGTTTATACCATTCACGGATTCTGTCAGCGGATGTTAGTCCAGAATGCGTTTGAATCGGGCAGCCGTTTTCACCATGAGTTTATTACCGATGAAAGCCGTCTCAAAGCACAAGTGGTGGCCGATTACTGGCGACGCCAGTTTTATCCGCTGTCGGTTGAGCTGGCTGCTGAAGTCCGTCAGTTATGGCCGACACCCAATGCTTTGCTCGCACAAATTGGCCCTTATCTGAGCGGTCAGGCACCATCACTTTCTGTCAGTGCGATGGATGCCAGCCTTGAGCAACTGCACCAAGGTAACTTGCAACGTATCGTTGAGATGAAGGCACAGTGGCGACAGCATCAGTCTGATGTTGACGCGTGTATTGCCCAATCCGATGTCAATAAGCGTGTGTATACCAAAAAATCTCGGCCACAGTGGATTGAGCAAGTATCCCAATGGGCTGAAACGGAGACGCATAGTTACTGGGTTCCCGAACAATTGGTGCGTTTTTCACAACAAGTGTTGAATGAGAAAACCCCAACCGGGACCCCGCCGACACATCCTTTATTTCAGCTCATCGATGATTTTCTTGCGACCCCCGTTTCGATTGAAGCACCGTTGAAAGCCCATGCGATTGAAACCTGTCGGCATTTATTGGCGAAAGCAAAGTCTGAACAGCAGTGGTTATCGTTTGATGATTTATTGTCTCAGCTTTCATCCGCTTTGGATCTGGATAGTACCGGTCAGTTAGCGCAGCGGATTCGCACATTATACCCCGTCGCGATGATTGATGAGTTTCAGGATACCGATCCGCTGCAATACCATATTTTCAGCCACATTTACGCCTCGCATCCTGCGTGTGGTTTGTTGATGATCGGTGACCCGAAACAGGCGATTTATGCATTCCGCGGGGCAGATATTTTCACCTACATCAAAGCGCGTCGTCAGGTCAGTTCCCATTTTACTTTGGCGACTAACTGGCGGTCCGGGCAGGCGATGATCGATGCGGTCAATCGGTTGTTTGCTTCATCCGAGAGTCCTTTTCTCCATGATGCGGATATTCCGTTTATTCAGGTCACAGCCCCTCCCGAGGCACAACAACGTCAGTGGCAACTGTATCAGCAAGTACAACCCGCCATGACTTATTGGTGGCCGGAGGATATTGCACCCGATGCGGTCATAACCAAAGGTGAATACGAGCAAGTTATGGCAAATGCGACCGCAGCTCAAATCCAGACGATTCTACAGGCTGCGCAGGATGGCGAAGGGGTTCTCTGTTCCGGTAAAGGACAGAAAAGCATTCAGGCCGGACACATTGCCGTACTGGTTCGGACCGGACGTGAAGGTCAGCTCATCAAAGAAGCGCTGGCACGTCAGGACATTGCCAGTGTCTACTTGTCTAACCGGGAGAGTGTGTTCGCCAGTGAGATAGCGATAGATATCCAACGGTTGTTACAGGCCGTGTTGACGCCGGAGCAGGAGCGTCCATTGCGGGCAGCGTTAGCCTCTCCCTTGTTCGGACTGACTGTGCAGGATTTGGATGCATTAAATCGTAATGAATCTCTATGGGAGCTGATGGTTCAGGAGTTTCGCCAGTATCGTACGATCTGGTCAGAGCGGGGCATTCTGCCGATGTTGCGGGCCGTTCTCTATCAGCGCCATCTTGCCGAGCGTTGGCTGGCGCAGAAAGGGGGAGAGCGACTGTTGACGGATTATTTGCACATCGGTGAGTTATTGCAGCAAGCAGGGACTGAAATCGAAAGCGATCATGGTTTGTTGCGCTGGCTGACGCAATCGATGATCGACGTGGCGCAGGGGAGCCACCCGGAAACGTCAGTCCAGCGCTTGGAGTCAGAGAAAAATCTGGTGCAAATTGTGACCATCCATAAGTCTAAAGGTCTCGAATATGATCTGGTTTTCCTGCCGTTTGTGATGAGCTTTCGTGAGGCTAAAGAAGCGCGTTACTACGACGAGAAACAGGACCGGATTATTTTGGATATTACCCGGACAGAAGCCGCAGTGGCGAAGGCGGAAAGAGAGCGACTGGCTGAAGACCTGCGCTTGTTGTATGTCGCTTTAACACGCTCGGTGTACGGTTGTTATGTGGGGATCGCCCCATTGAAAGGGCGTTCGGGGAAGGGAGCAAGCAGCGCACATTTATCGGCAATCGGTTATTTGTTACAGCAGGGCGAACCCGGTGATGCCGGATTACTGAGGCTGGGCATTACATCGCAATGTGATCCGGACGGACACACGGTGATTGATGTGCCTCCGCAACGGCCAGAGTCACCTTTACCCCGGGTTGATGCAGCGCAACAAACGTTGACGGCACAACAGAAACAGCACCCGATTGAGCGAGCCTGGCGCATGACCAGTTATTCCAATCTGGTCAAGCAGTCCGGGCATCATGCATTTCTTGATGCCACTCAGGAAGTTCCGGGATTCGATCTCGATTCAGCCGGAGAAGTGGACGAACATCGGTTCGACCCGCAAGAACAGACCATTTTCACTTTTCCGAAAGGCGCAACCGCAGGAACATTTTTGCACAGTGTGCTTGAGCAAATTGAATTTACCGACGCGCCGGACAGTGCTGCAAATACGGCAGTGCTTCAGACGTTGATGGATTCGGCGGCGATTGATGAATCTTGGCTACCGGTCTTACAGCAGATGCTTATCCATGTATTAGAGACGCCATTAGATGGTAAAAAATTGCGCTTAGATCAGATTCCGCAACAGCAGCGGTTGGTTGAAATGGAGTTTCTGTTGCCTGTCGACCAATTACGTTCACCGCGGTTAAACCGGATTCTGAAACGATATGATGCTTTGTCTGCTCAAGCCGGTGAGTTGAATTTTGCGCAGGTCGAAGGGATGCTGAAAGGGTTTATCGATCTGGTATTCGAATATCAGGGACGATATTACGTGCTGGACTGGAAATCAAACCATCTTGGCAATCAGGTTGAAGATTACCATTCATCTCGTCTCAACGCTGCGATGGTTGAACATCGCTATGATTTTCAGTATCAAATATACACATTGGCTTTGCACCGTTTTTTAGCGAGTCGTCTGACAGACTATCACTATGAGCAGCATTTTGGTGGGGTGTATTATCTGTTTTTGCGCGGTATCGACGGACAGACTTCGTCGGGAGTATTTGCTCATCGTCCGACGTTTGAACTGATTACTGCATTAGACCATTTTTTTGCCGGAGAAGATGACAATATGCGTGTAACGCAGACAGGACAGATGGAGCTCGACCTATGACACAACTGGCTCAGTCTCTGGCATCGTTTACTGAGAAACGCGTGATTCGTCCGCTGGATCAACAATTTGCCCGTTTTATTGCTCACCAGTGTTCGCAAGATCAGGATGCGGTGGCTTGGTTAGCGGCACTGGTCAGTTATGAACTGGGTCGGGGACACATCTGTGTCCCGCTGGTGGATGATGATGGGCAAGTGGCACTTTCGCAATTATTATTCGGCCATACGGTCGCTGAGTTGCATGCAGTCAGAGAATGTGTTGAATCCCTCGATTGGCTGGCTGTGATTGCGCGTTGTCCGCTGATCGGGACGCCGGGCAGTTATCTGCCACTGATTTTTGATGGTAAACGGCTTTATCTCCAGCGTTATTGGTTTTATGAACATCAGCTGGCGTTGCGCTTGCAGACACTGTCATCTCCCGTGTCGATCGATACGACGCAAACTGAATATTTAGCCCGAACGTTAAATCAATTATTTCCCCGGCCCTATGACGCATTATTTCAGGCTTTACAGTCGGCGTCGTCAGTGGGAGCGCGGCAGCGTCTGGTCTGTGAATTTCTGGATGTGGTACAGGAATCCGCATTGGACTGGTCGTCGATTGATCAATTGTTACAGCAGGCATCAGACGATTCAGCACTCGAGAAGCTGGATGTGCTGGTACCGGAATCGGTATGTCTGAATTGGCAGAAAGTTGCGGCTGCGATTGCATTGAGTCGTCGTTTCGCGGTGATTTCCGGTGGGCCGGGCACCGGAAAGACAACCACGGTTGCCCGGTTGCTGGCGGCACTGGTGAGTCAGAATCATTCGTTGCAGCAAAAACTGGAAATCAAGCTGGTCGCGCCGACCGGAAAGGCGGCAGCCCGATTGACCGAATCTATCGGACAGGCGGTAGAACGCCTGTCCATTCCTGCTGAAGTGAAAGACCAAATCCCGACTCAGGCAAGTACATTGCACCGATTATTAGGGGCGATTCCGAATAGTGCGGAATTTCGTCATCATCAGCATAATCCGCTGCACGTCGATCTGTTGGTGGTGGATGAGGCATCCATGATTGATTTACCGATGATGTATAAATTGCTGACAGCTTTACCGGATCATGCCCGGTTGGTGCTGTTGGGAGATAAGGATCAGTTAGCCTCTGTTGAGGCGGGTGCTGTATTAGGCGATATTTGTGCATTTCAGACTCAGGGATATAGCCGGAGTCAAATGATGCAGCTGTCTCGACTGACGGGATACCAGTTTGAGCCTCAGAACCCGCATCAAGAGGTTCCTGCGCTGGCGGATAGTTTGTGTCTGCTGCAAAAAAGTTACCGTTTCCATGCGCGCTCCGGAATTGGACAACTGGCCAAGGCTGTGAATTCAGGAGATGTATCCCAGCTCATGCAGGTGACTCAACACAATTACACCGATGTACAAATTCATGCATTGGACAGTGACAGTTACCAGCAAATGTTGCAGATACTGGTGGCAGAGTACGCTCACTATTTGCGTGCGATTGCTGATCAATCGGCAGTCACTGAAGGGATTTCTCCCGAGAAAAAAGCGGCTTACGTGCTGCGGTTATTTCATCGTTGTCGATTACTGTGTGCAATTCGGGAGGGGGATTTTGGTGTCACCGGCGTCAATCAGAGAGTTGAGCGAGCTTTAAGTCGTCATCAACTGATTCGTAACCGTGATGAGGCTTGGTATGAAGGGCGGCCGGTAATGATCACCCGTAACGATCACCATCTTGAGCTATATAATGGTGATATTGGTATCTGTATGCGTGATCCTCAGGATGATCGGCTGAAGGTCTATTTTGAGCAATTTGACGGCCACGTCCGCGGATTTTTACCGAGTCGGATTCCTCAGCATGAAACCGCTTATGCCATGACGATCCATAAGTCACAAGGCAGTGAATTTGATTTTACCTTGCTGCTGTTACCACCGGATCACACTCCGCTGTTAACCCGTGAATTGGTTTACACCGGAATTACCCGGGCGAGAAAGCAGTTGGCGTTGTTTACTTCCCCTAAAATCTTGCAGGCTGCGGTCAGGATAAAAACACAGCGTGTCAGTGGATTGAGAGAAAAAATGGCAGATTGATATGCTTAGGCTAATTCTGGAAAAGCCGGAATTAGCCTGCAAATCTGTGAGATCACTTATCGGCTTAACGAGATCGATGTAAATGTGATGGTGCGAATTTTATAGCGAGACTGACATTCCAGAATAAAGCGCTTCACTTGCTCACTCATCGGGAAAACACAATGGACGTTATGACCTTCTAAAAACTGATGGTCTCCCATGTCCCAGAAGCTCTGGAGTGAATTACAAATAACCGTTTTCATATTTTTGTGCTCTTAATGACTAATTTAGTGACTAAAAGCATCCTTGCACTATTTTTTATTTTGAGTAAATACTGTGACCTGTGTTGCAAAAAATCACATTCCTCAATTGATCGGGGGAATTTTACACAATTTGAAAATAGAGTAAAGCTGTTTGTTATTTGTTCAGTTTCATTGCAATTAAAATCTTTGCGACGACTGGTAGCTTGAGTTAAACGGCGTCTGGTCATCAGTCAGTGATATCAAGTGGTTATCCAAATGCTGACCGGTTGACCTTCGTTATAGCTCGAGACTCAACACTTTAGAGCGGCGCTGGTAGTTATAAAGGTTTTGTTTGATCGCCGGCAGTGAACTCACATCCATTTCGACAAATCCCTGTTCTCTGAACCAGTGTAGACTATGTGTTGTCAGCACGAACATCGATTTGATGCCCATGTTTTTCGCCTGACCTTTCATATGGTTCAGCAGCATCAGCCCACGGTTACTATCCCGGTATTCATTATGAATCGCGACACATGCCATTTCGGCCATACTTTCTTCGACATAGGGATAGAGCGCGGCACAGCCAATGATCAGGCCATCGCGGTCGATGATTGTGAAGCGATGAATTTCTTGCTCCAGTTGTTCTCTCGAACGACGGACCAAAATCCCTTTTTCTTCCAGCGGCTGGATTAAATCGAAAATACCGCCAATATCGTCGATGGTCGCCTGACGAATCTGTTCTGAACTGGCCATGACGACCTGAGTCCCGATCCCATCAAAAGAGAACAATTCCTGAATTAACGCCCCATCTTCTTTGTAGCTGACCAAGTGGCTGCGTGGCACCCCTGCACGACAGGCTGAAATCGCCGCTCTGAGGAAACGCACTCTGCCGGTATGATTATCCTGCTGCTCTTCGTCTTCGGGATCGGGTTCCATCCGGTTTAACAGTACCTCGACATCGGCCGGGAACAGCTCGGCAATCGCATTGCCGTGTTCATCAATAATGCCTTGTTCGGAACAAAATCCGATCAGTTTGTCGGCTTTGAGACGAATGGCCACTTGTGTCGCGACTTCTTCCGACAGCAGGTTGAAGCACTCTCCGGTCACCGAACTGGCGATTGGACCGAGCAGGACAATAGAACCCTGTTCCAATGCCCGGTTGATGCCATCGATATTAATCCGGCGCACCCGGCCGCTATGACAGTAATCAATCCCATCATCAATTCCTAAAGGTTGGGCAATGACAAAGTTACCACTGACAATATTGAGCTGGTTTCCCGCCATCGGGGTATTATTCAGGCTTAAAGAGAGTTTGCCGGTAATGGAAAGCTGGAGCTGACCTGCGGCCTGCATGACCAGAGGTAAAGCCTTTTCATTGGTGATCCGGATGCCCTTGTAGTAAGGGGTTGCACAGGCTTGTTCCTGCAAAATCTGATTGATTTGCGGACGAGCGCCATGCACCACGACCAGTTTTACCCCCAGACTGTGAAGCAGGGCAATATCACTGATGATATTGGTGAAATTTTTGTCCGCGACCGCTTCACCGCCGAGCATGATGACCATTGTCTTCCCACGGTGCGCATTCACGTATGGTGTTGATTGGCGAAAGCCTTTAACCAGTGCAGTACTTCTGTTTTTCACAGTAAAATATCCATGTTTATTTATGTTGAAATAATGACTTTTTATTCAGTCTTGAGCAAGTGTTTTTTATTGCTTTTTCATCCATGATGCTCTGCACGTCAGAAGTTGATAAATTTCGTTTAAATATCCGTCCTGCAGATTGCAGATGATGAATCAATTTGTCATGCTTTGCCAACCGTAAATGATGGAAAACGAACTGTGAAAAAAATATTGGGCTTGATGCTGGCGTCTGTAATACTCAATGGGTGTGTGCACCCGACCGATCGTGCTCAGCAGTATCTTGACGGAACATTGCCGGATGATCTCAATCGCACGGCGAACATTGTATCGAATGCACCGCGGGACTTTACCGAATTTCCGCTCCAGAGTGATTTGGTTGTGCAAAACTCTCCGTCACTAGCGATGCTTTATCAGCCGCTTTATCAACATCTCAAAGAGTGGATCCAACAAAGCGGTGACCCGGCAGAACTGCAACAGTACGGCATTCAGGCGGCTCAGCTTCAAGGTGGCGATCAACAGGGGAATGTATTATTTACCGGTTATTTTTCACCTGTGATTGAACTGCGTCATACACCGGATGAGGTATTTCGTTATCCGCTGTATGCCATGCCGAACTGTGAGGCCGACTGCCCGACCCGGGCGCAGATTTATGCAGGTGCGCTCACCGGACAAGGTTTGGAACTGGGCTATTCAGCAAACCAGATTGATCCGTTCATTATGGAAGTTCAGGGCAGTGGATTTGTCCATTTTGGGGATGACGATTCTCTGGAGTATTTTGCCTACGCGGGCAAAAACAACAAAGCTTATATCAGTATCGGCAAAGTGCTGATCGATCAGGGAGAGATTCCCCGGGAAAAAATGTCGTTAAAAGCGATTAAGCACTGGGTGATGACACATCCTGAAGATCAGGTAAAAACGTTACTGGAACAGAATCCGTCCTATGTGTTTTTTGAGCCAAGATCTGCGGCCCCGGTGACCGGTTCTGCTGGTATTCAATTGCTCCCCATGGCGTCGGTTGCCGGTGATCGGCGGATTTTTCCGATGGGCACCCCAATTTTGGCGGAAGTGCCGTTACTCAATGCGGATGGTAGCTGGAGCGGGACACACGAGTTGAGATTGTTAATCGTGCTCGATACGGGCGGTGCGGTAAAAGATAATCATCTCGATCTCTATCATGGTATGGGCGAACGAGCCGGGATCGCCGCCGGGCATTATCGTCATTTTGGTCGGGTCTGGAAATTGGGGTTAGAAAATTCCCCGACACAGGCACCATGGGCTTTACCGCCGGAAAAGTTAGAATAGTTTATCGATGGTGTTCTAGACTTTTGCAGCAAGAGTGCGTATAAATCGCACTCTTTCTTTTTCAAGATACTCTTGCAATCAGTTTTGACTTTGGGGAATGTGATGCGTGAATTAGAGACGCCGGCTTCAGATGATTACAACCAGCGTTTTGGCGGAACCCGCCGTCTTTATGGTCATGATGCGGTTGAGATTCTCCGGGCGGCACATGTGTGTGTCATTGGTCTGGGTGGTGTGGGATCATGGGGGGCTGAAGCCTTGGCAAGAACCGGCATCGGTGAACTGACCTTAATCGATATGGATGATGTGTGCGTGACCAATGTCAATCGTCAGATCCATGCGATGCAGGGGACAGTCGGTCAAAGCAAAATAGAAGTGATGGCCGAGCGCATCCGATTGATCAATCCCGAGTGTCGCGTCAATTTGATTGATGATTTCATCTCGCCTGAGAATCAGCATGAATATCTGAAAGCAGAATTTGATTACGTGCTGGACGCTATCGATAGTCTGAAAGCGAAAGCGGCGTTATTAGCCTATTGCCGGCGCAATAAAATCAAAGTCATTACCGTTGGCGGAGCTGGCGGGCAAGTCGATCCGACCCAGATTCAGGTGGCGGATTTGACCCGTACCATTCAGGATCCGCTGGCAAAGAAACTCAAGGATCGTCTCCGGCGGGATTATCATTTCCCGAAAAATCCGGCCCGCAAGTTTGGCATTGAGTGTGTCTTTTCGACAGAACAACTCAAATATCCGCAGGCTGACGGCTCGGTTTGTGCGATGAAATCGACGGCCGAAGGACCCAAACGGATGGATTGTGCTACCGGATTTGGTGCCGCCACGATGGTCACGGCAAGCTTCGGATTTGTCGCTGCCGCAAAGATTGTCGAAAAATTAATCCGCAAATATCAATCGTAATACCAAGGGGAATGATGATGTCTCATTTACCGCTGTCGCCATTTGGCTGCGAAATCACCGCTGACGATGTTCTGCAGGTGATGGAAAATCTGCATGGCTGGGAAGATAAGTATCGTCAGGTGATTCAGTGGGGAAAACAGTTACCGGTGATGCCGGAGGATTTGAAATCCGAGCGGGTTCAGGTTTCTGGCTGCGAGAGTCAGGTCTGGCTGGTGGCTGAATCGGAGCAGGATCAGTGGTTCTTTTGTGCAGACTCCGATGCCAGAATTGTCCGCGGATTGATTGCGATTGTGATGGCAGCCTATCAAGGGAAAACACGCGATGAGATCACGGCTTTCCCTATTGAAGACTATTTTTCCCGGTTAGGATTGTTGAGTCATCTCAGTCCGTCGCGGGGGAACGGACTGCGTGCGATTGTGCAACAAATTCAGACCCTGAGCCAACACGATTAAAAATATAACGCCAATCCCCCGCTGACATGTGCCTGTCTTGTTAGAAAAAGCTCAGGCTCTTGTCCAGCGCGGCTATAAATTTTTTGACATCCTCTGCCGTATTATAGAGCCCGAAAGACAGGCGGATGGTACCCTGAATACCAAACGCATCCATACATGGATGGGCGCAGTGATGACCCGCTCTGACAACGATGCCTTGTTGATCTAAAAGCGTTGCCACATCCTGATGGTGGACGCCGTCAACGACAAAACTAATAATACTGCTGTTTGGCTGGTATCCAATCACCCGGACATCTTGATATTGACTTAACCCCTGATAGGCCAACTGTTGTAATCGGTGCAGGTGCTGTTCTCTGTCTTCGGGGAGAAAAGACTGATACCAACGCATTGCTTCAGCCAATGTAATTGCACCGGCGATATTGGGGGTGCCTGCTTCAAACTTTCCGGGTAATCCGGTAAACGTGGTCTGCTCAAATGATACCTTCTCGACCATTTTACCGCCGCCTTGCCAAGGGGGCATCGCATTCAACAGGTGCTTCTTGCCATAGAGCACACCGATACCGGTCGGCGCATACAGTTTATGCCCGGAGAACACATAAAAATCGGCATCCATTTCCACCAGATTCACGGTGTCATGAACGATACCTTGTGCGCCGTCCACCACAACCAAAGCACCGGCCTGATGCGCCAGCGGAATAATGTCTGCCAGTGGTAACCGGGTTCCGGTGACATTCGTCATCTGAGCGACAGCGACCAGTTTGGTTTTAGCATTGAGCAATTGTGTATAAGCGTCCCAGCCAAATTCACCTTGTGTCGTCATCGGGATTTTGACAACCTTTGCACCGGTTTGCGCCGCTACTAATTGCCACGGCACAATATTGGCGTGATGTTCGGTTTCACTTACCAGTATCTCATCACCGGTGGTCAGGTTGGCGCGCCCCCAACTTTGTGCGATCAGATTCAGAGATTCTGTTGCGCCCCTCGTCCAAATCACTTCTTGCTCAGAGGCTGCGCCGATAAAACAAGACACTTCGGCACGCGCCTGCTCGAATACTTGTGTCGCTTCGGCGGTGAGATGGTGGCTGCCACGGTGAACATTCGCATTCTGATACTGGTAGTAGTGCGCTAGTCGATCAATCACGCATTGCGGTTTTTGTGTGGTTGCGGCACTGTCCAGATAGACATAAGAACCATCGTGTAACGACGGAAACTGTTGGCGGACAGATAAAATATCAGGTGTCATTGTGGTTACAACTCATTCTACGGTGATCAGGAAATCCCGGCAGGTGGGATCATCGGTCCGGCAACCTGCCACATATGTTGCTCTCCGGAGAGCAGACGAACCACTTCCAGAGAAAATTCCAGAGCGGTTCCCGGCCCCTGACTGGTTAATAAATTAGCTGAATGATCATAGACTACCCGCTGTGTGCAGCGCTGAGTTTCTGGAATTTGCTGCTGAAAATTAGGATGACAGGTGAGCTGAGCCTCCGGAAACAGGTGATGATGCTGTAATACGATCGCCGGCGCGGCACAAATTGCAGCAACGAGTCGCCCGGATTGCTTTTGCTGTTTGAGTCGTTCAATGAGCAGGGGATTGTCTCGGAAATTTTCTGCGCCAGTCAGTCCGCCGGGCAGGATAATCGCATCAAACGGTTGATCGACGACCTGATGAAGCAGGGTTTCGGCTGTCAACATCACCCCCCGGGAAGCTTTGACAATATATTGCTCTGTCGGATCGGCACTGGCGGTAACAACGTGATAACCCGCCCGGACCATCACATCAATAATGGTGACGGCTTCGATTTCTTCGCTGCCGGTCGCAATCGGTACTAAGATGTTATAACTCATATGAGTGACTCCCATGATTGTTCCAATGTTTTGATGTGTTGATATAAGGCTTCATTTTCCGGGACCGCAATATCATGTTTTTTAGCTCTTCTGATCAGGTATCCGGTAATAAAGTCTATTTCAGTTTTTCTCCGGTGGGAAACATCCTGATGCATCGACGACAGGTTTTCGGATGTTGCGGCGATCACTTGATAAATATGAGCGGTTAACTGTGCAAGCTGAAACGGAATCTTCTCCGCCGTCATGACGGCGCTTACTTCGGCAATTAAACGGGTGATGCGAGCCTGATATTCGGGGTGTGCGAGTGTGCCGTTTGGGCATTGACGGATAGCCGTCAAAGGGTTGATCACACAATTGACGGCCAGTTTATGCCATAGCGCGTGTTCAATCTGTGGATGCCAGTGAACTGTCGGCAAGGCGTGGTCAAAGACATCTCTCAGAAACTGACATCGGCCACCTTGGGCATTCGCAGCACCGATTAAGGTTTCACCTTGTCCGGTATGAATGAGCTGTGATGGCGCTGGTTTGAAAGCGCCGTGGGTTGTGGTTGCCAGCAGAACAGGGTTGGTTTGCAATAACGCGCCGATGGTATCGAGGCTGCCCATGCCGTTGTGCATTAGCATGATGATTGTATCCGGATTGATTTGGGGCGTTAGTCTCTCTAACGCGGAGGCAACTTGCCAGGCTTTAACCGTCACCAGAATGAGGTCAGCGTGTCGGATGTCGTCAACCTGATGATTGGCAAAGGTGTAGATTGACTCGCCGAGCTGGCATTGATAGTGAGGCGCCGTATGCCTGCCAAACACGGCGACCTGATGCCCGCTTTGCTGTAATTTGATAGCCCAGAGCGAACCAATCGCTCCCGGGCCAATCACCAGAATATTCATGCTTTACTGTGGCTCATGCGTTTACTCCAAACGATTAGCGAGTCTAATCAAGCCTGATTTAAATGCAATCCTGTTTTCTGGATGCTTTCGCTTTTTCCAGCAGGTCCATAAAGTAATGTCGGAGTGAGTAAAGCATCAGCAAGCTTGGAACGACCATCACCGCGGTGAGGACAAAAAATAATGGCCAGTTATCCAGATAATCAACCATTGCGCCGCTAAATGATGAGAGAACCGTGCGTCCGGCATTGCCCAAAGACGCTAATAAGGCATACTGCGTTGCAGAGAAGGCTTGTCCGGTCATTAAGGTCAGGAATGACACGAATGCGACTGTCGAGAACGCGGTAGTAAAATTATCAACGAGTACAGTGGCAAGAAACAGATGCTCATTGGGTCCTGTTTGGGCAATCCATGCAAACATCAGGTTACTGGCTGACATGGCGATACCGCCGATCAGCAGCCCTTTGACAATACCAAATCGTACGGTGACCATACTGCCGAGCAAGGTAAAGAGCATCGTTGCCCACCAGCCGATCAATTTCGAATAGTATCCAATCTGTTCATTACTGAAGCCAATCTCACGGTAAAATGAGATCGACATTTTTCCCAGAAAGGCTTCACCAATTTTGAATAAAAACACGAATAACAAAATTGTGATTGCAACCCGGGTACCATTTCTTCTGAAGAAGTCGATAAATGGTTCGACTACGGTGACGGACACCCACAAGAGGGCCGGCGATTCAATATATTGATGATGACGCGCTTCAGCTTTTTGTTGTAAGCGATCCCGGTGGGTCACCGGTTCTTTGGTCATCAGAGTGAATATGAGCAGTACAGCCATGACCGCGGCCATGCCAAAGTAAACGGTATTCCAGCCATATTGATCCGCATTGGTAAATGCCAGATAACCGGGCAGAGAGTAACCGGTCCACCAGCCGATGACAGCCATTGCAGAAGCTTGAGGCAGCTTTGATTCCTCGGCTTTATTGAAGCTATCGATCCGAAACGCATCGATTGCAATATCCTGTGTCGCTGAGACAAATGCGATCACCAGTGCAATGCCGTAGGTCATCATAAAATCAGTGGTGGGATTCGAATAGGAAGCAATCGCCAGAGTGCACAACAAAATGATGCACTGGCAGACAAAAATCCAGCTGCGCCGTTGTCCGAGCCACCGACCTACCAGTGGGATATGGAGTCGGTCAACCAGCGGGGACCATAAAAAGTTTACGGAATAGGCGACAAAAATACTGCTGAAATAACCAATATCCGTATTGGTAAATCCAGCATCTTTTAGCCAGCCGGACATATTGGAACCGATCAATACCCAAGGAAATCCACTGGAACATCCGAGCATGAGAACCCATGCTAAACGTCTATCGAGATAACTCTGAACAGTGGATTTCCACGTGTAAGATGATTTTTGCAACGAATAAACCTCTATTGTGCCGGTGACGTCGTTGCTGCAGTGCCTTTTTCAGGAACAACAAAAACACGCGTGATAATAATCGGCTCTACGGGAACATCTTTCATGTAGTTCCGGACACCTGTTTTTTGCTGACCAATCTTTTGAATCACGTCAAACCCTGTTGTGACCCGACCAAACACCGCGTAACCCGGTGGTCTTTCTCCGGCGTTAAGAAAGTCATTGTCAACCAGATTGATAAAAAACTGTCGGGTTGCTGAGTTCGGATCCTGCGTTCTGGCCATCGCAATGGTCCCGGTTTGATTGAGTAAACCGTTATTGGCTTCGTTAGCGATTGGCGGGTAAGTTTTCAGCCGTTCCATTTGGGTGCTGAATCCACCCCCCTGAACCATAAAACCGGGGATGACACGGTGAAAAATACTGCCGACATAACTGCCGTCTTCAACATAACGCAGAAAGTTTTTGACCGTCACTGGCGCTTGTTTAGCGTTCAATTCAACTGTAAAAGAACCCAATGTGGTTTCAAAGGTCACGCTGGGGGATGCGAAAGCCCCCAGACTAAACAGTGAGAAAAAACAACAGGCCAGTATGGCTGAGAAGCGATACCGACGCATTAAAAGTGCTCCCGCATGTAGTTTTTCAGTTCTTCATCTTGGGCGATCTTTTTCAGAACATTGTTGACGACATCGTTAAAAACCATCTCGATATCATCGTTGGATGCACTAAATGTTGACGTCTTCTTCGCGGTACCATGATAAGTTTTTACCAATTTTCCGGTCGGCGTTTCGGCCGTGATTTCAAGAACAACGCTTGCATTCATTTCGCTTTCCATAATCGAATGCTTCACTGAAACGAGTGCTTCCTGAATTTCTACCGTCACGGAATTTTCGCTATTGACGCTGGTTGTAAAACCTTGGGAAGAAAATTGCTGTGACAACGCGTTTTCAATCGCGATACGAACATTCTGACGCGCATGAACCGGTTCGATATGTGCACGCCCGCTATCAACTAACGCAACATATTGAGAGGTTCTGACATCTTTACTCATCAGGGTAAAAGACTTTCCTTTCACAATATCACTCTGGCTGAGGGCCGGCTGTGGGGCAAAGTTGATTTGTTGCTGCTGTGGGCCTGAACAGGCGGCAAGCAGTGCGACAGTCGCTGCAATAACCAGTTTTTTCATGAGTGGTTCCTTGTTCAAAATCGAGTAATCACATTAACAGATATGTATGGAAAGCCAAGTCTGTATGGAACTCTAGGTTTGTGTAAAAACATCATACGCTTCGTGAGCGAGCCGATATTGAGACGTGAAGTGAAAGATTCTCAATTTACACCGTTTATCCATCGTACTTCCGTTCTCCGACCTACATGGTTTGAAGTTTAGCGGCTCACCGTTTAGTTGCCTGTAAGATAACAAATTTTTTGTTCATCGCGACAGTTTTTACGTTAGATTTCCCAAATATTCTTGTGAGTTTTCCATCGTAGCCGAGGTGACGGTTACCGATCACTAATAATTCACCTCTCTTTTCCAGAACATGCTTTGCATCACAGAACATCTGCCAGGCAATATGATCAGTAATCGCGTTCTGCTGGTGAAAAGGCGGATTACATAAAATCAAATCCGCTGACTCAGCCGCTAAACCATCCAGACAATTATTCGCGATACACTGGATATTTGCTCGGTTACCGAAGTGATCATGTAAATTTCTGCGGGCTGATTCGACCGCCATAAAACTTTCATCAATACAAGTTAAAGCCGCTTGTGGGTTTTGTTGTCCGGCTTTAATTGACAGAATGCCATTACCGCATCCTAAATCGATAATATGTTTGCAGTTCGGCTTTTCCGGAATATGAGAAAGAAAAAACCGAGCGCCCAGATCAAGACTTTCTCCGGAGAAAACATTCGGCAGATTGATTAACCGGATCGATTGATCATCAACTTCTGCGTCCCAAATCAGCTCTGCGGAGACTGACTGATGGGGCGCATCGGCATTGGCAAATACCAGCCGATGTTTTTTCCAAGCCAGTGACGTCTGAGTCGTGCCAAGGTATTTCTCAAACAGTTGCAGTGTCGAAGTATGGATTTCTTTTGCTTTGTTAACCGCAATGACCGGGCAGGTTACCGATAAGGCGGAACGAAGCTGACTCAGTTGCCAGATCAGGTGACGATTATTTTTGGGGAGCTGGAATAAAACCAAATCAATACCGGTCGGTAAATCTGCCAGTGTTGTCAGGCAGGAGATTGTACCGTTGCCGTTTCGGGCTAAATTTTGTTGCACGCCTTGATGTGACAGATATGAATCACTCATCAGAGTCACTTGATGATCCCGGGCAAACCAACATGACAATGCGCCAAAATGATCATTGAGAATCAAGATATGCTTGCCCGGGGACAAGGCCATGGCTTCAACATGACGAATCAGATATTCGTCTCCGGCATCCCACGCCTGTAGATTTTCATAATGCTGCTCAGGGTAGCGATGTAATGTCAGTGTACGTTCGTTGAATGATAATTCTGTCTTCATTATTTTTAATCAGGAGAGTCGGGCAATTAAATTATCGATTATTGTCGCAAATGCAGCACAAACAAGAAACTGAAACCTTTTTCTAAACCTCAGAGAGTAGTAATATATGTCGCCACAGGTTCACCGGAATGTTTTTTATCTGTGCTCAACACGTTTTTCCGGTGATCTCGGAGAGAGAAAGTACATGATACAAGAAACGATTGAAGCTAAGTTAAATCAGGCATTTCAGCCAGAATACCTGCAAGTGCTTAATGAAAGTTATATGCATAATGTGCCAGCAGGCTCTGAAAGCCATTTCAAGGTCGTCATTGTCAGCCCTTCGTTTGATGGACAACGTTTAATTGAACAGCACCGAGCAGTCAATCAGGTTTTAGCTGATGAATTAGCAGGTCAGGTTCATGCATTGTCGATACATACCTATACCCCGGAACAGTGGCGACAAAATACTCAGGTGCCCGATAGCCCCATGTGTCATGGTGGCGGCCATAAAGAGAATTGAATGGTGCTAAGTTAATGATATTCACAATCATGACGTATGATTGTCTTCACGGTGGCTGTTTGTGCTTTGAGTCCATTTATCTATTTGATTAAACGATATATTTACTGAAAACAGATATTTTCAAAGTTGCTTGTGATAAGCGTGCTATTCATCAAATTTATGATAATTTCTTGCATTATATTGCACCGCAATGAAGAAAGAAAAGCAGCTTAGATCATGGCATCAATTGCCTAAAAGATGATACACTCCCGTGTCTGGTAAATATGCCTCACACGAGTGAGAGACGTGTTTTCAATAGGGTGTGCTCACCTTATGGCAAATAAGAATCAAAGCTGGATACCAGTGTCGTGTCTAGGGCTCATTTAGTTTTCCCGGCGTTTATGCTCGATAGAATAACTAAACAAAGCCAATTATTTACAGAATTTTAAAGAATCTTTTTCCCGATAAAAGTGCAAGTGCGTATGATTACAATAAAGAAGGGATTGGATCTTCCTATTGCTGGAACTCCTTCCCAGGTGATAAGTGATGGCAAAGCCATCAGCAAAGTCGCCTTGCTTGGCGAAGAGTACGTTGGTATGCGTCCTACGATGCATGTCCGCGTAGGTGATGAAGTAAAGAAAGCTCAAATTCTTTTTGAAGATAAGAAGAATCCGGGTGTTAAGTTTACTTCACCGGTCTGCGGTAAAGTTATCGAAGTAAACCGTGGTGCAAAACGGGTACTTCAATCTGTGGTGATTGAAGTTGCCGGTGATGCGCAGGAGACGTTCGATAAGTTTGACGCCAGTCAACTTGCAAGCTTGGATCGCGAGCAAGTGAAAACACAGTTGGTTGATTCCGGCATGTGGACTGCGTTCCGTACTCGTCCCTTTAGCAAGGTTCCTGCTGTCGATTCTGCAACTAAGGCTATCTTTGTAACAGCAATAGATACCAATCCTTTGGCTGCTGATCCACAACTGATTATTAATGAACAATCAGATGCTTTCGTTGCAGGTTTAGACATTTTATCTGTTTTGACAGAAGGTAAAGTCTACGTTTGTAAGCAAGGAAAGAGCTTACCTCACTCCGCTCAATCGAATGTGGAAGAGCATGTTTTCGAAGGGCCACATCCAGCTGGATTGCCCGGAACACACATGCATTTCCTCTATCCTGTGGATCTCGACCATGTCGCTTGGAGTATCAACTATCAGGACGTGATTGCTATCGGTCATTTATTCTTGACCGGAGAGTTATACGTTGAACGCGTTGTTTCTCTGGCAGGACCGGTGGTAAATAAACCTCGTCTGATTCGCACGAAGATTGGCGCTAGCTTAGACGAATTGGTTGATAACGAAATTATGCCCGGAGAAGTGCGCGTGATTTCTGGTTCAGTCCTTTCCGGAGTGAAAGCCAGTGGTCCTCATGCTTATCTTGGTCGTTACCATCTTCAAGTCTCAGTACTGCGAGAAGGTCGTGAGAAAGAATTGTTTGGCTGGTTAGTGCCGGGTAAACATAAATTCTCAGTCACACGCTCGTACCTTGGGCACCTTTTCCAAGGCCAGCTTTTCAATATGACAACTTCCACAAATGGTAGTGAACGTGCGATGGTTCCGATTGGCAATTATGAAAAAATAATGCCGCTTGATATGGAACCAACATTGCTGCTTCGCGATCTCTGTGCCGGCGACACTGAAAGTGCTCAGCGTTTAGGGGTTCTAGAGCTCGATGAAGAAGATCTCTCACTGTGTACCTTTGTGTGTCCAGGCAAATACGAGTACGGCATGCTACTCCGTGAATGTCTCGACAAGATTGAGAAGGAAGGGTAATTTCCATGGGTCTTAAAAAGTTTCTTGAAGACATCGAGCATCATTTTGAGCCGGGTGCCAAGTATGAAAAATTGTATGCGCTGTATGAAGCGGCGGCGACAATTTTCTATACGCCGGGCACGGTGACGAGAAAAAGCTCGCATGTTCGTGACAGCGTTGATCTAAAGCGCATTATGATCATGGTTTGGTTAGCGGTTTTCCCTGCCATGTTCTGGGGGATGTATAACGCGGGTGGTCAAGCCATTGCTGCATTAAATCATCTCTATCAAGGCCAACAACTGGCCAATATCATTGATGGCAACTGGCACTACTGGTTTACCGAGTTATTGGGGGGCTCCCTGATGGCCGACTCGGCTGGCTGGGGTAGTAAAATGTTGCTTGGTGCGACATATTTTCTTCCCATTTATCTGACAGTCTTTATTGTCGGTGGTTTTTGGGAAGTCCTGTTCTGTATCGTCCGGAAACACGAAGTTAACGAAGGTTTCTTTGTGACGTCAATTCTCTTTGCACTGATTGTTCCACCGACATTGCCGTTATGGCAGGCCGCTTTAGGTATCACTTTTGGTGTCGTTGTGGGGAAAGAAGTGTTTGGTGGTACAGGACGTAACTTCCTCAACCCGGCTTTGGCGGGTCGTGCATTCCTGTTCTTTGCTTATCCGGCTCAGATTTCGGGCGATGTTGTTTGGACGGCTGCCGACGGTTTCTCTGGTGCAACGGCGCTGAGTCAGTGGTCACAAGGCGGTCATAGTGCATTGGTGAACAATGTCACAGGTGCAACGATCTCTTGGATGGATGCATTCCTTGGCAACATTCCCGGTTCGATCGGTGAAGTGTCAACGTTAGCGCTTGCCATTGGTGCTGCTTTTATTGTGTACATGGGGATTGCTTCATGGCGGATCATTGGCGGTGTCATGATCGGTATGATTGCACTTTCAACCCTGTTCAATGTAATTGGTTCTGATACCAACGCAATGTTTAATATGCCGTGGCATTGGCACTTAGTTCTGGGTGGATTTGCTTTTGGTATGTTCTTTATGGCGACTGATCCCGTTTCAGCATCGTTTACCGATAAAGGTAAATGGGCCTATGGAATGTTGATTGGAGCAATGTGTGTGTTGATTCGTGTGGTTAATCCAGCCTACCCGGAAGGGATGATGCTGGCGATTCTATTCTCGAATCTTTTTGCACCATTATTCGACCATATTGTTGTTGAAAAGAATGTCAAACGGAGATTAGCGCGCTATGGCAAACAATAACGATAGCATTAAAAAAACATTGTTTGTTGTTATCGTATTGAGCTTAGTGTGCTCAATCATCGTTTCAACGGCAGCTGTTGGGCTGCGTAGTAAGCAACAAACAAACGCACTTTTGGATAAACAGTCAAAGATTCTGGAAGTTTCCGGGGTTGATATGTCGTCCGGTAGTGTTAAAGAACTGTACTCACAATATATCGAACCGAAGCTGGTCGATTTTAAAACCGGTGAGTTTGTTGAAAAAACACCAGAAGGTCAGACGGCTGCTCATTACGATCAGCGCGCTGCTTCAAAGATTGATTCACAGTCTCTGAAACTGTCTGAATCTGAAGACCCGGCGAAAATTCGTGCACGAGCGGATTATGGTTTGGTCTATCTTGTGAAGAAAGATGGCAAAATTCAGCGCTTGATTCTGCCCATTCATGGGAAAGGGTTATGGTCAATGATGTATGCCTTTGTCTCAGTTGAGACTGATGGTAATACTGTTGACGGCATCATTTACTATGAGCAAGGGGAAACTCCTGGGCTTGGTGGTGAAGTGGAAAACCCGGGCTGGCGTGAACAGTTTGTCGGTAAGAAGCTTTATGATGACAATCACAAACCAGCAATCAAGATCGTCAAAGGTGGTGCACCTTCAGGATCAATACATGGCGTTGATGCACTTTCCGGTGCGACTTTGACCAGTATGGGTGTTCAGCATCAATTTGACTTCTGGTTGGGAGATAAGGGCTTTGGACCATTCTTGGCAAAAGTCCGTGACGGAGGTCTGAACTAATGTCTACTGTGAAAGATCTGAAGAAGAGTCTGTTAGCGCCGGTGTTGGATAACAACCCGATTGCGTTACAGGTCCTTGGTGTATGTTCTGCGTTAGCGGTGACCACCAAGCTCGAAACAGCATTTGTTATGACATTGGCGGTAACATTTGTAACCGCTCTTTCTAACTTTTTCGTTTCATTGATTCGTAACCATATTCCTAATAGTGTGCGGATTATTGTCCAGATGGCAATTATTGCTTCACTCGTGATTGTGGTTGACCAAATATTGAAAGCTTATCTTTATGATATTTCAAAACAACTTTCAGTTTTCGTTGGTCTGATTATCACGAACTGTATTGTTATGGGACGTGCTGAAGCATTTGCGATGAAAGAAGCACCAATTCCTTCGTTTATCGATGGAATTGCCAATGGTCTGGGCTATGGTTTTGTTCTGATCAGTGTCGGTTTTGTACGTGAACTCTTTGGTTCAGGTAAGATTTTTGGGATGGAAGTTCTGAAATTAGTGAACAATGGCGGGTGGTATCAACCAAACGGTTTGATGCTACTTGCACCATCTGCATTCTTCTTGATCGGCTTCTTAATTTGGATCATCCGTGTGTTCAAACCAGAACAAGTGGAAGCGAAGGAGTAAGGAACAATGGAACATTATATTAGTTTGCTCGTACGATCCATTTTCCTGGAAAACATGGCTCTGGCTTTCTTTCTGGGGATGTGTACATTTCTGGCTGTTTCAAAGCAAGTCAAAACAGCGTTTGGCTTGGGGATTGCCGTTACCGTCGTATTGACCATTTCTGTGCCCGTCAATAACTTGGTTTATAACCTCGTGTTGAAAGAAAATGCACTGGTCGATGGTATTGATCTGACTTTCCTGAACTTTATCACTTTCATCGGGGTGATCGCTGCGTTAGTACAGATTCTGGAAATGGTGCTTGACCGTTTCTTCCCACCTTTATACAACGCACTGGGTATTTTCTTACCGCTCATTACAGTGAACTGTGCGATCTTTGGTGGTGTATCGTTTATGGTACAGCGCGAGTATGATTTTGCTGAGTCAATTGTTTATGGCTTTGGCTCCGGTGCTGGTTGGATGCTTGCAATCGTTGCGCTTGCAGGTATCCGTGAGAAAATGAAATATTCTGACGTCCCTCCTGGATTACGTGGTCTTGGTATTACCTTTATCACCGTTGGTCTGATGGCGTTAGGTTTTATGTCATTTTCTGGTGTTCAACTGTAAGTCGGGTAAACCGCAGCAATAAGGAATAGTCAATGGACATTATTCTTGGTGTAGTGATGTTTACTCTGATTGTACTGGTTTTAGTTTTGGTGATTTTATTTGCCAAATCTAAGCTGGTTCCAACAGGTGACATTACGATTCTAATTAATAACGATCCTGATAAAGCGATCGTGACAAGCCCGGGTGGTAAACTGCTCGGTGCACTGGCGGGATCTGGTATTTTCGTATCATCCGCCTGTGGTGGTGGTGGCTCTTGTGGCCAGTGTAAAGTAAGAATTAAATCCGGTGGTGGTGACATTCTTCCTACAGAATTGAGCCATATTTCTAAAGGTGAAGCTCGTGAAGGTGAGCGTCTGGCATGTCAGGTTGCAGTCAAATCTGATATGGAGATTGAATTGCCAGAAGAAATCTTCGGGGTGAAAAAGTGGGAATGTACAGTTATCTCGAATGATAACAAAGCGACTTTCATTAAAGAGCTGAAGTTACAAATCCCTGATGGAGAATCTGTACCGTTCCGTGCGGGTGGATATATCCAGATTGAAGCGCCAGCGCACCACATTAAATATTCTGATTTTGATGTGCCTGAAGAGTATCGCTCGGATTGGGAAAAATTTAACTTGTTCCGCTATGAGTCGAAAGTTGACGAAGACATCATTCGTGCTTATTCAATGGCAAACTATCCTGAAGAATTTGGCATTATCATGCTGAATGTTCGGGTTGCTACGCCGCCGCCAAATAACCCGAATGTACCGCCAGGTCAAATGTCATCTTATATCTGGTCTCTGAAAGAGGGTGATAAAGTGACAATTTCTGGTCCGTTTGGTGAGTTCTTTGCCAAAGACACTGATGCAGAAATGGTCTTTATCGGTGGTGGTGCAGGTATGGCACCAATGCGTTCACATATCTTTGATCAGCTGAAACGTCTCAAGTCTAAGCGTAAGATCAGTTTCTGGTATGGGGCTCGTTCGAAGCGTGAAATGTTCTACGTAGAAGATTTTGATGAACTGCAAGAAGAAAACGACAACTTCAAATGGTTCTGTGCGCTGTCCGATCCATTACCCGAAGATAACTGGGATGGTTATACCGGTTTTATTCACAACGTTCTGTATGAGAACTATCTGAAGGATCATGATGCTCCTGAAGATTGTGAATACTACATGTGTGGGCCACCGGTGATGAATGCTGCTGTGATTAACATGCTAAAAGAGCTGGGTGTCGAAGAAGAAAATATTCTTCTGGATGATTTCGGCGGTTAAGCTGTTATTTCATTCCCGGTATGATATGGCTGACTGTAAAGTCAGCCATTGTTTTATCCAAACACTGCATGTTGTCATCGTCAAATGGCCGTACTCACAGAATGATTCAAAAGTCTGTGGGTGAGATTCAGGCTGGTGAGCTCAGGGGGAAGTGTAGTGATTCGCTTATCTGTGAATCACTACAATCGTGTTGATTGTGAAACAAAATTTTGTTTAAAGCAGCGCGAGCCCCGAATTGTTTTCCGCCTGTCTCAACCGTGAATGAGGTATATATGAGTACTTTTTTAATCACTTTTGCCATATTTGTTATTGTGATTGCAGCAATGGCAGTTGGCTACATCTTCCAAAAGAAAATGGTTAGCGGTAGCTGTGGTGGTTTAGGGGCTGTAGGCATTGAAAAGGTCTGCAACTGTCCTGAACCTTGTGATGCCCGCAAGAAACGCGAAGCCAAAGCCGCTGCCAGAGCTGAACGTATAGCTGAGTGGAACAAAGACCGCATCGCTTAATTACCCCTCGATTCAACTGCTCTCTACGAATATGATTCTTCGCTGAGAGCGGTCTTCCTTCTTGAATTCTCCTCTCCTCTACTTGATTCTCTCTGTCTGATCATTCTGACATTCGCCAAAAATAAATGATGAGTGGAGATAATATGAATGATGGCAAAAAATTAGATCGCGCTTCAGATAAATATTGCTTATGATAATACTGTATATATAAACAGTATTGAGAGTTAATTATGTCACGCGATGTATCTGGGAAACGATTTCAAGGCCGTGGGACGATGTCAGCGATCCCCGGGCGCTTTGAAGTCCACACCATAGAAGCAGAGAATAACTTTTATTCAGTTTCTTCACCGGACACAGAGGTGCGCTACGAACATGCCAAGACCCTAATCACATCAAATCAATCCCCCGATATTCCGTTTCGCCTTTCGGTGAATCCGTATCGAGGCTGTGAGCATGGTTGTATCTATTGTTTTGCCCGGCCGACACACGCGTATCTGAATCTTTCTCCCGGCATTGATTTTGAAACACGTCTGACGGCCAAGATCAATGCCCCCGAGATCTTTGAAGCAGAACTCCGCCATCCGAACTATCAGTGTCAACCAATTGCGCTTGGTATCAATACGGATGCTTATCAACCCATAGAGAAAGAGCTCAAGATTACCCAGAAACTCCTGAATATTGCCTGTGAATATAAACAACCTGTTTCTATTATCACAAAAAGTTCTCTGATTTTGAGAGATATCGATTTGCTGCAATCGATGGCATCAGAACATCTCGTTCATGTCGGTGTCAGCCTAACAACGCTCGATCATGACCTGTCGCGTCGACTGGAGCCCAGAGCTGTTCCGGGAGCTGTTCGTCTGAAAATGATTCGTGCCTTGAGAGAGAGAAATATACCGGTAACCGTGATGATTGCACCCGTGATCCCTTTTATTAATGATCATGAACTGGAAACATTAGTGCAGGCTATTATTGATGCGGGAGCAGATCGGGTTGGTTATGTGATGTTACGTTTACCTCATGAGGTTGCTCCTCTATTTGAAGATTGGTTACAACAGCATTTTCCACTGCGTGCTGAGCGAGTTCTTAGCCATATCCGTAGTATGCATGGCGGACAACTTTATCAAGGTGAATTTGGTAAGCGCATGACCGGTAGTGGTGTCTACGCTGATTTCATTCGGCAACGTTTTCATCTGGCAAGGCGTAAAATGGGTGCTGAGGAACGAAAATCAGAACAATTGGACTGTCGTCGCTTTCAAGTCCCGCCCCGGCGTGGCGATCAAATCGCGCTGTTTTGAGGCGAGTCAAAATATTAATATCTCTGTATGTCGGTTGATCGCAATGGCGTTACCTCTCGTTAAAGTGTTTGATAATAAACTCGACGAACAGGCGTACCCGCATTGGTAAGTTGTCACGATCGCGATAGAGCATAAATAATGTACGAGCTTTACTGTGCCATTCCGATAGCACATGGTTGATTTCTCCTTGTGCGATCATCGGTAGTGCAAAGTAATCCGGCACGTAGCCGATCCCGAGCCCTGCTTTAATGGCATGAACCAATGTCAAAATTTCGTCCACTTCCAACCTGATTCTTCTATTTGGCTGATAATCGAACGTTTCACGGTTTTTTTTGTGCACTAATTGCCACGGTATCATGGGGCGGCAGATGATTGTTGGGTGACCACATAATTTTTCTGGTGTTGTGATGCCGGAAATATCGTAATCAGAATGAGAGCACAAAATAAAATGGATATGCTTTAGTGGTCTCGCAATCCAGTTATCGGTGACTAGGTTTCCGACTCGAAATACGACGTCCATTCCTTCCCCTTCAATATCAATCAGAGAGTTGGAAAAATTCAGATCGAGCTGAATATCCGGATATTGTAGTAAAAAATCATAAAAGATGTCTCGCAGGAAGTATGAGCCAGCATTGATTGGCGCGGAAATACGGATTTTTCCCTGTGGTTGATATTTATCCCGATGTAGCTCTTCGTCGATATGATTGAGTTCATCGAACAGCATAGCGGAGCGCTGAAAATACTGCTCACCGATGCTGGTTAGTACAACTCGGTGAGCATCTCGATTAAGTAAACGAAGCTGCAGATCGGCTTCTAACTGACGGATACGACGGCTCAATGTAGAAAGTGGCATCCCCAAAAATTGAGCAGCGTCTTTGAAGCTTCCTGCTCGTGCGACAGCACAGAAGCAACGCAGGTCATCTAACGAATAGCTAAGTTTCATTATTGGTATTTACTGTCTTAAAATTGCTTGTTTATCTAATTATTGAAATCAATACACTAATCAATAAGTTTTGACAAGTGATTCGGAGTGACGATGAAATCTAATTCAACCATGAAAGCGGTTGTCCTGCTCATTATTTGTACCTTCTTTTGGGGCAGCAGCTTTCCAATTGGTAAACATGCATTAGAAGAAGTGCATGCTCTCACCTTAGTGTTCTGGCGTTTCATCATTGCAGCCACATGTCTGGCGGGGTATCTCAAGGTCAAACGTATGCCCGAAATGCATTTGAGTGTGTATCAATGGTGTTGGGTTGTTTCAGTCAGTATTGTCGGGGTTGGCGGTCTTAATCTCGGTCTGTTTACGGGACTGGCGACGACCAATGCGACCAATGGTTCATTAATTATGGCGCTTAGTCCGCTCATGACCTCTCTGATTGCGTGTATTGCCCTGCGCACTTTTCCGTCCTTTGTACAATGTATTAGTCTGTTGGTGAGTCTTGCCGGTGTATTGATGGTGATCACTAACGGTCATCTTGAAACGTTATTCTCGATGCAGATCAACCATGGTGATCAATTAATCTTTGGTGGGATGCTTGCTTGGAGTTTTTATACCTATTTTAGTCAGGGAATCAGTCGCTGGATGCCAGTGATTCCTTATACTTTTATCGGTATGTTGAGCGGTGCTTCAGTCATTGGCATTATGTGTCTGGTTTCTCCGGAAGTCTATCCGTTTGCTGAATTGTGGCATAGCACAGCATTAGGTATATCGGAAGTCGTTTATATTGGCGTGTTTGGCACCGTTGCTGGGTATTTGCTGTGGCTCAATGGGGTGCGTCATCTCGGATCAGCCAATGCCGCGTTGTTTTTTAACTTTGTACCGATTTTTTCCGTACTCACCTCATTTATGCTTGGTCAGGCAGTGACTCAGCTACAACTACTTGGTATTGCAGTTGTGATTATAGGTCTGTTATTACCACGAATTCGTCTGCTGAAACGAGCCCCTAAACCTTGCTCTGAATTTTAGTTGAGTCCGCTTTGAGCAGTCGATGAGAAACGTGTAGGGCGGGGAAAACCTTCAAGTTAGGCGTCATCTCAGGAATAAAATCCTGAATCTGAAAGTCACTTGATTTGTTGAATGTTCAATCTCCCCAATGTGGGGAGATTGAACATTATGATTCATCTTCTGATGAAATGAGTCAGACCGACCCTTTAAAGAGGCGGGTTATCAACACTTTGGTACAGGCATACTTTACGCCGGTTTCGCGTATCGTATAACCAGCTATATTTACAATCACTATCATAGTTGTAACGGCCAACTTGAATTTTGTATGGACCTAGCTGAACGCCCTGTAAAGATTGGAAGCGACCTTCATAAAGCAAAGAGAAATGTAAATGTGGACCTGTCGATGAACCACCTTCACAAAGTGCAATTGAACGTTGGTTTGCATAAATACCTAATTCAGTATCTCTAGTTACCCACTGACCATCCTCGACCTGAATCCAGTCCATATGATAGTAGTTTGTTGCCCATCCATTGGGGTTAGTCACCCGAACCTGACAACGAGACATGACAGTCACATAACCATCGTGGGCGGCTGTCACACTATAAGTGGGCTCTCCCCAGGCAGGCCAATTGTAGGAAACATCTATCGATGATAAAGGATAGCCATCACCCGTGTGTGAATGTGGGCCGTTCGGTATCCATGAATAGCCTTGCATCCATGGCCACTGGATGGTGCCGAGGTCATGATTCGCATCAGAAATAGACGGTGCTAATGCAAGCGCAGGTGCTGCCGGTTTGACTTTTTGCTGTACTTCTTGAGTTGTGATAATTGGACCAAACCACTGCTCATATTGACGTTGCCAGTTGATCCAATCAGATAGTGTCGGCAGTTGCTGTGCCACCGCCAAAGTGGCAGCGTTATAATTTTTCCGGGTCAGCGACTTGTGTGAATCATAGTAGTAGAAGTGTTGTGACAGTTGATTTGCTACGGCTTTAATCTCATTAGCCGTTGGCCTTTGTTGTGGATGAATCACCATCAGAGTCGTTAACAGTACTCTGGGATCAACACCCGTTGCTCCTGCCCAATGCTTAACCAATTCCTTGCTTGACTGCCATGAAGGCTGGGTCTCTGCTAAAAAACTATCGATATCAAATGGTCGAAAATGAGGCTGGTAGACAAACTCATTATCACCGATCAAAATATTTGGCAGTTCACTACTTGTTAGCTTTGCCTGTGGGATCTCATGGGGAGTTATGTTGGGATATAAAGAATGAGCCATAGCACCACTGCTTATACCTAGCAACACTAATCCGAAATACATATATTTTTTGTTAAACATAAATGGCACTCCGTATGCACTTAGTGTTTGCTCATCCTATAGCATAATATGCGTCATATGGAGTGTTAAATGTGTAATTCTGGCAGCATCCCACAAGTCAGTGCACGTTTATGTAAATATGAAATGATTCAATAAGTTTGGAGTGGTTTGATCATTTCACGCAGAACGCGTCATTGAAGGTATATTTTTTATTTTTAGCAAATTAGATCGATATCGATAACCCGATGGGGTTGTATTCCAAATGAGCGACGTGTCGCGCATTATTTAGTCATATCTCCCTTCTTTTATTTCTAGAACAATATTGTATTATACTGTGTATATAAACAGTATTTTGACGTGTTATTGAAATGCTTTTAGTCACGGAATTTATCCTAATGGCTGCACAAAGTTGTCTTCATCATCTGGATATGGCACTGGATACTTATGACCAATAAAATCATTCACATCGATCTGGATTGTTATTATGCCGCGGTTGAAGCAAGAGATAACCCTGATTTGAGAGGTATTCCATTGGCCATCGGAGGCTCTCAGTTTGGACGGGGTGTACTCTCGACTTGTAGTTATGAAGCGCGCCAGTACGGGGTTCGCTCTGCTATGCCAACAGCTCATGCGCTCAGGTTATGCCCGCATCTGACGGTGATTTCCGGAAATATGGAGAAGTACAAGGCTGTTTCTCAGCAAATCCGTGAAATTTTTACCAGATACACGGATTTGATTGAACCACTGTCTTTAGATGAAGCTTATCTGGATGTCACGCATAGCCTGCTTTTTAAAGGCTCGGCAACACTGATTGCTCAAGATATCAGAAAGACCATTGAATCTGAGCTGAGTCTAACGGCAAGTGCCGGCGTTGCCCCTCTTAAATTTGTTGCCAAAGTCGCTTCGGATATGAATAAACCGAATGGTATTTGTGTGATTCCTCCGAGCGAATTGGATGCTTTCATTGAGGAATTGCCACTGGGTAAAATCCCCGGCGTGGGGAAAGTTACATTAGAGAAACTACACAAGTTCGGCCTGTTTTATGGCAAAGACGTGAAAGCATATGAGCACCATCTGTTAGTCAAACACTTTGGTCGTTTAGGGCAAACTTTGTGGGATAGGTGCCACGGCATCGATAAAAGAGCGGTTGAAGTATCGAGAGTCAGAAAGTCGGTTGGCGTTGAAAGAACATTCAGTGCAGATATTTATACTGAAGCTGAATGTTTAGATGTGATTGACCGGTTATATCCATCTTTAGTGACTCGACTTGAAAAAATATCTCCCGAAAAGAAAATCATCCGACAGGGGGTCAAGCTGAAATTTGATGATTTCAAGCAAACGACCGTTGAACATAAACAATCGAAATTAGATAAGGACTTTTTTACTGCGTTATTGCGAGATGCGTTGTTGAGACAACAAGGGCGGGGCATCCGTCTTATCGGTCTGTCTGTCGGACTGAACATCGAACACCGCGAAAAAGAGCAGATGAGTTTTGACTGGTGACTTGACATGTTCTGCTCTGTCAAGACGCGTGTTTCATCGAGATAGAATAGAGACTTATCGTTTATTTATGTTGATTAGGCGTTGAATATAAAAACATTTGCGCGTTAAGCATCAAATACTCTCTTTTTTGATTGTGAAAAGCCAATTTTTTGATTATTGTACTCATCAACTAGTTTATTGATATGTTGTATGAGTAGTATGCCACAATCTTCCTCACGTGATTTTTTCGCGTCTCGACTTGGTTTTATTCTTTCGGCTTCCGGTGCTGCAGTGGGGTTAGGCAATATCTGGGGATTTCCAACTCAGGTTGCCAGTAATGGTGGCGGTGCTTTCCTGTTGGTTTATCTGATTCTGATTGCTTTTGTTGCTTTTCCGATGTTGGTGGTTGAAATGGCAATTGGTCGTCACGGTCAAGCCAATCCAGTCGATAGCATGCGTGCGCTTTCATCTCAACCGAGAACTCAGAAATTTGCTGCCGGTGTGGGATGGTTGGGGTTAAGTGTTCCCTGTGCGGTACTCGCGTTTTACAGTATTGTCGGGGGATGGATCATCTGCTTTTTTCTTGCCGCATTCTGCCAGCTATTCGGGTGGGGAGAACTGTCTCAGTGGTTAGAAGGTTTCTCTGTTGAACGTAATTTATTCGGCACCGTGATTTTCTATGTTTTAACGATTCTGATTGTTCAGGGGGGTGTCAAACAGGGGATCGAAAAATGGTCTACACGTTTGATGCCTGCCTTGTTTATTCTCTTTGCCGTATTGTTCGTTTATATCTTGATGCAAGACGGTGCCATTGAAGGACTGAAACAGTATCTGATTCCTGACTTCAGCAAAATATGGAATAAAGACTTGATTCTTGCTGCGATGGGACAGGGATTCTTTTCGCTGACCATCGGTGGTTGCTCGATGTTGGTGTATGGTTCGTATTTGAGTAAAAAAGAGAACCTCCCCAAAATGGCGTTGAGTGTCACACTGGTTGATACCGGCGTTGCTTTTATTGCAGGGCTGGTGGTTATGCCGGCGATGTTTGTGGCCATGAAACAAGGCGTTGAAATTTATGCTGCCGATGGGAGTTTACTCAATTCCGATACACTGGTTTTTCGTGTATTACCGATGATGTTCGAGAGTTTAGGAATTTTCGGGCAGTTTTTTGCAATTATCTTCTTTCTGTTGTTGACGATTGCCGCGCTGACTTCATCGATATCCATGCTTGAATGCCCGGTTACGCTCGTCAGTGAACGCTGGAGCACCAGCCGGAATGGCACGACATGGGCACTGGGTACTGTCATTGCACTCTTCAGTGCTGTGGTGCTCTATCATTTCCATGAACTGTTTGGCTTAGTGGTGATGCTCGCTACACATTACCTACAACCGCTTGCTGCTTTGATGTTCTGTCTGTTTGGCGGATGGGTCTGGCGTCATCGCGCGAAAATAACCGAACTTCAGCATGGATTCCCGGGTGTTTCTCAACATTGGTTCGGGCGTTTATGGCCGGCATATATTAAATATGTTTGCCCGCTCTTTGTTGTCGCTGTGATGTGGTTTTCTCTATTTTCTTGATATTTAGATTGTCATAACTCGATCTTCGTGCAGGTATCTCCTCAAGAGCCGGTTTGAATGGCTCTTGAGGGCATCGGTTATCCTCGTCCCCGAGTTCTCGTTTTTCTCGCTTGGGCATTCTTCTCGACAAAATCAATGATCATCCCTGCGATATCTTTGCCTGTCGCTTTTTCAATCCCTTCTAAACCCGGAGAGGAATTGACTTCCATCACCAATGGGCCGCGAGATGAGCGGAGTAGGTCAACTCCGGCAACATTGAGTCCCATAATCTTGGCGGCATCAATGGCGGTTTTACGTTCCAGAGGAGAGATTTTGACCAGTGTTGCTGTTCCGCCCCGGTGTAGGTTTGAACGGAATTCGCCTTCTGCGCCTTGACGCTTCATCGAGGCAATCACTTTATCACCAATCACAAAACAACGGATATCAGCCCCACCGGCTTCCTTGACGTACTCTTGCACCATGATGTTTGCCTTGAGTCCCATAAAGGCCTCAATCACACTTTCCGCAGCTTTACGGTTTTCAGCTAAAACGACGCCAATCCCTTGTGTGCCTTCAAGGAGTTTGATCACAACCGGTGCACCGCCGACCATATTCAATAAATCCTTGATATCATCGGGTTTGCTGGCAAATCCGGTAATCGGCATACCAATGCCTTTTCTGGACAGTAATTGCATAGAGCGAAGTTTATCTCTGGAACGACTGATGGCGACGGATTCATTGACCGGATAAACGCCCATCATTTCAAACTGCCGTAAAACGGCTGTGCCATAAAACGTTACCGATGCCCCGATGCGTGGAATAATGGCATCAAACCCGGATAACTGCTCTCCCTTAAAATGAATTTCCGGTTTTTCTGAGTTGATATTCATGTAACAACGTAAAGCGTCGATCACTTTATATTCATGTCCCCGCTCTTTACATGCTTCAATCAGTCGCTGAGTTGAATAGAGCGAGCTGTTTCTCGAAAGAATGCCAATTTTCATGCGTGATCACCAGAGTTCAGTAGAAATGATGCATCCGGGTCAACGATGAGTCTTGGGCGCATCGCTGTCCTGCCGAGTAACATTCGGAATGCCATATTTTCACGATTTGTCAGCGTAATATCGATCGGCCACTGTTCGGTACCTAGCTTGAGATCTGTTCGGATAACATAACGTTTTTCCTCATAGCCGCCGGAGTTTCTGACGATCCGCCGATCAATCACAGGCGCTTCGCAAATGACAACTTCTGAATCGTCCTTCTGACGGGGATGCAGCCAGAATCGTACCCATTGTACGCCTTCTTTTTTAAAGGCTTTCACTTTAAATGCGTGGAGACAAGATGTCTTTGCGCCAGTATCGATCTTTGCATTGATCGCGGGAATTCCCAAAGCTGGGAGACTCAGAGTCTCTCTCCAGCCAATCATAATTTTTTCATTCATCTTTGTGTTCTTCGATTAATAGACGTTGAATCGATAGGAAAGGCGCTGGGCAATTTTATTCCTGCAAGGCTGTTCCCCCCATTGGTAATCATAACCTCTGGGGAGTCTCTTATACAGAAATGCGCTTAATTTTTAAACAGGTGTGACTTTGCCTGTGGGAACACTACCAGCAGTTTCAGGATTGAGCGAATAAAAAAATTATCCGTCACGATAAATAATCATAATAGAGAGTGTGTGCTGAAAATTTTGGCTAAATTATTTTTATTTTCAATGAGATAAGTTGCCTAAATTTGCATCATGTTCGTATGGTATTCACCGTAGCGGCGTTGTCATTTTCCGCTACGGCATACCGTGACTTAGTCTTTCTCTGGAATGCTTTTCAGCATAACGATCATCTGTTCCCAGAATTGCTGAACGGTGCTGATTTGCACTTTTTCATCCGGGGAGTGTGGGAACTTAATCGTCGGGCCGAACGATACCATATCCATCTCCGGATACGGACGTTTGAATAATCCACATTCGAGACCGGCATGAATGACCATAATATTTGGTTTATGACCATAAATATTTTCATACTGTTCCCTGAAGATGGCCATAATGGCTGAATTCGTATCAGGCTTCCACCCGGGATAGGCATCGTAAAAATCAACATGCGCATGGGCGAGTTCGGCTATCGATCTCAGACGGCTTTCTACCTGTTGACGGCCGGAGTCGATTAAAGAACGGACTAAGCTGAGGATAGAAACTGTCGATTCATCTGTTTTGACCACTCCCAGATTCAGTGAGGTTTCGACCACGCCGGGAAAATCGTCACTCATCCGAATCACGCCATTGGGGCTGGCATTGAGTGTGGCAATGAAACGTTGCTGAGTCGATAAATCAAATACCTGATGCCGTTGCGGATCCAGCTCAATATCATGACATTCGGTGATGATATTGCCTTCTGTCTGTTCCAGTTCCTGACGAATGGTTGCGGAGAAACGTTGGAATGCTTCAGCGAGTTCGGATGCATTTTCTTCAGGGAGGCATAAAGTCACAAAACCTTCACGCGGAATCGCATTTCTCAATGAGCCACCCTGAAAATCAATCAGTCGGAATGCAAGTGGTTTGGCATGTTGTGCCAAAAATCGAGCTAATAATTGATTGGCATTGCCGCGGCCAAGATGGATATCACAGCCTGAATGGCCACCTTTGAGACCTTTGAGCTGGAGTTTGCGGATGACATGGTTTGCCGGTACCGGACTCCGTTCAATATCAAACGCGAGTAGTCCGTTAATACCTCCGGCACATCCGACGTAAACTTCGCCTTCCTGTTCTGAGTCCGTATTCAGCAGGATCTCGCCTTCAAGGTAACCCGGCTCCAGACCAAACGCACCCGTCATGCCTGCCTCTTCATTGATGGTCAACAGCACTTCTAAAGGACCATGTTGGATATTATCGGCGGCTAAAACAGCAAGACAGGTTGCCATTCCAATCCCATTGTCTGCACCGAGAGTCGTGCCTTGAGCGGTGACCCAGTCTCCGTCAATGTAAGGGCGAATCGGATCTTGTTCGAAGTTGTGAACCGTCTCTTCATTTTTTTGGGGCACCATATCCAGATGCGCCTGTAAAACAACCCCTTTTCGGTTTTCCATGCCTGATGTGGCCGGTTTTTTAATAAAAATGTTACCTGTAGGATCTCGTCTGACATCAAGCGATTGCTCTTGAGCCCATTCGATAATGTATTGTGCGAGATTTTCTTCATGATATGAAGGATGCGGGATAGAACATATCTTATCGAAAAATTTCCAGACAAGAGATGGTGAAAGATGACTGATTTCGGATTGGAATTCTGACACTGAAGACTCCTGTTCCACAACGTGGTTGATGAAAAGTGGATCAAATCAAACTGAGTTGGTGCGTAAAGTTTAGTCTGTACTTGAGCGTTCGTTTGTACTGAAGACCCTGTGCACCAGTCGATAGCAAGAGAATATCACCCTCATCATGCAGGGGATAGTTCGACAAATGTTTTTTTTAAAATCAATATGAGCTGCATTGATTATTGTTGTTGAGGTTAGGGAATAAAATTTCATCAAAAAGTTTTATTTTGGTAATTAAATTACATAAATCTCAATAAAATTTAACTAAATCTGGCTTTATTTGATTTTTATCACGGTTTTGTTGTAATAAATTTTCTTTATGGTATATTTGAATCTGCCTGCAACGCTTCTATTGAACCCGTTTATTGGGACGCCTGAATGAAGTATTTTCCAACGAGAACGATGGGGAATATTCGAGGCTCTGATTAGACCGATTTGCTCTGATGGTCTGTTGTTCAGTTGGCACCGATAGAAACTTGTGGCTCGGACATTTTTGTTCACCCCTAAATTTATTGGAAGATTTTGACCCCTTTCCATCGCCACTTCATATGAAGTGGCGTTTTTTTATCCTACCGTGCGGTTGAGCCTGCTTGTCTGATGCAATCACAGATGGGGATGACTCCGATATTTTGATAATCGATACCGTGTAAATCGAGATATTTACAAGGTTTCATAAACTTGACTATTAGGTCAGTTTTTATATCAATTGCGCTAGAATTTGCCGTCTTTACTCTCTATAATCGCCTCCCAATCGTTTACGCAACCGTTTACTTGAATCTATATAGGAACCATCATGCTCGAGAAGCTATTTAAACTGAGTGAACATGGGACAACCATGCGAACAGAAGTCATTGCGGGAATTACGACTTTTCTGACCATGGCTTATATCATTTTTGTGAATCCAGCAATTCTAGCGGATACAGGCATGGATCATGGCGCCGTTTTTGTGGCAACGTGTCTGGCAGCTGCTGTTGGCTGTTTCATCATGGGGTTTGTCGCGAATTATCCGATAGCGCTGGCGCCGGGGATGGGACTGAATGCATTTTTCACCTATACTGTCGTGCTCGGCATGGGGTATACGTGGCAGGTTGCTTTGGCAGCAGTCTTTGCTTCAGGCGTGTTGTTCATCCTACTGAGTTTATTTAAGATTCGGGAATGGATTATCAATTCAATTCCAATGTCTTTAAGGACCGGTATTTCGTCAGGGATCGGTCTGTTTCTTGCTTTTATCGCGTTAAAAAATGCAGGGATTATCGTTGATAATCCAGCGACACTGGTTTCTCTTGGCCATATTACTTCGCTGCATTGTGTTTTAGGCGCCCTCGGTTTCTTTCTCACGATCGCACTGGTTTATCGTAATGTGAAAGGTGGGGTGATGATTGCTATTTTGGCGATCAGTGCGATTGGTTTGATGATCGGTGATGTCCATTGGACCGGGTTGGTTTCAATGCCGCCAAGTATAGCCCCGACATTTTTACAGCTGGATTTTTCTGCACTATTAGATGTTGGCATGATCTCGGTTGTGTTTGCATTCTTGTTCGTCGACCTGTTTGATACCGCCGGAACACTTGTCGGTGTTGCTCAGAAAGCAGAACTTATTGGCGAAGACGGAAAAATTCCGCGTCTGAATCGGGCATTGTTGGCCGACTCTTCTGCAACGGTTGCCGGTGCGTTACTCGGAACATCGAATACCACGTCTTACATTGAGAGTGCGGCTGGTGTTGCAACTGGCGGACGAACCGGATTGACAGCGGTTGTTGTTGGAATTCTCTTCCTGTTTGCTTTATTCTTTGCGCCGCTTGCTGGAATGATTCCCGCATACGCAACCGCAGGTGCACTCCTTTATGTGTCTATTCTGATGCTATCCGGTTTGGTTGGTATTGACTGGCGGGATCTCACGGAGGCTGCGCCTGTTGTCGTGACCTGTTTAATGATGCCTCTTACCTCTTCAATTGCTGAAGGTATCTCTTTAGGTTTTATCTCGTATGCGGTGATTAAACTCTTGAGCGGTAAAGCCCGTCATGTTTCACTCAGTGTGTGGGTCATGGCTGCGATTTTTGTTGTAAAATATATCGCAGGTTAACGAATTAGATTTTAGATAAAAAATTGGATAGAGAACAATGAGCAAAAGATTCCTGATTACATGGGATAATATGCAGATGTATTGCCGTCAGCTCGCTGAGCGCCAAATGCCTGCAGAACAGTGGAAAGGTCTGATTGGGGTGAGTCGTGGTGGACTTGTGCCAGCGGCAATTCTTGCTCGGGAGCTGGGGATTCGTTACGTCGATACTATCTGTATTTCTAGTTATGACCATGATCATCAGCGCGATATGAGCGTGCTCAAAGCACCTGAACATGATGGTGAAGGGTATTTGATTGTCGATGATTTAGTTGATAGCGGTGATACAGCACGTAAAATTCGCGAGTTGTACCCAAAAGCTAAACTTATCACAGTGTGTGCCAAACCGGCCGGTAAAGATTTAGTTGACGAATATATCGTTGATGTGGCTCAGGATACATGGATTGAACAACCTTGGGATACTGTACTATCCTATGTTGAGCCAGTGAATCGTAAGCTGAAATAGATCTTTTCATATGAATTGATGCTAATTTGAGAAAATGGTCCTGTTATGGGCCATTTTTTTTTGATGAATTTAAACATTGCCGACGTGGTCCCCATTTATGCCTAAGAGTAATAAGAACAGTGAAAACCTTTCTGAACGATTGTTTGACAATCATAAACAGGCTAAAGAAACCTCAGCATTGACCCAATACATGTCAAGTAGTCAAGGATTTGTCACTCAAAAAATTGAGGGTGCCTGGTATCGAACACTCAGACGGATGCAATGGGCATGGCAGGGTATCGATTCCATTGATCAGGAAGAAGTTTTAGCGCGAATCGCCTCTTCACCACATTCCAGAACTGTTGATGGCTGGCTGGATACGGTGATGGGATATCGACAAGGAAACTGGACTTACGAATGGAATAAATTAGGTGTTCGTTATCAGCATGAGTCAGCTCAGCTTGAAGGGGAGGCTGCCGCTGAGCGGATGTTTGCGGCTTCCTTATGTTTCAGTATTGCCGGATATCCACATCTTAAAAATGACACACTTGCCATTCAGGCTCAGGCATTGGCAAACACCGCTTATACCGAAGCTGCAAAACGTTCTGGATATGTTGTGAAACAGCTCGAATTTCCGTATCAGAACAAGAAAATTATAGCTCATCTGCATTTATCACATACGGAGCGCCCCCAGCCTGTGGTGATTGTCACGGCCGGGCTGGATAGTCTGCAAACCGATATGTGGCGTTTATTCCGGGAGTATCTGGCGCAGAGAGATATTGCAATGTTGACGGTGGACATGCCGTCGATTGGGTATAACTCGCAATGGCCGCTAAGCGAAGATACCTCTGTTCTCCATCAAACGGTTCTGAATCAGCTTGCCCGTTTGCCCTGGGTCGACCACCACCGGGTCGGACTCATTGGGTTTCGTTTTGGCGGCAATGCGATGATCCGGTTATCATTTGTTGAATCCAGTAAAATCAGAGCTTGTATCTCTCTGGGGGCTCCGGTGCATGCGATTCTGTCTTCTCCAGAAAAACTCAAACAGATGCCGAAGATGTATCTGGATGTACTGGCATCTCGCTTAGGAAAAAATGTAGTCGATATTGACAGTTTATCGATGCAGTTGCGAGCGTGGTCGCTCAAAACCCAAGGCTTTCTGACCGGGAGAAAGACAAAAACCCCTATTCTGGCTTTGGGATTGGAAGGTGATCCGGTATCACCTTATTCAGATAATCAACTGGTTGCCTCTTATAGTGTTGGCGGGCGGTCAAAAGAGATTAAGTCAAAAACATTATTTCACGGATATGAGCAAGCCCTCGATTTGGCGATAAACTGGCTCGAAGATGAACTGATGGAGTGATTTTTTGTGCTATTTTATTTACAAGATATGCGCTTTGTTGAGTTTTAGAGTGACATGCAATTCTGTAAAAAAGGAGTGCCGAAATGCCAGAATTGAGTAAGGAACCAACCCATCACCGACTAAATGCAGCTTTTAAATTGTTAGGTCCATATTTGAGAGAGGAACAGTATCAAAGTGGAACTTATCTGTTTGATTGTCTCGCAGTTTGTGTCAATGATAAGAAATCACCGGAAGTCAGAGAGTTTTGGGGGTGGTGGATGTCATTATCACACTCGGATGCTCAGTTGTTTGAAGCAAAATATGCGATTGGTCGATATGACCACGCTGGAAATTGGGTCCTTGAAGAGCCTCGGCCTCAGGCATTAGAAGAAGTACATCGAACTCAAAAAGCATTCCATGAGAAGTTGGAAACGTTACTCAAAGAGCGATTTGGTTGTGAATTAACCACCTGCGATCCACTTTTGGTTGATAAATAGTTCCCCTCTTATTTTTCTTATTCTGTTAAAAAAGGTGCAGTCGCACCTTTTTCTACTTGTGAATTGTCCTTTTGATTGCTAAAAAGAATCTCTCCTTTTCTACTTAGATCGTATGATTGATGATGGCCATAGAACAACCTGAAAAAGAACGACAATCAAAAACAATTATTATCAAGTTGGGAACCAGTGTTCTGACCGGCGGGACATTAGCACTTGATCGGGCACAAATGGTAGAACTTGTCCGACAGTGTGCTGAGCTAAAGCGTCAGGGACATGCCGTTGTTTTAGTCTCTTCGGGGGCCATTGCTGCCGGAAGAGAACATCTGGGCTATCCGGCATTACCGAATACGATCGCGAGTAAGCAGCTATTGGCAGCGGTTGGCCAAAGCCAACTGATTCAGACATGGGAGTCTCTCTTTTCGATTTACGGTCTTAAAATCGGCCAGATATTGCTGACTCGTGCGGATTTAGAAGATCGTGAACGTTTTTTAAATGCACGAGATACCGTCAATTCCTTGTTGGCACATGACATTATCCCGATCGTCAATGAAAACGATGCGGTGGCAACTCTGGAAATTAAAGTGGGTGATAATGACAACTTATCTGCGTTGGTCGGTATATTGTGTGGTGCAGATAAGCTGTTGCTTTTGACTGATCAAAAAGGATTGTTTACGGCTGATCCCCGTAAGGATCCGAACGCTGAGTTAATTCGAGAAGTCAAAAAGATTGATGACACTTTGCGGAAAATTGCAGGCGGAAGTGGCACTACACTCGGAACGGGTGGCATGGCCACTAAACTGCAAGCTGCAGATATAGCTCGTCGAGCCGGTATTGAAGTAATCGTTGCTTCTGGTCGAGCCCCGAATGTGATTGCGGATTCATTGAGTGAACACCCTCAAGGCACGCGTTTCTTACCGCTGGACGAAGCCTTGGAGAATCGCAAACGTTGGATTCTGGCAGGGCCTGCTGCATCCGGTGAAATTATGATTGATGACGGTGCCGTGAACGCGGTTGTCTCTCAGGGAAGCAGCCTGCTGGCGAAAGGGATCATCGGCATTTACGGTGTGTTTTCCCGAGGGGATGTGGCAGTCATTCTCGATCGTTCAAGACAGGTCATCGCCCGGGGGATCTCTGCGTATTCCAGTCAGGATCTGGAGATTATTCAGGGAAAACATAGTAAAGAAATTCATGAACTGCTGGGGCATGATTATGGTTCCGAGGTGGTACACCGGGATGATATGGTCGTGATTCAGGAATAAGAAGGAAGTATAGCGTGGACCTAATATGGATGGGAAAGGCCGCTAAAGAAGCCGCTTTTCAATTATCGACCGCAACAACGGCACAGAAAAACCGAGCTTTAACCATCATTGCCGATGAGCTGGAAGCCAACCAAGATGCAATTTTGGCAGCGAATGCACAGGATATTGAGCTGGGACGTCAGGCGGGGTTAAGCGATGCTTTATTGGATCGGTTGCTGCTCAATACGGAACGTTTAGCCGGTATTGCCAGTGATGTACGTCATGTGGTTGGTTTACAAGATCCGGTTGGGCGGGAAATAGACAGTCGTATTCTGGAAAATGGTCTGTCTCTTTCTCGTCGTCGTGTGCCGTTGGGGGTTGTCGGTGTGATTTATGAAGCGCGGCCCAATGTCACAATTGATATTGCCGCGCTATGTTTGAAAACCGGTAACGCCAGTATATTGCGGGGTGGCAAAGAAACGTTTAACTCCAATATGGCGCTGGTTAAAGTCATTCAATCATCGTTAGAAAAATCCGGATTACCGGCGGCATCCGTTCAATATATTGAGAATCCGGAACGAGCTCTGGTCAGCGAGCTACTGAAACTGGATCAGTACGTCGATATGATTATTCCACGCGGTGGTGCCGGACTACATAAAATGTGTCAGGAAAATAGCACTATTCCAGTGATTATCGGTGGCTTTGGCATCAGCCATATGTTTATCGATGACAGTGCTGATCTGAAGCGTTCTCTGGATGTGATTGAAAATGCAAAAGTGCAACGGCCATCGGCTTGCAATGCTTTAGATACGCTCTTGGTTCATGAGCAGATTGCCGCTGAGTTCTTACCACTGTTGGTTCAGCGTTTGAATGATAAAGTAACTTTCGTTGCTGATGAATCGGCACTGGCTGGCTTGACGGGGGCGGTATCGCTGAGACCGGCTCAGGATGGTGATTTTGATACGGAGTGGCTGAGTTATACACTTGGTGTGAAAGTGGTTAAGCATATCGATCAGGCCATTCAACATATGCGAGAGCATCATGCAAGTCACTCGGATGCGATTATGACCAACCGGCTTGACCATGCGGAACAATTTATTAATGCTGTCGATTCTGCTGCTGTGTATGTCAATGCCTCAACACGTTTTACTGACGGAGCACAGTTTGGTTTAGGTGCTGAAGTTGCTGTTTCAACGCAAAAATTACATGCACGGGGGCCGATGGGGCTAGAAGAACTCACCAGTTATAAGTGGGTTGGCCGAGCGGATTATTTGTCCAGAAGTTGATATTTTCCGATGAATCAAATGGATTGTGTGATAAGCGGGCATTTCTGCCCCTTTTTCTTTCCCTCCTGTTAGCAATTCCGTTAAAATCACTCTCATTGGAGTGGAGGTGTTATGCATTGTCCTTTTTGTTCGGAAAATGATACGAAAGTGATCGATTCGCGTTTGGTTGCCGATGGACACCAAGTGCGTCGTCGCCGACAGTGTCTGGCTTGTCATGAACGGTTTACAACCTTTGAAACCGCAGAACTGGTGATGCCCAGAGTGATTAAGTCAAATGGCAATCGTGAACCATTTGATGAGGATAAAATGGTCAATGGTATGCTGCGGGCGTTGGAAAAACGCCCCGTTAGTGCGGATGCCATTGACCTATCAATCAGTACGATTAAATCACGGTTACGGGCGACTGGTGAGCGAGAAGTACCTAGTGATTTGATTGGTAACTTAGTGATGGAACAGTTGAAAGAGCTGGATAAAGTCGCTTACATTCGTTTCGCCTCGGTTTATCGGAGCTTCGAAGATATTCGGGAATTTGGCGAAGAAATTGCCAGACTGGAAGACTAGAAGGCTGTATTCATGAGTGTTTTTAGCGCCTTTGATTATCAAATGATGTCAAAAGCCATCGCGTTAGCAAAACGTGGCATCTACACCACCACCCCGAACCCTAATGTTGGCTGCGTTTTAGTCAAAGCGGGCCAAATCGTAGGGGAGGGTTATCATATGCAGGCTGGTGGACCGCATGCTGAAGTACATGCATTGCGGCAGGCGGGTTCGCAGGCTCAAGGGGCCACCGCTTATGTGACGCTGGAACCTTGTTCTCATTATGGCCGTACACCACCTTGTGCCGAAGGTTTGATTCAGGCAGGGGTGGCCAAAGTCATTTGTGCAATGCAAGATCCCAATCCGCAGGTGGCCGGTCGGGGGATTGCGATGCTGCAAGCCGCAGGCATTGAAGTTCTGACCGGATTACTGGAAGCTGATGCAATTGCACTTAACCCCGCTTTCCTCAAACGAATGAAAACCGGGATGCCATGGGTTCAGTTGAAAATGGCAGCCAGCCTTGACGGACAGACAGCCTTAGCCAATGGTGTCAGTCAATGGATCACCTCGCCGGAAGCCCGGAGCGATGTGCAGAAATATCGGGCCAGAGCCAGTGCGATTCTGTCAACTAGTCAAACGGTTATTGCAGATGATGCAGCACTGACGGTTCGGCGTCATGCGCTTCCTGAAGCGGTTGGTCTGGCCTACCCACTGGCAGATATTCGTCAACCGGTACGCGTTATTTTGGATCAACATCATCGTCTACATGCCGGTCTGAAGCTGTATGACACCGCTGGTACTGTGTTAACGGTGGGGCAAGAAGAGGCCGATATTTGTGTTCCTGCTGATGCGATGGGCCGACTTGAGCTGCATACTCTTTTGCGCCAATTAGCGGTCGATCATCAGATCAATCATCTCTGGGTTGAAGCCGGAGCGACACTCTCTCAGGCACTGTTATCACAACAGCTGGTTGATGAAATTATTCTCTATCTGGCGCCTAAATTAATGGGTAGTGACGGGCGAGGATTATTTGGTCAGTTTGGTTTCGAATCGATGCAAGATGTATTTCAGCTCGATATCTCTGAGATGGTTCGTGTGGGCCCGGATATCCGTATGACGGTGATACCGCAGTATCATTCCCCCAATTAAAAAGTAAGAGTAACTTCATGTTTACTGGTATTGTTGAATCGATCGGGACGCTGACAGCGATTACCCCGAAAGGTGAGGATGTTTCTATTCAGGTTGATGTCGGTTCTCTGGATATGTCCGATGTAAAACTCGGTGACAGCATTGCGACGAACGGTGTTTGCCTGACGGTTGTGGCCCGGACTGCGAGAAGTTATACCGCAGATTTGTCTCTGGAAACGCTCAATAAGTCGAATTTTGCCCGGGCTCAGGTTGGCGACCCGGTCAATCTGGAAAAGGCTATGTTACCAACCACGCGATTTGGCGGGCACATTGTCTCCGGACATGTCGATGGCGTTGGCGAGATCATTGAGCGTGCTCAGGTCGGGCGAGCCATTGAATTTTGGGTGGCTTTACCGGAAGATATTTGTCGTTATGTTGCGGAAAAAGGGTCGATCACTGTGGATGGGATCAGCCTGACTGTGAATGCGTTACGCCACAAGGCTTTTAAACTGACAATTATTCCCCATACCTCGTCAGAAACCACGATTCACTCATTTCAAGTGGGACGGCAGGTCAATCTGGAAGTCGATGTGATGGCGCGCTATCTGGAACGATTACTGAGTGCCGGAACGACAGAAAAGCACCCGCAGGATTCGTCCATCACATTCGAATTTTTACAGCAAAATGGTTTTGCTTAAATGATCACGATTTGTTGCTTGAAATTGCATTGAGACATTATACAAATCAATAGACTAAATTCAGTATCGAGGATAGAAACGATGGCAATTAGCACCCCCCAAGAAATTATCGAAGATATCCGTCAGGGTAAAATAGTAATCCTGATGGATGATGAAGATCGTGAAAATGAAGGTGATATGATTATTGCTGCTGAGCACGTCACCCCTGAAGCGATTAACTTTATGGCGACACACGGGCGGGGGCTGATTTGTCTGACGATGACTAAAGAACGTTGTCAGCGTTTGGGATTAGCGCCGATGGTTCAGGACAATAATGCGCAGTTTACCACCAATTTCACCGTGTCGATTGAAGCGGCTGAAGGAGTGACCACGGGGATCTCTGCCGGTGATCGGGCTCGGACCGTCCAAGCTGCGGTTGCGCCAGATGCAAAGGCTGCGGATCTTGTTCAGCCGGGGCATATTTTTCCTCTTGCCGCTCAAGATGGTGGTGTATTAATTCGCGCGGGACATACTGAAGCCGGGTGTGATTTGGCAAGATTGGCCGGTTTAGAGCCTGCTTCTGTGATTGTCGAGATTCTCAAAGAAGACGGGAGTATGGCAAGACGTCCTGACTTGGAGGTTTTTGCAGAGAAACACCAGATTAAACTTGGAACCATTGCTGATCTGATTGAATATCGCAACAACACAGAAACAACCATTGAGCGTGTTGCGACCTGCCAGTTGCCAACCGCGTATGGAGAGTTTGATTTAATCACTTATCGTGATGTGATCGATAACCAAATTCACTATGCACTGGTCAAAGAGAAAGAGAGTCAGAATGTTCCTTTGGTCCGTGTTCATTTGATTAACACATTTACGGATGTCCTTCATAGCGATCGAAATGCGGATCGGAGCTGGAGTATTGAAGATGCGATGAAACGCATTAGTGCTGAAGGTGGTGTACTTGTGTTGCTCGGTAATGAAGAGTCACCGGAACTGATTGTTCATCGGGTTAAAATGTATGAGTTGCAGGATAAAGGTGAAGCGCCAGCGATGGCGAAAAAGCAAGGGACATCGCGTCGTGTCGGCGTCGGTTCACAGATCCTTGCAGACTTGGGTGTCACAGATATGAAGTTACTCTCATCGGCAAATAAAAAATATCATGCATTGGGGGGATTTGGACTGAATGTTGTGGAGTATATCAGTCAGTAAGTCGTCCGAAAGAGAGGATTGAGTGCGACCGGGGGCTATGTTTCCCCGGAGTCGCCAGAAATACCATTAGAAATGAATCATGAAATTATGCTAGAATCCGCCGATTCTCGCTGATGAACAGAGTTTTAAGGAAAGTTTATGAAAGTGATTGAGGGAGGTTTCCCGGCACCTCACGCGAAAATTGCGATTGTCATTTCACGGTTTAATAGTTTTATTAATGAAAGTTTACTTTCCGGTGCAATTGACACGTTGAAACGTCATGGTCAGGTAAGTGATGAGAATATCACGGTTGTTCGCTGTCCAGGTGCGGTCGAATTACCACTCGTTGCACAGCGAGTCGCAAAAACGGGTAAGTTTGATGCAATTGTCTCTCTCGGAACAGTGATCCGGGGGGGGACACCACACTTTGAATATGTTTGTAGTGAGTGTAACAAAGGCTTAGCTCAGGTTTCTCTTGAGTATAGTTTGCCCGTCGCTTTTGGTGTATTGACTGTCGATACTATCGAACAAGCGATTGAACGCGCAGGAACCAAGGCTGGTAATAAAGGTGCAGAGGCTGCACTGAGCGCACTTGAAATGATTAATGTTCTTTCTGCAATTGATTCCTAATGGGGGCTCATGTGAAACCAGCCGCACGCCGTAATGCACGCCAGTTTGCTTTACAGGCTATTTATTCTTGGCAAATTACCCGTGAGAATGTCTCAACCATTGAGGCCCAGTTTCTCTCTAGTGATAAATATGATGATGAAGAGCACCGCTCCACTGAGCCGGCACTTCGTGCACCTGAAACTGATGTTGAGTATTTTCGTGATTTGCTCGCCGGTGTTGTGCTGAACCACACTGAGTTGGATAGCAAAATTCGTCCTTATGCTTCGCGTCCGATGCAAGATTTGGACATGATGGAACTGGCTTTGCTCCGTTTGGCCATGTATGAAATGACGCGTCGCGAAGATGTGCCTTACAAAGTCGTGATCAATGAAGCGATTGAATTAGCAAAATCTTTTGCCGCAGAAGACAGCCATAAATTTGTCAATGGTGTGTTGGATAAAGCTGCGCCTCATGTTCGTAAGAAATAAGTGTTCACAATAAGTCTGTGTACCCCGTGAGTCGAAAGCGATTAAAATAAGAAGGTCAGCGAGAGCTGGCCTTTTTTATGTGCATGATATGCATATCTCCATATTCAGGAAAAATTTATGACTGGTGAATTTCGTTTAATTGATCGTTTCTTTAAGCAACGACAAACACAGCGTAAAGATGTTCAGCTTGGTATTGGCGATGACTGCGCGATTGTAAAAGTACCCGAGCAAGTCCGGCTCGCGATTAGTACAGATACCATGGTATCTGGCACCCATTTTCTTCCCGAGGCTGATCCGGCCTGGGTCGCACATAAAGCCCTTGTCTCTAATTTAAGTGATCTGGCTGCGATGGGAGCAACACCCGCATGGTGTACGCTGGCTTTGACATTGCCGGAAACGGATACCGTGTGGCTGGATCGGTTTTGCGACGCCTTTTTTGAGTTAGCCAGTTATTACAATATTCAATTGATCGGTGGTGATACGACTCGGGGGCCGTTGAGCATTACGCTGACAGTGCATGGTTTTGTACCGGAAGCACATGCGTTGACCCGCCGAGGCGCTAAGGTCGGAGACTGGATTTATGTCACCGGAACGTTGGGAGATAGTAAAGCTGGATTAGAACTGATTTTATCTGCGGCGCAAGACCGTGATGAGGTGAGTCAAACGCTAGAAAAGCGCCACTATTTTGCGACTCCGAGAATTCTAGCCGGACAATCATTATTAAAGCAGGCATCTGCTGCGATCGATATCTCTGATGGCTTGATTGCTGACATACAACATATTCTGACTGAATCAGGGGTCGGGGCGAGTATTGACGTGAGTCGTCTGCCGATTTCTGAAGCACTGTTACAGTATGTCGATGGTGATCTGGTCAAAGCACAACAGTACGCATTAACCAGTGGTGAAGAGTATGAACTCTGTTTTACCGTCTCAGAGGATAATAAAGGTTCATTAGCCAGTGCACTTTCTCATTGTGATACCCCGCTGACTTGCATTGGACAAATTCGACCTCAGGGACAATGGGAATTACATCATGAAGGCAATCCCTTATCGTGGGTATTAGCCGGTTATGATCATTTTCAGCAGGAGAAGTAATTCATGAAACCCACAGAACGGCTGCATCTTGGTAATCACTGGCACTTACTGGCAACAGGCTTCGGCAGTGGTTTATCTCCGATTATTCCCGGCACAATGGGAACGCTGGCCGCAATTCCATTCTATCTATTGTTAGCTCAATTGCCATTCGTGGTATATCTGGCGGTAACGCTTTTCGCTGCGTTGGCCGGCATAAAAATTTGTCAGCAAACATCAGATGATATGCAGGTACATGATCATGGTTCAATTGTCTGGGATGAATTTGTCGGTTTTTGGATCACTATGTTGATTGTTCCCTATATGGTTCAGGGAAGTGGCGAGTGGTTATGGATTGCCCTCGGTTTTATACTTTTTCGCTTCTTTGACATGGTGAAACCGTGGCCGATTCGCTGGCTGGATCAGCATGTTGCCGGAGGTTTTGGCATCATGATTGATGATGTGCTTGCCGGTGTGATGGCCGGTGTTGTGTTTGCGGGGATCGGTTTTGGTCTCGGATGGTTCGGTTGAATTCGCTGGTGAGAATAAAGTGAGGTTCCCTGACTGGGAACCCCCATCCATCATTTTAATTTCATTAAATCATTTTCAATTTCTTGAATTTTACTGGTGACGACTTTTTCCAGATGACGTAGATCACTGAGTATTTTTTCTTTCAGATCTTGTTCGGAGAGCTCTGCTGGTGTTGTGATATGGTTGAGTTCATCGATAACTAATGTGAGATTACGACTGATTTCGGTGATTTCTTTGTATTGGTGACTCCCACTATCGATCAGCACATTTTTCACTTGTCTCGGGAATTTAAACTTCACACTTTTCGCAAACAACTCTCCTTTTTGTTTCCGAAAATAAATCTTCAGCACATCCTTCATCGCTTCCTGACGGACAGTATAGCGTTCTATCTGAGTGGGATCATGAATTCCTAGGTTACTGAGGTGTGGGAACATAGGCTATCTCTCTGATGACTAGTGATGATATCAATGTATCAGTCTCTTATGGGATGAGGTAGCGCATGTTCCGGTTTTGCATTCAAAGTTGTGGTGTAGATCGCTCTATTTGATCCCCCCGTTTGAGGAGAGACAGACGCCTGTCAATGGGGCATGAGCGCATCCACGTTCTCGGTTAAAACTTGTCTTAGATTTTCCTGCTCTTCAATGCTCAGTTTGCCATGTGTGGTACTGGTAATAATAAATAAGTCTTCCGCTCTCTCACCGATAGTTGTGATTTTGGCACCGTGAATATCTAATCCCAGCTCAGAAAATGTTGCTCCGACCGTCGCGAGTAATCCCGGCATATCCAGTGCTACAAATTCAACGAGTGTGCGTTTTTTACTTTTAGTCGGTAAGAAATCGACTTGGGTTTTCACGGTGAAATGTTTCAGATTACTCGGTGTTCTGCGCGTTTTATGGAGTGCCGGTGTCCCTTGCTTGATCGCTCTGTCAAGGTGGGATGTCAGCGTTTGGTGACGTTCCGCATCAATGGTATCACCGTTTTGATCCAGCACCATAAATGTATCAAGAGCGTAGCCATCTTTACTGGTCATGATCTGGGCGTCATGGACATTTAAGCCTTTACGGTCAAGCTCAGCAACCACCGTAGCAAACAGTGCGTGCTGATCCTTGGTATAAACGAAAATTTCTGTGCCACCCCGTGTCGCTCTTTTACTGATTAAGATCAGCGGTTCATCCGGGGATTGATGGCGTAAAATATGGGTGCAATGCCAGGCAATCTGATTATGGGTATGGCGTAAAAAATAGTCGGCTTTAAACCGTTGCCAGAGGGTATCGATCTCTTGCAGGCTAAAGCCTTCTTTGCGTAATAAAGCAGAAGAGAGTTGCTGGTTATGGCGAATGCGTTCTCTGACATCCACCGGGTTTTCCAGACCACGACGGAGTGCCCGCTGCGTTGAATAAAACAGTTCCGCCAGTAAAGTTCTTTTCCAACTATTCCACAATTCTGGATTTGTTGCACAGATGTCGGCAACGGTCAGACAGACGAGAAATTCAAGATATTCTTCATCACGAACCGTTTTCGCAAACTCGATAATGACTTCCGGATCATAAATGTCACGTCGTTGCGCCGTCACTGACATCAGTAAGTGATTCTGCACCAGCCATGAGACTAATTTTGCCTCGGGTTTAGATAAACCATGCTCAATACAGAAATCATAGGCTTCTACCGCGCCGATTTCTGAATGGTCACCTCCGCGTCCTTTGCCAATATCATGGAAGATGGCTGCGAGAATCAGTAACTCTTTCTTTTGTAGACGAGGGTAGACTTCACAGCAGATGGGGTGATGTTCATGATTTTTGGGATCACTGAAAATCCGAATATGTTTGAGTAAGCGAATACTGTGCTCATCAACGGTATAAACATGAAAGAGGTCAAACTGCATCTGTCCGACAATGTGACTCCATTGCGGCAAATAGGCGGATAACACGCCATGACGATGCATCAGGCTGAAAGCTTTGGTCAGGGCATTCGGATGGCGGACCAGTTCCATGAACTTCTCTCGGGCTGAAGGAAGGGTGTGTAAAAAGTAACTGAGTCGGCGCCGGGCTGTTCTGAGCTCTCTCATTGTCGTCGGGGCCACGCCTTCAATCTGAGAATCGTTGGCAATGTGAATAAACATATCCAAAATGGTTTCTGGATGCTGTTGGAAAAGCCCTTCAGTCCGCAGTTCAATCAGATGGTCTCGTTTTTGGAAGTCATCATTGATGATTGTCGGCAGAAGCGTTTCGCCTTCATCCAGAATCGCTTGATCAAAGAGTTTGAGTAACATTTTATTGAGTTCTGCAACTCGTCTAAGCGTGCGGTAAAACTCTTTCATCATCATTTCAACCGCACGGTTACCTTCTCCCTGAAAACCAAGATGTTGGGCAATTTGCGCCTGATGGGCAAACGTCAGACGATTATCGTAGCGTTTGAGCTCAAGGTGCAGTGCAAAACGAACCCGCCATAAAAACTCCTGGCATTCAGCCAACTCCCGGTATTCCGCATCAGTGAGGAAGCCGTGACTACTCATTTCAAATAATGAGGTTGCTCCGAAATGGCGTCTGGCTATCCAACTGAGAGTGTGAATATCTCTCAACCCGCCGGGGGTGGATTTTATATCTGGTTCCAGATTGTAAGTGGTATCGTGATAACGGGCATGACGTGCTTTCTGTTCCTCAACTTTCGCCCGGAAGAATGTTTCTGTCGGCCAGAATGATTCCGACAAAATAATGAGTTTGAGTTGATGAAATATCTCTTCGCAGCCAGCAAGCCTTCGGGCTTCCTGGAGATTCGTGGCTACGGTTAAATCTTCACGGCCAATCTGGCTGCATTCTGCTATTGTTCTGACGGCATGACCGACTTCGAGTTTTAAGTCCCAGAGAAGCGTGATGAATTTGCTGATTTGTGTCTGAACTTGAGCCGGAAGTTTTTGTTTGGAAAGAATTAAAATATCAATATCTGACAGCGGATGAAGTTCTTTTCTGCCATAACCGCCCACAGCAATCAGCGTGAGCTCATCGATTTGATGAAAATTATAGAATTGCCATAACCGTTGCAGCAATTGATCCATGTATTCGGCTCGGCCATAGACCAGATCCGGAACTGAATGAGCATTCAGAAACTGTTGTTTTTGCTCATCGGCAAACATTTCCAGCTGATTTTTCAGCGATGTGAGCGTTAGTTGTTCATCTTGTAGTTTCAGTGGGGATTGAATATGCATATTCGTAGCATCCGTGCGACATACATCTTGATTGTGAATATGAATCTATCAAAGATACATTCATAATCCTACTTTTTCCCTTCGTTGTCCCATAGCAAAAAACAGCCATGATAAAACGAGTTTATATCGTATTGAGTGGTCTGTGGTCATGATTTTTAGCGGATGGAAAGGTACCTGCAACGTCAGTGAATATCACAACATTGCAGGCAATTCCTGAATTAGAGGTTATGCAAATGGCGGGGAATTGTTTCGTCTTTCCGTAAGGTGAGCACTTCACAGCCTGTTTCGGTAACGAGTAGTGTATGTTCCCATTGCGCTGAGTTTTTGCAATCCGCCGTATAGACGGTCCATCCGTCTTCTTCATCGAGGCGGCAGCTAAATTTACCCGCGTTAATCATGGGTTCGATGGTAAAGGTCATTCCTGGCTGCAGAATTGTTCTGTCCCCGTTTTTATAATGAACAACTTGAGGTTCTTCATGGAATCCAGCTCCGATTCCGTGACCACAGTAATCTTTCACAATCGAAAATTTCATCCGCGGATTATTTTTATTATTTGTTTTAATGTACTTTTCGATCGCAGTACCGATTTCACCGAGCCGGATTCCGGGTTTCACGATTTTCATTGCCAGATAAAGGCTCTCTTGCGCCACCATACACAAGCGCTTGTCTGCCGGAGAGACCTCACCGACCAAAAACATTCTGGAGGTATCGCCGTGGTATCCGTCTTTAATAACAGTGATATCAATGTTGATGATATCTCCGTCTTTCAAGACTGCGGGGCGCTGAATTTGTCCATAGGTACTATCTTCAGTCGCCGGGATACCATGACAGACCACATGATTGATAGACGTACAAATGGACTTTGTGAAGCCATGATAGTTGAGCGGTGCCGGAATGGCCTGTTGCGTTTCTGTGATGTACCGATGGCAGATTTGATCCAGTTCTTCTGTCGTTACACCGGGTTTAACATGGGGTTCAATCATTTCAAGTACATCTGCCGCAAGCTGGCCGGCAACGCGCATCTTTTCAATTTCTTCTGCGGTTTTTATATTTACAGACATCGGTAATCTCTATTTTATTGGCTATGCACGGCATCGTGCTGATAGCTTATTTTAACAATCGCGGGGAGGAGCGCAAGCGAGCAACATCAATGCAACATGATAAACCTGTCTATTCAGTGGTCACCTCCCGTGGTAACAATATTTTTTTCTAGCCAGTCCGCGGTAAAATATGATATAAAGCGCGCCGGAATGACAGACTTGACTCCTGTCTCATACAAGAGATATGACTGAATTTGCATTCCTTCCATTTACTTCTTTAAATCACACACATTCCGACACGTGTTCCGGGGTGCCTTTGCTGAAAAAAGTTTAAAGGTCGGATGCATGGGGGATGTGGAGGCCTAACCCCATAGAGGATGAAAATATGGCAACTGTATCAATGCGCGATATGCTGAAAGCTGGTGTTCACTTTGGTCACCAGACTCGTTACTGGAACCCAAAAATGAAGCCTTTCATTTTCGGTGCTCGTAACCGTGTTCATATCATTAACCTAGAAAAAACTGTTCCAATGTTCAACGAAGCGCTGGCTGAGCTGGCAAAAATCGGTGAGAAGAAAGGAAAAGTTCTTTTTGTAGGGACAAAGCGCGCTGCATCTGAATCTGTAAAAGAAGCTGCATTAGCAAGCAACCAATACTATGTTAACAACCGCTGGTTAGGCGGCATGTTAACCAACTGGAAAACCGTTCGTCAGTCAATCAAGCGTCTAAAAGACCTTGAAGCTCAATCAACAGACGGTACTTTCGACAAGCTGACCAAGAAAGAAGCTCTGATGCGTACTCGCGAAATGGAGAAGCTCGAGAAATCTCTTGGTGGTATCAAAGATATGGGTGGTTTACCAGACGCTCTGTTCATCATCGATGCTGATCACGAGCACATCGCAGTTAAAGAAGCGAACAATCTGGGTATCCCTGTATTCGCAGTCGTTGATACGAACTCTAATCCAGATGGTGTTGACTATATTATCCCAGGTAACGATGATGCAATCCGTGCAGTTCAACTTTATCTGAATGCTGCTGCTTCATCTATCAGCGAAGGCCGTAACAAAGATGTTGTTGCTGTTGCTGAAAAAGATGGTTTCGTAGAAGCTGAATAATTGCGGCTCTGAGTCACACTTAGTCTGATGTGCAACATTTGTGACATATCGACTAGGTTATAGTTAACATTGGGGGCCGCAACATGGCCCCTAATTTTTACCATATCCAGAATTAATCGAGGAATAGAGAATGGCTGTTACTGCTGCTCTAGTAAAAGAACTGCGCGAGCGTACTGGCGCAGGTATGATGGAATGTAAGAAAGCGCTTGTTGAAACAGACGGCGATATTGAACTTGCAATCGAAAACATGCGTAAAAGTGGTGCTGCTAAAGCTGCTAAAAAAGCAGGTAACCTGGCAGCTGAAGGCGCTATCATTATCAAAGAAGGTGAAGGCATTGCCGTTCTTCTTGAAGTGAATTGCCAAACTGACTTTGTTGCGAAAGATGAAAACTTTGGCGCATTTGCTCAGGAAGTCGCTGCTGAAGCACTTGCTTCTAAAGCATCTGTAGAAGAACTACAGGCTAAATTTGAAGATACACGCGTTGCACTAGTTGCAAAAATCGGTGAGAACGTCACTATCCGTCGTGTTCAGTACATTGAAGGTTCAGCGATGGCGTCTTATCGTCACGGTGAGAAAATTGGTGTTGTGGTTGCCGGTGAAGGCGACGCTGAAACACTTAAGCACATCGCAATGCATGTTGCTGCATCTCGCCCTGAATATGTAACACCTGACGATGTACCTGCTGACGTTGTTGCGAAAGAGCGTGAAGTTCAAGTCGAAATCGCGATGAATGAAGGCAAGCCAAAAGAAATCGCAGAGAAAATGGTTGAAGGCCGGATGAAGAAATTCACAGGCGAAGTTTCTCTGACTGGTCAGCCTTTCGTGATGGAACCTAAAAAATCTGTTGGCGAAATTTTGAAAGAAAAAGGTGCTTCTGTTTCTGCATTTGTCCGTCTTGAAGTCGGCGAAGGGATTGAAAAGAAAGAAAGCCTAAGTTTTGCTGAAGAAGTTGCACTGGCTCAGAAAGGTTAATTTCTGATTCGTGAAGCGATTAAAAGGACCGTGGCTATGGCTACGGTCTTTTCACGAATAAAACCATCATTAATTGTGATGAATATGTGTTTATAATTGTCTGCAAGCATCTATTCATGACCATTAATCGATGAATAACTTTCTTGAGAAGGTAAACACCATGACAACGAATCCGAAACCTGCATATCAACGTATTTTGTTAAAACTCAGTGGTGAAGCTCTGCAAGGTGAGCAAGGCTTTGGTATTGATCCGACCGTGCTTGATCGGATGGCTCAGGAAGTGAAAGAACTGGTAGAGTTAGGCGTTCAGGTTGGTGTTGTGATTGGTGGTGGAAACCTATTTCGTGGTGAAGGACTTGCCAAAGCAGGAATGAATCGTGTTGTCGGTGACCACATGGGGATGTTGGCAACCGTCATGAACGGACTGGCCATGCGTGACGCATTGCACCGGGCTTATGTGAATGCTCGTGTGATGTCTGCCATTCCGCTTAATGGTGTGTGTGATGATTATAACTGGGCCAATGCTATCAGTCAGCTTCGTCAGGGACGTGTGGTGATCTTTTCAGCAGGGACGGGAAATCCTTTCTTCACAACTGATTCTGCTGCATGTTTACGTGGTATTGAGATTGAAGCGGATGTTGTGCTCAAAGCCACAAAAGTTGATGGTGTTTATAGTGCTGATCCGGTAGCAAACCCTGATGCAGAACTGTATGATAGGCTGACTTATAACGATGTCCTTGAAAAGGAACTACGGGTTATGGACTTGGCAGCCTTTACGCTTGCCAGAGATCATAAAATGCCAATCCGAGTCTTTAATATGAATAAACCTGGAGCTTTGCGTCGTATTGTGATGGGGGAAGCTGAAGGGACACTCATTAACAACGAGGCTTCATTGTAATCTGTATAGGTTGAGTAAGAATTAAGGTGATAATGTGATTAATGAAATCAAAAAAGACGCTCAAGAGAGAATGGAAAAGAGCGTAGAAGCGCTCAAAAATAACCTATCTAAAGTCCGTACAGGACGAGCCCACCCCAGTTTGCTTTCTGGCATTTCCGTAGAATATTATGGCGCAGCGACACCATTGAACCAGGTTGCGAATGTCATTGCAGAAGATTCAAGAACGCTTGCAATTACCGTTTTTGACAAAGAATTGGCACCGAAGGTCGAAAAAGCCATTATGATGTCTGACTTGGGATTAAACCCGATGTCTGCCGGTACAGTGATTCGTGTTCCTCTACCACCGTTGACGGAAGAGCGTCGTCGTGATTTGGTTAAGATTGTGCGTGGAGAAGCAGAAGGTGGACGGGTTGCGGTACGTAACATTCGTCGTGATGCTAACACAGAACTGAAAAATTTATTGAAAGATAAAGAAATTTCAGAAGATGAAGAACGTAAAGCTCAAGAAGACATCCAAAAACTGACTGATACTGCCGTGAAGAATATCGATGAAGTTCTTGCTGCAAAAGAAAAAGAGTTGATGGAAGTTTAATTGGTCTTTCCAGATATTATTATTGAGGCGCTGAGCGAAGCCAGTACAGCGCCTTTTTGTTTGAAATCTTTTATTGAAAATCAACTCGTTTCTTATGCAAAAATCACAACTCTCTTCTGACGCACTTCCTCAGCATATTGCTATCATTATGGATGGTAATGGACGATGGGCCAAAGCAAGAGGAAAACCGAGAGTTTTTGGACATAAAAATGGTGTTAAAGCGGTAAGAAAAACGATAACGACAGCAGCCCAATTAGGTATTCAGGCAGTCACTTTATTTGCTTTTAGTAGCGAGAATTGGCGCCGGCCTGAAGATGAAGTCGGAGTGCTGATGGAGTTATTTGTTACCGCTTTGTCTACAGAAGCAAAGAAACTTCACAAAAATAATCTTCGATTACGGGTCATTGGTGATACCTCTCGCTTTAATTCTCGCTTACAGGATAAAATTGCTCAGACAGAAATGTTGACGGCTCAGAATTCCGGCATGGTTGTGAATATTGCAGCAAACTATGGCGGGCAATGGGACATTACTCAAGCCGCAAGGCAGGTCGCTGAACGAGTTGTGGCAGGGGAACTGACCCCGGCTGACATCACCGAAAGTGTATTGGCTCAATACCTGACGATGTCCGATTTGCCTCAGGTTGATCTGTTAATTAGAACCAGTGGTGAGTGTCGGATCAGTAATTTTATGTTGTGGCAGCTTGCTTACGCTGAGTTGTATTTTACACCGACCTTTTGGCCAGATTTTAATGAAGAAAGCTTGGTTGAAGCAATTACTTGGTTTGTGAATCGTGAACGACGTTTTGGATGTACCGGTGAGCAAATCAAAGCAATGATGGATAATAGATAAAGGTTCAGGATTTGAAGCTGAGAATAATTACCGCCTTGGTGTTGGCTCCCCTCGTTATATTAGGGATTTTTAAATTACCGCTGAGTATTTTTATTGTTGTATTAGCACTGTTAGTACTGTTTGGCTTTTGGGAATGGACACAATTTATTAGCTTAGATGCTCGTCTCATTTCGCTGCTTCCTGCTATTGTTATCGGCGGTTTGAGTTTGTGGTGTTTACCCGAGAATTTCTCGATGAGTCACACTCTCCCGCTTCCTTATCAAGTCCTGTTGTGGAGTAGTTTTCTATGGTGGATTGTTGCAAGTTATCTTGCTGTTTCTTATCCTAAATCTCGGCCACTTTGGGAACATTCCAAAGGACTCAAACATCTGTTTGGGTTGCTCACACTGATTCCATTCTTCTGGAGTGTTTTACTGCTGAGAACAGAAGGATTATCTGCTGATCCTTACCACGGTGCAAAGTTGGTCCTTTTTGTCTGTCTGATTGTTTGGGTCGCCGATAGTGCTGCTTATTTTTCGGGGCGTTTTTTTGGCAAGCATAAGATGGCGCCAGAAGTCAGCCCGAATAAAACCATCGAAGGTTTAATCGGTGGGGTTGTGGCTGCATGCCTTGTTGCTTTTGGGTTGGTGGAATGGTTTGAATTGCACTTTTCAAGTACCAGCATGATGTTAGTGACGATTCTAGTGACCGTTATTTTCTCTGTACTTGGTGATTTAGTCGAGAGCATGTTTAAGCGTGTCGCAGGAATCAAAGACAGTAGTCATATTATTCCCGGACATGGTGGTATCTTAGATCGCATTGATAGCTTGACAGCCGCATTTCCTGTCTTTGCCTTCCTGTATTTTCAGATATAGTCAGTCGCTGGTGCGGTTCGGGTTTTGTAATAATGTCCCCAAAGAGTGATACGATTTCTTTTATGCGTAAATTAACCATTTTAGGTGCTACAGGATCTATTGGTGCCAGTACACTTCGGGTCATGGAAGAAAATCCCGAACGATTTTCAGTTGTTGCTTTGGTTGCCGGCAGTGATATTGAGAAAATGTATCAACTGTGTTGTCGCTGGCAACCCCAATATGCTGTGATGGCATCAGAATCGGCGGCTCATCAACTGAGGCTGCGTTTACAGTCAGATGCAGCTAAAACAGAGGTCTTATCCGGTATACAAGCCATGTGTGACGTGGCGGCTCTTGACGAGGTCGACACCGTGATGTCTGCGATTGTGGGGGCTGCCGGATTATTACCCACTATGGCTGCGATTCAAGCTGGGAAACGGGTGTTATTGGCAAATAAAGAAGCCTTAGTGATGTCCGGGCAGTTATTTATTAATGCCGTCGAAGAATATGGTGCTCAGTTACTTCCAGTTGACAGTGAGCATAATGCAATCTTTCAGTCACTTCCTTCAAATTGTCAGCAAGTTTTAGGCCGGTGTAATCTGGCTGAAAATGGTATCTCACATCTCTTATTAACCGGTTCCGGCGGACCATTTCGCTATAGTCCGATTCATACACTTGCCGATGTCACGCCAGAGCAGGCTATCGCTCATCCAAATTGGTCGATGGGTCCTAAGATTTCTGTTGATTCAGCTACCATGATGAATAAAGGACTTGAGTACATTGAAGCGAAGTGGTTGTTTAATACGTCACGCGATCAGCTTAAGGTTCTGATTCATCCTCAGTCCGTCATTCATTCGATGGTGCAATACCGGGATGGTAGTGTGATTGCGCAGTTAGGTGAGCCTGATATGGCAACGCCGATTGCTCATGTCATGGGGTATCCTGAACAGCGTCTTTCATCAGGGGTTGCGCCCCTGGATTTTTCGCAGTTGAGTGAGCTGACATTTATGCAGGCTGATATGGCGCGTTATCCTTGTTTACAACTGGCGATTGATGCTTGTTATGAAGGGCAACACGCGACGACGTCGCTAAATGCCGCAAATGAAATTGCCGTTGCAGCATTTTTAAATCGTGGCATTCGTTTTACAGATATTGCCGTCATTAATGAACGTGTTTTATCAAAGATGTGTGCAACAGCACGCGCCTCTTCAGTGATGGATTTGGAATCTCTGCTCGAGCTCGATAAGATAGCGCGACAATCGGCACAGCAATTAGTCAAAGAGTATTCGTTATGAACAGTATTCTGTGGAACCTCATTTCATTCATTCTGGCACTGGGTATTCTGGTTGCCGTCCATGAATTCGGCCACTTCTGGGTTGCGCGTCGTTGTGGCGTTAAGGTCGAGAAGTTTTCAATTGGGTTTGGGCGCTCTATTTGGCGTCGTATCGCCAAGGATGGAACCGAATATAGCATTTCAGTCATCCCGTTGGGGGGATATGTGAAGATGCTTGATAGCCGAGTCGCTGAGGTCCCTGAACATTTGCGGCATTTGGCTTTTGATCAGAAAAGTTTATGGCGACGGACGGCAATTGTTGCAGCGGGGCCGGTTTTTAACTTTTTGTTTGCAATTTTCGCTTACTGGGCAGTGTATTGTATCGGGATTCCTGCAGTAAAGCCTGTTGTTGGCGAAGTTGCACCGACTTCGATTGTTGCGGATGCCGGATTACGTTCTGGTATGGAAATTCAGTCGGTGTCCGGTGTTGAAACCGGGGATTGGGAGTCAGTTAATATGGAACTTATCTCCCATATCGGTGAATCGCAAATGACACTGACAGTCCGTGAACCTGATGCGATCGGACATCAGGAAATTTTGCATCTTGACCTGTCATCATGGAACTTTGACCCTGAAAAAGAGTCTCCAATGAAGGCTCTTGGTTTTAAGCCATATTCACCGAAGGTCTCAACCGTTTTGGAACAGGTGATTGACAATGGTGCCGGTGCTGTCGCCGGATTAGCAAAAGGTGATAAAATTGTTGCTATCAACGGTAAAGCTGTGTCTTCATGGCAGCAGCTAGTTCAATCGGTACAAGATAGCCCGAATGAGGCACTGTCACTGTCGGTATTAAGAGATGGACAGCATCTTGATATCACGTTGACGCCGAATGAGAAAACATTATCTGATGGGCGAACTATCGGTTTTGCGGGGATCTCCCCAACAGTGGATAAGTGGCCGGCGAACTATCGATATAATTTACAATACGGTGTTTTTGAGGCACTTCCTAAAGCAGTTGAGAAAACGGGACAGGTGATTCATCTGACTCTCAGCATGCTGAAAAAGCTGTTGGTTGGTGATGTCGGACTGAATAATCTAAGCGGGCCGATTTCAATCGCGAAAGGTGCCGGAACGACAGCAGAATATGGATTGGTTTACTTCTTGGGTTTTTTGGCATTAATTAGCATTAATCTGGGAATCATCAATTTAGTGCCGCTTCCGATGTTGGATGGGGGACATCTGATGTTTTTTGCAATTGAAGCAATTACCAGACATCCTGTACCGGAAAAGGTTCAAGAGATTGGGTACCGAATCGGTGGCGCAATTATTTTTTCACTCATGGCAATTGCCATGTTTAATGACTTTACACGCCTGTGATGAATCTGCATTGATTGGGCATGGTTGTACAAAGGAATAATTAGAATAACGATGGCGATAAAAAAGCTTATCCTGACAACAGCGCTTGTCAGCAGTATGTCTGTTTATGGTGCCGAGCGGTTTGTTGTTCAGGACATTCAAGTTGATGGATTGCAACGTGTCACGCTTGGGGCTGCATTATTGAAAATGCCGATTCGTGTTGGAGACACGATTGGATCTCAGGACATTGCCGATTTAATCAAGGCACTCTATTCATCCGGTAATTTTGAAAATATTCAGGTATTTCGGGATAAGGGAACGCTGGTCGTTAAAGTAAAAGAGCGACCAACGATTTCCAGTGTCTCTTTTTCCGGTAATAAAGCGATTAAAGATGAGCAGCTAACTGAAAATCTGAAAGCTTCAGGTGTTCGGGTTGGCGAAGCACTTGATCGTACCGCGCTGAGTAACATTGAAAAAGGTCTGGAAGATTTCTACTACAGTGTCGGGAAATACAACGCAACAGTGAAAGCGGTTGTTACGCCGTTACCGCGTAATCGGGCTGATCTCAAATTTGTGTTTACCGAAGGTGTTTCTGCCAAGATTCAACAGATCAATTTCATTGGCAACCATGTATTCAGTGATAAAGAGTTACTGGCTCGCTTTGATCTGAATGCCGATGTTTCATGGTGGAACTTCTTATCTTCAGATAAGTACCAAAAGCAGATTCTTGCGGGTGATTTGGAGAAACTCAAGTCATTCTATCTTGATCGTGGGTACCTGAAGTTTCAGGTTGATTCGACGCAAGTTTCAATCTCTCCTGATAAGAAGGGGGTTTATATTACCCTCAACTTAAATGAGGGGCGGCCATATACGGTTAAAAAAGTGTCTTTCAGAGGCGATTTAATCGGCAAAGAAAAAGAGTTCGAGACGCTGGTTCCTTTTGCCAAAGGGGATATCTATAAAGGGTCTTCTGTGACGGCAATGGAAAGTAGCATCAAGAAGATTCTTGGTGAGTCTGGCTATGCTTATCCGACCGTTCGAACCATCCCTGAGTTTGATGACGACACGCAAGAAGTTTCTCTTGTCGTTCAGGTTTCTCCCGGGAAGCGAATTTACGTCCGAGATATTCGTTTTGTCGGTAATACGGTGACTAAAGACGAAGTGCTGCGTCGTGAAATGCGCCAGATGGAAGGTAGCTGGCTGAATTCTAAATCGATTGATGCCGGAAAAACACGTTTGAATCGTCTGGGATTTTTTGAAACGGTTGATGTACAGACTGTTCGGGTGCCGGGCAGTGATGATCAGGTCGATCTCGTCTATAACGTCAAAGAAGCCAATTCAGGTAGTGTCAATTTCGGTATTGGTTATGGTACCGAATCAGGCATGAGTTTTCAGGTCGGATTACAACAAGAAAACTTCTTGGGAACCGGAAACAGTGTTGGTATTACGACGACCATTAATGATTATCAGAAAAATGTCACTTTGAGCTATAACGATCCGTATTGGAATTTAGATGGTGTAAGCTTAGGCGGAAAGATCTTCTATAATGAATTTGAGGCGTCCGAAGCCGGGATTGTTGACTATACCAACAAAAGTTACGGAACCAATCTGACGTGGGGATTCCCTTACGATGAGCTCAACCGCTTTGCGTTTGGCATCGGGTATACACATAACATGATTGGCAATCTGTCCCCTTATTTGCAAATTGAAAAGTTCTTGATGTCTCAGGGCATCGATGCCAATTCAGGTTCAACTGCTAATTTTACAACTGACGATTTTGATCTGGATTTTACTTGGACACGTAATAATCTCAATAAAGGGTATTTCCCGACGGAAGGTAATTATCAACGTGCTTCTTATAAAATCACGGTTCCGGGTTCTGATACTCAGTATTTCAAGGCGCAATATAATGTCAGACAATATGTGCCATTGACGAAGCAGCATGAATTTACCTTGCTACTCCGAGGACGGCTGGGCTATGGAAATGGCTATGGGAAAAATGGTGATAATGATAACCTTTACCCATTCTATGAGAACTTCTATGCAGGTGGATTCTCGACTTTACGAGGATTCAGCTCTAATTCGGTAGGTCCCAGAGCCGTATTCAAAAGCTTCGCAGATAGTAACAATGGTACATTAACCGCGACCAATAAATCGGCTGGTGGTAATGCAATGATGCAAGCCAGTGTTGAGTTGATCGTGCCGACTCCGTTTATATCAGAAGAGGCTCAGCATCAGGTCCGGACTAGTGTTTTCTATGATATGGCAAGTGTCTGGGATACTGAATTTAATTATCATGATCGGGGTTCAGATTATGGTAATGCGTACTATTACGATTATTCTGATCCGACGAAGTACCGATCGTCGTATGGGGCTGCATTGCAGTGGATGTCTCCAATGGGACCACTTGTGTTTGCAATTGCTAAGCCGATTAAGAAATATGAAGGAGATGATGAGGAATTCTTCTCCTTCACGATAGGTAAAACTTTCTAAAATGAGGATATTAATTGTGAGGAATCATATCAAAGCAATCAGTGTTGGTTTAGCTGTTTTGAGTCTGTCATGTGTTAGTTTAGCAGCGGAAGCTGCGCAGAAGATTGGCTACATCAATACTGCAAGAGTGTTCCAACAACTTCCTCAAAGAGAGGTTGTTCTGCAGAAAATGAAGCAAGAATTTCAGGATAAAGCCGCTGAGCTACAAAGCATTCGGGCCGAAGCAAAAGAGAAAGTTGAAAAACTGAAAAGAGACAGCTCATTAATGAGTGAAAGTGACGTTGAGAAACTTCGTATCGAAATTGGACAGCTTGATAGTAAGTTCAAAATTAAGTCTCAGGCACTAGAACAAGCTTCTTCGAAAAGAGAAGCGGAAGAAAAAGGTAAACTGCTGAAAGTTATCCATGATGCGGTAGAGAAAATTGCTCAGAAAGAAGGTTTTGATATGGTCATTGATACACAGGTTATGCAATATGGCAAACCAGAATATGACCTATCAGACAAGGTTATTAAAGCGTTGAAATAATTATATGATGGTAAAACTGACATTAGCCGAGCTGGCAGATATCACCGATGGTGAAATAATTGGCGACCCGACCGTTACGGTAAGTGCTGTCGCACCGATGAATACGGCAAAAGAAGGTGATATCACTTTCTTATCCAATCCTAAATATGCGAAGCATTTAGGCAGTTGTCAGGCATCGGTGATTATGGTCAAGGATTCGCATCAGTCTCTTTGTCCGAAGAATGTATTGGTTGTCAATGACCCGTATGTTGCTTTTGCAAAAGTAGCTCAAGCTCTGGATACAACTCCGGCACCAGCATCCGGAATTGCGGCATCGGCTGTGATTGCTGATGATGTCGTTCTGGGAACCAATGTCTCGATTGGTGCAAATTCTGTCATCGAATCCGGAGTCGTTTTAGGTGATAATGTTATCATTGGCGCGGGTTGCTTTATTGGGCAACAGGCAGAGATTGGCAGTCATACCCGCTTGTGGGCCAATGTCAGTATTTACCATCGGGTTATTATTGGCTCTGATTGTTTAATTCAATCAGGGGCCGTCATCGGTTCTGATGGTTTTGGCTATGCCAATGAGAAAGGGGAATGGATTAAAATTCCTCAGTTGGGAACCGTCAGAATTGGCAACCGTGTTGAGATCGGTGCATCAACGACCATTGACCGGGGGACGCTCGATGATACGGTGATTGAGGATAATGTTATCCTCGATAACCAGATGCAAATCGCACATAACGTGCACATCGGATATGGTACCGCAATGGCTGGTGGTACGATTATTGCCGGAAGTACAACGATCGGAAAATATTGTATTATTGGTGGCGCTTCGGTCATCAATGGGCACATTGAAATTGCTGATGGGGTTACGATTACCGGCATGGCGATGGTGATGCGCAGTCTTTCTGAAAAAGGGGTTTATTCTTCAGGAATTCCTCTCCAGCCGAATAAAGAGTGGCGCAAGACGGCTGCACGAGTGCTGCGGATTGACGATATGCATAAACGGCTGAAAGCCGTTGAACAACAGTTAGAGCAGCAAGTGGAATCTTAATTCTGCGATGTATCCTGAGCCGAATTTGATTAAACGGGGAAGGGTATAGAGAAAGGCTCGCATCGTGTGAGCCTTTTTTGTTGGGAATACCCATATTGGTTTTTATTGATTTATATAGGAATATGACTTTGACTACTGAAAATAAGACGATGGATATCACTGAGATTCAGAAACTCCTTCCACATCGTTACCCATTTTTGCTGATTGATCGCGTAACGGATTATGAGGAAGGGAAGTATTTAGTTGGCTTGAAAAATGTTTCATTCAATGAGCCTCAGTTCACTGGACATTTTCCTCAGTTACCGGTGTTTCCGGGAGTCATGATTCTTGAAGCGATGGCTCAGGCAACAGGTCTGCTTGCATTTAAAACTTTTGGCGCGCCAAAAGAGAATGAGCTGTATTATTTTGCTAGTATTGATAATGCGAAGTTTCGCAAACCTGTCTCTCCGGGAGATCAGTTAGTCATCGAAGTGGAATTCCTGAAAGATCGTCGGGGCATTGCACTATTCACCGGTGTGGCAAAAGTTGATGGTGAAGTCGTTTGTTCTGCGGAACTAAAATGCGCTCGTAGAGAGTTTTAGTATGATTCATGAAACAGCTCAGATCCACCCTACAGCAGTCGTTGAAGACGGTGCTCTGATCGGTGCGAATGTAAAAATTGGTCCGTTTTGTTATGTTGAAGGCAGTGTGGAAATCGGTGACGGAACTGAGTTACTGTCCCATGTTGTCGTGAAAGGCGCAACGAAAATTGGCCAAGATAACCGTATTTTTCAGTTTGCTTCGATTGGTGAAGCTTGTCAGGATTTGAAATATAAAGGCGAAGAGACGCAACTGGTCATTGGTGATCGCAACACGATTCGTGAAAGTGTCACCATGCATCGGGGGACCGTGCAGGATCAGGGTATTACACGGGTTGGAAGCGATAATCTGTTTATGATTAATGCACACGTTGCCCATGATTGTATTGTCGGTGACCGATGTATTTTTGCTAATAATGCGACGCTTGCCGGGCATGTTACCGTAGGAAACTACGCGATTGTTGGCGGGATGTGTGCCATCCACCAGTTTTGCCACATTGGTGAACATGTGATGTTAGGCGGTGGTTCAATTGTTGTACAAGATGTGCCACCTTATGTGACGGCACAGGGAAACCATTGTTCTCCCTTCGGTATTAATATTGAAGGCCTCAAGCGACGCGGATTTGAAAAGGCTGATATCCATGCGATTCGTCGTGCTTATAAGCTGTTATATCGCAGTGGTCTGAAACTGGACGAAGCAAAGGCGGAAATTGCAAAAGAAGCAGAGTCAAGCGCTGCCGTTCAGGTTTTTCTGGATTTTCTGGTGCACTCTGAACGCGGTATTATCCGTTGAACGACATACAGTAATCAAAAAGATCGCTTTGAATTGAGCGATCTTTTTTGTTTTCACCCATACAGTTTCTATCAGGTATTCAAAATCGATCATGTTGAATAAAAGTAAGCCGCTCAAAATTGGCATCGTTGCTGGAGAGTTGTCTGGCGATACGCTGGGTGAAGGCTTGATCAAAGCCATTCGGGAACAATACCCTGATGCTCATTTTGTCGGGATCGGTGGTCCGAAAATGAAGGCGTTAGGCTGTGAGTCTTTATTTGATATGGAAGAACTGGCAGTCATGGGATTAGCCGAGGTTCTGGGACGACTGCCGCGCCTGTTCAAGATTAAAGCTCAACTCGTAGATTACTTCAAAGCCGCGGAACTTGACGTGTTTATTGGTATTGATGCACCGGATTTCAATTTGCGCTTAGAGCGTAATTTGAAAGATGCCGGGATCACCACCGTGCATTATGTCAGTCCATCTGTCTGGGCATGGCGACAAAAACGCATTTATAAGATTGCTCAGGCTACCAATCTGGTATTAGCATTTCTTCCGTTTGAGAAGGCTTTTTATGATCGGTTTAACGTGCCTTGTGAATTTATCGGGCATACCTTAGCCGATGCGATTCCTCTGGTTTCGGATAAGCATGAGGCCCGGAAAACTTTGGGGCTGGAGACTGACAGACAATGGTTGGCCGTGCTTCCCGGCAGTCGAGGCAGCGAACTGAAAATGTTATGCCGTCCTTTTATTGAGACCTGCCAGAAACTTCATCAGCGTTATCCAGATTTAGGTTTTGTCATTGCCTTGGTGAATGATAAGCGTCGCGCGCAGTTTGAAGCCGCGTGGCAGGAATTTGCCCCTGAATTAGATTTTAAGCTGATTGATGGGACAGCAAGAACCGTCATTACGGCTGCGGATGCCGTTCTGCTGGCTTCCGGGACCGTGGCATTAGAGTGTATGCTGGTAAACCGCCCCATGGTCGTTGGCTATCGTTTTAATGCTGTGACCAATTTCTTAGCCAAGCGATTGGTTAAAACAAAATATGTATCGCTACCGAATATCCTTGCCGATGAAGAGATTGTTAAAGAATTACTGTTGGATCAATGCACGGTAGAAAACCTGTACCGTGAAGTTTGCGCTTTATTCGATGGAGATAATCATCTGATGCAAAGCAAGTTCACAGAAATTCACCAGTTAATTCGCAAAAATGCAGACAAACAGGCCGCAAATGCGGTATTAAACCTGATAGAGCGATAGTCAATGGCAAATACTGAATTCCCTCCTTTTGAATACCCGAAGGGTTACCAGCGCTTCGCGGGCGTTGATGAGGTTGGCCGTGGGCCTCTGGTTGGTGATGTGGTCACTGCTGCGGTGATTTTGGACCCGAATCGGCCCATTGTAGGATTAACGGACTCAAAAAAATTGTCGGAAAAGAAACGACTGGCATTGTTTTCTGAAATTCAGGACAAGGCTATTGCATGGGCCGTCGGTCGTTGTTCGCCAGCAGAAATTGATCATCTGAATATTTTACAGGCAACGATGGTTGCGATGCAGCGGGCCGTTGATGCGCTGTCTGTTGCAGCAGACTTTGTTCTGGTGGATGGTAATCGAGTACCGTCACTGGAAGTTCCTGCGATTGCGGTTGTGAAAGGTGATTTGCGAGTGACAGAAATTAGTGCCGCATCGATTGTCGCGAAGGTGACCCGGGATCAGGAAATGCTGTTATTGGATCAGCAACATCCGCATTATGGATTTGCACAGCACAAAGGTTACCCGACTAAAGCACATCTGGAAGCGATTGAACATTACGGTGTCATTGATGCACATCGCAGAAGTTTCAAGCCTGTACGGCGTATTTTGGACTTAAACCGATAATCACGTACAATATCGGGTTATCGCGTTTTTACAGATGGAAACGGCTGTGTTGTACCGTTTCTGAACAGGATATTCATCAACATGTCAGACCCTAAATTTATCCATCTCAGAGTTCATAGTGATTTTTCTATGATTGATGGGCTGTCAAAAGTGCCACCTTTAGTCAAGAAGGTTGCAGAGATGGGAATGCCGGCGATGGCGTTAACCGATTTTACCAACCTGTGTGGGCTGGTAAAATTTTATAGTACCGCCCACAACTGCGGCGTGAAGCCGATCATTGGCGCTGATTTTTCAGTGCAGTCGCAAGCCTTCGGCGATGATCTGACCCGTTTGACATTGCTTGCTGCCGATAATACCGGCTATAAGAATCTGACTTGGCTTATCTCACAAGCCTATCTGCGCGGACACGTCCAGCATCAACCCGTCATTGACCAGGAATGGTTAGCTGAACATTCGGCTGGCTTAATTGTTCTGTCCGGCGGTAAAAATGGCGATATCGGTCAGGCATTACTGAAAGGCAACCAGAAGCTTGTCGAGCAGTGTGTCGACTTTTATCAGGCTCATTTCCCAGATCGCTTTTATCTTGAGTTGATCCGGACCGGCCGTCTTGATGAAGAAACGTATCTGCATTTTGCCATCGAGTTGGCAGAGCAGCATGATCTCCCTGTCGTCGCAACCAACGAAGTGGTCTTTTTAAGCCGGGAACTGTTTGAAGCGCATGAAATTCGGGTCGCGATTCATGATGGCTATACCATGGATGATCCGCGCAGACCCAAACACTACAGTGAACAGCAATATCTTCGCAGTGAAGATGAAATGTGCGAGCTGTTCAAAGATATTCCTGAGGCGCTGACAAACAGTGTCGAAATCGCAAAGCGTTGTAATGTGACCGTGCGGTTAGGGGAGTATTTCCTGCCGAATTTCCCGACAGAAGGCATGAATATCGATGACTTTTTAGTGAAAAAGTCACAAGAAGGTCTGGAAGCGCGGCTTGAATTTCTCTTCCCTGATCCACAGGAGCGGCAGGAAAAGCGTCCGGCGTATGATGAGCGTTTACAGATTGAACTGGACGTGATCAACCAGATGGGGTTCCCCGGTTACTTCCTGATCGTGATGGAGTTTATTCAGTGGTCCAAAGATAATGATATTCCCGTGGGACCCGGTCGAGGCTCCGGTGCCGGCTCTCTGGTCGCTTACGCGCTGAAAATTACTGACTTGGATCCTCTGGAATACGATCTGCTTTTCGAACGTTTTCTGAACCCAGAGCGGGTCTCAATGCCCGACTTTGATGTCGATTTCTGTATGGATAAACGGGATCGGGTGATCGAGCACGTGGCCGAAATGTACGGTCGGGATGCGGTGTCTCAGATCATTACCTTCGGTACCATGGCAGCCAAAGCCGTTATTCGGGATGTCGGACGGGTTTTGGGACATCCATTTGGCTTTGTTGACCGGATTTCTAAGCTGGTGCCACCTGATCCGGGAATGACGCTGGAAAAAGCGTTTAAAGCTGAGCCAGCGTTGCAAGAACTCTATGATGCCGATGAAGAAGTCCGCGAGCTGATTGATAAATGCCGGATTCTGGAAGGTTGTACCCGTAATGCGGGTAAACATGCCGGTGGGGTTGTTATTTCACCAACGACAATCACCGATTTTGCACCAATCTATTGTGATCCGGAAGGTCATTATCCGGTGACTCAGTTCGATAAAAACGATGTTGAGACGGCCGGACTGGTTAAGTTCGACTTTTTGGGACTGCGGACACTGACGATTATTGACTGGGCGCTGGGCCTGATCAATCCAAGGCTGGAAAAACGGGGCGAACCGCCGGTGCGTATCGAAGCGATTCCGCTGGCTGACTCTCAATCATTCCGCAACCTGCAAAATTCAGAAACTACCGCGGTATTCCAGCTCGAATCCCGAGGGATGAAAGATCTGATTAAACGGCTTCAGCCGGACTGTTTCGAAGATATTATCGCATTGGTGGCGTTATTCCGTCCCGGGCCTTTGCAGTCAGGGATGGTGGATAACTTTATTGACCGGAAGCATGGACGCGAGCCGATCTCTTATCCTGATGAAAAATGGCAGCACGAGTCGCTCAAAGAAATTCTTGAACCGACATATGGCATCATCCTTTATCAGGAACAGGTCATGCAAATCGCTCAGGTTTTGGCTGGCTATACCTTGGGTGGTGCGGATATGTTGCGCCGCGCAATGGGGAAAAAGAAGCCGGAAGAAATGGCGAAGCAGCGGGCGATATTTGAGCAGGGCGCGATCAATAACGGTATTGATGGCGAACTGGCGATGAAAATCTTTGACTTGGTAGAGAAATTCGCCGGTTATGGGTTTAACAAATCGCACTCGGCAGCCTATGCACTTGTCTCCTATCAGACGCTATGGCTGAAGACACATTATCCGGCTGAGTTTATGGCCGCAGTGATGACTGCGGATATGGATAACACCGAAAAAGTGGTCGGTCTGGTCGATGAATGTATCCGTATGAATCTGACGGTGCTGCCGCCGGATATTAATTCAGGGCTCTATCGATTTAATGTCGATGATCAGGGCGCTATCGTGTACGGTATCGGGGCAATCAAAGGAGTTGGTGAAGGCCCGATTGACGCGATTCTCGAAGCCCGTAATGCTGGCGGACATTTTAAAGACTTATTTGATTTTTGTGCGCGCGTTGATCTCAAACGAGTCAATAAGCGAGTGATTGAGAAACTGATTTATGCCGGTGCGCTTGATCGTCTCGGACCACACCGCGCAGCCATGATGGCTTCTCTGGACGATGCGGTTAAAGCTGCCAGTCAGCACCGTCAGGCTGAATCATTTGGTCAGACAGATATGTTTGGTGTATTGACCGATGCGCCTGAAGCGGTCGAACAACGATATACTCAAGTACCGCCATGGCCGGAAAAAGTATGGCTGGAAGGTGAAAGAGATACGCTGGGACTTTATTTAACCGGGCACCCGGTGAATGCATACCTGAAGGAGCTTAAGTATTATACGGATTGTCGGTTAAAGGACATGACGCCAACCCGACGTGATCAGTCACTGAAAGTCGCGGGCTTAGTGATTGCCGCACGGGTGATGACGACCAAACGAGGCTCTCGTATCGGAATACTGACTTTGGATGACCGTTCCGGTCGATTAGAAGCAATGTTATTCTCTGATGCGCTGGAACAGTATGCAGAATTGCTGGAAAAAGATAAAATTCTGGTCCTGAACGGACAGGTCAGCTTTGATGACTTCAATGGTGGGCTTAAAATGACGGTCCGCGAAGTGATGGATTTAGATTCAGCACGAGAAAAATATGCCAAGAGTTTGTCTTTATCAATCACTCAAACGCAGATTGATGAACCATTTTTTGAGCGTTTCAGCCGTATTCTGGAACCTCACCGCTCCGGCAGTGTACCCATACATATTTATTATCAGCGGGTTGATGCCAGAGCGAAATTGACCCTAGGTACAGAATGGCGCGTGACGCCGAATGATACATTGCTGGATGAACTGAAACAATTGCTTGGCCCCGGCCAAGTTGAACTCGAATTTAACTAAATTCAGCTTAAAATAAAGAAAGCTGAGTCAAAAAGGATCGGTAAATGAGCCTGAATTTTCTAGAATTTGAAAAACCAATTGCAGAACTTGAAGCGAAAATCGAAGCGTTACGAGATGTTTCCCGTCATGGCGGGAGTACCTCTGTTGATCTCGATAAAGAGATCGAACAGCTAGAAAATAAAAGCATCGAGCTGAAGAAAAAAATCTTTAGTGATTTAGGCGCATGGCAAGTCGCTCAATTAGCCCGCCACCCTCAGCGTCCTTACACTTTGGACTATATCAAACATGTCTTTACTGATTTTGATGAACTGGCTGGTGATCGTGCCTATGCAGATGATAAAGCGATTGTTGGTGGTATGGCGCGTTTGGATGGTCAGCCGGTGATGGTGATTGGTCATCAGAAAGGTCGGGAAACGCGCGAAAAAGTGAAACGTAACTTTGGGATGCCAAAACCTGAAGGTTATCGTAAAGCGCTGCGTCTGATGGAAATGGCAGAGCGTTTTAACATGCCGATTATTACATTTATTGACACGGCGGGTGCTTATCCCGGTCTTGGTGCGGAAGAACGTGGACAATCAGAAGCGATTGCGACCAATCTTAAAGTGATGTCCAGTTTGAAAGTACCAGTCATTTGTAATGTGGTTGGTGAAGGCGGTTCCGGTGGTGCTTTGGCTATTGGTGTCGGTGATTATGTCAACATGCTGCAGTATTCAACCTATTCGGTTATTTCCCCTGAAGGGTGTGCTTCTATTTTGTGGCGTGATTCAGATAAAGCACCTCAAGCAGCAGAAGCGATGGGACTGACTGCGCCACGTCTAAAAGAGCTGGGGCTGATCGATGAAGTCATCGAAGAACCTTTAGGCGGCGCGCATAGCAATCATCAGCAAATGGCCCAGCAAATGAAAGCGACGTTACAAAAACAGTTGCAGGAGCTGCGTCAGTTTGATCAGGATATTTTATTAGATCGCCGCTATCAGCGACTCATGAGCTACGGTTATTGTTAAGTCTGATTTAACGGTATGCACCATCAGATTTGGTCGTACCTGTTTTGTGTTTGACTGACATTTAAAGGGAGATCCGTATCGGGTCTCCCTTTTGCGTATTGTTTCTCATCCGGTTCGAACCGATTCAGGTTTGCACAAGCGCAAGCCCAAGGTAAACTGGCTCATTCTCCTGTGATTTTCTGAAATACGGTCTTCATGCTCTATCACGATTTTTCTCAGTTTATGGCGGCTCACATTCAATCCCCGGACACTCGGTGTGTTCTGGCCTTGAGCGGTGGGGTTGATTCACGAGTGTTACTGCATCTTCTCGCTCGTTATGTCCGGGATAATCACTGTGATGCGATGGCCGTTCATGTTCATCATGGCCTGAGTGCGTCTGCTGACCTGTGGGTTGAGCGGTGCCGACAATGGTGTGCCGAAGCAACTTTGCCTTTTCAGGTTGAATATATTCAGTTTGATACACAAGGCAAGGGCTTGGAAGCCGCAGCCCGTCAGGCAAGATATCAGGCATTACAACAGTATGTCGGCGAAGGTGATCTGCTACTGACCGGACAACATCGTGATGACCAACTGGAAACGTTTCTGCTGGCGCTGAAACGCGGCAGCGGTCCGAAAGGACTCTCAGGAATGGCAGCATCGATGTCATTTCATCAGGGATGGTTAATTCGTCCATTATTGCATCGTTCCAGAGCGGAGATTGAGGCGTATGCCCATGCCCATCAATTAGGTTGGGTTGATGACGAAAGCAATCAGGATACCCGCTTTGACCGAAATTTTATTCGTCATGAGATCATGCCTGTACTGCTGGCACGCTGGCCCCACTTTCCGCAAGCGGTACAACGGAGTGCTGAATTATGCGCCAGTCAGGAAGCGTTACTGGATGAGCTACTGCAGGCGCGTTATCAGGCCGCACTGCAGCCGGATCAAAGTTTGTCGATCCGTTGCTTATTAGAGTGTAGTGACGCAGCCCGGGCACAGATATTAAGAATGTGGTTCCATCAGTTCGGACATCAGATGCCGAGCCGGGCTCAGCTTGACAATATCAGTCATCAGGTTTTACAGGCCAAAGCCGACGCGAATCCGCGATGTCGAATCGGTCATGCCGAAGTCCGTCGCTTTGGTGACGCGCTCCACTATGTTCCTGTTTATGTGGATATCAGTGACTGGCGGTGCCCGATAAATATTAATCATCCGGTTGAACTTCCTGATGGCTTGGGGACACTAACATTAACGGAGCGGGTTGTATTGACTGATCGCTCGACAGAGAAACAAGCGGTGTTTGGTTTGAATCAATGCTGCCTGTCGGTCCCGCTTCAGGTGATCTTTAACCCGGAAGGGCTGGTGGCTTCTCCTGTCGGACGTAAAGGGCATCACAAATTGAAAAAGTTGTTTCAAGAATATCGGATTCCGAGTTGGCAACGGCGGAGAATGCCGATTCTGATTAGCGGACAACAGGTGATAGCCGTGGCAGGTTTGTTTGTTGACGAGCACTTTTCTGGTTCAGACTATGAGCTGATTTGGGGCACGACTATATAGATATCATGACCTGGATGTCGGCGTGAGAACCACGTATTATGGCTAGGATCAAGCTGTTTGAAGGGATGACGCCATGCTTCGGTGGTGCTCGGTGAAGATAGAGCCGGACGAATCGACTCTCAGGTGTTGGTCGTGAATCATCCTGACAATATGGTATTCATCTATTGATTTCATATTGGCGTGATGATTGCTTATCAATTGAAGGATTGTTGAATGTTTTCTTCTGGTAATCGATAATGCCAGCAACCCATAAAGTTTAAAGGATGAACATGAAAAAAATAGAAGCTATTATTAAACCGTTTAAACTCGATGATGTTCGGGAAGCGCTTGCCGATGTCGGAATTACCGGGATGACGGTGTCAGAGGTTAAAGGATTTGGTCGTCAGAAAGGTCACACTGAGTTATATCGCGGCGCTGAATATATGGTGGATTTTTTGCCGAAAGTGAAACTGGAAATTGTTGTATCCAGTGATGTCGTTGATAAGTGTGTTGATGCCATTATTGAAACGGCACAAACAGGAAAAATTGGCGATGGCAAAATATTTATTACCGATGTTGAGCGAGTGATTCGGATTCGCACCGGTGAAGAAGACGAAGACGCTATCTAATTCTTCATGTAACAGAAGGAGCCGGTGGCTCCTTCTTTGTCATCAACCATTGATGTATTCCTGCCATTTTATTCTTTGATTACTTTCCGGAAAACACACCATGAAAAAAAGATTGGGGATTATCCTTGTTGTTTTGTTATTCCTCTCTGGATTTGGCGCGACGCTGGTTTTTCAAGTCCCGGATTCACCCCAGTTGATGAGATTGGTACCCTCAGCGTCATCCGTACCGTCACTGGGTGAGCAATGTTATCAAAATGGTCATTCCCCTACAGCGATTGATGCCCAAGGCGTTTTGAATGTTTTGGTGTGGAATATCTATAAAGAAAACCGCGCTGACTGGGAGCCGGCCTTGACCGAGTATAGTCAGCACAAGCAGTTGCTCCTGCTTCAGGAATCAAGTTTTAGTCCGCCATTTTCCCAATGGCTGGTGCAACAGAACCTGTCAGCGTTACAAGTCCATGCTTTCTCGGTTTTCAATACATCTGCCGGTGTGATGAATATTGCCGGTTCGCTTCCCGTCTCCGCGTGTGCTTATACCGCTGATGAGCCGTTGATTCGTCTGCCGAAATCGGCTTTGGTTGCTTATTATCCGTTAAGCCAGTCTGAGACGCAGACACTGGCCGTGGTGAATGTTCATGCGATTAATTTCTCTCTTGGTATCGAAGCATTTCAGAAACAACTGCAACAGTTGACGAGCACGTTAACGTCTCATCAGGGACCGATCTTGTTTGCCGGTGATTTTAATAGCTGGAGTGATGCGAGGATTCAGTTGGTTCATCAGATGATGGCATCGCTATCGATGCAGGAAGTGCACTTCACTCATGACCAGCGTAAACAGTTTCTTTCTCATCCGCTGGATCATGTCTTTTACCGAGGATTACGTCTGAATCAGGCCAGTGTTGTTCAAACCACTGCCTCAGATCATAATCCGATTCAGGTCTCTTTCTCTTTATTGAAGTAGTCTGTTTTTCTTGATCAGATGGCTTACTCAACGAAAAGCGCTTTACCGGATAACGTTTGTTGCGGTAAAGCGCTTGGCCAGGTCAATCAGATCTTAAACACTGACTTTGGTAACATCCACATATAATTTCAACTGCTGACCCGGCTGGAGATATTGCTCTTCCATCAGGCTATTCCACTTGATGATATCGGAGGTTCTGATTCTGAATTTATTAGCAATACCGCTGAGCGTATCGCCACTGCGCACCTTGTAAAATAAGGTTCGGATGATCGCACCATCACTGGCTTTTTTCCAGATAACCAGTGATTTGCCGACCTTGAGCGGATCTTTCGGGCTCATTCCATTCCACTTTGCCAAAGAGCGATGAGAGACATGGTAGTGCTTGGCAATCGTCCATAAACTCTCTCCTGAACGAACCCGGTGAGTCATCTTATATTGTCCTCTGACTCTGGACTGAATCTTCGCTAGGCGGTTACTCATACTGAGCGCATAAGCTTTTTCATCTTTGACTGAAGTCGGGATCATCAGATACTGCCCGGCCCGAATCAGCATGCCATCGAGATGATTGACCGTTTGGATGACTTTGGTCGTGGTATTGTATTTTTGAGCAATGGTACTTAACGCATCACCGGACTGAACCTGATAGCGGATCAGTTTCATCCCGCGTCCGTCATCGGCCTTAATTGACTGCTCAAACGTACTGACTTTATCGACAGGAATCAGCAACCGATACGGTCCATTCGGTGATGTTGCCCATTGGTTGAATGCTGGATTATAGCTCTGAAGCTCTTTGACACTAATACCGGCATACTTTGCGGCAACGGCCAGATCGAGTTGTTTTTGGGGATCGACGCGAGCCAATACCGGTTGGTTCGTAATCGGCGGAAGTTCAATGCCATATTGCTGATGATGAGCAATCACATCGACCAGAGCCAGCAGTTTGGGGACATAACTACTGGTCTCTTTGGGTAAATCTAATGAGAAAAAGTCGGTGGGCAGTCCTTTTCTTTTATTTTTCCGAATGGCTGATGAGACCCGGCCACTGCCACTATTGTAGGCGGCTATCGCATGGTACCAATTACCATCAAATTTCTTGTTCAGATAGGCAAGATACTCTAATGCCGCATCGGTTGCTGCATCAACATCTCTGCGCCCGTCATACCAAAAATTTTGTTTTAGACCGTATATTTTCCCGGTTGAAGGTACAAACTGCCATAAGCCGGCAGCCCGGCCATAAGAGTAGGCAAAGGCATCGAAAGAGCTTTCAACAACAGGGAGTAGGGCGAGTTCCAGCGGGAGGTGACGTTGTTCAATCTTTTCGGCGATCAGATAGAGAAAAGGTGTGGCTCTTTGGGCGACTGTGGCTAAATGTCTGGGGTGTTTGAGATACCAAGCCCGATAACGGTTGACCGATGCTTTATCCGGCACCGGCAGACGAAATTGCATAATAATCCGTTGCCACAGGTCGGCTTGCTCCTGTGGGGTGAGGATTTTCTTTTGTTTTTCAACCGCCGTCTGGAACGTTGCAGACGGCTCTGCGGCTGCGTTTTCCGAATGCTCCTGAGACTGTGTCTGCATCGGTTCGGGAGCATTCGCCTGTTCAAACGGTTGGGTGGTTTGACATCCGGTGACTAACAACATTAGCACCCAACTGATATGTATTCTCATAAATTAATTACAGCCTTTTTTACACAGCCCGTGATGATACTTGTCTCAGGATAATGATGACAAGAGAGGAAGTGTTAAAATTCATTTTTCCATTCACGTAATACCGTAAAAACAGAAAGGGGATCAAGGTCTGAGGTCTTATCTGAGACGGATTTAATCATTTCAGCCTGATCCGGACGTAAAAAAGGATTAATCTGTTTCTCCAGTCCGATGGTCGTCGGTACTGTGGGTTGATTATGGGCGCGCAGGCGATTGACGGTATCGCGATAAGCCTGTAGCGCTGTGTTTGATGGCTCGACGGCTAACGCAAAAGCAATATTACTGGCTGTATATTCATGGGCGCAGTAAACCTTAGTTTCTTCCGGTAAGGCTCTTAATTTCTGTAAGGACTGCCACATATCTGCCGCTGTTCCTTCAAATAGGCGGCCGCATCCGGCAGAAAATAAAGTGTCCCCACAGAAAACTTCGGATTCACCCAGATAGCCTATATGTCCCAGAGTGTGACCTTTTAAATCGAGAATATGGAAAATATGGTCAAACACTTCAATTTGGTCACCACCGGAGACAGCATGAGTGATACCCGGTATGGCTTCATCCGCCGGACCGACAACATGAATATGGGGAAAGTGGCGAACCAGTTCACTGATGCCACCAGTATGATCGGGATGATGATGGGTGATAAGGATGGCATCTAAAGTCAGATGATTGGATGTCAGGTAGTCGATGACTACGCCTGCATCGCCGGGATCGACAACGACGCAGTGTTGATCCCGATTTTGGATGAGCCAGATGTAATTATCGCGAAATGCAGGTATGCTTTTGATGTTTAACATGAGTTATCTCCATTCACCTTCTTTTATTGAGCTTATTATGTAGCGGGGCAGTCATGGAACCGGCACGCAGTGAAAAAAAAATCGATAAGCCGCACTCTTGGAACCAGCTGAAAAATGGTCAATGGGTCAGTGAGTCGATACAAACCCGGTTAGATGAGTGGTGGCCGAAATTATTTGGTTATCATATGCTGAAATTGGGTGGCTTAAGTTGTGAGCTTGCCAGTAGTCTTTCAAATATTCAACATCAAGTCCATTTAGATATAGAAAACCCATTGCATACACTGATTGCAGATGGATATGACTTACCTTTTCTGGAAAAAAGTATTGATGTGGTCATTTTGGCGCATCAGCTCGACTATTGTAACGATCCGCACCGAATGCTCAGAGAAGTGGATCGGGTAATGGTTGATGATGGGTATTTGATTGTGACCGGATTTAATCCGATGAGCCTGACCGGATGCGCAAGTATTTTACCGTGGCGCAAGAAATATTTGCCGTGGAGTGGGCGGATGTTCACACCCAGCCGTATCAGTGATTGGCTGGGTGTGTTGAACTATCAGGTGATTGAGTGTGAACGGTATGCGTTATTTCCGATCCAGAATTATCGTCCGCTCTGGACCTGGCTGGAAAATAACATCAGTGATTGCTGGCGGACGTTCGGCAGTCTGTACTTTATCGTTGCCCGGAAAAGAACCTATCCGCTTAAGCCGATTAAGCCGCACTGGCGTTTAAAACGGACACTGAGTCCGGTTCGGATCAACTATCGGATCCATTCTGAGTAATCGGCTAGGGTTGATAGCCTTCATCATCAGCGGTAGGGGATTCCGCCGCGGTGCGAGCCAGCTCATCGCAAATTTCATTTTCCCTGTGGCCGGCATGGCCTTTGACCCAGTGCCATTCAACTTGATGGCGCTGGGTTTCTTTATCCAGTGCTTGCCATAAATCTGCGTTTTTAACCGGCTTTTTATCGGCGGTTTTCCAGCCTTTTTTCTTCCAGTTATGAATCCATTGCGTGATGCCCTGTCGGACGTACTGGCTGTCCGTTGTGAGAATCACGTGACAGGACTCTTTCAGGCTTTTGAGTGCGACTACGGCTGCCATCATTTCCATGCGGTTGTTTGTGGTTAACCGAAAGCCTTGCGAAAGATTTTTTTCAGTGCTTTTATAACGCAGAACAATGCCATACCCACCTGGTCCCGGATTGCCGAGACAAGAACCATCTGTGAAAATTTCCACCTGTTTCGCCATGATTTGATACTATAAGCCACAGTGATTGAATCAACATAGTCTGACACAGTTATCCCAATGAATACTAGCAACAATTCTGAAATACATCGTATTGTGGTTCTGGATACGGAAACCACGGGTATGAACTTAGATGGTGGCCCGCACTATGAGGGGCATCGGATCATCGAAATCGGTGCGGTTGAAATTATCAACCGCAAACTGACCGGCAGACATTTTCATGTCTATCTCAAGCCGGATCGTCAAATCCAGTCAGAAGCGATTGAAGTTCACGGGATTACCGATGAATTTCTTGTCGACAAACCGATGTACAAAGATGTCCATGCATCTTTTCTTGAATTTATCCGCGGGGCCGAGTTGGTCGCTCACAATGCACCGTTTGACGTCGGCTTTATGGATTATGAGTTTGCGAAGCTGGATGCCAGCATTGGCAAAACGGAACAGTATTGCAAGGTGACCGATACACTGGCAATGGCCAAGCGGATTTTCCCCGGAAAGCGGAACAATCTTGACGTGTTATGTGAACGGTATGGCATCGATAATTCACACCGGACGTTGCACGGGGCCTTGCTTGATGCGGAGATTCTGGCTGACGTTTATTTGTTGATGACCGGCGGGCAAACCTCGCTACAGTTCTCTGCAGGGCAAAGTAACAGTGATGGTGGTGAAGCGATTCGCAGAGTGGCGACTGGCCGAAAATCACTAAAGGTTTTAAGTGCAACTGCCGATGAAATACAAGCACATCAAGATCGTTTAGATTTAGTTGAAAAAAATGGCAGCTGTCTTTGGCGTCAGTAGGAGAGTGAGTATATATGTTGCGGGTGTTAACGATCTTTATCGGGCTATGGGTATCGCTGGGAAGTTATGCTGCAACAAATTCTCCGGTGTCTTTGTTGGATAACCGCGTTCGTGTGGATCCGACCATCAGTCAGATTACGTTCGTCATTTACCGTGAGAAACCCTCGAAACCCGTGGTATTGGTTCGTCCGGATGGCACGAAATACTATTCATGGCGGCATCCGGATAATGTCCGTTGGTATCAGGAACCATCAATGGATATTATTTCAATTGATAAGCCGATGCCCGGCCCTTGGCAAGCGGTGGGCAAGGTAACTCCCAAAAATAATATCAGGCTGATTTCAAATCTGGCGTTGACCACCGATCAACTCCCGCTGCGATTATATCAGGGCGAAGAAATTAAGTTTACCGCCAGACTGACTTCCGATGATAAGCCGTTAACCATTCGCGATTTTCTGGAACGCGTCAAACTGAAAGTGACCTTTACTAAATATATTGAGAATGAAGCACAACTGGTCAAAGAAGCGCGCCCGACCCCGGATGTGATCGGCGAGTTTGCCGATGATGGTCGGGGACTCGATGAAAAACCCGGTGATGGCGTGTTTACCGTAAAATTGAAAATTTTCTCTGAACCGGGCCGATACCGGGCTCGCATTACCTCGGGAAATGGCGTCTTTTTACGTGCGCAGGAGCAGGAAGTACTGGTTTATCCCTCACCGATTACCACCTCTTTTATACAATCTCGTGTTGATGGGCAATCTCATCAAGTCGTGTTTACCGGGTTAGAGGGCACGATCGAACCGGGCTCGGTGATAGCACATGTCGATCACTGGGATCGATATGACAACCACTTTACTGCTGAAGGGCAAGCCGATCGTGAATCGCTGACGGTTAAACTGACCATTCCGAACGATGGTGAAGTGGGGAACTTTAAATGGAATGGTCGAGTTTATGCGACTGAGGTCAACTCTCAGCGGCCACTTATTTTTCCGATTTCTGAACATACGTATAGTGTTGTGGAAGATGTGAATATCGAGCAGACACGCCTGATGCAGGAGAGAGCTCTCGCAGAGAAAGTGAAGCAGGAACAGCAGGAAGCGATATTGCAACAGCGAGAATCAGCAAGAAAGTGGAAGCTGATTTATATCGTGCTCGGAAATATAGGTGCTTTGATTCTTGGACTGGTCATCTGGACGATTGTCCGCAAGAGGAAGGCGCAAAAGATGCCACTCCAGCTTGATATGCCGAAAAAGTAATCGTGATGTGTTGAATTCTGTCAACGTAAAAAATGCCAGTCAGTATCCTGACTGGCATTTTTACTTATCGGCATGACTGACACTGCTTTTTCTTGTATGCCTGACTTTAGGATTCCTGTACCGGACTGGCCGTTTTACGATTGCTGCGCTTTGCTTTTCCTGGTTTTGGCTGGTCAGGCGATCCGGCAGCTAATGCATCCGGTGCAAAATCATCAACATTAATCACATACAATCGTTCCTGTTCAGCTTTGACGAGTAAATCAGATTCGTCGCTTGAAATCAGCTGTTCATCCAGCGCGGTTTTTGCCAGCTGATCCAAATTGGTAAATGGATAATGTTTATTTTTCAGCTGACAGATTTTATCAAAAATCGGTTCAGCCTGAATGATGGTATCCAGAGCCTGATGAATCCGGCCCGCTGGGTTATGTTCGCTGGCATACCAGTACTGATAGCGACCCAGACGGTTTCTTGGTGCTGTGTTGGATTGCAGAAGTTTGGCAACCTGATGATCCAGCTGATCGCTGGGACCATGACAGACGCGACCAAAAGGCATGAGGATGCGTTTGAGCAGGAAGCCCAGTGTCGGGGATGGATAGTTATCCAGTAATTCAGACAATGCCACTTCCATCTGCTTCAGACTATCTTCCAGCGCCCAACGAACCAAGCTTAAATCTTCAGTGTGACGACCATCATCGTCATAACGTTTTAATGTTGCTGAAGACAAATACAATTGACTCAGTAAATCTCCCAGACGGGCGGATACACGTTCTTTACGTTTCAGGCTACCGCCGAGTGTCAGCATCGTCAGGTCAGCCATGAATGCCAGATTGGCACTGTAACGGTTCAGTCGCTGGTAGTAACGTTTGGTTTCATCCTGATGTGGTGCGGCAGATCCGAGTCCATTGGTGAGACCGAGCCAGAAGCTACGGACAGCATTACTGATGGTATAAGCAATGTGTGCGCTGAGTGTCTGATCGAACTTCGTCATCGCATCTTCATCTTGAGAATGGGCCAGTTCCATCTCTTTGAGCACATAAGGGTGACAGCGGATCGCACCTTGGCCAAAGATAATCATGGAGCGGGTCAGAATGTTGGCCCCTTCAACCGTAATTGCGATAGGCGCGCCCTGATAGTTTTTCGCCAGAAAGTTTGATGGACCAAGACAAATCCCTTTACCGCCGGTTATATCCATTGCATCTTTCAGACATTGTTGTCCGCGGTGAGTACAGTGATATTTGACGATGGCCGAAATGACCGATGGTTTTTCACCGCGCATAATACCGGTCACGGTGAGCTGACAAGCAGCATCCATCAGATAGGCGTTCCCTCCTAAACGTGCTAAAGGCTCCTCTATTCCTTCCATTTTACCGATCGGTTGCTTAAATTGACGGCGGATTCTGGCGTAGGCTCCGGTTGCGACCGCTGCCGTTTTGGTGACACCGGTTGAGTTCGATGGCAGGGTGATGCCACGACCCACCGACAGACATTCAACCAGCATGCGCCATCCGTTGCCAGCCATACTTGGCCCGCCAATGATGAAATCAAGCGGGACAAACACGTCTTTGCCCTGCGTCGGGCCGTTTTGGAATGGAATATTCAGCGGGAAGTGACGCCGGCCAATTTCCACCCCGGCCATATCGGTTGGGATCAGCGCACAGGTGATGCCGATATTTTCTTCTTCACCAAGCAAATGGTCGGGATCTTGTAATTTAAAGGCTAACCCAAGGACGGTCGCTACCGGGGCCAGTGTGATATAGCGTTTATTCCAGGTCAGACGCATTCCGACGACTTCTTTGCCTTCCCATGTGCCTTTACAAACCACACCGAAATCAGGAATCGAACCGGCATCCGAGCCGGCTTCAGGACTGGTTAAGGCAAAACAGGGAATTTCCTGACCGGTTGCCAGCCGGGGCAGATAATAATCTTTTTGCTTTTCGGTGCCGTAATGTTGCAATAACTCTCCGGGCCCCAGAGAGTTTGGAACACCGACGGTGATGGCGAGAATCCCGGATACACCGGCAAGCTTTTGTAGTACCAGCGATTGTGCATAGGCTGAAAATTCCAGACCGCCGTACTGTTTTTTTATAATCATGGCAAAGAATTTTTGTTCTTTGAGATATTCCCAGACTTCAGGTGGTAAATCAGCCAGTTCATGGGAGACCTGATAATCGTTGACCATCTCACAGACCTGATTGACCGGCCCGTCTAAAAATGCGCGCTCTTCTTCTGTCAGGTGGGGGGCCTGATAACGATGCAGTTGTTGCCAGTCGGGTTTGCCTCGGAATAGTTCGGCTTCCCACCAAACTGTCCCTGCATCCAACGCCTCTTTTTCGGTCTGAGACATCGTTGGGAGCAGGCGTTTAAAAAGACTGAAAATTTGGGAGGTCAGGAGGCTTTGTCGAATCGATGGCACAATGACACAGGCAATCACCAGTGCATAAATTACCCAGAATATGAAACCGACATGGCCAAGCAGCGTTAACACAATGAGTGACGCTGTAAGCATTCCTGTTCCCAATGCCATTGAGAGACGATGATAGGCGCAGATTCCCCATACCGCGAGTAATACGACGATCGAGAGCAAAATACTCATATTTCTTTTCCTTAATCGGGAGATATCAGATGCTTTTATCGTAGAACTATCGAAGAGGTCTTACCAGTTGTAATGTTGCAAAAGTGTTAAGGAGATCGAATTGTGAGTCACTTTCTGATGATTTGGTGAGATGATGCGCTGGATCTGAAGGAAGAAACAGCATTCTTGCAGGGCAAGGCTCGACAGAATGAATTGTTGGGGTAAACTCATGATTATCACCGGAACATTTCACCCATATATCCTGAATGAGCCGGAAACATGTATCGCTCTTATCGTAAGAGTGCCATTTCAGCATACATCAAAGAGAATTGAGTTATGTACCACGATTTAATTAAGAACGAGCTGAACGAAGCTGCCGACGTATTAAACAAATTTTTAAGTGATGAGCAAAATATTGCTCAGATTGAGGCGGCTGCCAAGCTGATTGCAGATTCTTTTAAACAGGGTGGAAAGGTGCTTTCTTGTGGGAATGGCGGCTCCCATTGTGATGCGATGCATTTTGCTGAAGAGCTGACCGGACGCTATCGTGATAACCGGCCGGGCTATCCGGGGATTGCCATTTCAGACCCGAGTCATCTGTCATGTGTCAGTAATGATTTTGGTTATGAATTTGTATTCTCTCGTTATGTTGAGGCTGTTGGTGCCAAAGGCGATGTATTGTTCGGGCTTTCGACTTCCGGTAATTCAGGCAACATCCTGAAGGCCATTGAGGCGGCACAGGCGAAAGGCATGAAAGCCATCGCGTTAACCGGTAAAGACGGCGGCAAAATGGCAGGTGTTGCGGATGTTGAAATTCGTGTTCCTCATTTCGGCTATGCTGACCGAATTCAGGAAATTCATATTAAAATTATTCATATCCTGATCATGTTGATCGAGAAAGAAATGGCTTAAAGCATCCATTCAACAGGGAGAATACTGGTTATGTGTGAATTGCTCGGCATGAGCGCTAATGTTCCGACCGATATCTGTTTTAGTTTTACTGGCTGGATTCAACGCAGTGGTAAGACAGGCCCGCATCGGGACGGCTGGGGGATTACGTTCTATGAAGGGAAGGGGTTTCGCACATTCAAGGATCCGAAGCCGGGTTATCAGTCTACGATTGCAGAGTTAGTCCGGAAATATCCAATCAAGAGTCGTGCAGTGATTAGCCATATTCGTCAGGCCAATCGCGGAGGGGTCAGTTTAGAGAATACCCATCCGTTTACACGCGAACTCTGGGGGCGTTTCTGGACATTTGCTCATAATGGACAACTGAGTGGCTATGAAGATCTCGATACGGCCAATCATCGGCCGGTGGGAGAAACCGACAGTGAAAAGGCATTTTGTTGGCTGTTAAAGCGCTTGGATGATCAATATCCGACGCCACCCGATGATGCGATAGAAGTTTGTCGCTTTATTGCTACGCAGTGTGATCAACTCCGACAGATGGGGGTGTTTAATATGCTTCTGACCAATGGTGAGCATGTGATGACCTACTGCACGAACCATCTGTACTCAATTACACGCCGCTCACCTTTTGGGCAGGCGACGCTGATTGATGAAGAAGTCGAAGTGAATTTTCAGGAAGAAACGACACCCAATGATGTGGTGACGGTAATTGCGACTCAGCCACTGACAGTGGACGAGCAGTGGCACCGAATGAAGCCCGGAGAATACAATATTTTTCATCATGGTGAGTTGATTGACAGTAATCAGAGTCAATTAGCCGATGTGCCGTTTGCGGAAGATAAACCCGGCTCTCAGGCACCGACGGAACCACTGGAATAACAGAACAGCAGAGGCTTGCGGATTGCAAGCCTCTGGCATTATTTCAACAGTCCTTTCTGTGCAAATGTCACTTTTGTGGCGTCATTGAGATCCAGCGTTGGGAGTTCATCAATACTGGCCCACTTAAATTCTTGGAACTCATCATTGATTGCAATCTGGCGGTTGGCACTTTCACAGTCGAAGATCAGATAAATCATATAGATCTCTTCCTGAGAGCCGTCGGGATAAGTCTTGATTCGAGTATCGTCTCTGAATGTCCAAGGCGAAATTCGGGTGAGTTCTAAATCAGGCCCTAACTCTTCGCTGATTTCACGTCTTAATGCTGCTTCCATTGTTTCACCCGGTTCCATGCCGCCGCCGGGAAGCGCCCATTGACCGGGAAATACACCACGATCATTCGCCATTTTACAAAGTAAGTAATCCCCGTTATTGGTAATTAAGGGGCAAACAATGGTTCGCTGTCGCATAAAGGCTCCTGTTTATTCTGAATTTTATTGATAACGAGTTTGGTTATATCTTCAATGGTCATCTGTTGATTATATTCAACGACCCGAGCTTGCAAATGTGTTGGTAAGTTATCAATCAACGATTGATATTCTTCTCCCCAGCCATGAATCCACCGTTGTTTAATGGCTTCATCAGGAAACTCTCGGGGACGAATGCCTTTTAACTCGTCATTGAATAAATTTTTTAATGAAAATTCGGGTGGAAAATTCATATAAACAATCACATCAGGATTGGGAATGATATCCATGAGTTCATGCCATAAAGACATATAAGCCTGATGTTGTTCTCTGGATATATATCCTTGCTTATACATAAAATTTGCAAATATATAATCCTCAATATGAGAGCGTTCCATAATAACATTAACGCCTTTATCCAGCCAAGATTTAACCAGCAGTACTCGCTGAATCATAAAATTAAGCTGTAATGGAAAGCCATACGTTGTTGTTTTATCAAAGAGGTTTTGTAATAACGGATGATGAAGTGACTTTTCATCAATTGCGATTGTTTGGGGGGTGATCTCATAAATATAGGTTGAGATTGCGCGAAGTAGTGTACTTTTACCGACACCAGAGTTACCGGATAGAACGATGTACAATGGGGCTGAATCTGGTGCATCCGGTCGTTCACCGACCGTCCAAGGTGGTGTATAAAGATGATGTTTATTCATGAGACAAACGCCATTTCATCAAGCCAGAATCGATTATTTTCACATTTCTGCATAATTTCAGGTTGACCGAAAATATGGTGAATAATCTGCTCAGGTGAATCTTTCTCCATATTACACAGATAAGTATAATTTTCTCCGTCAGGAATAATGACATCAAAATTGGGTTCCATCACAATATTGGCTTTGTCCCTTTCTTCAAATGTAGCCCAGCTTAAGGGTAGATCCGGGAATTCATTTTTTGTTCGCTTCATGGTGTTGATGAATTGATCGGTATCGATTTCCAGTTTATCTCTTTTTTCCTTACCTACACCGAGTGGACAAAACTGATAAAAGCGCCAAGACTGGATTTTATAGGGGAAACAATTGACCCAACGAACAATATCGGAAATTTGATGGGCATTGGCTTGAGATACAACGGTGGTAAGTTTGATATTGATAGTGTTATTTGTCTGAGATAACCAAGTGAGAATATCTTTGATCACGCGATGCTGATTACCCATTTTCTCACTTCTGATGTCACTGTTGGTTTGTTTTTCTATGCCATCAATCGGGATGCCAACCCAGTCCAACACACCGTTTAACCGTTCGTGATCCATAATAAAGCGGTGACCAACGGTTGATAGGTAAGTCATAAAGCCAAGTTTTTTGGCATGTTCAATTAAGGTGAGAAAATCTTTTCGTGTCGTGGGTTCACCTCCGGTAAAACCGACTCGGCGAAATCCGACTTGGTACATTTTGTCTAATATGCTTAATGCTCTCTCGGTTGATTGATCTTCAATACCCGGGTTTCTGAAGCACAAATCACAGTCGAGATTACAGTAGGACGTAATTCGGAAATCTAACAATAAAGTATTGATATCTAACATATTTAGCAATCCATTCTATGAGGGTTAAATAACCATAGTCTTTATATTGTTATTATGCAAGTGGGTGCTTTTGAGCTGTGGAATATATGAGCGGAGTGATACGGCTGTGAACATGACTGCGAACGGGAGCGCATCAGCACCAGAGATGTTGGATATTGGTATGAACCGGATGTGAATATGAAATAAAAAAGCGGCTCAGAAGAGCCGCCTATTCAGTATTGAGGATAAACAGTGGTAATTAACGTGCCGAATGGCCTTTATAGCCATAAATCCCCAGTTGTTCGCCATCAAGGTAGGCTTTGCCATCACGCATCTCGACGCGCTCTTCAACAAACCATTGAGCGACTAACGGGTAGATCCGGTGTTCTTGCTCCTGGATCTTACGGGTCAGCGATTCAATGGTATCGTCGTCATCAATCGGGACTCGTGCCTGTAGAATGACCGGGCCACCATCCAGCTGTTCTGTAACGAAGTGAACACTGGTGCCATGCTCTTCATCCCCGGCGAGAATTGCTCTCTGATAGGTATTCAGACCGGGATATTTCGGCAGTAGTGAAGGATGAATATTAATCATTTTTCCCATGTAATGACGAACAAACTCGGCGCTCAGAATACGCATATAACCAGCCAGAATAATCAGGTCTGGTGCGTATTCGTCAATTTGTTCCATCAATGAACGGTCAAATGCATCCCGCGTGTCAAAGGCTTTGGGATCGACAAAGATTGCCGCTGCATTTGCTTTTTTAGCTCTTTCCAGTGCGTAAGCATCTGCTTTGTTTGAAAAAACAGCAGTGACCCTGCCATTAGGCATTTTAGAGTCACAAGCATCAATGATGGCTTGTAAGTTGGTCCCGTTTCCCGAAACTAAAACGACAATACTTTTCATGAACTATTTAATCTCTACTTGCGCTTCGTTAGCCTGTGCTGGTGCAATATGACCGATGATCCAAGCATTTTCTCCCTCAGCTTGAAGCAGTTTGACCGCAGCTTGAGCTTGCGCTTCAGGCAATGCGATAATCAAACCGACGCCACAGTTGAAAGTCCGGTACATTTCGTAAGTATCGACGTTGCCTTTTTCCTGTAGCCATTTGAAAATTGCTGGCCATTCCCAACTGTTGCCATCAATAACAGCCTTGGTACCTTGTGGTAAAACGCGAGGGATATTTTCCCAGAATCCACCACCGGTAATATGTGAGATTGCATGAATATCGTGTTCAGCGATGAGTTTAAGTGCTGACTTGATGTAAATTTTAGTCGGTTCAAGCAAATGCTCACCGACGGCTTTTCCTGCCAGCAATTCTGACTTATCTGCATTCGAGACTTCCAGAATTTTACGGATCAGCGAATACCCATTTGAGTGAGGGCCACTTGAACCAACCGCAATTAAGCTATTACCGGATTCAACTTTAGAACCGTCGATAATCGCTTCTTTTTCGACGACGCCGACACAGAATCCCGCGACATCATAATCTTCGCCTTCGTACATGCCGGGCATTTCAGCGGTCTCACCACCGATCAGTGCACAGCCGGCCTGAAGACAGCCTTCGGCAATACCAGAAACGACGTCTGCTGCGGTATCAACATCTAGTTTCCCGGTTGCATAATAGTCAAGGAAAAATAGGGGCTCAGCACCTTGTACAATCAAATCATTGACACACATGGCGACTAAATCAATCCCAATCGTGTCATGCTTTTTCATATCCAGTGCCAGACGTAATTTAGTGCCGACACCGTCTGTCCCTGATACAAGCACGGGGTGCTTATATTTGGTTGGTAATTCACACAGGGCACCAAAACCACCGAGACCGCCCATAACTTCTGGACGACGTGTTTTCTTTACTGCACCTTTAATTCGCTCTACAAGTGCGTTACCTGCATCAATATCAACGCCTGCATCTTTATAGCTCAGAGATGTGTTTTTGCCACTCACGGGGTCATCCTCGTTCTTTGGTTGGATATGAAAACGGCGCTATTCTACAGGGGAAAAAAGTAAAAGGAAAACGTTTGCGCTGATTTTTTTCTTTGATGGAAGTGTCGGAAAATTCTTGGCGATCATGGCTTCTCAATGCGCTAAATCATAATATTCCCTGAGGTTAAGGATAAAATTAACGATAGAAAGTATGTATAATCGGAAAGTTTATTTGATTGAATGTCGGAGATGCAGATGAAAGTTGTTGAAGTGAAGCACCCGCTTGTCAAACACAAATTGGGTTTGATGAGAGAGATAGATATTAGCACCAAGCGTTTTCGCGAACTAGCCACTGAAGTTGGCAGTCTACTCACTTATGAAGCAACCGCAGACTTTGAAACCGAGAGAGTGACGATTGAAGGGTGGAATGGCCCGGTTGAAGTGGATCAACTCAAAGGTAAAAAAGTGACGGTTGTTCCTATCCTTCGTGCGGGACTGGGGATGATGGATGGCGTACTTGAACATATACCGAGTGCCCGGATTAGTGTCGTGGGTATCTATCGGGATGAAGAAACACTTGAGCCCGTTCCTTATTTTAATAAAATTGCGTCCAACATTGAGGAGCGAATTGCTTTGGTCGTTGATCCGATGCTGGCAACCGGTGGATCGATGATTGCAACGATTGATCTGTTAAAAGCGCAAGGATGTACCCAATTTAAAGTCTTGGTGTTGGTTGCTGCCCCTGAAGGGATTACAGCTTTAGAAAAAGCACACCCGGATGTTGAATTATACACGGCTGCAATTGATGATCATCTGAATCAACAAGGTTACATCGTGCCCGGGCTGGGAGATGCCGGAGACAAAATATTCGGTACTAAGTAATTTTTGTGTATCAGATAAAAAAACAGTCAGTCTCGCGAGGTCTGACTGTTTTTTTATTTTCGGGTTAGTGAGGCCGTTTTTTCTGGTGTCGTTCGCGGTTTTCCAGTTTTTGTACCTGACTTTTACGCAGGAGCACATAAAGAGCGCCACTGCCACCGTGGAATCGTTGTGCACTGTGAACACACTGGACTTCTTCGATCTGGGGGAGCCAGTATGAGACATAGCTTTTCATCAGTGCCGGCGGATTTGAATGTTCACCTTTGCCATGAATAATAAGCACGGTTCGGATATCCATTCGCATACACTGACGCAAAAATTTCACAATCTCATCGCGTGCCTGTTCCAGTGTTTTACGATGCAAATCTAAACGAGCTTGGATCGGATACTTGCCCAGTCTGAGTTTTCGGTAAACACCGTCCTGAACGCCACTCCGTTTAAACTCAATCAGGTCATGCGGTTTGATTTGTGGGGCATGTTCCAGAGACAAGTAATCAGAATCATGCTGTTCTAGCTTCATCGCTGCTTCTTGCCGGGCAAGATGAGCATCGGTAATCTGTAAATCTTTTTTGAGTTCGGCCGTATCGTGTTTCAGAGGTTTGACATCTTCCATCATTTGCTGAAATAACTCGAAATCTTCCTGAGACATGCGTATTCCTCCGAATTGTTGTCAATCACGTACCTTGAGGTCATTGGGTATATATACCGAAGTGACTTTCAGATGCAAGACTCTCGCAACATTCGTTTACCCATTTATTTACCTATCTGTTTATCTATATTTTTGTCAAATATACACAATATTGACATGGGGGATATGTATCGGCTGAATCATGACGGTCAGAGATAGATGATAGGAAAGATTGAGCGAACAGATAGAAATAAAAAACCGGAGTGGAAAAGGGTCCGCTCCGGTGCATAGCTTATAACTGTTTTTACAGGAGCTAAGCGATCTAGTGAGGAGATTTGTCATTCATGACTTTGTTGATAAGAAACTGCACCCTGTGACCAAACGTTGATGTTTAGTTTCAAGCGAGGTTTCTTCAAAGTTGCGAAGACGTACTAAACATAAATTGAGTCAATGGATAAAGAGATGATCTGGATCAAGTGTATTGATGAAGTTGCTTATTTGTTGAAATTCATGTGTCCATTGTCACATTTATAATCAGAGATGGATGTCTTTTGAGCACTTGATTATTTTTTTTGAAAAATTAGCGAAAATGAGTTGCGTCTATAACAAGAATCCGTATTATAGCCCTCCGTTGCGGCGCTGCTCACAGTCGTCCGACAACATCTCGGTGAATAGCGCAGTTTGGTAGCGCATCTGGTTTGGGACCAGAGGGTCGGGGGTTCGAATCCCTCTTCACCGACCATATTTAAGAAGCCTCAGCATATGCTGAGGCTTTTTTCGTTCAGTGACATTGACTGGTCTGACTCGTCTCTGGCTGAATAACATTCTGTCGGGTCACGGTGAATCCTTGCTGAGTCAGCAATTGAATTAAGTTTTCCTGACCGATTAAGTGTAAGGCACCCACGACGATGAGGTACTTCGAGGGATGTTCAGAAAAAATGGGCGGGGACATCAGTTGCTTTAACCAGCGATGATTTCTTTGAATTTCAAGCTGTTCCGACATTTCCTGAGACATGTCATGATTGTCTATCAGCTGTTTCAACTGTTCTGGATCGCCCTGATGCCAGCTTGTGACCAAACACTCGGTCTCATGCGGATTTTTTCCCCAGTCTTTCAGTGTTTCCGTGAGTAGCTCTTTACCATTCTGCTTCATACCTGCTAACAGATCGATTTGAGACTGAAGTGATTCGAAGCCAATGATCGGAATGGATGCTGATGCTGCTTGTTGAATCATGTATTGATCAACCCCGAGATCGGCGCGAAACCCGAGTCGATTCATTGCCTGCATTTGTAAACCGATAGCCGTTTGCCACGGAGGCAATGTTTTCAGACGCTGAGCATTGAGATTTAACTGTTCAGCGATGCTGTCTAATTTTTCAAGCTCCGAAGCGGAAAGCACTTGCTGTGATGTCCACTTGGCCGGCGGATATTGTAATTGATTGGCCTGACGGATATCGGCTTCGACGATTAATCCGTCACTGTCACGAAGAAAGTCCATCACCGGTTGAGGTAAAGGGTACATATCCGGGTGCCCGACATGAATCGATCCCAATAACATCAGTTGCATCTGATTTTTACTGGCCAGCCAGTACAATGGCTCAGCATGGGTATAGAAGCTGAGAAGGATCGCACCGACTGAAAGCAGGCGGGTAAGTTGCATAAGTTGATTTCCTATCTTCTGGCATTCATTTGAACGCTAGCATAGATGGTGTCGTGACCAATAAGCAACTGTTCATGGCTCAAAATCATTTCGCTTTTTGTGCTGAATCATGGGGTTGATGCTGACTCTGGAACAGCCGTAACCGGTTGGCGTTCGTGACCACCGTAATCGATGATAAAGCCATGGCGGCACCGGCAATCACCGGGCTAAGCAGAAAGCCAAATTCTGGGTACAATACCCCGGCTGCAACCGGAATGCCGAGGGTATTGTAAATAAAAGCACCGAGCAGGTTTTGCCTGATATTTTTTACCGTTGCTTTTGACAATGAAATGGCATTGAGAATGGACAGCGGTGAACTGTTGAGGAATGTCATCTGAGCACTTTCGATGGCCACATCACTACCGCTCCCCATAGCGATACCGAGATTCGCTTGTGCTAACGCAGGGGCATCATTTATACCGTCACCGACCATTGCGACTTTATGCCCGCTCTGCTGATATTCGGTGATGTGTGCTGCTTTTTGATCCGGGAGAACTTGTGCCACGACCTCCTGAATACCTAACTGATTCGCAATACTTTGGGCAACTGTTTGATGGTCTCCGGTTAACATCACGGTTGTGATCCCCAGCGCATTGAGCGCCTGAATGGCTTCTGCGGCATCGTTTTTAATCGGATCGGTCACGGCAATCACACCTTGAATTTCTTGATCAATTGCAATCAGGATGGGTGTCCATGCTTGAGTCAGAACGTCATCAAGTGAGGTTTGGATTTGATGGAATGAGAATCCCAGAGATGTCATATAGTTTTGGGAACCCATGTGAACTTTTTTGCCCTTGTATACCGCAGTGACGCCTTGTCCGCGCAAGTTCTCAAAGGATGACACCTGAGCCGGAGCGATATGCTTGTCGCGAGCGTATTCACAGATCGCTTTGGCTAGTGGATGTTCCGATTGCTGCTCCAGCGCGTAGGCGATGGATAACAGTTCGTGCTGCTCTTGGCCAAAGCAGACAACTGACTGAACTTTTGGCTTGCCTTCCGTCAGGGTGCCGGTTTTGTCGAAGACAACGGTATCGATATGGCTGGTGGTTTGGAGGACTTCTGCATCGCGGATCAGGATTCCCATCTCAGCCGCTTTGCCGACACCGACCGTCACAGAGAGTGGTGTAGCGAGACCCAAGGCACAGGGGCAGGCAATGATCAGAACAGTTGTCGCAACAACCAGCATATAGCTCACTTTGGGCTCTGGGCCGAACCAGAACCAAACCAATGCAGCCACAATCGCGATGGCAATCACCACGGGGACAAACACAGCAGAGATTTGATCCGCGAGTTTTGCTATGGGTGGTTTACTACTTTGTGCTCTTCTGACCATCTGAATGATACGGGAAAGCATGGTTTCACTGCCGACTCCGGTTGCTTCTATTACTAAACTGCCATCATGATTAATGGTTCCAGCGGAGACCGTATCTCCGGAACGTTTCAGTGTGGGAATCGGTTCCCCTGTAAGCATGGATTCATCCAGATAGGATTCTCCTTCTATGACGAGACCGTCTACAGGGAGTTTATCTCCCGGTTTAATTCTCAGATGCATCCCTTTCTCAATCTGTGAGACGGCGATGGTTTGGTCGCCGTCCTCTGTCATCTGTGTTGCTTGTTGGGGCTGGAGTTGGATCAAAGCCTGTAACGATTGGGTTGTTTTTGCTTTGGCTTTGGCTTCAATGGCATGTCCTAAAGAGATCAGGCCGATAATCATGGCACTGGCTTCGAAATAGACATGACGAGCCTGAATTGGAAACCAGTGCGGGGCGATAACGACCATGATTGAGTAAAACCATGCGACACCGGTGCCTAAAGCGACGAGTGTATCCATCGTGGCCCTTTTGTGGCGCAGGGCCTGCCATGCACTTTGATAAAAGCCTTGCCCGGCAGTACATAGCAGCCCTAAACAGAAGAGACCGACGATCCCCCAGCCTAACTGTTGTTGCTGAGTTTGAATCAGCATACTGCCACCGAAGATGCCCCATGCCATGATTGGAATCCCCAACAACAGCCCCATGAAAGCGTTACGGCGGTGATATTTCAGCGTAGTTGTTAAATGGATTTGTTGTTTTTCTTGCTGCTGTGCGGGGTCATCGATGATTTCAGCGTCGTATCCGGCAGAACGTATTGCCGCAATTAATTGTTGTTGATCGGGCTGGCGGGCGGAAAATGCGGCTGCACTTTGTTCTGATAAATTGACCTGAGCACCGTCAATACCCGAGACAGATAGCAAGGCTTTTTCCACAGAAGTAACGCAACTGGCACAAGTCATCCCTTTGACGAGTAAATGGGTTGTGATGTCAGTATGATGTTGTTGCCCCGATTGAGTTGTTGCAGTCGCGGGGCGTTCGGTTGTTATTTCTGCTGTTTCGGCCTCAGTCGCGGAAGGCGTGGTTTGTTTTTGTGAAGCGGATATTTCTTCTGTCAAAGCCTCATAGCCAAGTGATGCGACTTTATCGACGATGGCTTGCTCCGGTAGAGTTGTCACCAGTGAAAGCGATGTTTTGGTGACGCTCAAATCTTGGATCTGATCGGTTTCACTCAGTAAGTCAGTGAGTTTCTGGACACATTTGCCGCAGTGCAACCCTTGAAGCGTATAGTGTTGTTCTCTTCCCACCTGATAGCCGAGAGATTCGATCTGTTTAATCACATCGGTGCGGGATGCATCGGTATTCAGTTCAATGAGAGCAGGGGAGAGATTGCAGATTTCGACATTCAAATTGCTTTTTAGCTGACGTTCTACTTTGCGGGCACAACCCATACAATGCAAACCTGATAATGGCAGTTTTAAATGGTTCATATTCGCCTCTTTTTTATCCCACTGTTCATCCATCGGCTTTCAAAATAAACCTTGACGCAAGGTTAAGGTCAAGGTTTTTCATGATTTAGAAAACTGAACATGAAAATGATAGGGCAATCGCTACGGACGGGATTGAAAAATCAGGATAAAGGGTCATTGTCGTGATTGATACTCAGGTGCTAGAATACCGGGCAATTTTTGGCTGATACATCTCGATCTAAAATACATATGATCTGAAGTTGATAAGCTCGATCTGAATAAAGGTAAATCTCATGACGGTTAAAACGCGTTTTGCTCCAAGCCCTACAGGGTTTCTTCATGTTGGTGGTGCCCGGACGGCACTTTATTCCTGGCTCTATGCAAAAAATCAGGGTGGGGAATTTGTATTACGAATTGAAGATACCGATTTAGAGCGTTCAACGCAGGAAGCGGTTGATGCCATCTTAGAAGGGATGAGCTGGTTAGGGTTGGATTGGGATGAAGGTCCTTATTATCAGACGAAACGCTTCGCGCGGTATGATGAAGTTGTCGATCAGTTGCTGGCTGCCGGGAAAGCATATAAGTGCTATGCATCCAAAGCATTGTTGGATGAAGTCCGTGCTGAGCAGGAAGCGAACAAGGAGAATCCACGTTACGATGCCAACCATCCGAAGATCAAAGCGGTAAATGATGCGGCAAAAGATGGCGATGCTTATGTGGTTCGTTTCCGTAATCCGAAAGAAGGCAGTGTTGTTTTTGACGATCAAATTCGTGGACGGATCGAAATTCGTAATGATCAACTCGATGATTTGATCATCCGCCGGACAGACGGCTCTCCGACTTATAATTTCTGTGTGGTGGTGGATGACTGGGATATGGGCATCACCCATGTTGTCCGGGGAGAAGATCATATTAACAATACGGCGCGTCAAATTAATATTTATGAAGCTCTGGGAGCGACAGTACCAACATTTGCCCATTGTGCAATGATCCTCGGTGATGACGGTGCCAAACTTTCGAAACGTCATGGTGCAGTTTCAGTCATGCAATATCGTGATGACGGCTACCTGCCGGAAGCGCTGAACAATTATCTGGTACGTCTTGGCTGGTCTCATGGTGATCAGGAAATCTTCTCCCGTGATGAAATGATTGAGCATTTCAGTCTGAACGCAATTAGCAAATCTGCTTCTGCGTTTAATACGGATAAATTATTGTGGTTAAACCATCACTATATCAAGCACTCAGATCCTGAATACGTTGCCGGACATCTGCAATGGCATTTGGATCATCAGGGAATCAATCCGGATAATGGCCCTGCGGTTACGGAAGTGATCCAACTTCTGGCTGACCGGGTGCAGACCTTGGTTGAACTGGCACAGCAGGCGCGTTATTTCTATGAAGATTTTGATGCGTTTGATGATGCCGCTGCGAAAAAACATTTGCGTCCGGTTGCCAAAGAGCCGCTTGTACTGGCTTTGGAAAAAATAACAGCACTGGAAGAGTGGACTACAGAGAACCTTCATCAGGTGATTACTGATGTCTGTGAGACGCTTGGGCTCGGCATGGGTAAAGTCGGTATGCCGTTACGTGTCGCGGTCACTGGCGGAGGACAGTCTCCATCGGTTGATGCAACCATGCAGTTAATTGGTAAAGCGCGTGTCATGCAGCGGATTCAGATGGCTATCGAATTTATTGAACAGCGTGAAGCAAATGCTGGCTAATGCCATATAAGAACTTGACGTAAGTGAGAAGCCGCAGCGTGTGTTGCGGCTTTTTTTTATTCTGAATCTGACTGGTTGCCTTGTTCTGAACCGGTGCCGATGCATCTGTTGTCATGTCGGAGACTTGGTCAAAGGTGACAGTAATTTAACACCCCCTTCCCTTATTTTTTACAGAGATGCAATAGAGTAATACTGATTTTATGTGTTCGGTGCTAAAGCGAATCTGGGCATTTACAGTAAAAAAGGAATAGAAGCATGAATAAAATGATAATGGCAATATCGGCAACATCATTGATGGTCTCTGCAGTGGTTCATGCCGAGGTATATGTCGGTGGTAAAGTGGGTAAGTCTTGGTTGGATGATTCATGCCGCCCGACGGATGTTTGTGATGATGATTCCTCGGCCGTTGGCGCTTTTCTTGGATATCAGGCTTGGGAGCATGTTGCGCTTGAGGCGGGATATGATCACTTAGGCAAATTCTCCGGCGCTGGTATGAACGATGACCATGTTAACGCGATGACGATTGCCCCGAAGTTTGATTTACCGCTTTACAACAATCTGAATCTGTATGCAAAAGTTGGTGGTGCTTATGTTGATTATGGCCCTAAAAATGATTGGTCCTATCTCGCAGCTGCCGGCCTTGAGCTGAATGCAAATGACAATGTAGCCGTGCGGCTGGAGTATCAGACACTCACCGATATCAATAATGATATCGTCCGTGCTGAAGGAAATATGGCAACACTGGGAATTACTTATCGTTTTGGTCGCTCTGCGTCTACGCCTGTTGTTGCAAGCCAGCCTCGGCCTGCTGCTGTTGAACCGGTTGTTGAGGAACCAGCCGTTGTTGAGGAAGCACCTGCACCTGAACCGGCTCCGGCAGAACCGGTGATTAAAACCGTGAAAAAGAGTTTGAGTAGTGAAAGTAGTTTTGCATTAAATAGTGCCAAACTGAGCAAACAGGGCATTGCTGATCTGCAGGATGTCGTTGAATTGATGTCTCGTCATTCTCAAGCCACTGCAGTGGTAACCGGATATACAGATTCAACCGGTTCAAATGAATATAACCAATCACTTTCGTTGAAAAGAGCGCAGGCTGTTGCTGATCAGCTTGTCTCTCAGGGGATTGATGCGGATCGCATCTCCGTCCGTGGTTTGGGAGAATCTCATCCTGTAGCATCCAATGATACCAAAGAAGGTCGGGCGAAAAACCGCCGGGTTGAAGTTGAAGTTCCGACATTTACTTATCAGGTTGTCATTAAAGAATAAGTAAATTGTTACGATCGAAGGTAACTCCCTTTGTTTCACGCTGTAATATGAGCGCTTAAAGCACGCATATTACAGCGTTCTTATTTGGGCTGGGCAATAAGACGTATTGGCAATACAGAGAGGATGAAAGGCAGAGGACGTATGCTGACTACTTCAGATCGATGCTATTTAACCGACCCATAAAAATTAGAATATCGAGATAATCTTTGTGCGCATCGAGAAGTGCCTTTTTGGTTTTCGTGTATGCGGCCAGCTTACCATGCTTATTGATTGAACAGACGACGCTCTTGAAGTGGCATTTCCCTTGAGCATCATAAGTTCGCCAGGCTGCAATGTAGCAAGCATCCCGATAACTGGGGTTGTCTTTTGTGGGGCGGGGCTTATAGATAATTTTAGGTTCAAGGCTATGGGGTAACCGAGTCATCAGGTAAGGATCTTTGAGGAGCATTCGCCAGTGTTTTCCCCACATTTGGCGGCCAAGTTCATTACGAAGCAAGATCGCTTTTTTGAGCCCTTTCTTTTCACCAATACGAATGAAACCAACAGAGCGGTGTAAAACGTTATCATCTGGCGTATGTATATGGATCTTGTAAGCTGTTTTCGCTTTAGAAATAAAGCGATGGCCAGTATTGGTTTCAAGATTACTCTTCTTCATCCGTTTGTTATCTATATTTTTATTATTAACAATAGTAGATCAAATCACCATTAAGGTGAAGTGGTTCCGTTCACTTCAGTCATGAGTAAAAAGACAGAGAATACCGCTCATGGCTGTTATGATCAGCGTGCCTCAATCCTGAATTCATTCTTTTATCCAGATCAGAATTCGATTCAGACTAAGCTAAGTCATACAATTCAGCGCTTCTGCGCATTTTGAGCTAGTTTGAGATAACACACAACAATAGTGACAATATTCGAGAAATCCATTCAATTTTTATTGCAAGAAAAGTAACACCGATACATCTTTTTATTCGACATCATTGTCTGTCGGGGAATTTGGCTGAAACGACGATAGCCAGGATTTGAGCAAGGCAGAGAGTTGTGCTTGTTCCGTTTGGTTTAAGGCGCTGATTAATCGCTCCTGAGTCTGGACATGTTCTGCCAGTGCCTGATTGATGAGTTGGTAGCCTTGTTCGGTCAATTGTACAGTGATACTCCGACGATCAACGTGGCTATGAATCCGGGTAATGAGGTTTTTTTGTTCCAGCTTATCGAGCCGGTTTGTCATCGCACCTGAGGTCAGCATCGCCGTGCTGATTAATGCTGATGGAGTCAACTGATAAGGGGCGCCAGAGCGGAGTAGTGTCGCCAGCACGTCAAACTCTCCCATTTTGAGATCATATCGTTTATGAACACTGGCTATTTCCTGCTCTAAATGTTTGGTCAGATGCAGTATCCGGCCAAAGACACTCATTGGCAGTGTATTTAATTCAGGTTTTTCGGTCGCCCATTGACTGACGATTCTATCGATAATATCCATATCATATACATCATACTGAAGAGAGAATTATAATATCTTAACATCAAGATTCTTTACAAAGACAAATTACTTTTTTATGATCAGGAAAATCTCAACGTAAAGATACTTTATATGAATATAATCTTAGCGATGGTTGCAACCTTTTTGTGGGGCACAACTTATGCGGTCACTCAGGCAACATTACCGGGATGGCCCCCATTACTACTCGGAGCATTACGAGCTTTACCGGCAGGTATAATCTTGTTTGCGATTAAGCCTACTTTTCCTGATAAAGGGACGTGGAGGATGGTGCTGACGACCGGTTTGGTCAATATTGCTATATTTTTCTGCTGTATATTTGTTATGGCACTGACTTTACCTTCGGCCATATCCAGTGTCGGGATGATGTCGGTGCCTGTTTTTGCCATGCTGATCCAATGGATAGTGATGAAACAGCGTCCTTCTGTCATTCAAATCATTTCTGGGTTGGCTCTGTTTGGATTTGCTGCGTTACTATTTGACCCCAGCCGTATGCATCTGAGTTTACTCGGATTGTCCGCAATGTTAATTGGCATCTTATGCCTGATTTGCGGAAGCACACTAACGCAGATGTTGAGTCAGAAATTGGCATGGTGGTGTGTACTGACTTGGCAACTGATCCTTGGCGGTCTTGCATTGTTATTGATTGCATTGGTTCATTTGAGCTATGACCCGACAGCTTATATCAATGCATGGCAGCACCTGTCAGGAAAGAATCTGTTAGGACTGTTTTGGCTGTGTATTCTGAATACCGCAGTAGCATACTCCCTCTGTGTCTGGACTCTGAAACAGCTTTCTGTCGTTGAGTTTACTTTTGCCGGGGTTGCCAATCCTGTCGCAGGGATTCTGTGTGGTTTGATGTTAGTGGGCGAATCTTATACACCCATACAATATGGTCTCATGATCGGTATGATTGTGATGTCTTTATTACCCCAGTTCGTTAAAAGCTATCTGAAGTATCGCCGTACATCGAAGCATCCTCTTCAGCCACTTTCTGAAAAGTAAATATGATGGGGCATACAACAGAAAAAGCGGTGAGAGACACCGCTTTTTTAGTCGCTGGAACTGTTTGAGATCAGTTAATTTTAATGTGCTGAGGTGTTTCGTCTGGCTTCATTTCTATTTTCGGCACGACGACAACCAGTACACCATCTTGATACTCTGCATAAATGTCTTTCGCGTTGATATTGTCACCTAAAGTAAAGCTACGTACCATTTTTCCTTGATAGCGCTCTCTATGAATGACTTTATCCCCTTCGGTTTTCTGTTCATCTTTTAAGGTCGATGCTTCGATAGTCAAAGTGCCATGTTGACAGCTTACCGAAATATTATCTTTTTCGACTCCGGGTAAATCCGCGATAATTTCAAATGCAGTTTCTTTATCCAGTACGTCAACCCGTGGAGAAAAAGATTCGATGTTGAAACTTGGCCGAATCGACGGGAAAGCATGATCAAACAAATGATAGAAATCAGACCATGAGTCACGTGGAATTAAGCTCATCATAATCCTCCTGTTTGCCATCCTTAAACTCTCTATAAGTGTAGATCTCGTTCTGAAAATTAAATGAAAATATGTATGAAAATTGATTTAAATCAGTTTGTGAGTGGTATTTTTGCAGCAGCTATCAATGGGTTTTGCTTATTTTTGTAACATGATGTTTCACCAAAAATGTGATTTTTTTATCATAATGATGTGATTTTTGTTTATAAATTTTACAAATTGATTTCCATCAAAACAGTGTGGTTATTATGTGCTACTGTGCGCGCCAGTAGAGTCTTTTAGCCCAATGACAAGGAAAAAAATAATGAAAAAAACACTTTGTGGATTAGCCATCATGACCGCCTTCGTTTCTGCTGGTGCGCTTGCCCATCAAGAAGGGGATTTTATTGTGCGTGCAGGGATTGCATCGGTAATCCCAAATGATAGCAGTGATAAAATTTTAGGCAGTCAGGAAGAGTTGGAAGTCAATTCGAATACGCAGCTGGGTTTAACGCTAGGCTACATGATTACGGATAATATCAGTTTTGAAGTGCTGGCTGCGACACCGTTCTCTCATGATATCTCCACACCACTGTCTAATTTAGGTGATATTGGTGAAACAAAACATCTACCACCAACATTCATGCTTGAATACTACTTTGGTCAGTCTGATTCAAAGATCCGTCCTTATGTCGGTGCCGGTATCAATTACACCACCTTCTTTGATGAAAAAATCAATGGTGCTGGCGCGGCTGCTGGTTTGAGTGATCTGAGTTTGGATGATTCTTGGGGATTGGCGGTGAATGCCGGTGTTGACTATATGATTAACGACAATTGGTTTGTCAATGCTTCAGTTTGGTATGCTGATATTGATTCGACAGCGACCTATAAGTATAAAGGCGCAGCTCAATCTACTGAAGTGCATATTGACCCAGTCATTGTCATGATTTCTGGCGGTTATAAGTTTTAGACATTTCAACGTTATATCTGTAACCAAGGCAGCTTATCAAGCTGCCTTTTTTACTGCTCGGTTAAATGAGGCAGGAAATCGATTTGTTCTTGAAATGACATCTGGTTTTATTTAAATTAGAATGTTCTAATTTAATGGATGAGGCAATAATATGTGGGATGACCGATATCAGGTCGATACATATATCTATGGTAAAGAGCCAAATGATTTCCTGCGCGAAAGCGTGCAACATCAATACCTGCCGTTAGGACCTGTTTTATGTCTGGCTGATGGTGAAGGGCGGAATTCCGTCTATCTGGCCAAATGTGGTTATGACGTAACGGCTGTCGACTTATCTGCCGTGGCGATTGAAAAGGCCCGGCGGTTTGCTGCCGAGAATCATGTTGCGGTGAATTTTATTCAGGCTGATCTGGATGAATTTGATTTAGGGATGGCTCAGTGGCAAGCGATTGTGGCGGTCTTTTGCCATCTTCCGCCGGTTGTGCGGCAAAAATTACACCAGTCGCTTCCGAGCAGCCTCAAAACAAATGGGATTTATCTGGTTGAAGGGTATACGCCGGAACAGCTGAAATATAGAACGGGAGGCCCTCCAGAAGTTGAGATGATGTTATCCCGGCAGGTTTTGATGCAAGAACTTCCGACGTTGTCCCCTTGGTATATTGAAGAAAAAGAGCGGGAGATCTATGAAGGGGTAATGCACCGCGGTAGAAGTCATGTTGTTCAGGCGATCATGAAGCATACACCATAGGAACGGGCCGATATGGCGTCCCCTGCGAGATTTGAACTCACGTCTAAGACTTAGGAGGTCCTTGTTCTATCCAACTGAACTAAGGGGACATCGGTGCTTGCTGGACAGCCTGAAAACTATCCAGCAATATTTCCATATAGTACTGATTTAACTGAGATAAGTTAAGCCCTGATTTTATTTGATGAGCTGTTTGTGCATTACATCGCCAATTTGGATGCTATCTGCTAATTCGGCCTGATCAACTGACAGCTCCGCTTCTGTGTCATAGACGCGTTCGACGGTTAGCGTGATATCGCTTTGAGTGACTTTATTACGTGCTAATCCTCTTTGATCAATAAATGAACCGGTATGCCATAGTTGCAGTTTATCTCCTTTCCGTACCCCGTGAATTCTGCCTAAATTCATCATGACAATCCGCTCTGATCTGGAGATGACTTCCGGCAGGGTGATTTTGCACGACAACTCTGATTCTAGATCCAACATCACATGGCGGCTGAGACGAAGTAGCATTTCACCATAGGTTGAAGCCCAGAAACGAGCACTTTTCGTATCGACCTGACTGGTTCTCGGAAACGGCCAACGGGCGATTTCACGATAATTTCGATTGATAATCGAGTTACCGGTTTCGCCATCAAAGACATTCAAGTCCATAGCAAATTGACGATTAACCACTTCATCGCCCGATGAGTCCGCAGCGATTGTTGCTGTGAGATCGGTAATATTGCCGGTAATAATGTATTGGGCATTATGATCTTCAGCGATCATTTTGAGTCGAGCCGGATAATTTTTATCAATCTCATAATCGGTTGTGCCGACCGAGATAAAACTATGAGATTCCTTATCCAACTGTTTACTTAATACTTGGGCAAAATCATCGCCAATCTGGTAGATTTGTCCCATAACCGCCTGTTGTGGTGAATTAAGCGTGATATTACTCACTAAGACGGTTTTCTTATATTGTTCCACCTGACAACCTGATGCGGATGGATAAATATCGATCCGGACTTTGACATAGGCCACATTGTTTTTGACCGTTTGGTCTTCGACCAAGATGTAACGGACTTCATGATTGGTGAACTGAAATTCAGTACGCTGAGCATCCAGTAATGGGTAGAGGTTACTGATGCTACCAATATCTGCTCCGGAAAAACTGATGGCTTTATATACGGCATCTTCAAGGGCATACAATCTTGCCTGAGATTCCGATGAAACAACCGCTGCACTGCCGGTGACTTCATACCATGACGCCATTGCCGGCACTGTACCGAAGATGAACAAAAAAAGTGATAAGAGGATGTTTCCTACATTTTTCATATTTACCTACCAATCAGGTATAAAATTTGCTTGTTATTCTGATAACGGTGATAAGAGCAGTTATCGGCAATGCTTTTCTTGATGATGAATAGCAAAGAGAAAAGCAAAGAGTGTTCCACTTTTGCGTCAAAAACTGGACGCTTGAATGACCGAGCTATCTGGAGAGCGGAAAATGAAAAAATGGCTATCGTTAGTGCCAGCGTTATTTTTAACAGCGTGTGCCTATGCCCCGATATATAATGGTAAAGAGCCCTATAAAGGCTCCCAGTTTATGTTATTAGAAAGTCCTCGTCACACTTTAGATTTTTTTGTTGAGAGTATGACTGAAGATTTAATGAAGTCGAATACCAGTGTCACGGCAAGAACACCGATTGCAGTGACTTCATTCGTCGATTTGCAAAATATGGATACGACGAACTGGTTAGGGAATTCAGTGACTGAAGGATTTATTCATCAGTTGCAACAACGAGGATTCCAAGTTGTTGATTTTAAAACCACGGGTTCTATTCAGGTCACTCATCAAGGGGATTTTGCATTTAGTCGGGACTGGAAAGATCTGGCCCAACAGCAGGAAATTCAATATGTGTTGACCGGAACCATGTTGCGTCAGGAAGGTGGTGTGCTGGTTAATGCCCGAGTGGTTGGGATGCAATCTCGTGTGGTGGTTGCGACTGCGCAAGGGTTCTTGCCTGCGGATCGAATTGGCCGGGATTTGGATACATTGAATGCGGTCCGGACGGAAGACGGTGTGTTGATTCGTTCTGATCCAACGATGACTCAGCCTTACACTGTTATTCTGCGTCCTTAGGAGTTGCTGATGAAAGTTTGGTTAATGAGCGCGGTGTTCGTATTATTGGTTGGATGTCAGCCGTTGCAAACGATGAATAAACAAGAGTGGCTGACGGCTGTCGGCTATGCTTCGATTAGTGAACAAAAAGGTCGCAATGTAGAAGAGAAGCAAGTTCGAGCGATGCGGGCGTCTAAAATCGATGCTTATCGTGAGCTGGCCGAGCAGGTTTATGGTATGCGGGTAAGTGGGCGAGCGGAGCTTATGGATCAACGACTTGGAACGGAAGCGACATCCGGTGCTGTTGACGGGGTCATTCGGGGAGCTGAAGTTGTAAGAAGTTATAAAGTCGGGGACAGCTACGTAACAGAGCTGCGTTTGAACGTCGAGAAGATGGAAAAACTAAGGGATTATGGTGAAGTGCAACAGGTTCCCGAAAAGCGGCAGCAGACCTTATTTTAAGTCGTGACTGATATTTTATTGCCATTAGCGGCAAGCATTTTCTCTCCAGAATATAAAAAAAGCGGCAATATTTGCCGCTTTTTTTATATTTAATTCGTGAGAACATGGGGAAAACAGATGAATGAGGAGCAGTGATTAAGCCTTGATATTTGTGCCCAAAGTAGAGATGGAACGCGTTTGCCCTTCAGCGGTATAAGTCATGCCCATTTTGCCCTGACTCTGTTGCATCAGATTATTCAGTTTATGGAAACTCATTTGAGCCCGATTGAGCGCTTCGCCATTAATATTATTTGCCTGTTGGCAATCCCAAATAACAGACTTAATTTGTTCGACCAGACTTTTGCAGGTCTCATCCTCTTGCAGGCTCGTTACATGAGGGTGGGATTCAATTCGTCGGTCAGTGTCGTTGAGCTGATTAATCAAAGTAATTTTCTGTTTGGCAATGGCTTCAATTTGCGATGAATTCCGCTGCGTAATGACCACTTTCTCCTGTTCTAAAAGTTCAGAGAGAGACTGAGCATTTTTCAACTGAAACTCAAGTAGGTCTTGTAGTGCTGCCATGACTTAATTACCTGATTTCCTGGCGTAGATGTCTGTTCTGTCGAGCGATAACAATCGATCAGTTATTGCAGACCATCCAGCTCTTTTTCGAATTTAATCATGTTGTCTGCGAGTTTGTCAGCATCAACACGATAAGAACCATTCGCGATTGCTTCTTTAATGGCCTCGACTTTTGCGCTATCAAAAGCGGGGCTTGATGCAAGTTTGCTATGAATTTCACCCATTGCTTTACTTTGTGAACTCAGAGATACAGCATCTTTCTTATCTGAAGGGTGATTTACTTTCTCTGAGCTTGATGTATTGTGCTCTGTACGGGTCGAATTCCGACTCGTATTTGTCAGAGACTGGCCAGAACGCACATTATCAATGCTTGCCATAATTGAGCCTTTTTATCAAAAGTTAAACATCTGTACCGTCAATATCGACAGACCTATTCCTTACTTTAGCATTTTCTTTGCCAAAAATGATGTTTTTTTATGCGCTATGACTAGAAATGTTAAAACCGGACGGTCACTTCACCAATGCCAGACACCTGTGCATCAATGATTCGGTTGGATTTATCATTTTTAACCCGAATTTGTTCCCCTAAGTCGCCGTCTGACAGCGCCGTCCCTTGCGTAATAATAGACAGCCCATTTTTAAGCGCTTTTATTGTTACGGTTTCATTGCGGCAGACGATACAGATATCTCGGTCATTAATGATATTGTTTGGTGGAATGTTTCTTTTAACTTTAGCACCGATCACTTGATCAATTGACGAAAATCCTTGCTGTCGGAAGCGAAGCAGATCTACCATACCCAAAGTAACATCTTGTTGAGTAATGATTTGTCCTCGATTTAGCGGGGCGGCAGCGAGTACGGCAGGAACGGTAATATCCAACTGAACGGGCACATAAATCCGCCAATTATCTGTCGGACATTCGACAAGAACAGTGATATGGCTTGCAGAACCATTTCTTGATGAGGAAAAAGCCTTTAATCCAGTTGGACAATCGGATGCTTGTATCCGATTATCAAGAGGTGCCGCTGTGGCAACAATTTTCCCGCCTGTTGGATGCTCAATAACAGTGGTCGCGTACTGCTCTGCAGTTTCTCTAATATGATCAAGTTGTTTTTGAGTTGCTGCCTGAGTCGAAATATTAAAGAAAACAGATAAAATGACGATAATGCTATAAAAAAGTTTAAAGAAAGCTCTACACTTAGTAAAAGGCAGAGGGGATAAGCACAGTTTCTTAGACATGATTCTGGTTCCCTTAATTTATTCATCGCTTGTTGTAGACTATCACTTTTTTACAGAAAAAGTTTGAGAGATGGAGATGGGGTTATGACGGGTATTCTTGATTCTGTGAATCAGCGTACGCAACTCGTTGGGCAGAACCGCTTAGAATTGTTGACATTTCGGTTGAATGGGCGCCAGCGTTACGGCATTAATGTATTTAAAGTAAAAGAGGTATTGCAGTGTCCTAAGCTGACAGCAATGCCGAATCTGCATCGTTTAGTGAAAGGGGTTGCTCACATTCGTGGACAAACCGTTTCTGTGATTGACTTAAGTTTAGCGATTGGTGGCCGGCCAACGACTGAGGTCGAGAAAAGTTTTGTGGTTATCGCTGAGTTTAACCGGACCATTCAAGCGTTTCTCGTCGCTTCGGTTGAACGGATTGTTAACATGCGTTGGGAAGAGATTTTACCACCGCCTGAAGGGGCCGGGAAAGCTAACTATCTGACCGCCGTCACCAATATAGAGAACGAACTGGTTGAAATTATTGACGTTGAGAAAATCTTAGCCGAAATCGCTCCGATTGATGAAACGATGAATTCAAGCATTGCCGAAGAAATTGCTCAAGCTGAGCAAAGTACAGAGCATGAGATTGTTCGGCGTATCCTGATTGCTGATGACTCAACCGTCGCCCGTAAACAAGTACAGCGTGCAGTCGAATCAATTGGATTTGAAGTTATAGCCGTCAAAGATGGTAAGGAAGCTTATGAAAAATTAGTTGAGCTTTCTGATACCGACAATATATTTAATCATATTTCATTGGTTATTTCTGATATTGAAATGCCGGAGATGGATGGATATACGCTGACTGCTGAAATTCGTCGTAATCCGAAACTGAAAGATCTTTATGTTATTCTCCATTCATCATTAAGTGGTGTATTTAATCAGGCTATGGTAGAAAGAGTGGGCGCGAATACATTCATCGCGAAGTTTAATCCTGATGAACTTGGTAATGCGGTAAAAGCTGCATTGGTTGACACTGAGCTAAAGAGAAGTGAATGACTGCAATAACGATCAGCGAACAAGAATATAAAGATTTTTGCCGCTTTTTAGAGTCTCAATGCGGGATTGTACTTGGGGATAGTAAGCAATATCTGGTTCGGAGCCGTCTTAGTCCGTTAGTTACCAAATATAAGATGGACTCCCTATCGACATTACTGAAAGAAGTAGTGAGAGGTGTCAGTCGAGACCTCAGAATTGCTGCTGTCGATGCCATGACAACGAATGAAACCTTATGGTTTCGTGATAGTTACCCTTTTACAGTCCTGTCAGAACGTTTGCTACCTGAATTGGCAGCCAATCGTCGGCCGATTAAAATTTGGTCTGCGGCGAGTTCTTCCGGTCAGGAACCTTATTCGATTGCGATGACGATTCTAGAAACACAGCAGAAAAAACCGGGATTGTTAACGAATTGTTCGATTACTGCGACTGATATCTCCTCAACGATGTTAGATATTTGTCGTATCGGTAGTTACGATAGTCTCGCACTGGGACGTGGTTTATCGCCTGAACGCCGCCGTAATTTCTTTGAAGATGCCGGAGATGGCAGAATGAAGATCAAAGATAATGTAAAACGTTTGGTGAGTTTTAAGCCTCAGAATTTAATGGAAAGTTATGCGATGTTGGGTAAGTTTGACATTATTTTCTGTCGGAATGTTTTAATTTATTTCTCAGCAGATATGAAGTCGAAAGTTCTCAATCAAATGGCGAATTGCTTAAATCCGAATGGATATTTGCTGTTGGGGGCTTCAGAATCGTTGACCGGACTGACGGACCGTTTTGAGATGGTACGTTGTAATCCCGGTATTATCTATAAGCTTAAATGAACATCTTTTACTCTCCTTTCTAAACCCGGCATGATGACATGGCCGGGTTTTTCTTTTCTATCGTCATAACATTGGTCTGAAATTTGCCTATATTCATGAGAAGCAAAGTGATGATATGTTCACCATGTCTATCTTCGGATAGGCAATAAAAGTTCAAGTTGGTACATAAATTGCTAATGTTTATGGTGTGGCAATCAATATATCCATGAAGAGGCGTATATGGCAATCTCATTTGATAAGGCGTTAGGTATTCACCAGTACACTGTCGGTGTCCGTGAACGTAATGCAGAGATGATTTCCAGCAACATCGCACAAGCGAATACGCCGGGATATAAGGCTAAAGCTTTAGATTTTGACAAAGCACTACAAGCGGCAAGTTCGGGGGCAAGTATTAGTCTGGCCCGTACCAATGGACGGCATATTCCTGCCTCCATGTCAGTGATAGGGGAAGAGCTTTACCGCATCCCGACACAACCTGATACCGGTGACGGCAACACGGTCGATGTCGATTTAGAGCGAAATCTTTTTATGCAAAATCAGCTTCGTCATCAGGCTTCCCTTGACTTTCTTGGCGGAAAGTTCAAAGGAATGACCAAAGCAATTAAAGGGGAGTAATTAGATGAGTCTATTTAACGTATTCAATGTGACAGGTTCTGCGATGAGCGCTGAGTCTGTTCGTCTAAATACAACCTCAAGTAATTTGGCGAATGCTGATAGTGTGAGTAGTTCTGCGAAAGATACTTATAAGGCACGTCATCCGATTTTTGCCGCGGAGTTAAACCGGGCGAAATCGAAAGATGACTATACCGTACCGGTGAAGGTCTTAGGGGTTTTGGAAAGTAATAAACCATTAGTTGCGGAATATAATCCTGACCATCCTCTGGCAAATGCAGATGGTTATATTTATAAGCCGAATGTGAATGTGATGGAAGAAATGGCAAATATGATTTCAGCTTCACGAGCATATGAAACCAATGTTCAACTGGCTGAAGCGAGCAAGCAGATGTTGCTCAGAACATTGCAGATGGGTCAGTGAGGTATAGGAGATAACATATGGCCGGAATAGATAATGTTGGTCAAAATGGCAACTTGTCCTATATCGATCAACTCAAGAAACTTCAAGAGCAGAAGAAACCTGATGAGGTCACTGGTAAACAGGACCTGAAACAGGAAGACTTTTTGTCACTGCTCACCAAACAGCTGGCACAGCAAGATCCGTTTAAGCCAGTCAGTAATGATCAGATGATTGCTCAAATGGCATCATTTGCGACGGTTGATGGTATCGGCAAGATGAATTCTCAGTTTGAGAGTCTGAATTCTTCGATGACATCGAATCAAGCGCTGCAGGCTTCTTCCTTAGTGGGCCGGGATGTACTTGTTCCCGGAGCCAGTGGGGTGAAGAAGGATCAGGGCAATATGGCGGCGATGGTGAAGCTTCCCGCATCTGTCGATAATTTACTGGTCCGGATTGAAGATACTGCCGGGCAGTTGGTAAGAACATTTGATGTCGGTGCAAAACCTGCGGGTGATAACCGGATTGAATGGGACGGCAAAGACCAAAACGGCAACCCTTTACCGGGGGGCAAATATAAAGTGAAAGCTTCAGGTCTCGTCGACGGAAAGAGCAAAGAATTTGATGTTTCAACTTATGCAAACGTCAACAGCGTTCTTCTTGGCAAAGGTGATGGTAACGTACTACTCAATCTGGCTGGCTTTGATTCGCCAGTTCGACTTGCTGAGGTACTGGAAGTAGGCAAAGCGTAAGACGCTAGCTAGATAGGAGAATTCAGGATGTCATATGTATCATTAAGTGGTCTGTCGGCCGCTCAACTTGACCTCAATACCACCAGTAACAATATTGCCAACGCGAATACCTATGGTTTTAAAGAATCGCGTGCAGAATTTGGTGATGTTTATTCAAATTCATTGTTTACCAATGCGAAAACAACCCCGGGGAAAGGGGTGCAGGTAAACAAAGTTGCCCAACAGTTTCATGAAGGGTCGAGTATTTATACCAACAACCCCATGGATTTACGGATTTCCGGCACCGGTTTTTTTGCCGTCGCCAAAGACCGTCTGGTACCGCAACAGAATGAACTGACACGTAACGGTGCTTTTCACATTAACCATGATAATTATTTAGTCACCTCGAATGACGAATACCTGCTCGGATATAACGTCAATCCGGATACGGGGGATGTATTGTCTTATGAGTCGTCCCCAATCAATATTCCGGCTGAGTTCGGTAAACCGAAGCAGACCTCCAATATTGATGTCGGTGTTAACTTGCCGGCAAATGGTGACCTGAAAGATCCGGCGTTGTTCGATTTTGAGGACCCGGAAACCTATAACCGTTCGACCTCATCGACTATCTATGACTCGATGGGTCAGGCTTATAAGATGACCACATATTACCTCAAGGATCAGACCCAGCCGAACACCTGGCAGGTTTACTATACGATGACTGATTCTGCCGGGGAAAAGCCAATCAATATCGTTGGTGGTGATGCTGCGACACCGACCGGGCATGTTGGTCACACGCTGAAATTTAACAATGACGGAACGTTGGCGAGTATCAACAACGGACAAAATGTTGTTTCTGAACCGTTAGGTGCCGGAGCCAATCCAATTAACCTCAATGGTGCGGATATTAATCAGGTGCTTTCATTCGGTCTGGATTCTTCAACGCAGTTTGCGGCACCATTTGAGTTGACGAAGTTTGATGAAGATGGCGCGACGACTGGGTTTTTGACCAAAGTCGATGTTAATGAAGAAGGCAGCATTCTTGGCACATACTCAAACGGTGAGAATGTGACTTTAGGTCGTGTTGCGTTAGTCCGGGTACCGAATGAACAAGGACTGGATAAAAAAGGCGGAACCCAATGGGATTCGACCAACGCTTCCGGTGATAAAATCTGGGGTGAATCCAATAAAGGCTCCTTTGGTACGATTAACAGCGGTACATTAGAGCAATCCAATATTGATATGACCCAAGAGTTAGTTGATTTGATTTCTGCACAACGTAACTTCCAGGCAAACTCTCGTGCATTGGAAGTACATAATCAGACTCAACAGACAATTCTACAAATTCGTTAATAAACGATGTTTCATTCAGACCGACGGCAATGTCGGTCTGATCTTTTCCTCCCTCCGGCAATTTTGCGGCAAAATCCTCCTCGTCGTTCTCATTTTTAAATCTAAACATTTGATTTATATAATTATTTTTATTTGGCACACCAATTGCTTTATATCTGTCGTATGACGATGATAGGAGTAAATTATGGACCGTGCATTGTTTCTGGCAATGAGTGGCGCAAAGCAGAATATGCAGGAAATGCAGCTCAGAGCGAACAACTTAGCCAATGTAAGCACGACGGGCTTTCGGGCTGATCTGGCTCAGGCTCGCTCCATGCAGAGCTATGGTGATGGGTTACCCACCCGTGTATTCAGTATGACGGAACGTCCGGGAAATAATTTTGCTCAAGGCAGCGTCATGACAACGGGCAGAGATTTGGATGTCACCATTCAGGGTGATGGATGGATTTCAGTGCTGGATGATACTGGCACCGAAGGTCTGACCCGCAACGGGAATTTCCAAATCAGCCCCAATGGTTTACTGACCAGTGGTAGTGGCCATTTGGTTCTGGGTGACAATGATGCACCGATTACCTTACCCATTCCACTGAGTAAAATTGAGATCGGTAAAGATGGCACCGTGTCCGTTATCCCTCAGGGAGCACCGGCTGACGCTCAGGAAATTGTCGGACGAATTAAATTAGTCCGCCCTGATAATCGAACGTTATACAAAGATTCGGTGGGCCTGTTTCGCGCCAAGACGCCGAATACGGTATTGAATGCGGATGCGAGTGTGACATTACTGACGGGCGCTTTGGAAGGCAGCAATGTCAATGCTGTTGGCGAAATGACCAATCTCATTGATCTCCAGCGTCAGTTTGAAATGCAAGTCAAAATGATGAGTACAGCAGAAGAAATGGATAAAGCGTCCAATTCTCTGTTGCGCACCGGTTAATGAGTGAGAGGAGAAGAACATGCATCCAGCTCTATGGGTAAGTAAAACAGGTTTAGATGCGCAGCAGACCAATATTGCGACGATTTCGAACAACCTTGCGAACGCCTCCACCGTCGGCTTTAAGAAAAGCCGGGCGGTGTTTGAAGATCTTTTCTATCAGAATATCAACCAGCCTGGTGGTCAATCTTCGCAGAATACCGAGTTACCGAGCGGGTTAATGCTTGGTGCCGGCTCAAAAGTTGTCGCCACGCAGAAAGTTCATACCAACGGTAATGTGCAAACGACCAATAACAGTATGGATATGATGATTGAAGGCGACGGGTTCTTTCAGATTATGATGCCTGACGGCAACATGGGGTATTCACGCAACGGTCAGTTTACCTTAAATGCGGAAGGAACTATTGTGACATCCGGTGCCGGATATCCGTTACAACCTGAGATTGTGGTGCCGCAAGATGCCGTTTCAGTTACGGTCGGCAACGATGGTCAGGTCTCGGTCCGAATCCGCGGCCAGCAGAATAACCAAGTTATTGGGCAGATCACCACGGTTGATTTCATCAACCCCGGTGGTCTGGAACCTGTCGGCCAGAACTTATACTTACCTACCGGTGCCAGTGGAGATCCACAAGAAGGGGTTCCCGGGCTAGATGGTTTGGGCAATATTCGCCAGTCGATGCTGGAAAGCTCCAATGTGAATGTTACGGAAGAATTGGTCAATCTGATCGAAGCGCAGCGTGTGTATGAGATGAACTCCAAAGTCATTTCTGCGGTAGATAAGATGATGAGCTACGTGAATCAGCAGCTCTAATCCGGATTATATGAGAGGTATTCGATGAAACGCTTATTGACTTTGGGATTGATTGGTCTCTTATCCGGCTGCTCACTCATGCCACAAGGCTCAACAGAAACACCAAGTGAGAATGGCACAACGTTGGTTGATGCAGTCGAAGGTGATAAATCCGGAGATACCAGTAGTTCAGGATTGTTGGATGGACTGAGTCGGCGTACCGACCCGGTTGCCGATGATCCGGCTTGGGCTCCGATCCATCCGAACCATCGCCCGAAACACTATGCCGCGGAAACGGGATCTTTGTTTAATCTGAGTGCCGCCACGAGCTTATATAATGATTCAAAACCCAGACAAGTGGGTGACATTATTACTGTCACACTGAATGAAAGCACGAAAGCGGCAAAAAGTGCGGATGCTGATTTATCGAAAAAGAATGATGCCTCAATGGACCCGTTGGAAGTGGGTGGCAAGGAAATGAAAATTGGCGATTACAATTTTTCATACAAATTAGGCAACGATAATAAGTTTTCCGGTAGTGCGGCAGCAAACCAAAGTAACAGTATTTCCGGTTCTATCACCGTTGAAGTGATTGATGTACTTGCCAATGGTAACCTTGTGATTCGTGGTGAAAAATGGCTGACATTAAACACCGGTGATGAGTACATTCGTCTGAGTGGTACAGTCCGCCCGGATGACATTGATTTTGACAATACCATCTCGTCCAATCGGATTTCGAATGCCCGTATTCAATATTCAGGGACCGGAACCAACCAAGATATGCAAGAACCTGGATTCTTGGCACGATTTTTCAATATTGCTCTATAAGTTAAGTTTAAACGCCGTTTTTTTGGCATAGAAGACGGTGTGTATGGTAGAGAAGCGCAAGGTAAATTGAATGAAAAAGTTAACCCTTTTTTTGTTGGTGACACTGTTTGTATCCTTGCCGGGACAGGCGGCAAGAATTAAAGATGTCGCACAAGTGGCCGGAGTGCGGAGCAACCAGTTAGTGGGTTACGGTTTAGTCACAGGGTTGCCGGGAACCGGAGAATCAACGCCATTTACCGACCAAAGCTTTAATGCCATGCTGCAAAATTTCGGCATTCAATTGCCGCGAGGGACCAAACCGCAGACTAAAAATATTGCCGCTGTGATTGTTACGGCTGAATTGCCGCCATTTTCTAAACAGGGCCAGACGATCGATGTGACGGTCTCCTCGATTGGATCTGCGAAAAGTTTACGTGGCGGTACGCTGATGCAGACTTTCCTTAAAGGGCTGGATGGGCAGGTTTATGCGATTGCACAGGGTAATCTTGTCGTCAGTGGTTTCAGCGCTGATGGTGCCGATGGGTCTAAGATCGTTGGTAATAATCCTACCGTTGGCATCATTTCTAATGGTGCGAGTGTCGAACGGGAAGTTCCAAATCCATTTGCCCGGGGCGATTACATCACCTTTAATCTGATTGACTCAGACTTCACCACAGCCCAGCGTATGGCCGACACCGTGAATCAGTTTCTTGGCCCTCAAATGGCGACAGCCATTGATGCGACCTCGGTACAAGTTCGGGCACCGAGAGATGCCGGGCAGCGGGTTGCATTTCTCTCTGCCGTTGAAAACCTTGAATTTAATACCGCTGTCGGTGCTGCGAAGATTATTGTCAATTCTCGGACCGGTACGATTGTGGTGGGTCAATATGTACGGTTAAAGCCTGCCGCTGTCACTCATGGTGGCATGACTGTTGCAATCAAAGAGAAACTGAGTGTGAGTCAACCTGAACCATTTTCCAATGGTCAAACGGCTGTGGTCCCTGATTCCGATATCTCTGTAAAAGAGAAAAAAGGGAAAATGTTTAATTTTCAGCCGGGGGTGACGCTTGACGATCTCGTCCGGGCCGTCAATGAAGTTGGCGCCGCACCATCAGATTTAATGGCTATCTTGCAAGCGCTGAAACAGGCCGGTGCGATTGAAGGCCAGCTGATTATTATTTAGGGATAGGATTGAAGGGGAAGCCCGATGGTCAATGATGTAAAAGATATCGGCTTTGTACAGGATATTACCCAACTGGATCAATTGCGTAAGCAAGCGGTCAGCGGTGATAAAGCCAGTGAGAAATCAGCATTAACTGCGGCAGCCAAACAGTTTGAAGCCGTGTTTACATCGATGCTGTTTAAATCAATGCGCAAAGCGAATTCCGGCTTCGAATCTGACTTATTACATAGTAAAACCGAAGATTTTTACCGCGAGATGCTGGATGAGCAAATGGCCAGCCAACTCAGCTCTTCTGGCCGACTGGGGCTTGCCGACATGATTGTCGCTCAGCTCTCTACCAATATAGATGGTCATTCATCCTCAACAACGAAAGAGGATGTTCAACCCGATCCACTCTTACAGGCGTTGGCCCGTGTGCGTGAGCATCAGCAGCAACAAGCTGCCGGGCAGGCTAATTCTGAAGCGGTTCAGTCACCCGATACTGTGGCTGAACCGGGCCGATTCGATTCACCTGAATCTTTTATCCAGACGCTGAAGCCTTATGCTGAAAAAGCAGCCCGGGCTCTCGGGATTGACGCATCGGTATTATTGGCTCAGGCGGCACTGGAAACCGGCTGGGGGACGAAGGTTGTCGCAAATGCCCGCGGAAGCAGCCATAACCTGTTTAATATCAAAGCAGATCGTAGTTGGCAGGGCGACAAAATGGCTACTCAGACATTAGAATATTACGATCAGACACCTGTGGTTGAAAAAGCCGCCTTCCGATCGTATGACTCCTACCAAGACAGTTTCGATGACTACGTGAATTTCTTGAGAAAGAATCCTCGTTATATGGCTGCGCTGAATCATCAGGGGAACCCGACTTCATTCATTGAAGGGATTCATCAGGCCGGCTATGCAACCGATCCGAATTACGCGGACAAAGTTCTGCGTGTTCGTGCTCAGATTCAGCAAATGGATTAGCGCACGCCCTCCTTTTTTCTTGCCTCTGCCGGGCGGAAATTTCCTTCCGGCATCTTAATAACTCATTGTATTTTATCTGATTAATTTAATGGCATGTATATTGCTTCTATGTTGATAGAAGGTTCAGTTTTGACTGATGATTTTTATCTTGTGGGGGCGATATGGCGTCTGATTTATTGAATATTGGGACTCAGAGTGTCTTGACATCTCAAAGACAGCTCAACACGACCGGTCACAATATATCTAATGTAAATACAGAAGGTTACAGTCGTCAATCTGTGATTCAGGGCGTCAATGCTCCGCGGATGTACGGCGGTCAGACTTATGGTATGGGTGTGCATGTGGAAAATGTTCGCCGCTCATGGGATCAGTTTGCCGTCAAAGAGCTAAATATTGCCACCACCGATTACGCCTACAAACAGGACACCGAGCAAAATCTGGATATGTTATCCAAGATGCTCTCTTCTGTTGCTTCCAAGAAAATTCCGGAAAACATGAATGAGTGGTTTGATGCACTCAAAACTCTGGCTGACAGCCCTAATGATATGGGTGCACGGAAAGTGGTGCTGGAAAAATCTCAGTTAATCACTCAGAACCTCAATGATTTTCACGAAACGATCCGCCGCCAGTATGAAACGGTCAATAAAGGGTTGGATCTCGGTATTAAGAGAATTAACCAGCTTGCATTAGAAATCAGAGACTTACAGCGTTTAATGATGCGTACTCCCGGGCCACATAATGACCTGATGGACCAGCATGAAAAGTTAGTCAAAGAGCTCTCTGAGTACACCAAAGTGACGGTAACGCCACGGAAAAATGCTGAGGGTTTCAATATTCATATCGGCAATGGACACACCTTGGTTTCCGGTACTGAAGCCAGCCAGTTGAAGATGATTGATGGTTATCCCGATACCCATCAATGGCGTCTGGCAATGGTCGAAGGGAAAGGAATTAAAGCGATTACGTCGAAAGATATGGGGGGCAAGATCGGGGCGTTATTCAATATGCGCGATAACGAAATTCCGAACGTGCTTGATGAAATCGGCCGTCTTGCAACCAGCTTTTCTTATGATGTGAATAAATTGCAGCAGCAAGGACTTGATCTGAATGGTGACATCGGTGACCTGATGTTTACCGATGTGAACGATAAACGAATTGCCAAAGAGCGGGTGATTACCAGTAGTAACTCTCAAGCGGATATGGCTGCTTATATCGACGATGTTTCACAATTGAAAGGTGGTGAGTATTCACTACTTTATGACGGCAGTGATTATATTGCGATTTTACCGAATGGTGATCAGCGGGTGCTGTCTCCCAGCGGTGGCGAAATCTATATTGACGGGATGAGAATTGAAATTAGCAATGCACCGGAAGAAGGTGAGCGAGTCCTCATCCGGCCAACACGTTCCGGTGCGGCAACCATCAAAATGGAAATGAATGATCCGGCAAAAATTGCCGCTCAGAGTTATGAAGCGTCAACGACCTTCGCCCAAGGGAGCGCTAAGTTCAAAATTATACAAGCCGGTGAGTTGCGAGAGTTTGAAATCGATGTTTCTGAGCTGGGTGATACTTTCACGGTAAAAGATAAAGCCGGCAATATTGTTGCAGAAAATCAAGCTTATCCGCCATCTGGTCCTGTGACCGTCATGGGGACAACTTTTGAACTGTCTGCCGGTGCATTACCAAAAGATAAGTTTACCGCCAACCTGGTTCCCTCTGAAGGGGATAACGGCAACCTGAGAAAAATGCAGAATATCCAGACGGAGAAGCAGCTGGACAACAATGAGTCCACGATTCTGGATGTTTATCATAATCTGAATACCAATGTCGGTCTGAGAATGTCTACTGCATCCCGACTGACGGATGTGGCCCGACTCGAGAAAGAAGCAGCCCAAGAGCGGATTGCTTCGGTGTCCGGTGTGAATCTGGATGAAGAAGCCGCCAATATGATGAAATTTCAGCAGGCATATATGGCATCTTCCCGGATTATGCAAACAGCCAATGACACCTTTAATACCATTTTACAGTTGAGATAGGGAGGAGGATCTTATGGTTGGTCGTATTTCAAGCTTCCATAACTATCAGGCTGTTCAGAATGACATTCGTCGTCAGGAAGCCAAGGTTTATCACAATCAGGCGCAATTGGCCTCGGGTAAGAAACTGATGTCTCCCAGTGATAATCCACTGGCAACCCATTACATTCAGAATGTTGGGCAGCAAGAAGAGCAACTGCGTCAATACCTTGATTCGATAGTTCTGGTTCGTAACCGACTAGGACATCAAGAAGTTATTATCTCGAATGCGGAAGATTATGCCGATGAGGCAAAGCGTACCGTAATGGAAATGATCAACGGTTCATTATCCCCTGAAGATCGTCAGGCGAAAGAGCGCGAGTTAGAAGAGCTGGCAGATAACTTTCTCAATCTGACGAATGTGCAGGATGAGCTTGGGAACTACATTTTTGCCGGGACTAAGCCGGATAAGCAGCCCTTCTTTCGTGATAAAGAAGGGAATGTGACTTATGCCGGTGATGATTATCAACGCAAGATGCGAATCTCCAATAGTTTGGAAATGCCGTTCAATAACCCCGGCAGTAAAGTGTTTATGCAAATCGATAATCCTTTTGGTGACTATGAACCCGATTATCAGTTGCAGGAAGGTTCTGAGCTATTGCTGGAAAAAGCAACCAATAGCAATCCTCAAGATCAATCGAAATATAAAGTTACCTTTGTCGATATGGGCAATGGCAAATATGGCTATCAATTGGAAAAGGATGGCAGTGCCGTTCAAGCGGGTGAATTCGATCCCAAAACCGGCATTAATTACGAAGGCGTCAATATTGAACTGAAAGGCCAAATTTCGCCGGGAGATGTGATTGAGTTGTCTCCCAGAAAGACATTCAACATTTTTGATAGTTTCAAAAAGGCAATGGAATATTCACGAGACTCTGTTGCCGATGGCTCCGCAACTGCGAAGCTCCATCAAGTGACCCGGGAATTTCATGCTGCCTTTATCCACCTGACAAAAGTGAGAACGGATATCGGTGCGCGGCTGAATACATTGGATATTCAGGAACAAGAACATGAAGACTTCAAACTGACATTGGCAAAGTCCAAAAGCAGTTTTGAGGATCTTGATTATGCGGATGCCGTGATCGAGTTTAATGAAAATACTCGTGCACTTCAGGCATCTCAGCAGGCTTTCAGTAAAACGAAAGACTTAACACTATTCAATTACATCTAACTTTCACTTGCCTTATGTGCCATGCCATAAGTCGCGAAAGGAGTTGTATTGAATGTTGTTCATTGAAACGAGAACTTGGGTTTAACGCTCGTTTTGAGAAAGAAGCTTTGTCAGTTGCAGAATTCAAAGTCGTGATGACTGAGGCAATAAAGCGGCAACGAAGCGGCAAAGCGGAAATGAAACAGGATTACAGAGAGAACCCGAAAGATGAAAGTTGGGTTTGATTGGTTTTAACCTGTTGATTTAAATGGATAAAAAATTTATTTCAAAGTTGGCACAGTAATTGAATTAAATCTATCAGAGCGCAAGTTATCGGTTTGGAACCGGCAATGTTGCAGATGTGGCAAGTTATTTACGGTCAGTGCTTCCAAATAAGAGTTAAAGCTGACCGCTTCGCAGAAAGCTTGCGGACTCAATAGGAGAGCAAACTATGACCATCACAGTCAATACCAATGTGTCAGCGATGACCGCTCAGCGTTACCTGAATAAGGCAACGGGTGAGTTGAATACCTCAATGGAGCGTCTGTCTTCGGGAAACCGGATTAACAGCGCAAAAGATGATGCGGCCGGTCTTCAGATTTCGAACCGGTTGACTGCTCAGTCCCGAGGGTTGGATGTCGCGATGCGAAATGCCAATGACGGTATTTCGATTGCACAGACTGCTGAAGGGGCAATGAATGAGTCGACCAGTATATTGCAACGGATGCGGGATTTGGCACTCCAGTCTGCAAACGGTACCAACTCCTCATCTGAGCGTAAGGCGCTGAATGAAGAGTATTCAGCCCTTCAGGATGAATTGAACCGAATTGCAGAAACAACCTCGTTTGGTGGCCGAAAACTGTTGAATGGTACGTTTGGTGAGTCTGCTTTCCAGATCGGTGCCAGCTCCGGTGAAGCGATCATTGTTGGTCTCACCAGTATCCGAGCCGACGATTTCCGGATGGGTGGTCAGACATTTGTGTCTGAACAAGGCAAAGACATGAGCTGGGGCGTTCCTGCGAATGCCCGGGACATGAAGTTAGAGTTTACCAAGAAAAATGGTGAGCAGGTTTCAGTCGATGTTATGGCAAAACCAGGTGATGACATCGAAGAGTTGGCAACTTATATCAACGGTCAGGTGGATGATGTCACTGCATCTGTGGATGATAATGGGCACCTGCAGCTCTTTATGGCGGAGTCTAATCTTCAGGGGAATCTCTCTGTTTCAGGCGGGCTAGCCACTGAGCTGGGCTTGGATGGTGGTCCGGGACAGAATACGACGGTTCAGACCACCGATATCCTGAATATTGGTAATTCGCAGAACTCAGTCGGTGTTCTTGATGCAGCCCTTCATTATGTGGATGCGCAACGTGCAGATTTAGGGGCCAAACAAAACCGTTTGAGTCACAGTATCAATAACTTGTCGAACATACAGGAAAATGTTGAAGCGTCGAAGAGCCGGATTAAAGATACCGACTTTGCGAGAGAAACGACGCAGATGACCAAAGCACAAATATTGCAACAGGCAGGTACTTCAATACTTGCTCAGGCAAAACAGTTACCAAACTCTGCAATGTCACTATTGCAGTAGTAACCGAGCTTTATCAGTCAGCTCAGACGTGGGTATATGATAAAGCTTGTTTGGTAAAGTGTGATTTGTGGATGATATAAAGCTCTCTCAAGTTTAACACCTGCTTTATATTCATTCCTTATCATGCGCTCGGTTAGTCATGATGTGTTCATTTCTCTTGATCTCCACATGATTGACTTACCACCAATAGCCCCGGTTCTCTCAAAGATAAGGGGCTTTTTCTTTTCCTGTCATATCAATTCGTTACTCCCCGAACCAATCTCTTCAAACGCGGTTTTACTGGCGCATGAGTGTCATAAATTCATGCCTCTCGGCACGATGAGGGAAAACTTGAGTCTTTTTTTGGCTTTATATGAGATTTGTGTGGTTTCTCTCATTTTCTCTGCACGACGATCCCTTCGCTACGAAAAACCCACCTTTTTTCTAAAGGAAATTCATCCTGAGTCGTTAAAAGGTCGAACTTTGAGAGAACTATAGTTTTCCGAGACGTCGGAAAACAGTCAAGAATTTCCGCGACGTCGGAAAATCAATAGGAGAAACCACTATGGCGGTTAATGTTAATACAAACGTTTCTGCGATGACGGCACAGCGCTATCTAAACAGTGCAACGAAGTCGATGAACTCATCAATGGAACGCTTATCCTCAGGATATCGAATCAATAGTGCGAAAGATGATTCGGCTGGTCTGCAAATCTCAAACCGTTTGAGTGTTCAAAGCCGGGGATTGGGGGTTGCTGTTCGTAACGCGAATGACGGGATTTCAATTGCTCAGACTGCGGAAGGAGCAATGAATGAAACAACCAGTATTTTGCAGCGGATGAGAGATTTGTCTCTTCAATCATCAAATGGTTCTAACTCGAAATCGGATCGTGTTGCGATTCAGGAAGAAATTACAGCATTGAATGATGAATTAAACCGTGTTGCGGAAACCACATCATTTGGGGGTAATAAGCTTCTAAACGGTACTTTCGATACCAAATCTTTCCAGATCGGTTCTGATAGCGGTGAAGCGGTGATGCTCCATCTGAAAGATATGCGTAGCGATAATAGCCAGATGGGTGGTATGTCTTATATCGCTGAAAATGGCAAAGGGAAAGACTGGCAGGTTCAAAGTGGTGCCAACGATCTGAGCATTACAGTCAATGACAAACTCAATGGCGAGCAAACCATCAATATCAACGCGAAAGCGGGTGATGATATTGAAGAACTGGCTACTTATATCAATGGTCAGACTGACATGGTGAAAGCGTCCGTTGATGATGAAGGTAAACTGCAACTATTCACAGATAATAATAAAGTGGATGGTGCTGTGAGCTTCGGTGGTAGTCTTGCTGGTGAACTGGGTATCGGTGAAGGTAAAGCAACAACGGTCAGCAACATTGATGTGACTTCCGTTGGTGGTGCACAACAGTCGGTTGCTGTCGTCGATGCTGCATTGAAGTATGTGGATAGTCACCGGGCTGAACTGGGTGCATTCCAAAACCGTTTCGGCCATGCAATCAGTAACTTGGACAACATCAATGAGAATGTGAATGCGTCGAAGAGCCGGATCAAAGATACCGACTTTGCCAAAGAAACGACCGCATTGACGAAGTCGCAAATCCTTTCTCAGGCATCAAGTTCTGTTTTGGCACAAGCGAAACAGGCACCCAGTGCTGCATTAGGATTATTGGGATAATCTTCACTATCCTGATCATAAAAAATCCAGCTTCGGCTGGATTTTTTATGGCTAGTCAACGGGATCGCTTATTTTAATCCGAGTTGAATTCTCAATCAGAGCAGAATGATCTCTGACATTGGTTGTGGTCAGATATGATTTGCGCGGTACAGATAAAAGAAAACCCGGACAGATGTCCGGGTCAGAATCATGGTGCGGAAGGAGAGACTTGAACTCTCACACCTTGCGGCGCCAGAACCTAAATCTGGTGCGTCTACCAATTTCGCCACTTCCGCATTGTTTGTTGTTGAGCTTGTGCTCCGACTTTCAACCTGTTGTGCATACAACGCATTTGTATATACAACGATAGCTCAAAGCCATCTGATATGGCAGGTCTACCTGGATTCGAACCAGGGAATGACGGGATCAAAACCCGTTGCCTTACCACTTGGCGATAGACCTGTAATATTCTTTTGCTGGTGCGGAGGGAGGGACTTGAACCCTCACGTCCTAACGGACACTAGCACCTGAAGCTAGCGCGTCTACCAATTCCGCCACCACCGCATATCAGTAGCAAAAGAATTCAAATATGGTGGCTACGACGGGATTTGAACCTGTGACCCCATCATTATGAGTGATGTGCTCTAACCAGCTGAGCTACGTAGCCATTGTTACGTTATCTGTTGATAACCAATTCATGGTGCGGAAGGAGAGACTTGAACTCTCACACCTTGCGGCGCCAGAACCTAAATCTGGTGCGTCTACCAATTTCGCCACTTCCGCATTGTTTGTTGTTGAGCTTACGCTCCGACTTTCAATCTGTTGTTCATACAACCGATGATTCAAAGCCATTTGATATGGCAGGTCTACCTGGATTCGAACCAGGGAATGACGGGATCAAAACCCGTTGCCTTACCACTTGGCGATAGACCTGTCGTCATAACTTCGTTTAAAGAAGTTATCTTAGAATATGGTGCGGAAGGAGAGACTTGAACTCTCACACCTTGCGGCGCCAGAACCTAAATCTGGTGCGTCTACCAATTTCGCCACTTCCGCATTGTTTGTTGTTGAGCTTACGCTCCGACTTTCAACCTGTTGTGCATACAACGCATTTGTATATACAACGATAGCTCAAAGCCATCTGATATGGCAGGTCTACCTGGATTCGAACCAGGGAATGACGGGATCAAAACCCGTTGCCTTACCACTTGGCGATAGACCTGTAATATTCTTTTGCTGGTGCGGAGGGAGGGACTTGAACCCTCACGTCCTAACGGACACTAGCACCTGAAGCTAGCGCGTCTACCAATTCCGCCACCACCGCATATCAGTAGCAAAAGAATTAAAATATGGTGGCTACGACGGGATTCGAACCTGTGACCCCATCATTATGAGTGATGTGCTCTAACCAGCTGAGCTACGTAGCCTCATTTTAGAGCGAGACAATATAATCAATCCCGCTGTTTGTTTCAATCTCTTTTTCCCAGATTGAGACAAATTAAATATGGCAGGTCTACCTGGATTCGAACCAGGGGATGACGGGATCAAAACCCGTTGCCTTACCACTTGGCGATAGACCTGTTGTCAGAACTTCGTTGAAGAAGTTATCTGAAATTATGGTGCGGAAGGAGAGACTTGAACTCTCACACCTTGCGGCGCCAGAACCTAAATCTGGTGCGTCTACCAATTTCGCCACTTCCGCATTTATTTCCTAAAGACTTTTCATGAAAAGTACTTAGGAAATGGTGGCTACGACGGGATTCGAACCTGTGACCCCATCATTATGAGTGATGTGCTCTAACCAGCTGAGCTACGTAGCCACAAACCCCGGAGCAGGAGAACCATAATCCTGCGAACGGAGCGCATTATGCGGATATGACTTAAGAGCGTCAATAGTTTTTTTGAATAAATCGAGGAAAAACAACCGTTCGTTTTTTTTTTAGTCAAACCGCGCTGTTTATAGACAAAATAACTCGTAAATCAATTGGCTGAGTGCTGCGATGAGCGATTGACGATCGATGTTTCAAAACGGTGAAATGATGGTTGGTTTAGCAAAAGGCCCTCATTTTGAGGGCCTTATTTGAAGAAGTATTGGCTATCAGGTTAGACATTGAAGCGGAAATGGATCACGTCGCCATCTTTGACAATATAGTCTTTTCCTTCCAGACGCCATTTTCCGGCTTCTTTAGCGCCACTTTCACCTTGGTACTGAATGAAATCATCATAACCGACGACTTCAGCACGGATGAAACCGCGTTCGAAATCCGTGTGAATTTTTCCGGCAGCCTGCGGGGCCGTTGAACCAATCGGGATTGTCCATGCTCTGACTTCTTTGACGCCTGCAGTAAAATAGGTGTGTAGTTCGAGAAGTTCATAACCTGAACGAATCACACGGTTCAATCCTGGTTCTTCAATGCCCAGATCGGCAAGAAACTCGTCGCGTTCTTCATCATCCAGTTCGGATAGTTCAGACTCAATGGCAGCACACACGGCAACCACGACATTATTTTCTTTTGCTGCAAATTCCTGAACAGCATCCAGATAAGGATTATTTTCAAAACCGTCTTCATTGACGTTTGCGATATACATCGTCGGTTTGAGGGTCAGGAAGTTGAGATAGCCAATGGCTGCCAATTCTTCTTTTGCCAGTGTCACACTGCGAGCCATTCCGCCTTCGGTGAGTACCGGAAGCAGTTTTTCCAGCACAGAGACTTCAAATTTAGCTGCTTTATCGCCACCTTTGGCCCGTTTGGCCTGACGCTGAATTGCTCGCTCACAGGTGTCCAGATCGGCTAAAGCCAGTTCTAAGTTAATGACTTCAATATCTTCAATCGGAGACACTTTGCCGGCAACGTGTACAATGTTTTCGTTTTCGAAACAGCGAACGACATGACCAATGGCATCCGTTTCCCGGATGTTGGCCAAAAATTTATTCCCTAGTCCTTCGCCTTTTGATGCACCGGCGACTAAACCTGCGATATCGACGAACTCCATTGTGGTCGGTAAAACCCTCTGTGGATTGACAATTTCCGCGAGTGCGTCAAGGCGCAAATCCGGTACAGGCACAATGCCTGTATTCGGCTCGATGGTACAAAACGGAAAGTTTGCCGCTTCAATTCCTGCTTTGGTTAAAGCGTTAAAAAGTGTTGACTTGCCAACGTTTGGTAAACCAACAATGCCACATTTAAACCCCATGACTATAACCTTATTCAGCTTTGAATGTGTGTAAACGATTTTGTGCTTTCGTAAGACCTTCTTTGAGCAGTATATCCAAACATCGGACAGACTCGTCTACAGCGGCATCGAGGCATTCCTGTTCTTTTTCAGGTGCCTTACCTAACACATAACCTGTAACTTTATCTTTGTGTCCCGGATGACCGATGCCGATCCGGAGACGGTAGAATTCTTTGTTATTACCTAACTTACTCATGGTATCTTTTAAGCCGTTATGACCGCCATGACTGCCACCTTGTTTAAATTTAGCAACACCGGGTGGTAAGTCGAGTTCATCGTGAGCGACCATAATTTCTTCCGGCTGGATTTGGTAAAACTTTGCCAGCGCGGATATCGCTTTGCCGGATAAATTCATATACGTTGTCGGAATCAGTAAACGTAAATCCTGACCTTGAATCGTAACCCGGCCGGTCAGGCCAAAAAATTTAGGCTCATTTTTTAACACAGTCTGATGAACGCGGGCTAATTCTTCAACCACCCATGCGCCCGCGTTGTGCCTTGTTCTGGCGTATTCTGGGCCTGGGTTGGCTAGCCCAACAAGTAGTTTTATGGGTTGACTCACGGTCAGGCTCTCCTGATGGCTACAATGAAAAGCGCGGTATGATAGCACAGAATTTTTTATCCCCAAACTTCCTCAAACAAGCACATGTATTGTGACGATTGATGCTGATGGCGGTGTGTCGCAACGCTATGCGGATGGCTTCGTGTGTTGACCAATACCCTCAAGTGCTGGCAAATAACATCTGTTGGCGAATAAAAAAGCACCTCCGGAGAGATGCTTTCAAAAGACAAAATAAGCAATGATTAGTTAAACATTGAACATTGCTGAGATGGACTCTTCGTTGCTGATGCGGCGAATTGCTTCTGCAAGCATGGTGGAGAGTGTCAACTGAGTCACTCGGCCGGTTGCCTGCATTTCTTTGGAGAGTTTAATCGAGTCTGTAATAACGACCTGATCGAGAACGGAATTCTTAATGTTTTTCGCAGCATTGCCTGAGAATACAGCGTGTGTTGCATACGCAAATACGCGCTTGGCACCACGCTCTTTTAGAGCCTCAGCCGCTTTACACAGGGTACCACCGGTATCAATCATATCGTCGACGATCACGCAGTCACGGCCTTCAACATCACCAATCAGGTTCATGACTTCAGAAACGTTGGCGCGAGGACGGCGTTTATCAACAATTGCAATATCGATATCACCGAGCGCTTTAGCTGTCGCACGGGCACGTACAACACCACCCAGATCAGGTGAGACGACGACCGGATCTTCCAGATTTCGGGCTTTCATGTCTTCAAGTAAGACCGGGGTTCCAAAGATGTTATCAACGGGGACATCGAAGAAACCTTGAATCTGTTCAGCATGCAGATCGATCGTCAGTACGCGGTCAACACCAACGTTCGAAAGAAAGTCAGCAACGACTTTTGCAGTAATGGGTACACGGGCAGAGCGGACACGACGGTCTTGGCGAGCATATCCAAAATAAGGGATAACAGCGGTAATACGGCCTGCTGAAGCACGGCGCATCGCATCAATCATTACCACGAGTTCCATCAGGTTGTCGTTGGTTGGTGCACAGGTTGATTGAATGAGAAATACGTCGCTTCCTCGCACATTCTCGTTGATCTGCACTGCGACTTCGCCGTCCGAGAAACGGGAAACCGTTGCATCTCCAAGAGAAATATACAAGCGATCAGCAATACGTTGGGCTAGTTCAGGGGTAGCGTTACCGGCAAATAGCTTCATATCAGGCACGGTGGAAACCTCAGGGTTGCGTCCAGTATTTAAATAGGTTGGGTGTGGGCCGATTGATCATACCCATGTTACGACAGTTTCATGGCCACAGGTGCCAATCACTCTCTTAACCATTGTTGTTTTCACAACGATGAGTATAGCCTGTTAAAGTTTCTTTCAGCGGCGAAATATTACATCCTTTTGCTACAAAAGCGGAAACTTCATCCGGCAAACGGGAAAGTAGATGTTGTGCTTCATTTTTATTTGAAAATTCAGCAAAAACACAAGAGCCAGTCCCGGTCAATCTCGACGGCGCGTATTGTAACAGCCATGAAAGTTGCTTATCAACCTCTGGATAAAGCTTTCGGACAATTTTTTCGCAATCGTTTTCGTACGGATATTGTAGAAGCGTTGTCAAATCTCGCTTGAGCGTATCCCGAGTTAATTTGGGATGCGAAAAAATGGCGGCTGTCGAAATACTGACATCGGGTCTGACAACCAGATACCATTTTTCTTGTGGTGTGACGAAGGTCAGTTTTTCTCCGACGCCTTCTGCATAAGCCGCATGGCCTTGGACGAACACGGGGACATCTGCACCGAGCTGCAATCCGAGCTCGGCCAGCTGACTTTGGGATAACCCGCATTGCCAAAGGTGGTTCAGGGCGACTAAGGTTGTCGCAGCATTGGATGAGCCGCCCCCGATCCCGCCGCCCATCGGCAAGACTTTATGCAAGTGAATATCAGCGCCCAGAGATGTTTGTGTGTACTGTTGTAGTTTTCGGGCCGCTTTCCAGATTAGATTCTCTTGTAACGGGACACCCTCCATTTCCGGAGAGACGGTGATATTGCCGTTGGGATTGACACGAATGGTTAGTTCATCCCCATAATCGAGAAACTGGAAAAGGGTTTGCAACTCATGATAGCCGTCATCCCGTTGACCGGTGATATAGAGAAATAAATTCAGTTTGGCTGGTGACGGCCAGACGGTTGGGTCGGTGTTGATAGCATCGGATAGATTCATTGGGTGACTTTCCATTGCGAAATATGGATATTGATTTTGGTTGCGCCTTGTTGCAGGAGCAGACGTTCAGGCAAAGGAAGTTGTTGTGCTTTCAAGGTTACAGCCGTGTAGGTTTTGTACTGTACTTGCCATTGCTGATCGGAGAGCTTTTTCTCGAGATGATCCAGCGTGTTATCGGGTTTGAGCGAAAACGTATCTGCAAGGGCCGGGCGTCCCAGAATCCACTGACTGAGTGAACTGAGGGGAATATCCAGCCCGGTCAGTTGATGCAGTAATAGTTCCGGTGTCTGAGCAGTATAGTGTTGCCCTTCATAAGTTTCGGCTTCCGCTCGTTGGGGATAAATATCCATTTTCAACACGGTTTGGCCCAGAAATGTGGTTAGACGCAGTTGACTATGACGGTCAGATTTCTTCCATTGAAAATTGAGCGACCGACGTTCTTGTGGCGAGATGTACCCCAGTTTCCCGGCGATTTGGTAATGATTGATCTGTTGGAGACGCTGCTGATGGGATTGCCATTCCACGGGTTGAAGTGGGGGCTGAACGCTGCTACAGCCAGCCAGAATGATGATGGTTAGAAATACTTGAAGGATACGATAAGTCATAAATACGGGCTTTTGTTGGTCGAAAAACGGGTCCTTTAAAACAGCAACACTATAGCATTGATATCACGAAGTTATAAAAACAAATCCTTTAAAGTCTTTTCTTCAATAAGGGCATACAGTAAAATTCTTGTCTTACCCCTTAGAAGATGTGATCAGAGTACCTCCAGTCGATGTCCTTACTTGCCATTGGAATTAATCATCAAACAGCGCCTCTGGAACTGCGTGAAAAAGTTGCGTTTGGACCAGATAAGCTGCCTGAAGCATTGAATCAGCTTCGGGAGCATGCGGATGTTAAAGGGAGCGTGATTCTTTCAACCTGTAACCGTACCGAAGTGTACTGCGAGATTAAACCCACGAGCAAAGGCCGTTTGATTGATTGGTTATCTGAATTTCACCGGGTCAATCCGCAAGAGTTAAAGTCGAGTATTTATATTCATGAAGAGCAAGCCGCTATTCGCCATTTAATGCGAGTCTGTTGTGGCCTCGATTCTTTGGTATTAGGGGAACCTCAAATTCTCGGACAGGTTAAGCAGGCGTATTCGGAATCCAAGGATTTGGCGTCGGTGGATGCAGCGATAGAGAAACTGTTTCAAAAAGCATTCTCAGTCGCGAAGCGTGTGAGAACGGAAACAGATATCGGTGGTAATGCAGTTTCTGTTGCCTATGCGGCCTGTACGCTGGCAAAGCATATTTTCGAATCGTTGAACGATGCAACCGTACTGTTGGTCGGCGCCGGGGAAACCATCGAATTAGTGGCGAAGCATTTAGCTTCAAATGGCTGCCAGAAAATCATTGTGGCCAACCGCACCCGCGAAAGAGCGATGGGACTAGCGGCGCAATTCGGGGCACAAGTGATTCGTTTACAAGAGATTCCTGATCATCTGGCCAAAGCGGATATTGTGATTAGCTCGACAGCGAGTCCGTTACCGATTATCGGCAAGGGTATGGTAGAGAAGGCGATTAAAGCCCGACGTTATCAGCCGATGTTGTTCGTTGATATTGCGGTACCAAGAGATGTTGAAGCCGAAGTCAGCGAGATTAGTGACGCCTATCTGTATAGTGTTGATGATTTGCAGTCGATTGTGGACAGCAATATCGAGCAGAGAAAGGTTGAAGCGATTCAGGCCGAAGCGATTGTCAGTGAAGAAAGTGCCGCATTTATGAGTTGGATGCGCTCATTGCAGGCGGTTGATAGTATCCGGGATTACCGGGACAGTGCGAATCATATCCGTGATGATCTTTTAAATAAAAGTATTCAGGCGCTCGCGTTGGGGGGCGATCCAGAAAAAATCCTTCAGGAACTCAGCTATAAGCTAACCAATAAATTAATTCATGCGCCGACTCGTGCATTGCAGCAAGCCGCTGAGCAAGGGGAACCTGCGAAATTGGCTATAATCAGACAGAGTCTGGGGCTTGATAATCTTTAATTTCGATATTATTTCCGTACAAAGAAGAAACTATGAAAGCGTCAATTTTACAAAAGCTTGAAACGCTCGCTGAGCGCTATGAGGAAGTTCAGCACCTGCTGGGTGATCCTGACATTATCGGGGATCAAAACCGATTCCGTGCGTTATCAAAAGAGTTTTCTCAACTTGAAGAAGTGACTCAATGTTTTCAGGCTTATCAGCAGGCGCAAGAAGATTTAGTTGCTGCCGAAGAAATGGCAAAAGAAGATGATGCAGAAATGCGAGAGATGGCTCAGGAAGAAATTGAGGCAGCCCGTGCATCGATTGAGCAATTAACGGATACGCTACAAATATTATTGCTACCGAAAGATCCGAATGATGAGCGGAACTGCTTTCTTGAAATTCGGGCCGGTGCCGGTGGTGATGAAGCCGGTATTTTTGCCGGAGACCTGTTCCGTATGTATAGCCGTTTTGCCGAAAGGAAAGGATGGCGCATTGAAGTGATGTCGTTCAATGAAGCTGAGCATGGCGGTTATAAAGAGATGATTGCCAAAGTCAGTGGTGACGGGGTCTATGGGACGTTAAAGTTTGAATCCGGCGGGCATCGCGTTCAGCGGGTTCCTGCAACAGAATCTCAGGGACGGGTGCATACATCAGCTTGTACGGTCGCGATTATGCCTGAAATACCAGAAGCTGAACTGCCTGAAATCAAAGCCAGTGACCTTAAAATTGATACCTTCCGCTCTTCCGGTGCTGGTGGTCAGCACGTCAATACCACCGATTCTGCAATTCGGATTACCCACTTGCCGACTGGCGTGGTGGTTGAGTGTCAGGACGAACGTTCTCAGCATAAAAACAAAGCCAAAGCGATGTCGGTACTGGCCGCTCGGCTGGCTCAGGCTGAGGAAGCGAAACGGGCAGCTGAAGTCTCCGATACCCGGCGTAATTTGCTAGGCAGTGGTGATCGCAGTGACCGTATCCGAACCTACAATTATCCGCAAGGACGGGTATCTGATCACCGGATTAATTTGACGCTGTATCGTCTTTCTGAAGTGATGGAAGGCGAGCTGGATGGTTTGATCGGTCCGATTGTTCAAGAGCATCAGGCGGATCAATTGGCTGCTTTGGCTGAGCAAAACTAATCAATGATGTCTCTGCCAGCCCGAATCGATGAATTAACTCGCCACAGTACTGCCGTTTTAGCCGAAAGCGGCAGTCCTTCGCCTGCCATTGATGCTGCGGTATTACTTTGCCATGTTCTGGAAAAGCCCCGCTCATATTTGCTGACATGGCCGGAAAAAACGCTTACCGAGTCCCAGCTCAATCGGTTTGCTGAATTACTGAACCGCCGTCAGAACGGTGAACCGATTGCCTATATTCTTGGGCAGCGGGAGTTCTGGTCTTTGCCGCTGCAAGTCTCATCGGCAACGCTGATTCCACGTCCCGATACCGAATCTCTGGTGGTGGTTGCTTTGGAAAAAGCACGGGAAATTACCGGGCCTATCTTGGATCTCGGCACCGGTACCGGAGCCATTGCACTGGCTTTAGCCTCCGAGTTACCGGATACCTGTGTAACCGGGGTTGATCTGCAACCGGAAGCCTGTGAGTTAGCGCAGCGCAATGCAGCCCGGTTGGGAATCTCCAATGTGAGTTTTTATCAAAGTAATTGGTTTGAAAATATCAATAAAGGTACGAAATTTGCTTTAATCGTTTCAAATCCACCTTATATCGATGCGGACGATCCGCATCTACAATGTGGCGATGTTCGTTTCGAACCGCTTTCTGCCTTAGTTGCAGCAGAGCAGGGGCTGGCGGATATCAGAACTATTGCCGTTGCGGCAAAACAATACCTGCAACCTCAGGGATGGTTGCTGTTTGAACACGGTTATGAGCAAGCTGAATCAGTCAGAGGATTACTTCAGTCTCTGGGTTATCAGTCTATCCATACTGAGCAAGATGATTCTGGAAATGATCGCGTCACAGTCGGTTGTTTTCTGCCGTAGTTTTCATGCCATAAAAAGTGCCCATAAGAGGACGTTTATGTATCTGGGTTTAAAATATTTCCATATATTGACCATTGTAGTCAGTGTCGCTTTATTTTGTCTCCGCTATGGGCTAATGATGCTCAATTCCCAAGTGCTTCATCATCGTTTCTTGAAAGTTGCACCCCATGTGATTGATACGTTACTGCTGTTGTCCGGGGTTGCGTTGTGTGTGGTGACCGGCTTTATTCCTTTTACATCTGAAGCGGTCTGGCTGACTGAAAAACTCATGTGTATGTTGGCTTATATCGCGTTAGGTGTTTTTGCCCTGAAACTTGGCAAGAACAAGTTGCTACGGAGTCTGGCATTTCTTGGCGCGCTAGGCTGGGTGGTTATGGCGGCAAAAATTTCTTTGACCAAATTACCGATATTGATGCATTAATACTGGGCCAATATGTCTATGATTGAACTGTTTGATGAAGATTTTGATGCGATGGAACTGGTGGAAGGCGCGCTTGTCCTGAATCAGGCCATTAATCCTGAAACTCGGGTTGTGTGGGCGGAACAGACGTTAGTGAAGATGACCCGTGAGGCTGAAGCCAGTCTGGATGCCGGTGCCGATCCCAAAACACGATTAGCCGCTTTTTTACAGTTATTTTATCAGACATGGGGATTTGCCGGTGATCATGAGGCCTATTTCGAGTCACGCAATGCATTCATCGATCAGGTGCTTGAACATCGCAAAGGTATTCCGGTCAGTCTGGGTGCTTTGCTCTTGTATTTTAGCAATCGGCTGGGATTTCCGCTCAAGCCGGTGATGTTTCCGACCCAATTTTTGATTCAGATTGCCTGGCCTGATGAAGAGCCTGTCTATCTGAACCCATTTTCCGGCGAGTATGTTTCGAAGCATACCCTGCAAGCTTGGTTGATTGGTAATAAAGGACCACTTGCTAAATTGAAACCGAAACACTTACAAGTGAGTGACCATCCGACGATTATTGGTCGGTGGCTGGCGTTGCTGAAAAGTGCGTTAATGCGGGAAGAACGTTATACGCTGGCATTGAAGTGTACTAATTTAGCATTAACATTTGTCCCCGATGATCCTTATGAAATTCGTGATCGTGGATTTATTTATCAGCAATTGGAATGTCATCAGGTCGCATTGTCGGATTATCAGTATTTTATTGAGCATTGTCCGGATGATCCTGCCGCTGAATTATTGAAAAATCAGGTGAATCTGTTGCGTAGTAATGCCGTAACAATCCACTAATCTTGGATTTACAGAGAGAATATGATGGAACAGAAAGTTGTAAAAGTTGGCAATATTGATGTCGCCAATGACCGACCATTCACATTATTTGCCGGAATGAATGTTCTGGAGTCCCGCGACCTTGCGATGCAAATTTGTGAGCATTATGTCAAGGTGACTGAAAAGTTAGGGATTCCTTATGTCTTCAAGGCCTCATTTGATAAGGCGAACCGGAGTTCTGTTCATTCATATCGTGGTCCCGGCCTTGAGGAAGGGATGAAAATTTTCCAAGAGTTGAAACAGACTTTTGGTGTAAAAATTATCACGGATGTCCATACCGAAGCACAGGCACAACCCGTGGCGGATGTGGTTGATGTCATTCAGTTACCAGCGTTTCTTGCCCGTCAGACAGACTTAGTGGAAGCGATGGCAAAGACCGGAGCGGTCATTAACGTCAAAAAGCCGCAGTTTATGAGTCCGGGACAGGTTGGCAATATTGTCGAAAAATTTGCCGAGTGCGGCAATGATAAAATCATTCTGTGTGAACGGGGGGCTTGCCACGGCTATGACAACCTTGTTGTCGATATGCTGGGGTTTGGTGTCATGAAAAAAGTCTCTCATGGTAGCCCGATTATTTTTGACGTGACTCACTCACTACAGATGCGTGATCCGACCGGTGCCGCTTCTGGTGGTCGTCGTGAGCAGACCGTCGAGTTAGCGAAAGCCGGTTTGGCAACCGGTATTGCCGGCTTGTTTATCGAAGCGCATCCGAATCCGGCTCAAGCGAGATGTGATGGCCCTTCAGCATTGCCGCTCGATAAATTGGAGCCATTTTTGGCACAGATGAAAGCGCTGGATGACTTAGTGAAAAGTTTTGCCGATATCGATATTCAATAAACGGCTGCGTTGATAGCCTCCGGTTAAAAGCCATCGCATTATGCGGTGGCTTTTTTATACCGGTCGGGCCGATCAAGCCTGAATGGCCCGTGAGACTGCGGATTGTGAGCATTGGATATATTGCGCGCTAAGGTGCGATCACACCCTCAAATATTTGTGACCTTAGATTCATAATTTTATAGTATTCTTTACCCTAAGGTATCGGGCTGACTCATATATCAAGTGTGGAGAGCGGCCGGCATCTGAATGGACACTCAATGTCAGGGATCAGGATTGGCAGGAATATTATGCGATTATCACTTATGTCAAAACCATTGTTTTTAAAGAAATGGCTTTCAAATCAACGCTTTTCAAATCAACTTTATTCAAACCGACAACATCATTTGAAAACCGTACTCGCCGCGGTCTTCTTGGTATTTTTATGGGGATGTACCACCACACCCAAACATCAGTGGCACCCGGATGAGACTTACCATCTGACGGTACTTCACACCAATGATCATCATGGGCGGTTCTGGAAGAACAAATATCATGAATATGGAATGTCTGCCCGCAAAACGCTGGTTGATCAGATTCGTCAGGAAGTTGCCGCCGAAGGCGGGAGTGTGCTGTTGTTTTCCGGCGGGGATATCAACACGGGTGTACCGGAGTCCGATTTGCAAGATGCCGAACCTGATTTTAAGGGGATGAATATCATCGGATATGATGCAATGGCGGTGGGAAACCACGAGTTTGATAATCCATTGACCGTGTTATTCAAGCAGCGCCAATGGGCAAATTTTCCGATGCTTTCGGCTAATATCTATGACAAAACCACCGGCAAGCGCTTGTTCCGCCCGTACAAAATTTTTGATGAGCAGGGGATTCGTATCGCAGTGATTGGTTTGACGACCGAAGATACTGCGAAAATTGGTAATCCGGAGTATATCGGCAATGTTGAGTTCAGAGACCCGAAAGTGGAAGCGAAGCAACTGATTGCGGAACTGAAAAAAACAGAACAGCCGGATTTAATTTTTGCTGTCACACACATGGGGCATTACGTTAACGGTCAACATGGTATTAATGCTCCGGGAGATGTGGCACTGGCGCGTTATCTGGAGCCGGGGGCGCTGGATATGATTGTCGGTGGTCATTCTCAGGAGCCGGTTTGTATGGAAGGCCCCAATGTTGCGGATACGCATTTTCAACCGGGCGATGAGTGTCAGCCGGATCGGCAGAACGGGACGTATATTGTTCAGGCTCATGAGTGGGGCAAATATGTGGGCCGGGCAGACTATGAATTCCGTAACGGGCAACTGAAAATGGTCAGTTATCAGCTGATACCGGTCAATCTCAAGAAAAAAGTGACGCTCAACGGCAAACAGCAGCGGGTGTTGGTCGATGAACAGATACCGGAAGATCCGGCGCTACTGAAGTTTTTGACGCCTTATGAGGAGAAGGGTAAGGCGAAATTAGGGCAAAAAATTGCCACAGTAAAAGGACGTCTGGAAGGTGACCGGAATGTGGTACGTTTCCGGCAGACCAATCTGGGACGTTTAATCGCAATGGCCCATAAGGATAAAGTTAAGGCTGATTTTGCGGTGATGAATTCCGGCGGGGTCCGTGATTCAATTGAGTCAGGAGATGTGACGTATAAAGATGTCCTGAAAGTGCAACCTTTTGCCAATATTGTCACTTATGTCGATATGTCTGGCGCCGAGGTGATTGCGTATCTGAATCAGGTGGCGACCAAACCTGTTGATTCGGGAGCCTATGCTCAGTTTGCCGGTCTTTCCATGACGGTCAGTGCTGATGGCGTTTCCGATGTGAAAATTGGTGGGGTGCCGATTCAGATGACACGCACCTATCGGTTCAGCATTCCCAGCTTTAATGCAGCCGGTGGCGATGGGTATCCTAAATTGACGGATCATGCCGGGTTTGTGAATACCGGATTTGTTGATGCGGATGTGTTGAAAGCGTATTTACAGACACATAGCCCTGTCGATGCTTCTCTATATCAGCCTAAAGGTGAGATTACCTATCGATAAAAAGCATTTGACTCAAACATCCGAGTGATTTTTACTTGAGGCGGCAAAATTGCCGCCTTTTTCATGGCTGTAGGTGGTACATTGCTTGATTGATAAGAAAGGACTGACGTATGACGCCTGCAATTCGTTTGGCAAAAAAAAAGAAAATCTCCCACATCATCCATCAGTATGAACATGACCCGAATCATACGAGTTTCGGGCTGGAAGCGGCGGAAGTGCTCGGACAGGATCCGAAGAAGGTTTTTAAAACATTACTGTTCGCACTGAATGGCGAAGCGAAAGTTCTGGCTGTTGCGATTATTCCGGTGGATCAAAAGCTGAATTTAAAACTGGCGGCAAAAGCGGCAGGCGTCAAAAAAGCGGAGATGGCCAATCCCGACATTGCACAGAAAATTACCGGCTATGTGGTTGGGGGAATCAGCCCTCTGGGGCAGAAAAAAATGTTGCCGACATTTATTCACACCAGTGCTGAGAGCCAAGAAACGATTTGTGTCAGTGCGGGTAAAAGAGGTCTGGAGATTGAATTGGCTCCCCGGGATCTGGCAGCGCTGACGCGGGCTAAATTTGTACCATTATGTTTGGAGAGTGAGTGAAACATAGTCGCTCTCCAATTTGGCATTGCGGATAAGAAAAATCCCGGGACTTCCCGGGATTTTTTATCGATGATGTGATGGATTAATCTTCAATCTGAGCATTATCAACGACATGGTTTTCACCCAAATCATCCGGCAAGATTAGATTTAACAAGATAGCGACGACACCACAGAGGCTGATCCCCTGTAAGCTGAATTCACCGATACCAAAAGCCATACCACCAATGCCAAAGACCAAGGTCACCGCGACAATGACCAGATTTCTGGATTTATGCAGATCCACATGATTCTTAATCAGGGTATTCAGACCAACCGAAGCGATGGAGCCGAATAGCAGAATCATAATCCCACCCATCACTGGTACTGGAATCGTTTGGAGCAAAGCACCCAGTTTACCGACCAGGGCTAAAACGATGGCTGTCACAGCTGCCCAAGTCATAATCACCGGATTGAAGGCTTTCGTGAGCATCACTGCGCCAGTCACTTCACTATAGGTTGTATTTGGTGGTGCGCCAACCATTGCCGCTGCAATGGTTGCAATGCCGTCTCCGGCAATGGTGCGGTGTAGTCCCGGCTTTTTCAGGTAGTTTTTCCCTGTAACATTGGAGATCGACAGAATATCGCCCACATGCTCGACTGCCGGTGCGATAGCCACCGGAATCATAAATAAAATGGCATTGATGTTAAATTCAGGCATGGTGAAATGAGGCAGTGAGAACCAAGCGGCATTCTGGACCGCTTCAAAACTGACCACATCAAAAATCAGGCTCAGTGTATAACCGGCAATAATGCCACCGAAAATCGGCAGTAGTTTAAACATACCGCGAGCAAAGACACTGATGAGAATGGTCGTAAACAAAGAAATACATGAAATCCACAGGGCGATTTGTCCGTCAACTAACTGAGCGGAGCCATCTCCGGTTTTTCCTAGTGCCATATTAACGGCTGTCGGGGCGAGGCCCAGTCCAATCACCATGATGATCGGGCCGATAACAACCGGTGGCAGAAGCTTATGAATAAACTCAGCACCATTGATTTTGATTAATCCGCCCAGCACAACGTAGACCGCTCCGGCGGCAATCAGGCCACCCATTGTGGCAGGAATCCCCCAAGCTTGAACACCGTAAAGGATAGGAGCAATGAAAGCGAAAGAAGAGGCGAGAAAAATAGGAACGGAGCGACGGGTGACAAGTTGAAAAAGAAGGGTTCCGATACCAGCGCCAAAGAGAGCGACGTTTGGATCGAGTCCCGTTAGAAGCGGAACCAGCACCAGCGCGCCAAATGCAACAAAGAGCATCTGCACGCCTAATATGGCATTTTTCATGTTTTTTTCCCTGAGTAAGACAAATTTTGAGGATTCTATCACTTATTGAAACGTTTGCCATGCTTCAAGGTGGCTATTTTTTGCAAGGGGTGAGATCAGGAATATTTGCTATTGTGGCAGGGTTTTCTTGCCGGGAACCCAATAGTTGCTTATGATCGGGACACGATTGTTGATGTATTTTGGATTACTATGCGAAATATCGCTTGTCTGATTTTGTTAGGCCTGACTTTTTCCGGTTATGCGGCAACTCAGGTCAATATTTATCGTTCGGAAGTTATGCTTGATCAAGAACAAGGTGAAGATCAGGCTCGAATTCAGGGCATGGAAAATGTGATCATTCGGGCGACCGGAGAGAAAGAGGCTGTCGATAACCCAGTGATTAAGAAAGCACTGTCTCAAAACCGCCTTTACCTGTCTCAGATTAGTTATGGTCAGAAAGATGACCAAAAGATCGTCCAAATGCAGTTTAGTGCTAAGCAGATACGGGCCTTACTGACACAGGCACAACTTCCGTTCTGGCCGGTAAAACGGGCGACGATTCTGGTCTGGTACGTTGAAGACCAGAATTTTCAGCGTAATATCGCATGGGAAAATGTTTCGAATGCGAATGTTCAGCAATTAAAACAACTGGCTGAAAAGCGTGGATTACCTCTCATTGTTCCTGTCGGCGATTTTGACGATATTACCAGTATTGAAGCATCGGATATCTGGGGAGAGTTTCTTCAGCCGATTCGTGATGCAAGTGAACGCTATCATCCCGATGCCATTTTGATTATTCGGGCTCAGTCAGACACGCTGAACTGGAAGCTTTACGATCAAACTCCCGAGAAACTGTTAGATATTTCTGTGCCACCCATGAGTGGGCGCTTAAGTGGTGACGATGAGCTTGCACAGCTGGTCGATCAATTAACACAATACTATGCCAAGAAAAACCGTGTTGTTGTTGCCGGGCAATCGTCTCATTCGATGATTCTCAATGTGAAACATTTAAGCCGGGCGGTCCATTTTTTCAAACTGGAACAGGCACTCAACCAGCTCAGCTCTGTCGCAAGTGTTGATGTCATTCAGATTCAAGGGGATGAAGTGACATTCAGGGTTCATTTGTTAACTACTCAGGAAGCATTTGAACAAGAGCTGGCTTCACTCAATTTGATCGAACGGCTTCCTGAAGCGGATGATGGGATGGCAGGATTAGATGAATCGTCTGCTGATCATTCTCAGGTGCTGCAACCGACGTCATCCGAAGAGACGGCTGTAGGCGCGACTGCGACTGAACCACGACAGCCCGAATCACCACAGACTGATGTGCATCCGGCTGAGGATTCTGATGGAAAGAAGTCCTTGAATGATGTCAATTCTCAGGCGTTGACGGATACGCCAGTCGAGACGAACCAATCTCCGTTGCTATATCAGTGGCGTGAACGTCCCGTTTCAGAGCAATCAGAAGATAATGCTCAAACAGAAGATAATGCTCAGACCGGGTCGTCACAAGACACCTCGTCTCAGAGTCCGCTTCCTCAAGAGACGCCATAACCGAGGTCCTCACATAAGCGATGTCACAACAAGGGCCTCAATCGCCCTTGTTTTTTTATGCATTGGATGCATGAGGGATTTAATGCTTAACCGTAGGGTTGAGCCTCATTGATAATGAGGCAAGGCGCTGCCCAAGTTGTTGGGCCAGTGTTTTTTCTTCTGTGCTCAATTGACCGGCCACTGTGGCAAAGTGGCTGGCCCCGTACGGTGTGCCGCCGCTTTGCGTGGTATGCAAGGCCGGTTCACTGTAGGGAATGCCGACAATGAGCATGCCATGATGCTGTAAGGGTAATTGCATCGTTTGCAGTGTCGTTTCCTGACCACCGTGTAACGATGATGACGAGGTAAAGACACAGGCAGGCTTATCGATCAGCGCTCCACTGATCCACAGGGGGGTACTGGCATCCCAGAAGTGCTTGAGTGGTGCAGCCATATTACCGAACCAGACCGGACTTCCCATCGCCAGACCATCGCAATCTTTTAATTCATCATATGTCAGATAAGGATCAGATGGCGGTTCTGCTGAAGGTGGAATGTCCGGGACGGTTCTCAGTAATGCTTCACAGCCGGAAATCGCATTGATTCCTCGCGCGATTTGTCTCGCCAAAGCCCGTGTGGATCCGTGACGGCTGTAATAGAGCACAACAATGCGATGGCTCATAGAATATCGAGGACTTGTTCGGGCGGGCGGCCGTGGCGGGCTTTGCCATTGGCAACCACAATGGGACGCTCAATGAGCTTCGGATGCTCAACCATCGCCTGAAACAAATCATCATCGGTGAGTGAGTCGCGGCCTAAATCTAATTCTTTATAGATTGATTCCTTGGTTCTCATCATCTCTCTCACGTGATCGACATTGAGTTGCGTGTAAAGTGTTTTCAATAAGTCCGGTGTGAGCTCGGTTTCCAGATATTTAATCACCTGCGGTTGAATGCCTTTACTTTCTAACAAAGCAAGTGTTTCCCGGCTTTTCGAGCATTTGGGATTATGATAAATGACGACTGACATAAAGACTCCTTCAAGTGATTATTTTTGTAAAGCGAGGAATTGTTCCCGCTGAGTGATGAGTTGGTCGATTCTTGCGTCGTAGCGGGCTTGTTCCAGACTGCCTAACTTAGCCAGCTGGCTGGCCCGGGTGTAATACTGGATTGCCTGATCCCAGTCTGCTTTTAGCGCAAACAATTCAGCGCGTGCGGCGTACTCTTCCTGTTGGTTCCCCATATGATTATTGGCTTCTGAGAGAATAGACCAGCCATTTGAATCATCCGGATGATTGTGAGTATAGCGTTGCAGCACTTGAACCGCCTGTTGATATTGTTTGGCTGACATGAGTGCATTGGCATAGTTGATGGTCAGAACCGAGTTATGCGGTGACTGTTTCAGTGCCTGTGCGAGCAATTGGATAGACCGTTTGGCTTTCCCTTCACCGATATAGAGATCCGATGCCGCATCCAGATAGAAGTTGTTTTGTGGATCTGCTTTGAGCAGACGTTCCAGAATGGGGGCTGCTTTATCGTACTGCTTATTGTCCAGATAGACCAGTGCAGTACCATAATCACAGGCTGCCTGAATGATCGGGTCGTTCTTTTTCCGTTGTCGTTGTAACCAGTCCAGCGCTGCTTTGTCATCGATACCGGCATAGCGCACCACAACTCTGGCCCGGGCTAACTGATAATCTTTGGCATAGGGGAGATTGACGTGCTTATAGTGTTGTGCTCTGGCCCGGCTATCCGTAATCCGGCTATCCGGTAATGGGTGAGTCAGCAACATGGCTGGTGGATGGCTGGAGTATTGGTATTCTTCGGACAACTTGCCAAAAAATCGTGGCATAGCATAGGGATCAAAACCCGACTTCGCCAGCGTTTCAATACCAAAACGATCGGCTTCTTTTTCATTGGCCCGGGTGTAGTTAATTTGTCCCTGAACAGAACCTGCGGTCGTGGCTGTGATCGCGGCAATCCCGGCTTCCGGGGCGGCAATGGCTAATAAAAGCGAACCGGCAAGGGCTGCCAGTGTTGCTGGCGAACGTTTTGCTTCCGCTTCCATACTTCTGGCCAGATGGCGCTGGGTGATATGGGCAATTTCATGCGCCATGACGGAGGCCAGTTCACTTTCGGTTCGGGTGTGTAAAAATAGCCCTGAGTGCAGCGCAACGTGGCCGCCAAAGAAGGCAAACGCATTGATTTCACGGTTACGGATCAGAAAAAATGTAAATGGCGTTTTCACATCATTGGCGTGTGAAACCAAGCGATGACCGAGCGTATTAATGTATTCATTTAACACCGGGTCATTGATAATCGGCTGTCTGCTGCGGAGAACGCGCATATAAGCGTCTCCATATTGTTCTTCCTGATCAATACTCAGTGTTGCGCCCGCGACCGTGCCAATATCGGGAAGGTCATTGTTATCTGCGGATACGGATGCAGAGAACAACATCGATACAGACAGGCATGAACAGAGTAAACTTCGGATTGGTAGACTCATCATATTAATACTATTTTTCCTTTGCAGTCCTGAAGGTAGGACCTTCTCTTCCGTTATTGGTTTCCCCGATTTATCGGACTGGGCAGCCGACTAATTTTATGCGATCTATTTTACCATTTTACGGCATGATTAACGGTGGCATACGTTGTAAAACACTATACAATAACTGTCCTATAGTTAGCATCAAGTGAAAGCATGAAACGCTATTTCCCCCCGATTGACGCACATAGGATAGCCCTATCTTCTTTGTTTTATGGTTTAACATCAACGCCAGAAAGCAATGTTTCAGTGATGAGGCAAGCTTTTTCATGCCTGACAGTATCTGTAAAAAAACAGCTTAGAATATTTTCAGACCGCTTGGTCCGCGTGCATATGTTCGCGGAATGTAAGCCATTTGATGATGACGCTCAACTTTAAGTGATAAAAGGACCTCATAACATGTTCGATATGTTGAATCGATGGTATAAACGGCGCTTTTCCGACCCTCATGCCGTTAGCCTGTTTGCGATGTTACTCTTCGGGTTTCTGATTATCTATTTTATGGGGCATCTCATTGCGCCGCTTCTGGTTGCCATTGTTTTGGCCTACCTGTTGGAGTGGCCCATTATCCAAATGGTTCGGTTGGGGATTCCAAGAACCTTGAGTGTCGTTCTGGTGATTACAGTCTTTGTCAGTTTGATGTTGGTCGCCGTCTTTGTGTTGATTCCGACAATTTGGAACCAAGTCGGAAACCTGATTAATGATATTCCGGGGATGTATAGCCAATTACAGCATCTGATTAATACCGTGCCGGAGAAATATCCAGAGTTGGCTGATTTGGCGATTGTTGAGCCGATGATGGACAACATTAAGAATCAGGCACTGCATTTTGGTGAAAGTGTTGTCAAAGGGTCACTGGCTTCTCTGGTGAGTATTGCGACACTGGCGGTCTATCTGATTCTGGTACCACTGCTGATTTTCTTTCTCCTGAAAGATAAAGGAGAGATGCTCAAAACAGCCAGTAATATTATGCCCAGAAACCGCAAACTGGTGACGAAAGTCTGGGTTGAAATGAATGAACAAATTTCGAACTATATTCGCGGCAAAGTGCTGGAAATTCTGATTGTTGGCGGAGTGAGCTACATTGCATTCGCCATTCTGGATTTACGATATTCTGTATTGCTTGCTGTGGCGGTTGGTTTCTCTGTTTTGATCCCTTATATCGGTGCGGCTGCTGTGACGATTCCGGTTGCGATCGTGGGGATTTTCCAATGGGGATTTACACCACCATTTTATTGGCTCTTGGTGGTTTACGGCATTATCCAGACGCTGGATGGTAATGTGCTCGTCCCGGTTTTATTTTCTGAGGCGGTTAATTTACACCCGGTCGCGATTATTGTTGCCGTGCTGGTTTTTGGTGGGATGTGGGGATTTTGGGGCGTATTTTTTGCCATTCCTTTAGCGACTTTAGTGAAAGCAGTCTGGCATGCTTTACCTTCGGGAGAGGTTGAAGATGAACCTCATCAGACTGCGTCATAAAGCACTGTATTAATATCAATAATCTTTCATAATGAAAGAAACTGTTTTTGGTATGTTTTAGGTTTATTTCTACATTTGTCATTTTGATAAGTGTAGTTTTTTTATTGTGATGTCAGAGAGGTTTGCATGAGGTTTAGCCAAAAGATAGTAGCAGCGTCATCGTTACTTTTGATTGTGACGATTTTGTTGTTGTCCTTACAACAATTGAGAACAGTGAGAAGTAGTGTTGAGTCTTTAGTTTACAGTAGCTTGCAAGAGTTAGTTTCGGGTGTGAAGAACAGCATCACGACTGATATGAAAGCGAAAGAAGCATTGGCTCATTCGATGACGGAAATTATTCAGTTAGATCCCGGCAATCGGGATTACGTTAAAAACGTGTTGGAAACGCCGACGCTTAAATCAAGTTTTGTCGCTGTCGGGTTGGGATACACCGATGATGGTTCGGTGATCGAAAACGATGATCACTGGGAACCGCCATCGGATTATGACCCTCGGAAACGGCCTTGGTACATTGATGTGAAAAACCAAGGAAAAATGATTGTCACCGAACCCTATGTCGATTTTACGACGAAGAAGATTATTATCTCTATCGCGACACCGGTTTATAGAAATGGTCAGTGGTTCGGCGGGATGTATTATGATCTCGACCTTTCGGGCCTCTCGAACGTTGTAAACTCTGTGAACCTTTTTGATGCCGGTCACCTGTTTATTGTGACGGATAAAGGGGAAACCATTGCACACCCGAACCGGGAGTATAATGGTAAGAAATTTACCGAGTATCTGCCCGGTGCCGAGTTAAAAGCCGGCATGCAGCATGTGGAAATTAACGGTAAAAATTACCTGATTAATTTCACTGAAGTGCCGAGTGAACACTGGTACGTTGGTGCTGTGATCGATGAATCTATTGCTTTTAGTACACTCTCTTCATTAAGAAACAGCTCTATTTTATATACGCTGGCCGGTGTGATTATCAGTCTGGTCTTGCTGTCACTACTGATTAAGCGCCTGATCCGCCCGCTCGGTATACTCAATACTGCAATTGATGATATTGCTTCCGGTGAGGGTGACCTCACGAAACGGCTGGCAACGGATTTAGATCAGGAATTTGCGATGTTAGCGGTTGGATTCAACCAGTTTACCGAAAAACTACAGCATCAAATCAGTCAGTCGAAAGAAATTAGTCGTGACATTCTGGACGGTATTCAAACCATTGCCACCCATTCGAGACACTCTGCCGAAGGGATGCAATCTCAAATGCTGGAAGTGGATCAGCTTGCCACCGCGATGAATGAGATGGCAGCGACAGCATCTGAAGTGGCGCATAATGCACAAAATGCTGCGACAGCCGCAAAAGAAGCGGATGATGCATCGAATGAAGGGGCTGAGGTTGTGAGTTATACCACGCAGTCCATTAATGAACTCTCGGCAAGAATTGATCAAGCGGTTGAAGAAGTCACCCAATTAGAGTCGGCGACAGCGAATATCGAAACGATTCTGGAAGTGATTAATGAGATTGCGGATCAAACCAATCTGCTGGCTTTGAATGCTGCGATTGAGGCTGCCAGAGCCGGAGAATCCGGACGTGGCTTTGCTGTGGTTGCTGACGAAGTGAGAACGCTGGCGCAGAGAACGCAGAAATCCACAACAGAAATTCGGACGATGATTGAGCAGTTACAATCCGGTGCATCTTCGGTGTCTGCCGCAATGAGCGAAAGTAAAGGGAAGGCATCCGACGCGGTTGAAAAATCACATGTTGCCAATCAGGCGCTTCAACGTATCAGCCAAGCGATTCAGCAAATTAGCGATATGAATATTCAGATTGCTTCGGCTGCAGAAGAGCAGAGTCTGGTCGCTGAAGAAATCAACAATAACATGGTGAAAATTAAAGACATCAGTGGTGATGTTGCAGATTCAGCCAAAGGCGCGAGTCAGGCCACTGAGTTACAGGTTGAGAAAGTTCATCAACAAGAAAAACTGTTAAATCAATTTATCGTCTAATCTGTGATTGAATCATTCTGAGAAGTGAATGCCAGCCGTCAGGCTGGCATTTTTACAAGGGATGGATTCAGACCATCGCAATCGTGCAACGTTGAAATTTAGCGGAATTTAAGTTCAGCGGAACCAAAGTGCCGTGGCCGGAACAAACGACACAATCATTAGGGTGACAAACATCGCCAGAATAAACCACTTACCATAACGCATGACTTCGTTGACTTTGATTCCTGTGGTCGAACACACTGCCAGTAACACCGATGCCACCGGTGGTGTTTGCTGACCAATGCCCAGATTCAGACAGACAATGACGCCGAAGTGTATCGGGTCGACACCGATTTGGTGCGCTAAAGGCAGTAACATGGGCACAACGACAATGATGGCCGCAGATGCGTGTAACACCATGCCCAATAGCAGCAGGAAGATATTGATCACCAGCAGCAATACCCAAGGCTTATCACTGACTGAACCGATTGACTTGGCGATTAGTTGAGGCAACTGCTCGTTTGCCAGAAACTGTCCAAGCACCGCCGACCCGGCAATAATCATCATCACCAATGAGGTTTGCTTTACCGTCACGGAGATGATGTTACCCAATTTTTTCCAAGTCAGATCGTTTTTGAGGATGGTGCCGAAAAATAACGCCGCAATTACACCAACCGCCGCGGCTTCGGTGGGCGTGACCAATCCCATGATGAGGCCGCCGACAACGATCACCGGGATCATTAACGGCACGATGGCTGCGGTGAATGCTGCCACAAGGTGAGAAAATCGAAACGCTGAGTCGACCGGGTGATGTTCTTTCCGGGCGAAAATGTAGATTACGACCATGAACGCAAGGCCAAGGATAATTCCGGGAATAATGCCGGCAATGAACAGATCTTTGATCGACTGATTAGCGGTGACCCCATACAACACCATCGGGATAGACGGTGGAATAATAATGCCCAGCGTCGCACTGGTCGCGGTTACCGCTGCCGCAAATTCCTTCGGAAAACCTTTGCGTTCCATTTGCGGTACAAAAATCTTACTCATCACTGCCGCATCGGCAACGGCAGAACCGCTCATTTCAGCCATAAACATGGATGTCAGCACGTTGATGTGACCCAGACCGCCCCGCATCCAGCCCACCATCGAGGACGCCAGATTAATGATACGTTCGGAGATTGATGTCGCGCCCATCAACTCACCCATAAAAATGAACAACGGAATCGCCAACAGTACAACACTGTTGGTGCCGGAGAACATTTGAATCGGCACCATGATTAGATCAATGCCGGTTATCAGCATACAGATTGCCGCAGTAATCATCAGAGTAAAACCAACCGGCACGCCAGCCATAATTAACAGACAGAGAATGCCTAATACAACCCATACCATGGTTAATACTCCTTCATTTTTCTGAACATTTGGTGCAGCGTGGCAATCAGCATAAGGACGGAGAAAATCACCAATACCGACATAAACCATCCCTGACCGATTTCAGCAGTTTCAATTTCTGTCGAGCCATCGACCATGATCATCCGGCATGCCTGATAAAACAGCATCACCAGAAACGCGCCGATGAGCGTGTCGGTCATTAGGGTGAACTTCTGACGGACTCTGGGTGATAATTTGTCCAGTAGCATGTCAAAAGCGATGTGGCCTCCGTCACGCATTGCGAGATAAGCGCCCAGAAATGTCACCCAGGCCAGCAACAGGCCGGGCACTTCATCTGCCATCGCACTGAACGGCGACAAATATTGATCAAAAAATTGGTACAATCCCGGCAAAATACGCTGCTCAGCCAGTTTGTATAGCCCTCCCTGAATAAGGTAGCGGTTGGCTACGTTGATAAGAACGAGTAGGGTTGAGGCGATCAGTGCCATTCCGGCAATCACCGTCGTCACCCGATCCAAAATCCGCATGAACATCGTATTTTCCTCTGTTATCGGGCTTGTTCGATCAAATTCAGCCAGTCACTGCCAAATTTCTTTTCATATTGCGTGCGGGTCGCCATCGTTGCTTGCTTGAACGGGGCTAAATCCACTTTGTTAATTTTGGTCAGCTTACTCATCTCGTTCAGATATTTTTGCTCCAGTGCGGCTGCATCGGCATAGGTTTGTTGAGTAATATCGTGGCCCACTTCTTCAAACACTTTACGTTGCTCATCAGTCAGGCTGTTCCAAAAATTTTTCGATGCAATCAGAAAACTGGGGGTATAGACATGACTTGTTTCACTGAAGTAGCCCGCCACTTCGTATTGCTTTTGCTCATAGAAGCCATATGTCGCTGCTTCTGCACCGTCAACTACGTGAGTCTGCATCGCTGTGAACGTTTCTTTCCAGGCCACACTTTGAGGTGTCGCGCCGATTTTCTGGAATACGTCCTGACGCAGTTTTCCGCCGGAGACTCGAATTTTCAGGCCTTTCATATCACTCGGTGTTTTGATGGCACGAACCGAATTCAGGATATGACGGAAACCGTTCTCATAAATGCCGAGCACTTTTACCCTCGCTTTGTCCTCAATTCGCTGTTCAACAGCCTGACCCAGCGGGCCGCTCATCGCTCTTTCAACATGTTCACGGCTGTCAAATAGCCAGGGCAAATCGAAAATGCCTAACTTCTTATCCAGTTTGAGTACGCCAGAGGCTACGTTAATCATTTCGATCGCACCCGCTTTCACGTTGGTGATCAACGCTTTCTCGGTCCCCAGCTGGCCTGAGGGATACAGTTTAAATTCAAACTGCCCGGGCAGACGCTTTTCGACTTCACTGGCAAACAATTGACTTTGTTGATGTAAAGGCGACAACGCCGATACGTGGCTGGCAATACGAACTTCGATAGGATTCGCTGCTACGGAAAAGGAGGTGATAACCGTCGCTGTTCCAACTAGGAAAAAATTCAGTTTCATAGGTGACCTCTTACGTTCTCGTTAGAATATATTGATTTGATAGCGGAATTTTTCTGCTGCCCCTCGGCTGCTGCGCCATTCAACGGTGTTTCCCGAAATATCGGTCGTCGTTCGTTCTATCACGATAACCGGTTCTCCGGTCTGTAAATCCAGTGCTTGTGCGTGTTCGGCTCTGACTTTTTCTACCATCAGTTCTTCTTTTGCCGACACAATCGCTGCCCCGCATAAACTTTCGTAAAACGGATACAGCAAGTTGGGAAACTCTCCCGGCGAGATTGCCAACAGTGGCTCAAATTTGGGTAAGGGAAGCCAGATGTCTTCGATGAGAACCGGCTTGCCTTTCCAAATACGTAAGCGATTGATATGTACTGCGGGACTATCCGGGGGCAGGTGAAGCTTGGCGGCAATTTCGGCGGAGGGATTCACCTGCCGGATGTTCAGAATTTTCCCTTCCGGAATAATGCGTTCGCCACTGTCATCACTGAATCTGAAAAATCGAAATAACGACATATTGAAATCGGCACGACGTACAAAAGTGCCGACACCGTGACGACGTTCGAGCAAGCCATTTTTCATCAGTTGTTGAATGGCTTTACGCATGGTACCGAGAGCGACACCATATTCGGTAGATAGCTGGGATTCAGCCGGAATCGTATCGCCCGGTTGCCATTCACCATTGAGAATTCGTTGGTGCAATTGATCGCTGATTTGTAAGTAGCGCGCCAGTCTTGTATCGAATGAACCACTCATATTCGGATTGCTTTTAGTTTTTACGTTACATTTAGTTTACATAAAATTCACACAAAGATATACTCCTCTATAGGACTTGAATGAGTAATTTTAATTTTTGTGAGGTGAACCAAGAATGAGTCTGGTGATTGATTCTCATACCCATGTGTGGAGTGATAAGTGTCCGCTTACCCCAGAGCGCCGTTATACGCCAGCCTATTCACGTAGTTCTGAGGATTTACTGGCCCAAATGAAGGTGGCGGGTGTGAACCGGGCCGTCTTGGTACAACCCAGTTTTCTCGGTACTGACAATCGCTATCTGTTACAGCAACTGGGGTGCTATCCTGAAATATTCAGAGGCGTGGTCGTGGTAGACCGACACATTCAAGAAGCTGATTTTGCGCCAATGGTGGCAAAAGGTGTGACTGGCGTCCGGCTGAATATTATTGGTTCGACGGTTTCTGGCCGGCAACTGGTACAAGAGCACCAGCATTTAATTCAGTTGCTGAACAAGTTTGACTGCCATCTTGAAATCCAGTCTCACAATGATCATTGGGTCGAGTTATTACCTGCGCTCATGCAAACGGGTGTTACAGTCGTCGTCGATCATTTTGGTCGCCCTGATTCTAATCGTTCAGCCGGTTTTCAGGCAGTTCTTAACCACCTGAACAGCGGAAAACTGTGGGTGAAATTATCCGGCGAATATCGGTTTGCGGCAGCGCCCATTCCTTTAGCAACGGCCTTACTCAATCACAGGCCTGACCGATTAGTGTGGGGGAGTGATTATCCGTGGACACAACATGAAGCGGGTCGTCGCTATCAAGATTGTTTCACGCAATTAGCACAATGGACCAGTCACCAATATCTTGAAGCGATACGTGCTGATAACCCGGCTCGTTTGTTTAAGTTTGATGCTGAGGGGCTCACCCGTTTTTAATTGGAGTGGGAGACATCTCCCGCTTTCCCGTTATTCCTTTATGAAAGCACGACGCTGATTTTACTCTGGGATATCAAATCCGTATGGCGGTATTTCGCCACACTGATATCTTTTTTACCGAATATCTTTCTTTTCCCTGAAACCTTGCTTTTTTCTTTCAAGAGAAATGGTTGGCGTCATTCAATGACAAACATGCTTTACTTTCGCAGCAAAGGCCCCAGTGACTTTTTGTCAGTATCACTTGCGATTGATGATAACGCCGTATCGTTGCTTGGATAACATTGTCTGTTAAATAACATTGTCTGCTGAATCATATAGTCTGTTGAATGATATAACCGTGAAGTGTCTGATGATTGGATATGAGCAGCATCATTTATTTTCTCAAATGAGATAGATGTACGCATTGAAATTTCTTTGCGAGTGTTGATTCACGATAGTGATATTTTAATTGGTTAATTTTAAAGTCCTATTATTTGTGAGGTGAGGTTTGGATTCATTGATGAATTCAGGGGGGTTATATTAATTATAATAGATATTTTTATCAATTACGTTTTCTTGTTTGTGTCTTTCTCTATTTTGTTTATGAGATTTAGATCGATTTTATTTAATCTGGAATGATCGGTCGTTTTCATTAATATTTTGTTTTTATTGGTTTTTTAATTTTTGAGGCAGGGTGTTTATCTGTTTTGTTTTGCATTTGTTATGGTGATCACACTTGGTATTTAAAATACAAAAAACATAACTAATAAATAAAATGAGGTAAAAGACACGGAACATGTTTTCTATTTAGAATTATTTGGCCAATATTAATTGGATTAATTTTTTTGAATAAACAGTACAACACAGAGAATAAGTTGTGATCTACCGGTTAGTCACCATGAATTTTAGTTATTGGTGTCACAATTGATCGTTCACGGTGATCATGAACTTTAATAAAAAATATAATTATGGAGACTATTTCATATGACGATGAAAAATATTTGGTCTGGTGTTATTCCCCCCGTGCCGACAGCGATTGATGAGACCGGGCAGTTTGCTCCCCAAGCCATGGCGGCTTTGATTGATCACTTAGTCGCATCAGCAGTAAATGGTTTACTTTTTTTGGGGACGACTGGTGAGTTTAGTGCCATGTCCGTGTCACAAAGAAAGCAAGTCGCAGAATTCTGCATCCGACATACCAATCAGCGTAAGCCCGTCATGATCGGCGTCGCTGCTCACTCAATTGCTGAGACAATTGAACTGGCTCAGCATGCAGAGCGTACAGGAGCAGATGCGGTCATTGTCGTGAATCCATCTTACGTTAAATACAGTGATGAAGGCTTGTATCACTACTACCGCTCGGTCGCTGAATCCATTGGTATTCCTGTATTTCTATATAACTTTCCGAAACTGACATCTCAGCCGCTGTCGGTGGCGCTTGTCGGGCGTTTAGCCAATGATGTGGACAACATTATCGGGATTAAAGACACGGTCGATGACATTGTCAGTACCCGGCGCTATATCACCAAGGTAAAAAGTAAGCACCCGAATTTCCGTGTGTTTTCAGGGTTTGATGAACATCTGGCCAATAATCTGTTGATGGGCGGGGATGGCGGGATCCCCTCATCTTCGAACTTTGCACCGAGCCTGACTTGCGGCGTGTTTCAAGCCTTCCAACAAGGTGACTGGAATGAATTTACTAAGCAGCATCGCCGGATCGCCATACTCAGTGAAATGTATGACATTCAGGCTCCTTTCTTCCCGGTTGTAAAAGCGGCGATCAACTTAGTTGGGATTCCATTTGTTCAAGGGACGTTACCGCCTTGCGATCTGATTGCCGAGCATTCAGTGATTCAGCTCCGTGAATTACTGAAATCCATAAAAATTATTGAATAGTCGTCAGGTGATCATTATGGAAAAAATCTCCTTAAAAGAAAAATTCGGCTATGGATTAGGTGATACGGCATGTGGATTTATCTGGAATGCAACCATGATCCTCTTAGCGTTTTTTTACACGGATGTCTTTGGGATCCCTGCCGGTGTCATGGGCACACTGTTTCTCTTTTCGAGAATTCTGGATGCGATCACGGATCCATTGATGGGTTCACTGGTTGACCGTACCCGTACGAAATACGGACGTTTCCGGCCTTTTTTACTCTGGGGGGCGATCCCGTTTGCGCTGACCAGTATGGCGACGTTCTATACGCCTGATTTCTCCGAAACCGGGAAAATCATCTATGCGTCGATAACTTATATTGCATTGACGCTGGTCTATACGTTTATCAACGTTCCTTATTGTGCCATGCCCGGAGCCATTACAAATGATCCTCAGGAGCGCCATTCATTACAATCCGTGCGATTTTTCTGTGCGGCGGCGGGTGGTCTGGTGATCTCAGGACTGGCATTACCATTGGTTGACTTCATTGGTCAGGGGGATGCACAAAAAGGATACTTCGGTGCAATGTGTGTTCTTGGTGCTGTCGGGGCGATGTTACTGACTATCAGCTTTAAAACGACCCGGGAGAGAAATGTCTTTAGTGAAGATGCTGTTGATGTGACAAAGGATTTTAAACTGTTATTTGCCAACAGTCAGTGGCGGATTATGTGTCTGTTCAAGTCAATGGCGACCTGCTCCAACGTGATTCGTGGCGGTGTCACGTTATATTTTGTCAAATACGTGATGGCGCGCCCGGAGCTAACCAGCCAGTTCCTGCTTTATGGCAGCATTGCCGCGATGTTAGGTTCTTTGTTATCGGCTCAGTTGTTGTCACGATACGACAGAATTCAGTCATTTAAGATCATTATTATCCTCTATTCGATTCTGAGCTTAGCGCTTTATTTTGCACCGACAGAATATACCGTGATGCTCTTTGCGCTAAATATCGTTTATCTATTTATCTTCAATACAACCACACCGATTCAGTGGCTGATGGCCTCCGATGTGATTGATTATGAAGAGGTTCGCAGTGGTCGCCGATTAGATGGACTGGTGTTTTCAACCTATTTATTCAGCTTGAAAGTCGGTTTGGCGGTTGGCGGAGCGTTGATCGGCTGGATTTTAGCATGGGTTAACTACGATGCCACTCTCAGTACCCAACCCGATAACATATTAGAAACGATTCGGTTCTTGTTCTGTGTCGCGCCGGTTATTTTGTACGCGGGGATGTATTTCATGCTGTCGATTTATAAGCTTGACAGCAAAAAAATCAATGAAATTGCCGTCATTCTTGAACAAAAAAGACAAACCCAAGCGCCCCCTGATACGCAAGATGAATTAGCACCTGCCATTGTGAAGTGAGGAATTTATCATGATTCATAATCCGATTATTAAAGGTTTTCATCCTGATCCTTGTATTTGCCGGGCGGGTGATGACTACTATATTGCGACATCTACGTTTGAATGGTTTCCCGGTGTCCGTATTTTTCATTCAAGAGATCTGAAAAACTGGAAACTCGCCGCGATGCCGCTGGATACTGTGGACAAATTAGACATGAAAGGTAACCCTGATTCCGGGGGTATTTGGGCACCGGCGTTAAGCTATGCCGATGGTCTGTTCTGGCTGCTGTATACCGATGTTAAAGTGGTTGATGCGCCCTGGAAGAACGGCAGAAACTACCTTGTAACCGCGGAGCACATCGACGGTCCGTGGTGTGATCCTATCCCAATGGGCAATGGTGGGTTTGACCCATCGCTATACCACGCTGATGATGGTAAAAAGTTCTATGTGTATCGCACATGGGGGCCAAGGCATCATAGTGATCCCATCAATGATATTGTCATTCAGGAATTTAACCCTGAAACGCAGTCGCTGGTGAGTGAGCGCCGTACTATTTTCAGTGGCACAGAGCTTAAATACACGGAAGCCCCCCATATTTATAAGAAAGATGGGTATTTCTATCTGCTGACCGCAGAAGGCGGAACGAGCTTTGAGCATCATGTCATCGTCGCACGAGCCAAGGAGATTGATGGTCCTTATACGCTGTCTCCGCATGGCCCATTATTGTCAACATGGCATACGCCAAATAATCCGTTGCAAAAAGCCGGTCACGGCTCCTTGGTCGAAACCCCTGATGGGGCGTGGTATATCACTTACTTAGTGAGTCGGCCGCTCAAGTTTCATGATCGTCCCAGTTTGGCTAAGTGGGGCCGGGGGGCATGCTCCATGGGGCGGGAAACCGCAATTGATCGCATCGAGTGGCAAGAGGGTTGGCCAAGAGTGGTCGGTGGCAACTTTGCCAAGCAGGAGATTCCTGAAGCGACTCATTTAGCTGAAGTCAGTGACGCTGAGAGCGAGGCGATATTTGATGATTTCAGCCGTGAATCGCTGCAAGGTCACTGGCAAACATTACGGATTCCGTTCAGCGACCGGCTAGGGAGCCTGAGTGAGCGAAAAGGCTACTTGCGGCTTCGTGGCCGAGATAGTCTGGTCTCACTATTTGAGCAATCCACCGTCGCAACTCGCTGGCGTCATCATGAGTTTGTGGCATCAACAAAGCTGATCTTCTCTGCCAGCAACTTTCAACAGTCTGCGGGGTTGTGTTGTTACTACAATACGAGCAATTGGACGTATCTTGCGATTGAATTTGACGAAACACTCAAACGTAATTGCATCCGGGTGATGCAAGTGGATAAGCAAGTCGCGCATTTCTATTTATATGATGACCCGATTGTCGTACCGAATGAGGCTGAATCCGTCTGGATGCGAGTCAATGTCAGTGGCTTGACGTATCAGTACAGCTATTCATTTGATGGTCAGACTTGGTGTGACGTGCCCGTTATATTTGATGCGTGGCGATTATCGGATGATTACATCGAAGGGCGGGGATTCTTTACCGGTGCATTTGTCGGTCTCCATTGTGCCGATATCAGTGGATTTGGCTGCCACGCAGATTTTGAGGAGTTTAATTATGAGCCGAAATAATCACCGTCCACCGGTACGTTTTCGTTCTCAGGATTGGTTTTGTAATGAAGAACACATTGATTTGGCTGCCTTATATTCTGAGCGTTTTATGAACTCAGGATTGACCCCGGAAGAACTTCATTCAGGCAAACCGATTATCGGGATTGCCCAGTCCGGGAGTGACCTCTCGCCATGTAACCGGGTTTTGCTTGAGCTTTCAGCCCGGATTAAAGACGGGATTCGAGAGGCGGGCGGTATTCCGTTAGAGTTTCCCACGCATCCATTATTCGAAAATTGTAAGCGTCCTACCGCGGCTCTTGATCGCAACCTTGCCTATTTGTCTTTAGTGGAGGTGTTGTACGGATATCCGCTGGATGCCGTCGTGTTGACCACCGGATGTGATAAAACCACGCCTTCCGCCGTGATGGCTGCATCGACGGTTGATATCCCTGCGATTGTCTTTTCCGGTGGGCCGATGCTTGACGGGCATCATGAGGCGCAGCTTGTCGGTTCAGGGACGATTATCTGGCAGTCAAGAAGAAAGCTGGCTGCCGGTGAGATTAATGAAGAACAGTTCATGGATTTAGCCATGAAATCTGCACCATCGGTGGGGCATTGTAATACGATGGGAACCGCATCGACCATGAATGCCATGGCTGAAGCGTTAGGACTGACGCTGCCGGGAAGTGCATTAATACCGGCAGCCTATCGCGAGCGCGCTCAAATGGCCTACTATACCGGTAAGCAGATTGTCGAAATGGCTTATCAGGATTTACGCCCCTCGAAAATTCTCTCGAAAGACGCTTTTTTGAATGCAATTCGGGTCAATTCAGCGCTCGGGGGCTCAACCAATGCACAACCGCATCTCGTGGCGATGGCGAAACATGCCCACATCGAGATTACCCCTGAGGACTGGGAAACGTACGCACATAAGATTCCGTTGCTAGCCAATGTGCAGCCTTCCGGCCACTATCTGTGTGAGGCATTCCACCGAGCGGGTGGTGTACCCGCTGTCATGTGGGAACTGTTACATCACGGCAAACTGAATGGTGACGTTTTGACGGTGACAGGTAAAACGGTAAAAGAGAACCTTGAAGGCCGGGAAACCAACAATAGAAAGGTTATCTATCCGTATACTGCACCGCTGAAGCATGATGCCGGCTTTATCGTGATGAAAGGTAATTTGTTTGATTTCGCGATTATGAAAACCAGTGTGATCACCGATGAATTCAGACGTAAATATCTGCAAGTCCCCGGTAAAGAAGGGGTATTCGAAGCACGAGCGATCGTCTTTGACGGGGCGGAGGATTATCACCGCAGAATTGACGACCCGAGTCTGGAGATTGATGAATCATGCATCCTTGTCATTCGGGGATGTGGCCCGTTGGGCTGGCCCGGTTCTGCAGAGGTAGTCAATATGCGACCGCCGAAACATCTGTTGGCTAGGGGCATCCAAAGTTTGCCGACACTCGGAGATGGCCGACAATCGGGGACATCAGATAGCCCGTCTATCTTGCATGCATCGCCGGAGAGTGCCGCCGGCGGGGGATTAGCCTATCTGGATACGGGGGATATGATTCAAGTCGATCTCAATCGTGGTTTGTGTCATGTCTTGTTGTCAGCGCAAGAGTGGCAGCAAAGAAAGGCCTCTCGAACCTTACCGCCAGTGCCAAAGAGTCAAACCCCATGGCAAGAAATTTATCGCCAGTCGGTCAGTCAAATCGATGAAGGTGCGGTATTTGAGAGCGCAGTGAAGTTCTATCGGTTATCTGAAACGCTGCCAAGGCATAACCATTAACAACCGCCGCTGGTCATGAGCACGTGAATGGTTTTTCACGTGCTCTGATGATGGTTCTGGTCGACTGGACGCAAGCTGTATGCCTGCATCCGCGTCAGGAAGTGATAGGTGCTGAGTGGTTATTTGCTGTTTAGATAATCCAGAACAACTTCATGATGATCTTTGGTCTTGAACTTGTTAAATACATGCTCAATATCACCGGATTCATTGATTAAGAAGCTGATACGGTGCAGACCATCGTAGACTTTGCCCATAAACTTTTTCTCTCCCCAGACCCCAAAAGCTTCGGCGAGCTGGTGATCTTCATCCGACAGCAGAGTGAAGTTCAGGTTATCTCTTTCGATGAATTTGCCTAAACGCTTGACCGGGTCGGTACTCACGCCCAGCACAACGACATTTTTCTCATCCAGTTCTGCTTTGATATCGCGCAGCCCTTGCGCCTGAACGGTACAGCCGGGCGTCATGGCTTTCGGATAAAAATAAAGCAGGACTTTTTTGCCTTTGAAATCAGTCAGGTTTACAGGATTTCCGTCTTGATCCGGCAGTGAAAAGTGTGGTGAAGGTGTACCAACCTGAAGTGGATTCATGATATTTCCTTTTGTCAGCTTATACGTTTTTCATCAATATTCTCGGGATCTTATACCCTGAGAACTATGGAGACTCAAGTCAGACTGAGGGGGAAAACTGAGATTCGGTTCATCCGGAGAAATGTTCCCGGCAACATCAACAAACAACATCGATAAATCATTTGGATAGATTCTCTTATTTTACTCAAATAAGAGAACTTATTCACTTGTGTTTCTCAGTATCCTTACAGTACCATGCAGTGAGATTCAACTTATGGAGAAAGACATGTTTTCTGGAAGTATAGTCGCACTAATTACCCCTTTTGACAGCGATGGCGAAGTAGACTACGGAAGTCTCAAAAAATTGGTCGATTTTCATGTAGATGCGGGAACTGATGCGATTGTATCTGTTGGCACCACTGGAGAATCTTCAACACTGACTATTGAAGAGCATGTTAAAGTTGTATCTAAGACGGTTGAGTATGCCGAAGGGCGTATTCCTGTCATTGCCGGAACCGGAGCCAACGCTACACATGAGTCTCTGACATTTAGCCGTCTGCTGTGTAACACTGGTATTTCGGGATTCCTGAGCGTGACCCCTTATTACAACAAGCCTACTCAAGAAGGTTTGTTCCTCCACTATAAAGCCATTGCTGAAGAGACCGATATTCCCGTTATTCTGTATAACGTACCGAGCCGTACCGCGGTTGATATGCAGCCAGAGACGGTTGCGCGTTTGGCGGAAGTTAAAAATATTGTTGGGATTAAAGATGCAACGGGCGATTTAAGCCGGGTTGCGAAACATCGTGAACTTTGCGGAGAAGACTTTGTCTTACTGAGCGGTGATGATGCGACAGGCTTTGAGTTCATCAAGTTAGGTGGTCATGGGGTTATTTCCGTAACGAATAATCTTGCGGCAGCAGCGATGGCGCAAATGGTTCATCTTGCCTTAGACGGACAGTTCGATGCGGCAGCAGCGTTGAATGAAAAGTTAATGGCTTTACATAAAAACCTGTTTGTTGAGTCGAGCCCGATCCCAGTGAAGTGGGCCGCTCATAAGATGGGATTGATTGATGGTGGTTTGTTGCGTCTACCGATGACAGAATTATCTGAAGCCAAGCAACCATTGGTGTTACAGGCATTGAATTCTGCCGGATTGCTATAGTTTTCCAGATAAACATCAGTTTCTAGACAAACGTCGATTGCCAGACCGATCGTTTTTTCGGTTTGGCAAAATTTTTGGGTGTGTATTCTTGCGGTTTGATTGCTGTGACTGAATGATCGGCTGGCAATCGTTGTAAGAGAATCGTTGTACGAAGCCGGGCTTTGGTTTTTCGTGTAGGAGTGTGGATGAAATTTTTCAACCAGCTGGTTTGTAGTTCACTGGCTGTATTCTTGATGTCCGGATGTTCTGATAGTGCGTTGACACGACAAGCGGCAGAGGGCGACTTTAATTATTTAGACGCAAAATTATCCACGGCGTGGAAAATGCCTCAGGATGCTGAATTACAGCTGTACCACAATTACGATATTCCTGAAGGAAAATATCAAGGTGGATTGGGTGAGCAGGTTGATATTCGACCGCCTCAATCGGTGTTGGCGTTGATCCCGGGAGTTCGGATCGACAATAGTCAACATGAGGTGACGTTTTGGACGGTAAAACCGCAACTTGCGGATCAAATCTGGGATGTCATTGCACAGTATTTAGAGCAGCATCAGGTCGCTTTGTCACAACATCGCGCGGATCAGATTGATACCGCTTGGATATCATGGGTTGCTGAGGACGAAGTTGCACCAGTAAAAGCGAGATATCGCTACACGCGTGTACAACAAGGAAAGCAGTACGGTATACAGGTATCATTGCTGGATATGCAGCAGAGTCCTGATTCAGCAGAAAAAGCGATTTACCTTCAGAACCGTTATACGGTGATGATGGCCAATGCGATCACGATGAAATATGATCATCAGGCTCAGGAAGAAGCCGCGAGAAAGTCTCGGCAAATGGCGCAACAGATTGCTGTTGCCATGGGGGCTGATCGCAGTGGTCTACCGGTGGTGATTGCCAGAACACCTTATGACAATATGTGGCAACGATTACCGGATGTTTTGGTTAAAATTGGCTTTGGGGTTGAAGAACGCAACCGGTCTCAGGGGACGGTAAAAGTGAAGTACAGTCAACCGGATGATGAAGTCTGGCAAGCGCTTGGCGTTGCACCTGTTTCTCTGGACAATGGCACATATACGTTATTGCTGGGAGATTTGGGGAACCGAACGTCGATTAATATCACCGGCAAGAATGACAAACCGGTTGCTGAAGAGAAACTGAAAGAGTTTTCTGCCGCGCTATCGGCATTATTTAAAAAAGCACACTAAGTTTAAAAAAGCACACTAAGTTTCAAAACGCATACTGAGTGGTGATTTAGTTTAAAAAGGGATGATTAATCATCCCTTTTTTTGATCTCTTGTTGATGCTTTTTATCTAACTCAATCAACCGATCCAGATCATTTCCCTGTTTCTTTTTCAACTGGTCGAGATTTTTGGGCGTCAGGTATTTTAGAGCCGCAACGTTGCCGACAATGATACTAATGACGACGGTAATGATGAACCAGGGTGATGTCAGGAAATCCATATTTATGCACCGCTTTGCTCGATGTTGATGACAAATTGAGTGTAGATAGTATTGAGCATGTTGTGAATCGTGTTTTTACCTGCAATCGGTTCATCAGCCAGTGCATCAAGAATGATCTCAGGTGACATCTGATTCAGACATTGTGTTGCAACCCGGTGATGACTGATATGCCAGGGCTCGATTGACACACCGCCCCGATCCCGCTGATATGGTAGAAAAAAACCGAACCGGGGAAGATGTTTGGTTAACCATGCTGAAAATTGCGCCTGATGACCGGATTGATATTCCCACGGCTCCAAACGTAGCGCTTCATTTTCAGGGAGCGCATTTTTATCATACACATCAAAGTCGGTCCCCCAATGATGCCGACTGGCTCCGGGCAGCGCTGACCAGCGTAAAATAGCCAGAACTTTTTCTCGCTCTGGCATATGTGACGTATCGAGCGGCCGACTCTGTGAGTCGAGCAGTGGGCGTTCTCCTGAGAATTTGAGATTCCAGATCGACAGTTGTCTCTGGAAATCACGGAATCCGCTGGCAATCTGCAAATGGAACCCGGCTTGGTTTGCAGCTTCTTTCAAGGCCAAAAAATCTTCAGCGACGGCCTGATGGATCAGGAAGTTTTTCGCATCAACAAGGCAGGTTTGCAGGTGTTGCTCACTTTTTCCGGTTAATTGCTCAGGGGTCATATTATCGGGCCAATAAGTTGTTCAATATGTGTTGATACATATCTGTCAGTTTCTCAAGATCGGGAATACTGACACATTCATTAACTTTGTGGATGGTTGCATTGACCGGGCCGAGTTCAACCACCTGAGCACCCATCTGAGCGATGAACCGGCCGTCGGATGTTCCGCCGGTGGTGAGTAATGCAGGTTCTTTATGGTTCACCTGACTGACCGACTGGGTGACGGCTTCCACAAGGCTACCGGCATCCGTTAAAAACGGTTTGCCATTCAAGGTCCATTGCAGATCATAATCCAGACCATGCGCATCAAAGGTGGAATGAACGCGACGCTGAATTTCTTCTGCTGTCAGTTCGGTACTGTAACGGAAGTTAAACTGGACATGGAATTCACCCGGAATCACATTAGAGGCACCGGTTCCCGCTTGTAAATTGGGAATCTGAAAGCTTGTCGGCGGGAAAAATGCATTTCCTTCATCCCATTGAATCGCGGCGAGTTCGGTTAATGCGGGTAATGCCTGATGAACCGGATTATTGGCTAAATGAGGATAGGCGACATGACCTTGAATCCCTTTCACAACCAGATCACCCGTCAGGGAGCCCCGGCGCCCATTTTTGACCACATCACCCACTGAATGCGTGCTGGAAGGTTCCCCAACAATACACATATCAATGATTTCATCACGGGCCATCAAGGTGTCGACCACTCGGGTTGTCCCATTAATGAATGGCCCTTCTTCATCAGACGTAATCAGAAATGCGATCGAACCTTGATGATCCGGATTTGCTGCAATAAAGCGTTCAACGGCAACGATCATACAGGCGAGAGACCCTTTCATATCGGCTGCGCCACGCCCATGCAGATAGTCATCGATGATCGTCGGTTCAAACGGGGGCGTGTGCCATAATTCTGCTTTTCCGGCCGGCACTACATCCGTATGACCGGCAAAGGCAAATAGCGGTGCTTGCGTGCCGCGTCGTGCCCAGAAGTTAGTGGTATCTTCAAAAACCATGATTTCAACGTCAAAGCCAAGCGCTTTGAGCCGTTCTATCATTAAGTCTTGGCATCCTGCGTCTTCCGGTGTAACCGAACGACGACTAATTAATTCTTTAGCAAGGGCGAGTACCGGACTGTCGCTCATCCATTTGTTCCTTTCTATGCAAATATCTCAGAGTATTGTTCAGGAGAAAAACCAAGGTGGAAAGTTTTGTCTACCACCAAAACCGGCCGTTTAATCATCGCCGGATACTCAACTAACAGGGGAATCACGGTTGTACTGCTCAAGCCGTCTTTTTGTGCTTGCGTCAGTTGTCTGTAGGTTGTGCCCCGTTTATTGACAACATTGTCCCATCCTAAATGCTGACAAAATTCCTCAACCAGCTCAGCGTGGATGCCATCTTTACGAAAATCATGAAAACGATATTCGATATTTTCAGCATCTAACCACCGGCGTGCTTTTTTGATTGTATCGCAGTTGGGGATGCCATAAAGCGTAATGATCATATGATTCCTCAAATTAGAGAAGGCTGTGACCGCATCGTAGCAGGAAGTGCGTGTGCTGACAAAGTTGCGATTTATCGTTAGCTGGATTGATATCGGTGAATTTTATTCATCGAGTGACAGATAAAAATGAAGTTATTGATCGAACGCAACACTCTTTATGTGAAAACCGAAATAATGGATTGGCACGTGAATAGGAGGTGTCAATGGAATTGAGTCCTGTTTTTGCAAGAAGGCTTTATTTAGCTTACTTGGTTGAAAATTTAGACAGGCCAAATGTCCCCCGATTAATTGAACATACCGGGTGGCCTCGTCGCACAATTCAGGATGTGTTGAAAGCATTACCGGCGATAGGTATTCAGCTTATGTTTATCCAAGACGGAAGACGACACAATGACGGGTACTATCGGTTATCCGATTGGGGCCCCTTTGATAGTCAGTGGATTGTTGAACGTCAGGATGATATCGCTGCCAGTCTGGGGAAATCCCTTTAGTGCGAGCAGACGCAGACGGTTTAGCCGCGCTTTACTGTATGAAAATCAACATCATCCATAATGGTTTATGACTCATTTAATCAACCCTTTCTGAGGCGGCGTGGGTCATGCATGAATTGATATTCATGGCACCAATGGGTTGATGGTGATCCTGAGTTGTGGGGCGATCATACGCAAGCCGAAAAGCCAGAGTGTTCTGGCTTTTGTCACTTTTGAGTTCATCCCCGGTTCAGAAGGGCGCAGCTATGATTTTGCTATGAATGTCAGCTTCAGAGCTCAGCCCGAATGAACTGTACGGATAAACAATAAGTTAAGATTATTTCATCCTCTTTGTATTCATCTTCTCAATAGAATATTCAGATGTAACAAAACTTTTCCGTTGCTAATGATAATTATTTTCGTTAGTATTTTTATTTGCAGTGTGGTCTCGCAGGAAATTTGTCATGTCAAGGCTGATAAAGCTTTTCATTATTACTACGATTTTTACCTTTAATTACTCTGTTTTTGCCGCCGTGCTTGATTATCAGGCCGCTGCTGATGATATCAATGCTCGTTTGGATAAAACCGTGGAGCTTTATACATCAGGTGATGCCGCTCAAGCGAAGAACACGGTGCAAATGGCATATTTTGAAGTGTTTGAAAGTCTGGAAGGCCCAATCCGAATTAATTATTCCCGGCAATATGCGTATCAGTTGGAAGCCAAATTCGGTGAGATCCGGAAAATGATTGGCAATCAGGCGTCGATCGATGACGTGAAGACAAATGTAGACTGGCTTAAAACTCAAATTGCATCGGTTCCTTCTATTCTCGAATCAGGGACCCAGCTGGTTGCCGAAACGGCGGACATTCATCAGGCATCAATTCTCCCTTACTGGCGAGAGCAAGTCTTGACCATCGAACGTTTGGTCAATCAAGGGCTGGCCAGTTATCGCACCTCTGCTCAGGCGGAAACCGCCGAGGCAAAGCAGGAAAAACGAGAAGCAGCTGCGAAGCTGATACGACAGGCACAGTTCGAGGCGTATAAAAACTCTGATCTGGAAACTGCGATCCGTCTGAATCGTTCCGGAGCAAAAGCGGCGCAATATAATGACATGTTCAAAGCCATGATCGATGTGGCGCACAAATCATACACAATGCAAAATTTAGTCGCATTTGGTTATCAGGTTGCCACGCTGACGCAAGGCCTGAAAGATGAGCTTCCCGGTTTGCCTGCGACAAGGGATGATCAGCAACAGGCTCAGGAAGATGATCATTCAGTCACGCAGCAAAACTGGCAATCGGTGATTACCGGGATTGACGCGGCTATCGCTCAGGCCATTGAGCGCTACAGGCAAGGTCAGGTGACTGAGGCGATGATGGCCGTTCAGGATACATATTTCGATCGCTTTGAATCCACTGGGATGGAGAATGCCGTCGGTGCCCGGGATAGTGCGCTTAAATCTGAACTGGAAGGCTATTTCACCCGTCTTGTGAGTTTGATGAAAGCAGGGGCTGAACTGCCTGAAATTCAGGCACAACAACAGGCATTGAGCCGGGCGTTGGATCAAGGTGCCAATATGTTGAGCGGCAGTGGTCAGGGAATTTGGGCCATGTTTATTGCCAGCCTGACGATTATTCTCCGTGAGGGGCTCGAAGCATTGTTGATTGTCGCTGCCATTACCGCTTATCTGGTGAAAAACGAACATACCGACAAACTCTATATCATTAAAAATTCGGTGATGGTCGGTATTGGATTGAGTTTGATCACCGCAGCACTGTTCCAGTGGTTATTTACCAATGCCGGCGCCAGTCGTGAAATGCTCGAAGGCGTCACCATGCTGATCGCTGTGGTGGTGCTGTTCATGATGAGCTACTGGTTGTTGTCAAAAGTCGAGGCGACCCATTGGAAACAGTATCTCGAAAATAAATTATCCCGTTCTCTTACCACAGGTTCAGTCGCCGGATTGTGGTTCGCCAGCTTTTTGGCTGTCTACCGTGAAGGCGCAGAAACCGTGCTCTTCTATTATGCGCTCGGTGCTGATGGTTCATCAGACGCACTGATTGGGATCTTTAGCGGGCTCGCGGTCGGCATTGTTATCCTTGCGATTCTCTTTTTCTTGATGCGTTACAGCGTCGTGAAATTACCACTCAAACCTTTCTTTATCTTTACTGGTGGATTTATGTATCTGATGGCATTTGTGTTTGCCGGTAAAGGTGTTTTAGAGCTCATTGAAGCAAAAGTATTTCACCCGACACTCATAGAGGCCGTTCCGCAAATCAGTTTATTGGGGGTTTACCCTTATGTTGAAACGTTAATTCCTCAAGTCGTGCTCATCGCAGCGGCGCTTTTGGCATTGGTCGTGATTCAGCGGCAGGGGAAACAAACCGCGTAACTCAATCTGTGACAACTCTTTATTGAAGGAATCATGTTCATGAATAATAAACTTTTAATCCCGGTTGCGATGACCGCAATGACATTTGGTACCACAGCGACTGCGGGTGAACACCCGGCAGGAGAGACTGTTGAAATGAATGGTATGGAACTGGCTGCCGTTTATCTGGAGCCTGTGACGATGGAACCACAAGGGATGATGATGGCCGCTTCTCAGGCGGATGTTCACCTTGAAGCCGATATCCATGCATTGAAAGGCAACAAAAATGGTTTTGCGGCGGGTGAATGGATTCCGTATCTGACAATCAGTTACAAAATGAAGAATCTGGATACGGGTAAGACGCAGCAAGGGACGTTCATGCCGATGATTGCCTCGGATGGTCCACACTATGGTTCCAATGTAAAAATGTTGGGCGTGGGAAATTATGAGCTGACTTTCCATATTGACCCGCCGTCGAAAGGTGGTCTGCTGCGTCATACCGATGAAGCCACTGGCGTTGGCCGTTGGTACAAACCGTTTGATGTCACTTACAAATTTAAATATGTCGGTCTGAATTAATCGCCTTAAAATCAGAGCGTTATTAAAGGTGGCTTGGCATTGCATTACATTGCTTTACTTTAAAGCCATCTAAAAATTTTATCATGTGAGCTGGTATGAGTTTTTATCTTTCTCAGGTTCTTTCCCACTTTCTTCTCCCCGCGATCATGTTCGGCTTGCTTTGGTCTGGTGCGAATACGTCGTATAAGCAAAGGTTCTGGTGGTTTGTGCTACCCGTTGTCACTGGGGTTTGTGCTTATACGTTGTTGCCTTACAGTCAGGTCTACATTTTCTCCGCCGGCTGTGCCTATATCATCATTTGTCTGCTGTTGTTGACCTATGGATTGATGGTCTCCCGGCCGACCCGGTTTTTACTGGTCTGGCAGGCGTTGGTGACGGCATTTGCGGCATTTATGTGGGCGCGGGGGGCAAAACTGGACATGATGAGCGCGACCAATGTGATCAATACCGAGTTGATCCTGAATGCGTCTGCTTTGATGTTCGGATTTATGCTCATTGGTTTGACGCACGTTTTTATCGGTAAGGTGTGTGAACAGCGCTCGCCGCGCTTTAAGAAAAGTCTCTTCTTTTGTTTGATTGTGCTGGCCATTCTACCGCTTTCCGGTGAGGTGATACTGGCTGGTATGAAGTTACAGATGATCGCGCTATATCCGGGATTGTTAAGTTATGTTTCAAAAGTGACCAATTTCTTCTGGTTGTATGCCTATGGCGTACTGGCACTGAGTCTGATTCCTCTGAGTATTATGGTCTGGCGTGATGTCCGGCCATTCAAAGCAGCCGTGAAGTCGCAACCGCAGCCAATTGCAAGGCGTAAGCTTCAGGCACAACTGAATATTCAACGTCGTCGGGCGAGCTGTTTCGCGGTTAGTTTGGTGATGATTTTCTGTAGTTTACTGTACTGGGATGCTGTGGCATCTCAACCCCCGACACGCTCACCGGCACAGACGATTGAGTTAGCCGCGGATGGTGCGGTTCATGTTCCGGTTACGGATACCCTGAAAGACGGCAAGTTACACCGTTACCAATGGATTGCCAGTGACGGTAAGGTGGTGCGCTTTTTCATCATCGATCGCTATCCCGGTGAAATGAAGTTTGGCGTGGTACTGGATGCCTGCATGTTGTGTGGCGATGCGGGGTATATTCAGGACGGTGATCAAGTGATCTGTCTTGCCTGTGGTGTACATATTTTTATTCCGTCGATTGGTAATCCGGGCGGATGTAACCCGATTCCGATTGAAAAATGGTCATTGACGAACAATGAGATCGTCATTGGCAAAGCGATGCTTGAATCCGGTCTCCAGTATTTTAGCGAGGTGGTGAAAATGACCGTCGTTGATCCGGTCAACGGCAAGTCGCTGACCAATTTGGATGCGCCGTTTAGTTATACCTTTGGCGGGAAAACCTATTTCTTTACGGAGCAGGACTCTTACGATGCATTCCGGGATAACCCTTGGCGCTTTGTTCGTCAGGGTGCCGACCATCAGGGAACTGCGGCAGGAGGGGCACAATAATGTTATGGACCATGCTGCGTCAGTCATGGCGCCATGATCGGGGCCGGAAAGTTTTGGCGACGACCACCATCTTTCTGGCGGCAGGACTCATATCAGCACTGTTGGCGATTTCGATTACGATCGGTGACAAGATGTCGGTTGAGATGAAGCGCTACGGGGCCAACATCGAGATTACCCCGGAAGGTCAGGTCAATCTGCCTTATCTATTAAAACATACACTGACGGGTATGGATAAAGATAGCTTGTTACTGGCGTCGGAATTACCCAACATCAAAAACATTTTTTGGCGCAATAATATTATCGGCTTTGCCCCTTATGTGCGTGGCACTGTGACCATCAATCACGGGCAGAGTGATGTATCAATTGTCGGTACTTTCTTTGATCAGCATCTTGCAGTCCCGGATGAGCCGGATTATCACACCGGTAACAAGATTATTTCTCAGTATTGGAAAGTGCAGGGGCAATGGCCGGATGACAGCAAGCCGCAAGCATTGGTCGGAACCGCGCTTGCCAGCCGGATGGGCTGGCACATCGGTGATCAACTGACGTTATTCGGTCAGCAACACCAGCAACAGGTCACCATCACTGGCATTTTGACCAATGGGAGCAGTGAGGAAGAAGCAGTCATCGTACCGTTACAGATTGGTCAGACATTGCTGGGGCTGGAAGGGCGTGTGGCAAGTATTAAGGTGTCTGCGTTGACCGTGCCTGAAAATGCATTGTCGAAAAAAGCACGGGAAAATCTGGAATCGTTAGATTCTGATGAATATGACTTATGGTTTTGTACGGCATTTGTTTCTTCTATTTCCTATCAGTTAGAAAAAGCCTTAAGCAATGCGGCTGTCCGTCCTGTCTGGCAGGTCGCGGCATCGGAAGGTATCGTCATCCGTAAAATCCAGAGTTTATTGTTTATGGTGACATTAGCCGCATTTATTGCCGCATCGATGGGGATTGCATCGCTGATGACCAATGCGATTTTACAGCGCTCGAAAGAGATTGGGTTGATGAAATCCCTTGGCGCCCATAACTGGCAGGTGTATTTGTTATTTTATGCGGAATCTATTGTGTGTGGTTTAGTGGGCGGGATTCTGGGGTGTGCCGCCGGATGGGGATTGTCAAAAATAATGGGCTATGCCTTGTTCGGATCCCTGATCGACTTTCATTGGATTATCATTCCGCTGATTCTGGTGATCTCTGTCATTATGACCGTGTGCGGGACTTATTTCCCTTCCCGGCGTATCGCGGCACTGTATCCAATCGAGGTGCTGTATGGCCGCAAATAAGCATTCAATCAATCCGCTTTCCATGACTCGTCTGCTGGTGATTCGTTCGCTGAAACTTCGGATGCGACGCGTTGTTGTTGTGCTCGCCGCGCTGACGATGGGGGCCGCAATCGTGACTGCGATGGCCGGGGTGTATTTCGATATCAATCAAAAGATGAGTCATGAATTACGTAACTATGGGGCGAATTTTTATGTGGGGCCCGATGCGCAATCATCAACCTTATCGATTCAGGATTATCGCGCTATGCTCGCTTTGGCGCCCCAAGCTCAGTTAGTGGCATCCAGCCCTTATTTGTATGGTGTGGTGCAATCCGATTTAGAAAAAGTGGTGGCCATGGGCGTTGACTTTTCCCAACTGAAAAAGCTAGTGCCTTACTGGCAGGTTCAGGGCGAGTGGATCGGTGTTTCTTTTGACCAGCGTCATGCAATGATTGGCATCAATCTGGCGAAAAAACTCGAAGTGACAGTCGGATCTCAACTGAGCCTGATAGAGGGTGACCGCCGACATACCTTTACCATTAAAGGCATTATCGATGCCGGCGCTGATGAAGATAACTATTTGATCGTCAACATTTCGATGCTCCAGAAATGGCTCAACCAACCCGATCAGGCTAACTATGCCATGTTCAGTATCGATAATGCGCAGGGTCAGGTGAACCAGTATGCCGGGCGGCTGAAAGCTCGCTATCCACAGCTGACGATTCGTCCGATCCTGAAAGTTTCTGCGTCTGAAGGCAAAGTATTGAATAAAATCAAACTTCTGATGGGGGTTGTCGCGGTGGTCATCCTGATCCTGTCTACTTTGTGTGTCAACACGACCCTGACTGCCATGATGGGCGAACGCCGCCATGAATTTGCGCTGCAAAAAGCATTGGGGGCTTCTCATCAGGCGATTACCCGTCAAATTTTATCGGAGACGCTTCTGATGACCATGGCGGCGATTGTGATTGGACTCGGCGTCGGCTATATCCTTGCGCAAGTGCTGGGTCAGACCGTGTTTGGTGCGTCCATTGATCTACGTTTACCGGTCTTTATCATCACGGTGGTTTTATCCATTGTTGCTGCGCTGGTGGCTGCCGTTATTCCGACTTTACGCGCCATGAAAGTTGATCCGGCGAAAGTGTTGAAAGGAGAGTAAAGTGTCTGAATTTGTCATTGAAACCAAGGGACTGTGCAAGCGTTTTGAGCATGTCAGTGCGTTGGATAATATCAATCTCTCCATTCGTCGGGGAGAATTTGTGGCCATTATGGGGGCATCGGGGTCAGGCAAAACCACATTGATGAATATTCTGAGTTGCCTCGATACCGCAACGGAAGGACAGGTGATTCTCGACGGCCAGAACGCAGCGGATTTGGATGAAGACGGACGACGGGCGTTCCGGGCCGAAAAAATTGGCCTGTTGTTTCAGCAATTCCATCTCATCCCTTATCTGACTGCATTAGAGAATGTCATGCTGGCGCAGCATTACCATAGTGTTACAGATATTGATGCTGCCAAAAAAGTACTGGCAGAGGTCGGTCTTGGAGAGCGGATTGATCATTTACCCAGTCAGTTATCGGGCGGGGAGCAGCAGCGGGTCTGTATTGCCCGGGCCTTAGTCAATGAGTGCCCGATACTATTTGCCGATGAGCCGACTGGTAATCTGGATGAAGCGAATGAGCGGATTGTATTGGAGATTTTTCAGCGACTGCATCAACAGAATCGAACCATCATTATGGTCACTCATAACCCGGACTTAGGCCGTTATACCGACCGGATTATTCGCCTGCAACATGGCAAATATATGGGTGAGGAACGTATTCATGAGGGGTAAGCGTATTGGTATCGGTATGCTGATGCTCGCGCTGGCAACGCTCAGCGGCTGTAAGGAGCAGATGCTGGCCGTTGGCGAGCCAGCCCCGGACTTAGCCGTGATGAATACGCATGAGCAGCAGATCACGTTGCAGCAGGCTCGTGGTAAACCGGTCGTTGTTGAGTTTTGGTCATCGACTTGCGGGGCTTGTCTGGTCATGATGAAAGCGTGGCAAGAATACGCGGATGCCCATCCTGACAAAATGCAGTTTATTGGCGTTGGAATTGCACCACAGCCTGAAAACCTCTCTGCTTTTGCAGAGCAGCTAGGTGTGACCTTACCGTTGGGACTTGATCAGCTTGGGATTACGCAAGAACGCTATCAAGTGGTTGGCACCCCAACGACATTCTTTATTGACCGGCATGGCGTGCTCCGAGCCATTCATATGGGATATTCATCCGGGATGGATCTCGACCATTACGTCAATTTGATTCAGGAATAGGGCAAAACAGTGACAAACTTTTTATGGTGGCGCACGGGGTTGATTTGTATGTTGATGACGGTTGCCAGCGCGCCGTTTGCTGCAGCGTCAACCGGGGAAATTGAAGTCGGTAAAGCGGAGATATTTATGCCGCAACGCAATGCCAGTGGTACCGGATCCAAAATGACGATTTATAACCGTTCCGATCAACCGCTGATGATTCGGGCGGTCACAGGTGAACGGTTCAGACAGGTTATGCTCCATACTACGACCTATCAAAGCGGCAAACGTGAGATGCATCCGGTAGACCATATTACAGTTGCAGCACATCAGAAACTTGCCTTAACGCCGAATACGGCACATATCATGCTGATGGGGTTCACCCGCCCGTTGCAGATGGGAGAGCTGGTGAGCCTGATATTGCATACCAATCAAGGCTCGGTAACGGTGATCGCCAGAGTTGTACCGATGTCGATTCGTTAACTTTTTTCAGTTCATGGTCGTTTTTACTGTTTTTTGCAATCAGGATGTCATGGTTCAAAATGAAATATCAATCTTTACTCTCACTGCTCATGCTACCGGGGATCATGTTCCTCGGTGGTTGTTTTGATACTGAAAATCATACTGAATCCGGGCAGAAGGTGTCCGCTGTATCGTCATTGAAAACGCAGCACAATGATATTGTTCGCCGTGATGAGAGGCGGACATTGCTGGATGTCGCCGGTCTCGGCATGGTTCACGATAGTACGGACAATCTGCTGAAGACCTATTTTCATCCGGTCTTGCTGGATATGGAAAATCAGACACTCACGGATGCACCGGATGCAATTCAGCGTTACCGGGACAGCGTGACACATCATACTCAAGTCCGCCAAACGCTGGATGCTGACAATAACCTTGCTCATTTGACGAGCCGCGATCAATCGGTGATGGTTTATATCGTCGAAGGCCCGGCATCAGTCGAGGATGGTTCGAAACAGAGCGGTGTGTCCCACAATATGGAAAAACAGCTGATTGTGCCCATTGAAGGACAGGGCTATCTGTCGATGTTGAAAGGATATCTGTCTTTAGATCTGAAGACGCTGTCGATTCGCCGGATTCGCTTTTATGAACAGGGTGAGACGCCAGCGCTGGGGGGGAAGATTATGACGGATGAGCAGTGGCTGGCGCAGTTTCAGGGGAAGCAGATCCTTGCCGATGGTCAGGCGCGCTTTCGGGTGGCTGACCCCCATGCAAGCACTCAGGACCGCTTCACCATCGATGGTCTGTCTGGCGCAACCAATACCAGCCATAGTGTCGAAAATCTGATGAACTACTGGATGGGGCCGGATGGCTATTATTTTGCGTTAACGTTATTGCAGCAGCGTTATTTGTCAGTGACAAGATAGGAAACCGGATAACCTTTGTGTATAACAACCGTATATGTATAACAATCGTATATGTATAACAACAGTTCCGTGTTACTGATTTGAATAGCAAAGTTAGCGGTTTGTTCTTCACGCGCGACAGAGTATGATGTGCACCATGACAACTACACATCAGGGATCTTTTATGTCTTATCCTCAAACTGCTATTTTGCCAGAGCCCGGACCATTTGCGCTGTATGTCATCTTTAAAGTGAACCAAGAGGCAGCATCGGTCTTGCGTCAGCTACAAGCTTTGCCTGATTTGGTTGAGACACTGAACGCATCTCAGCCCGGTGCCGATCTGTCGCTCTCGATTGCATTTAGCCATCAATTCTGGCAACAGCTTGATGCACCTTTACCGCCGGAATTGGTGGATTTTACGCCATTGGGTCGCGGTAGCATCAATGCGCCGGCAACGGAAGTCGATTTTTTGATTCACGTACACGGTCAGCGCCATGATTTGCTGTTCTATGTGCTGCGTCAGTTGATGCGTGATATTTCCGAGTGGGTGGATATTATCGATGAAACCTACGGGTATCGTTATCTGGATGCAAGAGATATGACCGGGTTCATTGATGGCACTGAGAATCCGAAAGATGAACGCCGTCAGGAAGTAGCACTCATCCATGATGGGGAATTTGCCGGTGGTAGCTATGTCATGATGCAGCGCTTTGTTCACCAGTTACCGGCATGGGAGAGATTAAACATTGCGGCTCAGGAAAAAGTGATCGGCAGAACGAAAGAAGATTCGGTTGAATTGGATGATGTTCCGGTTGCATCTCATGTCGGGCGGGTTGATCTGAAAGAAAATGGTCAGGGGCTGAAGATCCTCCGACACAGTTTACCGTATGGGACGGTGAGTGGCGATCATGGGTTACTCTTCATTGCATATTGCCAGACGTTGCATAACTTCAAAGTCATGTTGGACAGTATGTATGGTGAGCGAGATGGTAAAACGGATCAAATGCTCCGCTTTACACAAGCGATCACCGGGGCGTACTTCTTTGCGCCATCTGCCGGGATGTTGCAGTCACTGACGATTCGACCAATGTAAAAGTCATATCATATAGCTGTACATAATGTGACCGAGCCTGAGTGCTCGGTTTTTTTCACTAAAGATATCCCTGAAAACACCGATAGGGGGAAAATCCTGAGTGATTTTAGGTGAAATTATGGCAATTACAGTCAATACCAATATATCGGCATTGCTGGCTCAGCATTATGTGAATCAGGCAAATAGTGCTTGGGTACAGGCGATGGAGCGTTTATCTTCGGGGTATCGTATCAATCATGCAAGGGATGATGCGGCCGGTTTGCAGATATCGAATCGCTTGGGGACCCAAATGAGCGGGCTGAATGTTGCGGTGAGAAATGCGAATGATGGCATTTCAATTATGCAGACCGCAGAAGGCGCGATGCAGGAGAGTACATCGCTCTTGCAGCGGATGCGTGATCTGGCTTTGCAGTCAGCCAACGGTTCTAATTCTCATGCGGATCGACAGGCTTTGCAGGAAGAATATGTCGCTTTGAATGATGAATTGAATCGCATTGCGGAAACCACATCTTTCGGCGGAAGAAAGTTATTGAACGGGACTTTCGGTACTTCGTCTTTTCAGATCGGCGCGAGCGCCGGAGAAGCAGTACAACTCTCCTTGAGTAGTATGCGTACGGATACGTTTGATATGGGCGGATTTAGCTATCTTGCCCAGAAGAAAACCAAATCCTCGAATTGGCGTGTTCACGCCGATCAGAATCAGCTCACGATGCGCTTTAAGGATGCAGAAGGAGTCGATCAACAGATTGATATTGAAGCGAAAGCGGGGGACGATATTGAGCAGTTAGCCACTTATATCAATGGCCAGACGGATCAGGTCTCAGCTTCGGTCAATGAGCAGGGACAATTGCAGATATTTATGGCTGGCAAAGAGACCTCTGGCACGATTGATTTCAGCGGTTCACTTGCCAGTGAACTGCAAATTGGCGTCATGGATTATGAATCAGTCGCGGATCTTGATATTACTCAAGTCGGTGGTGCCCAACGGGCAGTGTCAGTCCTGGATACCGCGCTATCTTTCGTCGATAAAAACCGGGCTGAACTGGGGGCATTTCAGAATCGCTTCGGACATGCCATCCTGAATTTAGACAATATTCATGAGAATTTAGCGGCTTCCAGAAGCCGTATCCGGGATACGGATTATGCCCGCGAAGCAACTCAGAGTATGAAGCAACAGATCCTGCAACGGGTCAGTATGTCCATTCTGGCGCAAGCCAAAAAACAGCCCAATATGGCTTTGTATCTGTTGAGATAAAACAGCCTGTTAAGATAAAGCGTATCTCATCTGGGGAAGCGTTTTGCAGTAACGCGCAGTTTCTGAGGGAATATACAGTCTATTCTATTTCTCTGGTGAATCATTGTCCTTTCTTGGTGAATCACTTTGCCATTCACATCATATCAATGAGTAGACGGACTGAGAGTTTTGGGTCTGATACGCTAGCTTGCTCCCTCTGACTGATACGTTCAGTCGTCTTTATTTCTGTGCTGCCTGAGATGGCGTGACAATGATTATGATCATTGCCGTGTGAGCATGGGGCGCGATAACAGGAAAGGATAAAAGAGATAAACCGCCTTGAATTGCATGGCTTTGCGATGGTTGATTGGCTGCGGTGAAAAAATAAAAAATGTTAATTATCGTCCGATTCGAACACATCTTTAGCAAAAAGTGTGATGAATTTGATCCGCTGCCCACTCCTTGCGCAATTGGCCTTTTTACTGAAAAAAATTAAAAAAAATCCTTAAGATTTTCCCGCCTGCGTCGTTAATAAAAGTAACTTTGAGAGAGCTACTTGGTTTTCCGAGACGTCGGAAACCGGAAACATCGGAAAATCAATTGGAGAAGTCATCATGGCAGTGAATGTAAACACAAACGTATCAGCAATGACCGCACAACGTTACCTGAATTCTGCAACACAAGCTCAGAATACATCAATGGAACGTTTATCATCAGGCTTTAAAATCAATAGCGCGAAAGATGATGCTGCGGGTCTACAAATTTCTAACCGCTTGAGTGTACAAAGTCGCGGTTTAGATGTCGCCGTACGCAACGCGAATGATGGTATCTCTATTGCGCAAACCGCTGAAGGGGCAATGAACGAAACCACTAACATTCTGCAACGGATGCGTGACTTGTCACTCCAGTCTGCGAATGGTTCGAACTCTAAATCTGAGCGCAAAGCGATTCAAGAAGAAGTCACAGCACTGAATGATGAATTGAATCGGATCGCAGAGACAACCTCGTTTGGTGGTAATAAACTGTTAAACGGTACGTTCCAGACAAAATCCTTCCAGATTGGTGCTGACAGTGGTGAAGCTGTTATGCTCAACCTGAGAAATATGCGCAGCGATAATCATCAGATGGGTGGTACTAGCTATGTCGCAGAAAATGGTAAGGATAAAGATTGGACAGTTCAGGCCGGGCAGAATGATCTTCAGATCAATCTGGTCGATAAAGATGGGCAAGAGCAAAATATTTCTATCTCTGCCAAAGCCGGGGATGATATTGAAGAACTGGCAACTTACATCAATGGTCAGACAGATGCTGTTAAAGCCTCGGTTGACCAAGACGGCAAACTACAAATCTTTGCTGGTAATAACAAAGTCAATGGTGATGTGACATTTGGTGGCGCACTAGCCGGTGAGTTAGGCATTGGCGAAGGGAAAGATGTGACCGTCGATACCATTGATGTCACTTCTATCGGTGGCGCACAACAATCGGTTGCTATCATTGACTCAGCATTGAAGTATGTCGATAGTCACCGTGCTGAACTGGGTGCATTCCAGAACCGATTCAACCATGCAATCAGTAACTTGGATAACATCAATGAGAATGTGAATGCATCGAAGAGCCGAATCAAAGATACCGATTTTGCCAAAGAAACAACGGCATTGACCAAGTCTCAGATTTTGGGTCAGGCATCAAGTTCGATTCTGGCACAGGCCAAACAAGCACCAAACGCAGCCTTGAGTCTGCTTGGCTAAGCCATCGATACATCAACAGACCTTGTTTAAAAATCCAGCTGCGGCTGGATTTTTTTTGGATCAAGAATCATTATTAAGACGATAAATTTTGAAGTGATTCACACTTTTTTTACACAATGGGCAGATTGAATAAAAAAATTAAAAATTTCCTAAAGGATATAGATTGTTCGCCGTTAACCAGATTGAGAGAAATGAGATGTGTGAAAGTGAGGTGAGAGACACGGCAGCACATCAACTATCCGTTAAAGGAGATCAATATGCCAATTAGTGTAAATACCAATATCTCGGGGATGACCGCGCAGCGTTATTTGAATAATGCTGCGGATAGTGCTCAGAAATCAATGGAGCGACTATCTTCCGGTTACCGTATTAACAGTGCGAAAGATGATGCCGCTGGTTTGCAAATTTCGAATCGCTTAACCTCGCAAAGTCGCGGGTTAGACATGGCGGTGAGAAATGCGAATGATGGTATCTCCATTGCACAAACTGCTGAAGGTGCAATGAATGAGACGACCTCTATCTTGCAGCGGATGCGGGATCTGTCTCTGCAATCTTCGAATGGCTCGAACTCGAGCTCGGAGCGTAAGGCGATTCAGGAAGAAGTTTCAGCATTGAATGATGAGCTGAACCGGATTGCTGAAACGACATCATTCGGAGGAAATAAACTCCTCAACGGTACTTTTGGCAGCAAATCTTTTCAGATTGGTGCTGATTCGGGTGAAGCCGTATCTTTAACCATGGGTAATATGCGTACCGATACCAAAGACATGGGTGGTCGGGCATATGTTGCACAAGAAGGAAAAGCACCGGACTGGACGGTCTCCAACGCAACCGATCTGACCTTGAGTTATACTAACAAGGAAGGTGAAGCGCAAGAGTTGACCATTAATGCAAAAACCGGAGACGATCTGGAAGAGGTTGCAACTTACATTAATGGGCAGAATAGTGATATTCAGGCTTCTGTCGGAGATGATGGTAAATTACAGTTATTCGCGTCTTCGCAAAAAGTGACTGGTGATGTCACCATTGGTGGCGGACTGGGATCTGAAATCGGTTTCGGTGAAGGTCAGGATATGAATGTCCAGAGTGTTGATGTCTCGACTATCGGTGGTTCTCAGCTGGCGGTTGCGGTCATTGACGGTGCGCTGAAATCGGTAGATAGTCAGCGTGCTTCTCTCGGGGCTTTCCAAAACCGTTTCGGACATGCAATCAGTAACCTTGAAAATATTAACGAAAACGTGAATGCATCACGGAGTCGCATTAAAGATACTGACTATGCAAAAGAAACAACGCAGATGACCAAGTCGCAAATTCTGCAGCAGGCAAGTACCTCGGTACTGGCGCAGGCGAAGCAGGCTCCATCTGCAGCTCTTAGTCTATTGGGGTAATCGACGGACTATTTTGAGCTTGGGGTCAAAGTAGTCTGATGATTTGAACCCAATGAGGTGGAAGGGAGATTGTTATGGAAGTTTCGTCCTACACATCGAACATCCAGCCTTACGGCTCACAAAATGGCACTAAAATTGCTTCAGAAAGTGACAGTAATAGTGCAAGAAGTGTTTCTGTGAATAAAGACGCAGAACGAATGGATAAACTTGCCGAAGAGATGAAAGAGCGGCAAGCGGATTCCGCTCAGACAGTGGAAAAACTGTCAAAAGAGCGGAAACGGATTAATGAAGAACAACGAGCCAAGGTGATGGAGCAAATGCATGAATTTGTTTCTTCACTCAATAAAGGGTTGGCGTTCCGAGTTGATGAAGAGTCCGGACGTGATGTAGTAACGATTTACGAAGCCGATACCGGTGATGTAATTCGTCAAATTCCGGAAGAAGAGATACTTGTTGTCTTGCGACGCTTGGCCAGAGATCAAGATCATCGATCTGGTCTTTTGATGACCAAAGTGTAATGTTATTTTGAGGTGATTGGATGAGTCTGGGCCCGTTAGGGATGAATTCTGGCATGGATATTAATTCCATGGTTCGCAAAATTGTCGATTCGGAGCGTGTTCCCAAGCAGCAACGGATCGATAATCAGCGGACACAAAATAATGCCAGTATTAGTGCCTACGGTCGGCTCAGAGAGTCGTTGGACACGATGAAAACGCTGATGACGAATTTTCGTCAGGAAAAAGCGTTTGCATTGCGAAAAGTTGATACGACCAATGAACATGTCGTTTCAGCAACCGCGACTACCGATGCCATAGCAGGAAGATACGCTATCGATGTGTTGCAGCTTGCCCAAAGTCATAAAGTCGCATCTGACGTTTTTGCGGAAGATGAGAAATTTGGGCCGGGTAAGCTGCATATTTCACTCGGTAACCGTAGTTTTACCGTGGATATTCAATCGCATTCGCACCTGAAAGATGTCGTGAACGGCATTAATGCTGCGAAGGGAAATCCAGGGGTTCGGGCCTCGGTTATTAATGATATCGACGGGCCTCGTCTCATTATCGCTTCAAACCAATCCGGTCAGGAGAATAAAATCCAGATAGGGGTTGATGCACCGAAGGGAAGCAGTTTAAAAAAACTGGAATATAAAACGCTGGAGCAACGGGTTAAGGATTTAGAAAAAGCACGTTCTCAGGCACAACAACTCATCACACCTCTCACGCCAGAACAACAAAAAATCGCCGGGAAAGTTGCCGAAAAATTAGAAACGGCCGCCAGAGCGGTCGATCAGTCTGTTGCCGATGAGATTCGTCAAGCGGCTGAAAAAGTACAATCGAGTGATGCTCCAACGGGCGAGCTCTCTGATTCTGCTGCCAGTGCCGCCGCTGATGCGGCGAAAAAAGCCCAAGATTATGTGCGTCCTGAAGACCGGATCCCCGGCTGGTCAGAGACCGCGTCCGGGACATTGTTAGACTCTTATCAGGAGCCACAACCGGAGCTGGATCAAAATGCCATCGATAAGTCAGCAGATGTCCCCGGATGGTCAAATACTGCATCGGGAACATTATATGACTCCTATGTCACACCAAAAGAAGCCAAAGCGAAACTACAAGACAAGTTAGCGCAGGAAGAAGCTAATATTGAAGCTGCGGTTCGCTCCGGTCAAATGACCCCTGAGGAAGCAAAAGCACAAGAACGTGCGAAGTTATCACCTGAAGAGCGGGCTTATATTGAAAAAGTGGAAAAAGTTCAGTCTGAACTGCAAGCCGCTCAGGATGCGTTCGACGCTTATCAGGGAATGTCAGAAGTTCAATCTGCACAGGATGCGAAAGTCATGCTGGATGGGGTTGCGACCCTTTCAAGTAATAATAACGTGATTGAAAATGCGATTGATGGTGTTAATTTAACGGTCAAAGGCAAAACCAAAGCTAATCAGCCGCCGGCAGAAATTGATATTGAGTATGACAGGGATACGGTTAAAGATGATATCCACAAGTTCGTCGACGCATACAATCAGTTCTATCAGCTGTCGAAAGAGCTATCAAATGTTGATCCTCAAACCGGACAGGCGGGACCGTTGGCAGGAGATAGTGTGGTTCGGAATGCCGATTCGCGGCTAAAGCGGGTTTTTTCTTCTCAGATTAATCAGGCGCCTGAAAATTTAAAAACACTCACGGAGTTTGGCATTACAACGACTCGGCAGGGGACGTTGGAAATCAACGAAGATATGCTGACCCGGCAACTGAACAACAATTTTAATAAACTGGGTGAGTTTTTTGGTGGCCGGGATGGTTTTGCCAAAAGAATTGAAGATGCAATTCAGGGAATGACGGGGGTTACCGGTTCTCTGCGTACTCGAGAAAAGAGTATGGTTGAACAGAATCATCGCTTGGATGATGATCAACAGGCATTAGATCGCCGCATGACGACATTGGAACAGCGTACCCATGATAAGTTTCTGGCGATGCAGGATGCCACAAGTAAAATGCAAAGCCAGCTGTCAGGAATGATGAATGCATTAGGTTCGTCAAATGGATAAATACCTGAACCAACTAAGTGATATTGATCACGAAATCAGTGAGCGACTTCAGGAAGAAGAAATAAACACTGAAGTTATTCATCACTTAGTCGATAAAAGGGATCAGATATTGCAGGTATTGGTTCAGGAAGCGTCAGAAAATCAACAGTTCTCGCGTTCAGAGCCATGGCAGTATGCAATCGAACGTACCCAACGACTTGTTGAAGAGATGCAACTGAAAACCTCAGGTATCGGTCATTCACTGAAAAAGTACCGATATGGCAATAAATCTGTTCAGCAGTACAAGAAGTTTTTATGAAAGAGGAAGACTATGCGTGGTTCTTTACAGGCTTACAAAAAAGTATCAGTGGACAGCCAGCTCAGTGCTGCCTCACCACATAAAGTCGTACAGATGCTGATGGCTGGCGCGATTGAGCGACTGATACAGGGCAAAGCAGCGATGATACAAGGCAATATTCCTGTCAAAGGTGAACGTTTAGGGAAAGCCTTAGACATCATCATCAGCCTACGGAGTTGTTTGTCGATGGAAGATGGTGGGGATATTGCCCGAAATCTGGATCAGCTTTACGAATTCGTGATCACGCAGATCACGCAGGCAAATCATCTCAATGAACCAGAGATGCTGGATGATGTAATTGATATCATTCGAGAAATTAAATCAGCTTGGGATCAGATTCCTTCAGAGTATCATCATCTCACTTCCTCTGAAGTCGGCGCGTAAGTTTTATTGGAAGCATCTCACTCAATCGATGATTGAGTGGTGCCTCCGTATTGCCATATTTTTTGAATTCAATAGAATAGAGGCCACTATCACTATAGATTAGTGGCTTTTTTGTTGCTGGTGGTTTGAATTTTTGTCTATGTTTATTCTAGAGAATGGATCAATCATATCTCATATGACCAATGTAGAAATTCAACGGTAACAATAACCTAATGGATAAAGGCAAATATACTTACCTATGCAAGGTTTAGCGAAACTGCTCGTGATTGAGGATAATCCTGCAATTCGTCAGCAAATCAGTATTATTTTAGATTTTGTCGGTGAGCCTTGCGAGGTAATCGAATCGTCTCAGTTTGAACAGATTGATTGGTCTGATGTATGGGCCGGTTGTCTGTTTGGTTCATTGCAAAGCGGACATCTGTCGGAGACGGTGCAGCGGCGATTACAGGACATCAGTCATATCCCTCTGTTGATGATGGGTCAACAGCCTTACTCTCTGGAATCATTCTCCAATTATGTTGGTGAGCTTGATTTTCCACTCAATTATCCTCAATTGGCTGAAGCGCTGAGGCATTGTAAGGATTTTCTGGGTCGTAAAGGTATTTCAATATTCACATCAGGACGTAAAACGACGCTGTTCAGAAGTCTGGTCGGTCAGAGTTCTGGTGTGCAAGAAGTCCGCCATTTGATTGAACAGGTTTCAGGCACCGATGCCAACGTGCTGATTCTCGGTGAATCCGGTACAGGCAAAGAAGTGGTGGCGCGAAATGTTCATTATCATTCCCCTCGCCGTAATGGGCCTTTTGTGCCGATTAACTGTGGTGCGATTCCTGCCGATTTATTGGAAAGTGAACTATTCGGACATGAAAAAGGTGCATTCACCGGTGCTCTGACGGCGCGCAAAGGGCGCTTTGAACTGGCTGAAGGCGGCACGTTGTTTCTGGATGAAATCGGTGATATGCCGATGGCAATGCAGGTGAAGTTGCTACGGGTGTTGCAAGAACGCTGTTTTGAACGGGTTGGCGGTAATGCCACGATTAAAGTCAACGTGCGTGTGATTGCAGCAACGCATCGCAATCTGGAATCGATGATCGATAAAGAATTGTTTCGCGAAGACCTCTATTACCGATTGAATGTTTTTCCGATTGAAATGCCAGCCTTGAAAGCGCGTAAAGACGACATTCCTTTGTTAATTCAGGAATTGCTGACACGCATGGAATCCGAAGGTGCTTCTCCTATTTGTTTTACACCGAGAGCAATTCAGTCGCTGATGGAACACGATTGGCCGGGAAATGTGCGGGAATTAGCGAATCTGGTTGAACGGATGATCATTCTCTTCCCCAATAGCTTGATTGACGTTAATCATTTGCCAACCAAATATCGCTACAGCGATATCCCGGAATTTCAACCGGAGGTCAGTCGTTATAGTAGTATTGAAGAGCAGGAAAGGGATGTTCTGGCAGACATTTTTTCCGAGGATTTTCAACTCAGTGATATTGAGCAAGATTTGATGAACAATATCAATGCGCCTCAGTCGTTGCCCCCGGAAGGTGTCAATTTGAAGGAGTTGTTGGCAGAACTTGAAGTGAATCTGATTAATCAGGCTTTAGATGCTCAAGACGGCGTGGTTGCCCGTGCAGCAGATATGCTAGGCATGCGCAGAACGACACTGGTTGAAAAAATGAAAAAATACAATATGAACCGTTAAACGTCAGAAAACAGTCAATATATTGTCGTCACATTTTCTTTGTTAATGTAATAATTTGAATTTTATATAGAAAATAGTCTGGAACGCTTTTTGCTTTTCAGGCTATTGTTGTTTTTACAGAACAGAAAACGAATATGCAAGAATCTCAGGCGCAACAGCTTTCTCATCTCGATTCAATAGAAGATCAGGTTGAACGATATAAACAGGTATTGGATGTCATGCCTGCTGGCGTGATCTTATTGGATACTCAGGGCATTGTCCGTGAGGCCAATCCGGAGGCGATTCGATTATTGGAAATTCCATTGGTTGGTGAACGCTGGTACGCCGTGATTCAGTCTGCTTTTGCACCCAAAGAAGACGATGGGCACGAAATATCGCTGCGGAATGGCAGAAAAGTACGGTTAGCCATTTCAGCATCGTCAACCGGTCAGCTGATTCTCATTACCGATTTAACTGAAACGCGCCTGCTGCAGGCTAGGGTGAGTGATTTACAGCGGCTTTCCTCGTTAGGACGAATGGTTGCGTCCCTGGCCCATCAGGTTCGTACCCCTTTATCGAGTGCTATGCTTTATGCGTCGAACCTTGCTGCACCTCAATTACCTGTAGCAACCCGGGAGCGTTTTCAGACCAAGTTGATGGATCGGTTGCATGATCTGGATAAACAGGTCAATGACATGTTGCTATTTGCGAAAGGGGGCGACAATAAAGTCGTGAAACCTTTTACACTTGATGAGCTTGTTCAGGAATTTTATCCGATGGTCGAAACCGCGATACAAAGTCATCAAATCGACTACGGACAGGAAGTTGAACATCCGGAGACGGCGCTGCTGGGAAATCCCAATGCAATTGCTTCAGCGTTGAGTAATTTGGTCATGAATGCGATTCAGAATACGGGGAAGGGGGCTCAGATCGATGTGTTCTTCCGACCGGTTCAGAACCTGTTGAAGATTTCTGTTCAGGATAATGGTCCGGGTATTCCGGCAGCGATGCAAAATAAAATTATGGAGCCTTTTTTTACCACACGTTCTCAGGGAACGGGGTTAGGGCTTGCGGTGGTTCAGATGGTTTGTCGTGCACACGATGGCCATCTAGACTTGATTTCTGAAGAGGGGGATGGGGCATGTTTCACGATGTGTCTTCCTCTGGAGCGGACGGTTTCTCATAAGAATTCAGAGACAGGAGAGTAATCATGGCTCAGAGCAAAGTATTAATTGTTGAAGATGATGAAGGTTTGCGCGAGGCATTGGTGGATACCTTAGCTCTGGCCGGTTATGAATGGGTCGAAGCGGATTGTGCTGAAGAGGCGCTGGTAAAGCTAAAGTCAGAGGCGGTTGACATTGTTGTCTCTGATGTACAAATGGCGGGCATGGGGGGCTTGGCACTGCTGAGAAATATCAAACAGCACTGGCCGAATCTCCCGGTATTACTTATGACTGCGTATGCCAATATTGAAGATGCCGTTGCTGCGATGAAAGAAGGTGCCATTGATTATATGGCGAAACCATTTGCGCCTGAAGTGTTGCTGAATATGGTCAGCCGTTACGCGCCGGTGAAGTCTGATGACAATGGTGATGCGGTTGTTGCTGATGAGAAAAGTGTGAAATTACTGGCTTTGGCGGAAAAAGTCGCGAAAACCGATGCAAATGTCATGATCTTAGGCCCAAGTGGTTCCGGGAAAGAAGTGATGTCCCGCTATATTCACAATGCTTCATTGCGTAAAGATGGCCCTTTTATTGCGATCAACTGTGCTGCTATTCCGGATAACATGCTGGAAGCGACCCTGTTTGGTTATGAAAAAGGTGCTTTTACCGGCGCGATTCAGGCCTGTCCCGGTAAATTTGAGCAGGCACAGGGCGGAACGATTCTGCTCGATGAAATCAGTGAAATGGATTTGAACCTTCAGGCGAAGTTACTACGGGTACTGCAGGAAAGAGAAGTTGAACGGTTGGGCAGCCGGAAAAGTATTCAGTTGGATGTCAGAGTGCTTGCGACCAGTAACCGGGATTTAAAAAGTTATGTTCAGGAAGGTGAATTCCGTGAAGATTTATACTACCGCCTGAATGTATTCCCAATTTCCTGGCCGGCACTACGAGAGCGTCGGGATGACATCGAACCTTTGGCAAAACATCTGGTGGAACGTCATTGTAAGAAACTGGGGATCGCGATGCCCCGGATTGCGCCGTCGGCTGTAGAAAAACTCCTGTCTTATCCGTGGCCCGGCAATGTCCGAGAATTGGATAATGTGATTCAGAGAGCTTTGATTTTGAGTGAAAACGGCAATATCGACGAAGAACATATCCTATTAGAAGGCGTCGATTGGAAGGATGCGGGTAGCTTGCAGCGATTGGTTGAAAGTGAACAACCATACTCGACATCACAATCGGTTGAACCACCGACTGTCAAAACTGTGGCTCATAGTGAGATGAACGGACATCCATCCAGCATTTCTGATTTGGGTGGAGAACTTCGCGACCAAGAATATTCCATCATTCTGGAAACCCTGATTGCCTGTAAGGGGCGGCGGAAAGAGATGGCTGAACGCCTTGGTATCAGCCCGAGAACCTTGCGCTATAAGTTGGCGAAGATGCGTGATGCCGGGATTGATATTCCGGGATAAAGGTCATTTTTCAAATGGCACACTAATTGCTGGATCATAGATAAGCAACGACTATACGAGTCAAAGAATTGGCTATCAGTGGGGGAACTTATGAGACTAGATGGATTACAGACTGAAATGCAGTCAATGATACAGGAAGCCAGCGGCAAACCAATGGCACCAACCGGACAGTCAGTGAGTGCTGACTTTGGTGATCTGCTTAGCAAAGCAATTCATAATGTCAACGGACTACAACAGACATCCAGCAATTTGCAAACCCGTTTTGATCGCGGTGATGAAGGTGTGTCGCTGTCCGATGTGATGATTGCCAGAAATAAAGCAAGTGTTGCATTTGATGCAACCGTACAGGTTCGGAATAAGCTCGTTGATGCTTATAAAGAACTGATGAACATGCCGGTTTAACTTTGACGTTTCGGTATCCATTTTGAAGGATTGTAGGTAAGTAACGTGGCCGAAGATAACCAATCGACAGACCTGACTTTAAGCGACGGTGGTGCACTTTCCGCAGATACGGATTTGCCCGTCGAGCATCAGGATCCTGATTTGGATGAGAAAAGTTCATCTCGTTTCGATTTTGCCGTCGGTGATTTAGACCTGATTCGTCAGGTTGTTCTCGTCCTCTCTATCTCCATTTGTGTCGCTTTGATTATGATGCTGTTTTTCTGGGTCAAAGAGCCAGAAATGCGGCCACTGGGAGCCTATGACACTGAAGAATTGATCCCGATTCTCGATTACCTCGATCAAAGCAAGAAAGAATACAAACTCGATGGCAATACGATTCTGGTTCCGGTGACTGAATACAGCGGGCTCAAACTGGATTTAGCCCGGGCAGGTCTGAATCAGGATAAACAGGCCGGTGATGATATCCTGCTTCAGGATATGGGCTTTGGGGTATCACAGCGTCTTGAAATCGAGCGGTTAAAACTGAGCCGTGAGCGTCAGTTAGCCAAAGCCATTGAAGCGATGAATCAGGTGCGAAAAGCCCGCGTATTACTCGCAATGCCAAAATCAAGTGTGTTCGTCCGCCAGAACCAAGAAGCGTCTGCATCGGTTTTTCTGACACTGAGAACGGGTGCTAATCTGAAACAGGAAGAAATCGATTCAATTGTTGATATGGTTGCCAGTGCCGTTCCGGGGATGAAAACCACCCGTATTACGGTCACCGATCAACATGGTCGCCTGCTCAATTCAGGTTCTGCCGACCCCGTTTCAACGGCACGTCGTAAAGAGCAGGAGTTAGAACGTAAGCAGGAACAAGCACTCAAAGACAAAATTGATTCAGTGCTGATCCCGATTCTCGGTCTGGGTCAGTATACGGCACAGGTCGATGTGGAAATGGACTTTAGTGCCATTGAGCAAACCAGCCGTCAGTTTGATCCGCAAAAACCATCCACCCGCAGCGAATACACGCTGGAAGATTATAACAATGCCAATGTTGTCGCCGGCGTTCCGGGGGCGTTGAGTAACCAGCCTCCTGCGGACTCTTCGATTCCTGAAGATGTGGCCCAAATGAAAGATGGATCGACGTTAGGTCAAGGGTCGGTTCATAAAGAAGCAACGCGGAATTACGAATTGAACACGACGGTGAGCCATGAGCGGAAACAGACCGGTGTGATTAATCGTCAGACGGTATCCGTGGCAATTAAAGATCGTGAAGTCGTTAATCCCGATACCGGCGACATCACCTATGAGCCTCTGTCTGACAGTCAGTTAAAAGCCGTACGTCAGGTGTTGATTGGTGCAATTGGCTATAATGAACAACGAGGCGATTTACTCAATGTCTTAAGTATGCAATTTGCCAAACCTGAAGTGGAACAGCTCACGGATGTACCGATTTGGGAAAATCCGAACTTTGGCGACTGGATCCGCTGGTTGGCAAGTGCGTTAGTGATTATTGTCGTGATCCTGGTGTTGGTGCGTCCGGCAATGAAAAAACTTATCAACCCTGCCAGTGAAGATGAAGACCAGCTGTATGGTCCGGATGGATTACCAATTGGCGCCGACGGTGAAACCAGCCTGATTGGTGAAGATATTGAGGCGGGTGATCTCTTCGAATTCGGTTCGACCATTGACTTACCGAATTTACATAAAGATGAAGATGTGCTGAAAGCGGTTCGGGCGCTGGTCGCCAATGAGCCGGAACTGGCGGCTCAGGTTGTGAAAAATTGGATGATGAACGATGGCTGATGAGAAAGAAAAAGGCGGTGATCTGGTCCCTCAAGAGATTGATATCGCGTCAATTAGTGGCGATGAAAAAGCTGCAATCCTTTTGTTGAGTCTCAATGAAGAAGATGCTGCCGGTATCATTCGTCATCTGGAACCGAAGCAGGTGCAGCGTGTCGGGAGTGCCATGGCTCGTTCTAGTGAACTGAGTCAGGGAAAAGTCAGTGCCGTGCATCGCGCATTTCTGGAAGATATTCAGAAATACACCAATATCGGGATGGGCAGTGAAGACTTCATGCGTAATGCCTTGATTGCAGCCTTAGGTGAAGACAAAGCCAATAATCTGGTCGATCAAATTCTGCTTGGTACCGGGTCAAAAGGTCTGGACTCACTGAAATGGATGGACCCTCGTCAGGTTGCCAGCATTATTGTCAATGAGCACCCGCAGATCCAGACGATTGTATTGTCTTATCTGGAGCCGGATCAATCGGCTGAAATTTTGGCACAGTTTGCTGAACGGGACCGATTGGACTTGATGATGCGGATCGCCAATCTGGAAGAAGTACAGCCATCGGCCTTGGCAGAATTGAATGAAATTATGGAGAAACAGTTTGCCGGACAAGCCGGGGCACAAGCTGCGAAAATTGGTGGTCTGAAAGCGGCTGCCGATATTATGAACTACTTGGATAACAACGTTGAAGGCATTCTGATGGAGCAAATGCGTGATCAGGATGAAGATTTGGCAACGCAAATTCAGGATTTGATGTTTGTCTTTGAAAACCTCGCTGAAGTGGATGATCAGGGGATCCAAAAACTATTGCGCGATGTGCCGCAGGATGTCTTGCAGAAAGCGCTCAAAGGTGCGGATGACACCCTGAAAGAAAAAATCTTCAAAAATATGTCTAAACGTGCGGCCGAAATGCTCAAAGATGATCTGGAAGCGATGCCGCCAATCAAAGTCTCGGATGTGGAAGCTGCACAGAAAGAAATTCTGGCGATTGCCCGCAGAATGGCTGACAACGGTGAAATCATGTTGTCGGGTGGTGCGGATGAATTCCTCTGATCGGTTGATTTAAGGAGCCACGATGTCAGACAGAAAACGCGGATTCTTACGTCCGGGAATGGATACCGATGTCGAGCGTGCAAAAGTGTGGGGGTTACCCGATTACACCAACGAGACTCATGGTCAGGCAAAAGACACCGCACTGAAATATGACCCGGGCTGGATACCGGATACGGAACGCTCGGTAGAAGAAGCACCACTTGAACTGACCGAAGAAGAAATTGAACTGATTCGCCAAGGGGCTTATCAGGAAGGATTACATCAAGGGCAGGAAGCCGGATTCAAACAAGGCTACGAAAAAGGCAAAGACGAAGGCTATCAGGCGGGACATCAGGAAGGTCAGGCGGCAGGACAAACCGAAGGTCTGGCAGCCGGTCAGGAAATCATTGATGAGCATGTTGCCAGTTTTGTCAGTTTGGCCAATCAGTTTGCCCAGCCTTTGGCGCTGATGAACGCTCAGGTTGAACGCCAACTGGTTGATATGGTGCTTGCCTTAGTGAAAGAAGTGGTTCGGGTTGAGGTGCAGATGAACCCTCAGGTGATTCTGGATACGGTGAAATCCTCCGTTGAGTCGCTCCCGATTACCGGTCATGCCATTACGCTGAAACTTAACCCGGAAGATGTTGAAGTTATTCGCCAGTCTTATGGGGAAGAAGCGCTCGATTTCCGTCATTGGACGTTAGTCAGTGAGCCCTCGCTCAATCGCGGTGATGTTGAAATCGAGGCCGGTGAATCGAGTGTCAGCTATCGAATTGAAGAACGTATCCGAACCACACTGAAAAGTTTCTGTGAAGCCAATCGACATGGTGGTGATGCGTGTTAGCGTTAGAAGAGCGTTTTGCACAATATAAAACTCAGGGATTGTCCTCACGTCCCATTGCGTCTGGTCGCCTCGTTCGTGTGGTTGGACTGACACTGGAAGCGACCGGATGTAAAGCACCCATCGGGAGCTTATGTAAAGTCGAAACCATGAGTGGTGAGATTGAAGCTGAGGTGGTCGGTTTCTCCGGAGCCCATCTGTATTTAATGCCGAGTGAACAAGTTTCGGGCATTTTACCCGGTGCGAAAGTGACACCGGTTCACGGCGATACTGGTGTCCCTGTCGGTATGGAACTGTTAGGGCGAGTCATTGATGGCGTCGGGATGCCGCTGGATGGCAAAGGCCCTATTTATACCGAGCATAAAGCTTCTTTCCAATCCGTCGCGATCAACCCTTTAGCCCGTAAACCTATCTCTGAACCGCTCGATGTCGGCCTCAAGTCAGTCAATGGCTTATTAACGGTCGGTAAAGGGCAGCGGATCGGACTTTTTGCCGGTTCCGGTGTGGGTAAGTCTGTCACTTTGGGGATGATGACCCGCGGAACGACGGCTCAGGTCGTGGTGGTTGGCCTCATTGGTGAACGGGGCCGGGAAGTGAAAGAATTTATTGATGAAATTTTAGGGGTCGATGGCCGTCAACGTGCGGTGGTCGTTGCCGCACCGGCTGATGCATCACCGTTAATGCGTCTGAAAGGGTGCCAGACGGCGCTGACCATTGCTGAATATTTTCGAGATCAAGGGTTAGATGTCTTATTGCTGATGGATTCGTTGACTCGTTTTGCTCAGGCCCAGCGGGAGATCGCCTTGTCAGTCGGTGAACCGCCTGCGACAAAAGGCTATCCGCCATCGGTCTTTGCCAAACTGCCGGCACTGGTTGAACGAGCCGGAAACGGGAGTGATGGTCAGGGATCGATTACGGCATTTTTTACCGTCTTGACTGAGGGGGATGACCTTCAGGACCCGATTGCTGATGCCTCCCGTGCCATTCTCGACGGCCATATTGTCTTGTCCCGCGAGCTGGCGGATGCAGGTCACTATCCGGCGATAGATGTGGAGAAATCGGTCAGCCGGGTGATGCCTCAAATTACGACCGATGAACATCAGTTAATGTCAAAAGCAGTACGGCAAGTTCTGTCTGTGTGTCGTAAGAATCAGGATCTGGTGTCTATTGGCGCCTATAAGCCGGGAACCGACCCCGCGATCGATCAGGCTTTTACGCTGAAACCGAAGATCGATATGTACCTGCAACAAGGCATGAAAGACACGGTTCCGTATGATATGTGTGTCAGTATGTTGAAGAATGTTTTACAGATAGGCTCTGAATAACATGGAAAATGCACTGGAGTTTTTGCTGGAGCAGGCACAAGAGGATGAAGAAAAAGCAGTGCTTGCATTGAATAGTGCACGTCAGGAACTGGAAAGCTACTACCGTCAGGTGAGTCAGATTGAACAATATCGCCTCGATTATTGCCATCAAATGATCGATCGGGGAAAAGCCGGTTTAACGGCCAGTCAGTACGGACATCTGAATCGGTTTTTAACTCAGTTAGATGAGACACTCGCCAAGCAAAGAGGTGCGGAGCAGCATTTTATCGATCAAGTTGAAAACTGTCAGGAACATTGGCTTGAAGTGCGTAAAACACGGCGTTCCTACGAGTGGCTGCGTGATAAAAAACTGGCTGAAAAACAACAAGCTGAACTCAAGCGCGAGCAGAAGCAGCTCGATGAATTTACAACGATTCAATATGCCCGCAAAGCTCGATTTTAAATGAACGCGGACTATATCTAAATGACGCTATGATTCACCAAACTCGAATTCTGATAGATATGGCTTAATTTTTGCTTATTTAATCTCAGTTGTTTGCATCAAGGTTATTTGTCTGTGATAGCGAATACCGTCCATTAGGTTTGGTTTGCAAGAGTATTGGATATGAATATCAACCTCACGCCCACATCAGGAACACAGAAAGCTCAGTCTCACCACAAAGCGGCTAGTGATGATGCCATTGTTAGTGATGCTGCTGAATCATCGCAAGAGTCCGGTGGCTTTTTTGCCAAACTTGCAGCGTTGTTTAAGGGCGAAGATTCGGTTGCTGAAAAACCTTCGCTAAAAGGGGAAGAGGCTAAAAGCATTGCGGCAACATCAACGGTTGCCGGTGATATGTCAGCCGATGCCCTTTTGTCTGATTCTACAGTATCGGATAAAGACATATCTGGAAAAGTCCTTGCTGGAAAAGAACTGTCCCAAGCTGAGCTAGCCGAGACAGATGCCACCGAGACGCTATCGCCCAAAAACGGGGCTGAGAATGTTGATGATGTAGACAGTGCCCAGATTGCGGCCGCGAAAATATCAGATAAGTCACTTCAGCACCAGGGTGATACCACAGAAGTGAATGGTACGCCTTCTGACGTAAGGCAACAGACCGTTGCGACACCATCGTCTTCCCAGCCAGCCATCGAGTCGGGTGACCCATCCGCACAGAAAGAAGCTGCCTTGCGGACAATGGGCGAGGGTGAAGCGGTATTAAACCGGCTTAAAGGGGCTGAACAACAGCTTGTCTCGCAAAACGGCAATAAATTGCCAGCCCCAGACATCATTGACACGGCCAAACAAGCACACGCTGTAAACCCAGAGCAACAGTTGAAAGGCATCGATCCGGCAACGCTTCAGGATACGACGGTTCCTGCAGATTTATCCTTGTCTGATCCTGAAGCAGAGAGTTCGTCTCTTCATCGCAAAGGGAAAGAACTGGGTGAACATGAATTGACAGGGGAGAAGGCCTTGGCGGCTGATATCAATCAGCTCGCAGATGTCGTCACTCAATCCAATGGTCGTGTTGCATCGTCTGTTATTGCATCCGGCAAGACTCAAGACGTTGGACATCAGGATACAGGACAGAAAAACACCACGGTCTCATCTGTGCAGGTACCCGCCGGGATGAATCTCCGGGACGTAGCAAATCAGGAGGCTGTCAGTCAGGGGACGATGCAAAATATTGCTTTAACTGATGATGATGTTCAAGCATCTGTATCCGCAGGCGCTGAGGGAAATCCTGAGAAAGCGGTGTTATCACAAAAGTTGCTGCAATCTCTCAATCAGGAACTCCCGTCCAGAGTTGATCCCCGCCATCATACACAGGCGATTCAGCAACAGTTGATGGCACAACAACAGTCTCAAACCGTGCCTGTTCCGGTCAATCCGCTGACTCAGGCAATTCAGAGTGATGGTGCGATGCAGTCACCCGCCCATCTTGCGGCTGACTCCGTCGCTTCTCAGGCCGCTTTACAGACTTTATCCGCGAGCGCTGTCGGGCGTGAGCAATGGATTCGTCAGCGTCTGGCTGGATTTGGGGATGGAAAGTCTCGTCCGGATGGCATGATGGATGACGGTACCGGCAAAGAAAGCCATTTTGCACATCAAATGTCGGCGTTGACCGGTCAGCAGACCTCAGGCGTACAGAATCATATCAGAGCGGATGTGGCTCAGAATCCTACATCCGTCTATTTGGCAAAAGACGCGATGGCTGCCGACCAGCTCTCGGAGCGGGTGCAGATGATGATGTCTAAGAATCTGAAAAATATTGACATCCGTCTTGATCCGCCAGAACTTGGACGAATGCATATTCGAATGAACATGTCGGGTGATGCGACGACCGTGCATTTTACTGTCGCGACGCCACAAGCCAGAGAAGCGCTTGAACATTCGATGCCTCGTTTGAGAGATATGTTGTCACAGCAGGGTGTGCAGCTAGGGGAAACGTCTGTGCAGCACCAAAGCAGTGGTCAGCAACAGCATGGCTATGCCGCTTCCGGGCAAGGGCAGTCGTCCGGACGAGGTTCTGTCTCTGGTCAGGATTCAGTTTTTCATGATGATAATCCAGACACAGGTGTTAAACTTGATGTGGATGTTCGTTCGAAGCGTGATGGCATCAGTTATTACGCATAAGGTTTAAAATTAGTATGTTGCACGTGCAGAGATAATTATGGCAGATGAAAATGGTGTTGCAGAAAATGCATCCGGCGGCAAAAAGAAACTTTTGATTATCATTATTGCTTTGGTGGTATTGCTGGTCATTGGTGGCGGTGCTGCATTTTTTATGATGGGTTCGAATGACGAATCGCCAACTGCAGAACCTGAGCAGAGTGTCGTGAAGGCTGATAGCAGTAATGAGCCAGTGGCTTATGTCAGTCTTCCTCAACCGTTTGTGTTTAATGTGTCCGGTGATAAGCGAGAACGGATGGTACAAATTAAAGTTCAGTTAATGGTGCGAGGGAGTCAGAATGAAAATAAGGCCCGTTATCACTCCCCGTTAATTGAAAGTTCTTTGCTTTCGACGTTTGCGTCTGCAACGGTAGAACAGCTGCGGTCACCGAATGGACGGATTGAATTACGGGACCGGGCAACGAAAGATATTCAGACAGCGCTGACCAAAGCGGTCGGAGAGCCAGTGATTGAACGAGTTCTGTTTACTGATTTTGTAATGCAATAGGTGATATGTGACTGATCTATTAAGCCAGGACGAGATTGATGCGCTATTACATGGCGTCGATAGTGTCGATGATGAAGAAGAAGAGTTAGAGACGGAAACGCGTGAAGCGACCAATTTTGACTTTTCTTCTCAGGATCGTATTGTCCGCGGACGGATGCCGACGCTTGAACTGATTAATGAACGGTTTGCGCGTCACTTGCGTATCAGCTTGTTTAACATGTTGAGAAAAACAGCCGAAGTGTCGATTAACGGCGTACAGATGATGAAGTTCGGGGAGTATCAGAATACTCTGTATGTCCCGACCAGTCTGAACATGGTACGTTTTCGTCCCCTGAAAGGGACGGCACTGATTACAATGGAAGCACGTCTCGTCTTTATTCTGGTGGAAAACTTCTTTGGTGGCGATGGCCGCTTTCACGCCAGAATCGAAGGGCGTGAATTTACTCCGACAGAGCGTCGTGTCATTCAACTTTTGCTGAAAATTGTGTTCGCAGATTATAAAGAGGCCTGGTCACCGGTGATGGGGGTTGAGTTTGAATATCTTGACTCCGAAGTGAACCCCAGTATGGCCAATATTGTCAGCCCGACAGAAGTCATTGTTGTAAGTTCATTTCATATTGAGGTCGATGGCGGCGGTGGTGATTTTCATATGGTCATGCCATACTCGATGCTTGAACCGATCCGTGAGCTTTTAGATGCCGGGGTTCAGTCGGATAAGATGGAAACGGATGTTCGTTGGAGCTCCGCATTGCGTGAAGAAATCATGGATGTCCCCGTCAATTTCCGCGTGAACTTGCTGGAAAAAGTATTGGCATTAAGAGATTTGATGGAGTTGCAGGCGGGCGATGTCATTCCCATTGATATGCCTGAGCATGCGATTATGTTTGTGGAAGAACTGCCGACCTTCCGCGTGAAAATGGGACGTTCAGAAGATAATCTGGCCATTCAGATTTCCCAGAAAATCAGACGTCCTGATGTTGTGAAGACGGATTTGGCTTTTTTGAGTGAGGATATTATTTCCGACCTTGAAAGAGAAGATGAAGTAAAAGATGAAAGTAGGTAGCGAAGATGTCTGATATTGATGATCAAAAACTGGCAGATGAGTGGGCTGCGGCACTGGGTGAAGACCCGAATGCGGCATCAGATGACGATATTGATGAAATATTGGCGGCTCCGCTTGAAGAGTTGAAAGATACATCACAGCCTATTTCAGATGATGAGCGGCGTAAACTGGATACGATTATGGATATCCCGGTGACGATTTCGATGGAAGTCGGGCGTTCGCAAATCAGTATCCGTAACCTGCTGCAATTGAACCAAGGCTCGGTGGTTGAACTGGATCGCATCGCCGGAGAATCACTGGATGTTCTCGTCAATGGAACATTAATTGCGCATGGTGAGGTTGTGGTGGTGAATGATAAGTTCGGTATCCGTTTAACCGATGTGATTAGCCAGACAGAACGGATTAAGAAGCTGAGATAAGGGCATTGATGAAACGATTAATTTGCCTGTCTAGTCTGTTTTTTTGTGCCTTTCCTGTTTGGGCTGAGGTCGGCGACGCCATGAGTATTTTGACGACTCTTGGGTCTTTGGTTTTTGTGATTGCCTTTATTTTGGTTCTGGCATTTTTACTGAAAAAGATGCGTCTGCCAGCCTTGGGACACCAAAAAGATCTGATGATCATCCGGCAACTTCCGATTGGTACGAAAGAGAAATTGTTGGTTGTTCAAGCGGGAGAAGAGCAATTTCTAGTCGGGGCAACGAGTCATTCGATTCAATTGATTTCCAAGCTTGAACAACCTTTGACATCAGGGTCTCAGTCCGTGGAACATCCCTTTGCGGGCCAACTTAATCGGTTTCTGAAGAAGAATGATAAAATATAACTTCCATTTAATGACATCGTATTTGAACAAACTGGCCCTTTCCGGGCTGGTGCTGTGTTTAGGGGTATTCTCTGCGATGTCTTGGGCGGCTCCTGCTCCGGGAGAGGCTCAGCCCGCCAATAGTCTCGTCACGCAGAGTATTACCGCTCAGGGGCTTTCGAATACAACAACGACGGCTCACACGAATCAAGCCGGTATCCCTGCGATTACAATGACGACCAATCCTGACGGGAGTCAGGATTATTCGATTAGCCTGCAAATTCTCGGCTTAATGACGATGCTCGGCTTTTTGCCGGCATTGGTTATTTTGATGACCTCGTTTACCCGGATTGTTGTGGTGATGTCGATTTTACGGCAAGCCATGGGGTTGCAGCAGACACCGTCAAACCAAGTTATTATCGGGATTGCGTTATTTCTGACCTTTTTTATTATGTCTCCGGTATTTCACCAAGTGAATGAACGTGCGATTCAGCCTTATCTCAATGAGCAAATTAATGCGAAACAAGCGTTTGATGAAGCACAAAAACCGATGCGGGCATTTATGCTCAAGCAGACACGGGTCAAAGATTTAGAAACATTTGTCAATATGTCCGGCTCTCAGGCAACCGATCCGCAAAATGTCGAAATGACAGTCTTGATCCCGGCGTTTATCACGTCTGAGTTAAAAACGGCCTTCCAGATCGGCTTTATGCTGTTTCTCCCGTTCTTGGTCATTGACTTGGTTGTCGCCTCAGTCTTGATGGCGATGGGGATGATGATGTTATCTCCAATGATTGTATCTTTGCCATTTAAGCTCATGTTGTTTGTATTGGTGGATGGATGGAATCTGATTCTGTCGACCCTTGCCGGTAGCTTTGCACTTTAGGGGGATAAGATGACACCAGAAGCTTTTGTTGAAATATTCCGCGATGCTTTATGGATTGTATTATTGATGGTTTCGGCAATCATTGTCCCCGGTTTATTGATTGGTTTAGCGGTGGCAGTGTTTCAGGCTGCGACCTCAATTAACGAGCAGACACTCAGCTTCCTCCCCCGTTTAATCGTGACTTTGCTGGCTTTAATGGTGTTTGCCCACTGGATGACTCGGATTTTGATGGAATTCTTTTATTCCATGATCGATCGTTTACCCCAAATCCTCTACTGAGGCGTTCGTGATGACATATCCGGCACAGCTGATTTTAGATTGGATCGCCACCTATTTTTGGCCGCTGACTCGAATCTCCGCCATGTTGATGGTCATGACGGTAACCGGGGCACGATTTGTTACGGCTCGTGTGCGTCTCTATCTCGGGCTGGCGATCACATTCGCGATTATGCCGGTAATTCCGGTTGTGCCTTCCCATATTGAACTGTTCTCTTTGCCTGGATTCATGATTACGCTTGAGCAAATTATTATCGGTGTCGCGATGGGAACGGTGACGCAGTTTATGATTCAGACGTTTGTCATGTTAGGACAAATTATCGGGATGCAATCGAGCTTAGGGTTTGCCTCGATGGTTGATCCTGCTAACGGGCAAAATACGCCGCTGCTGGGGCAATTTTTTATGTTTCTGGCGACGATGTTTTTTCTGGCCAGTGACGGACATTTAAAGATGCTCCAACTGATTGCTTTTAGTTTTAAATCGTTACCCATTGGGCAAGGCGGGCTGACATCCGTAGACTTTCGCGAGCTGGCGTTATGGTTTGGAATTATGTTTAAAGTGGCGTTGACCATGTCTCTTTCCGGGATCATTGCCTTATTGACCGTCAATCTTTCGTTTGGTGTCATGACACGGGCAGCCCCGCAGCTGAACATATTCTCGCTGGGTTTTGCTTTTGCGCTCATGGTTGGGTTACTGCTGTGCTGGTACATTGTTACCGGGCTGTACAGCCATTATGAGATTTTCTGGGAGCAGGGGCAGGCTCAGATTTGTCGATTGATACGGCTGGATTGTTAGGCACCTTAAGGAGAACAGATCATGGCTGAGTCTGACGGACAAGAACGTACCGAAGAAGCCACACCCCGAAGGCGAGAGCAGGCGAAAGAGAAAGGACAGGTTGCCCGCTCGAAAGAGCTGGCATCAGTCTCGGTGTTGGTGGTCGGTGCGATTGCACTGATGTGGTTTGGTGAAGGTTTAGCGAAAGCTTTGTATCGGTCGATGGGACGGCTGTTTACGCTCAGCCGTGAAGAGATCTTCGACTTACCTAAACTGTTTGATGTTTTATTCGGTTCACTGGTGACCCTGATTCTACCGATGATATTGATTCTGGTGACACTATTTATTGCCGCTCTTCTCGGTGCAACCGGTGTCGGCGGGATTTCTTTTTCAGCAGAAGCCGCCCGGCCAAAAATGTCAAAACTGAATCCGCTGAGTGGACTCAAACGAATGTTTGGTCTGCAAAGCTGGGTCGAGTTATTGAAATCTATTTTGAAAGTTGCACTGGTTGCCGGTGCTGCTTTCTTTCTGATTGAGAGTCAGAAAGTGGATTTATTTCAGCTGAGTCTGGATGCCTTTCCGCAAAATATTTATCACGCGTTGCAGATTTTATTGAATTTTGTTCTGTTGATTAGTTGCTCTTTACTGATTGTGGTCGCAATTGATATTCCTTTCCAAATTTGGCAACACGCCAATCAGTTGAAAATGACCAAGCAAGAAGTGAAAGATGAGTACAAAGACACGGAAGGAAAACCTGAAGTGAAAGGTCGGATCCGGATGCTGCAAAGGGAAGCGGCACAACGCCGGATGATGGCTGATGTCCCTCAGGCTGATGTCATCGTGACCAACCCGGAACACTTTTCTGTCGCACTCCGATATAAGCAAGATAGTGATAAAGCACCCATTGTTGTCGCAAAAGGGATTGATCATCTTGCCTTGAAAATCCGTGAGGTTGCCCGGGAGCACGAGATCGAAATTGTGCCTGCCCCCCCGTTGGCTCGCGCACTTTATCATACCACTGAGTTAGAGCAGGAAATCCCGGATGGTCTGTTTTTAGCGGTCGCACAAGTTCTGGCCTATGTATTTCAGCTGCGACAGTATCGGCGTCGCGGAGGTAAACGGCCAAAACTCAATGAAGAGGCGATGACCATTCCAACTGAGATGAAGTATTAACATTCAATGGGGTAATGTTGTGTGCTTTACCTCGAGCATCCCCCAGCCTCTATTCCCCCGGACTCTATTTCTCGGGAACGGACAGCAGTACCAGCAACGCACCATCTCCGCCAAATTCCAGCGGGGCCTGATGGAATGCCATGACATCCGGGTGTTGTGCCAGCCACAAGGGAACTTTCTGTTTCAGAATATGTTTACCAATGCCATGCTGAACACAAGCACAATGAATGCCTTCTTTGATACAGTAGGCGATCATTGCCGCTAGTTCTCGTTTCGCTTCCTTTTGTGTCATGCCGTGCATATCGAGAAAAACGTCCGGCACATAAACACCACGACGTAGCCGCTTGACCTCATATTTGGAAACGTCAGTACGTGCGTAGCGCGTAGGTCCTTCCGGTTCAAGATGTGGGACGAATTCATCAGAAAAATAGAACTCATTGTCATGCGTATCATGAATATTACGGCGTGCTAAATTCTGTTTGGTATTTCTGTTTGGTTGCCGGACTATGGTATCCTGATGCAACTTTTTTACGCCCTTTACTGCATCGTTGAATAAATTTGAGTCATCATCCTGATATGGGTCGTGGTCACTCATTCGCTGTTCATATGTTCGTTAAATACGGATAAGCAGTATTGTAGCGCTTTTTGGAGGCAATTTTGGATAAGATTTTTGTCGATGAGGCGGTTGCTGAGCTTCATACACTTCAGGATATGATTCGTTGGGCTGTCAGTCGCTTTAACGCCGCCGGATTATTTTACGGTCATGGGACCGATAATGCTTGGGATGAAGCGGTTCAGTTGATTTTACCTACTTTATATTTGCCGATCGATGTGCCTTCACATGTATTGAATTCCCGACTGACGATGAGTGAAAGAGCGGGGATTGTCGAACGGGTCATTCAGCGTATTAAAGAACGCAAGCCCGTCGCTTATTTGACCAATAAAGCGTGGTTTTGTGGGCTGGAGTTTTTTGTTGATGAGCGGGTATTGGTACCGCGCTCTCCGATAGGGGAGTTGATTGAAAACCAGTTCCAGCCTTGGCTGACGGAAACACCGAATAAAATCATGGATCTCTGTACCGGGAGTGGCTGTATTGCCATTGCGTGTGCGCATATGTTCCCTGAGGCTGAAGTGGATGCCGTTGATATTTCGACCGATGCTCTGGCGGTCGCCGAGATCAATATTCAGGATCATGGCTTGGAACAGCAAGTTTTTCCGATGCGTTCTGATTTGTTCCGAGATTTACCTAAAGCAACGTATGAATTGATCGTCTCGAATCCGCCGTATGTCGATCAGGAAGATATGGACTCGTTACCACAAGAGTTTGAACATGAACCGGAACTTGGCTTAGCTGCCGGAGTGGATGGCTTAGAACTGGTCCGTCGGATTCTTGCTAATGCACCGGATTATTTAACGGAGCAAGGGATTTTGATCTGCGAAGTTGGTAATTCGATGGTTCATATGATGGCTCAGTATCCGGATATTCCGTTCACTTGGCTGGAGTTTTCCAACGGTGGTCATGGGGTCTTTATGCTGACCCGTCAACAGTTAGTCGAATGTGCTGAACATTTTTCTGACTATCGTGATTAAGTGTGATTCAGGCTATCCGGTTCGAGAGAAGCTCTTGGGTTGAGGCTTTACATCAAATCAGAATCAAGCGACTATGAGGCCACATGCGAATGTATATGGGTCTCATGAGCCGAGTGGTTCGCCAGAGACCACAATGAATTAAAATAAGATCATTTTTTCGCAGCAATGTTTTTGATGAAGAAACGTCTTGATGAAGAAAATAGTGATTGAGAAAATTTGTTAACCACAACATGAATAAACAGGAAAGTGCATGGCAGGAAATAGTATCGGGCAACATTTCCGTGTAACGACATTTGGAGAAAGTCACGGTCTTGCTCTGGGATGTATCGTTGACGGATGCCCTCCGGGACTCGAATTGACGGAAGCCGATCTGCAGGGTGATCTCGACAGACGCCGTCCGGGAACGTCACGTTATACCACACAGCGACGAGAACCGGATGAAGTGAAAATTTTGTCGGGGGTCTTCGAGGGTAAAACAACCGGCACCTCAATTGGTCTGTTGATTGAAAATACCGATCAGCGTTCGAAAGATTATTCAGAGATTAAAGATAAATTCCGCCCGGGGCATGCCGATTATACATACCACCAAAAGTATGGCATTCGTGATTATCGGGGCGGGGGGCGTTCTTCGGCGCGCGAAACGGCGATGCGGGTTGCTGCCGGAGCGGTCGCTAAAAAATATCTGCGTCAGACGTATGGCATTGAAATTCGTGCTTATCTGTCACAAATGGGCGATATCTCGATCGATAAAGTGGATTGGGATGAAATCGAAAATAACGCATTTTTCTGCCCGGATGTCGATAAAGTTGAACAGTTTGATGCTTTAATTCGGGATCTGAAAAAGCAGGGCGATTCTATTGGTGCCAAGATTCAGGTTGTGGCGACATCGGTACCGGTTGGTTTGGGAGAACCGGTTTTTGATCGTCTGGATGCGGATATTGCGCATGCATTAATGAGTATCAATGCGGTGAAAGGTGTTGAAATCGGTGACGGGTTTGCGGTAGTCCAACAGAAAGGAAGCCAGCATCGTGATACCTTGTCGCCGGACGGATTTGGTAGTAATCATGCTGGTGGTGTGCTGGGCGGAATTTCAACGGGACAGGATATTGTGGCTAATATTGCGTTGAAACCGACTTCGAGTATTACGGTTCCCGGTGACACCATTACCAAAACAGGTGAGAAAACTCAGTTGATTACCAAAGGGCGTCATGACCCCTGTGTCGGAATCCGTGCTGTGCCAATCGCAGAGGCGATGTTGGCAATTGTCTTGATGGATCACCTGTTGCGTCATCGGGGCCAAAATCAGCATGTTGTCACCGAAACACCAAAAATCTGAATCCACAATGCGCGATACGTATGAGATCGTCAAATGTGTCATGAATACCCTCCCCGGAGGGTATTTTTTATGGTGAGACTTTACCTCTTGCGGGAAAAACTGGAAAATGCACGCCGTCGTTACAACAGATCAAGTAAATTATGGTTCATCGATATCAGGACTTAATCAACATTTTTAACCGCACCTTTGCTGAGCGTTATCAGACGCGTTTAGTCTCGGGGGACGATGAACCGATCTATTTACCGGCTGATCACTCGGTGCCTTATCACCGGATTATTTTTGCCCACGGCTTCTATGCATCGGCGCTACATGAAATTGCGCATTGGTGTGTCGCCGGCCCGGCGCGTCGCTTACTGGAAGATTTTGGCTATTGGTATGAGCCTGACGGCCGGACTGAGGCGGTTCAGGCAGCTTTTGAGCAGGTTGAAATCCGTCCGCAAGCCTACGAATGGATTTTCTCTGTCAGTGCCGGTTTTCCTTTTTCGGTCAGTTGTGACAACCTGAATGGTGACTTTGAGCCGGATCGGTTGCAATTTATGGCGAAAGTGCATCGTGAGGTGTTACAAATTCTTGAACAAGGGCTACCGGAACGCGTGAGTCTTCTTGCCAATGAATTACGGGATTTTTACCAGACGGAGTCGTTGTCTCCGGTGTTATTTGTGGTGAAATAATATCAGTCTGACACGGTCTCTATTCAGTTTATCGTGTGATACGGATGAAGAGCGTCGTCTGGTTTGTTCAACAATCAGTCACTGTGTCGTGCTAATGAAGAGAATGAAATGATTATTGAATTTGAAGAAAAAATGTTGGCTTTAATCGATGATGGCATTGCCCATGCCTCTGACGATGAACTTTTTGCCGGTGGGTACTTGCGTGGGCATATTTCTCTGGCGGCAGCATCATGTGAAGATGACGGTGTGACCGAGCTGACCGAGTTGAAAGTAAGGATTGAAACCAGTCTGGAGAATGCCCGCTCTGAACTGACACCTGCTGACCGAGTGATTGTGCAGCAACTGTGGGAACGGCTTCTGTCTCAGACGGACTTCGAGAAGCATTGAACGATTGATAGTAGTTCTAATTATTTGAATGTATCTATACAAATTTTGCGGTTGTTGCCATGACGATGAAAGCTTATTCTAATCTCATATCTTAGATGATGATGAAGAGGTAATAACCGTGAAAATTATTGCGTTTGGTGCGAGTACAAGTTCTGCTTCGATTAATAAAGCATTAGCAACTTATGCGGCGAATTTAGTCGCAGGCGCTGAAGTTCAGGTGCTTGATATCAAAAACTATTCAGTACCGATGTTCAGCGAAGATCTAGAAAAAGAAATCGGTCATGCCGAAGGCGCGAAGGCTTTTCTGGATGATTTGTCACAGGCGGATGCATTTGTTATTTCTTTCGCAGAACACAATGGTCATCATCCGGCTGCTTATAAGAATCTGTTTGACTGGGCGACTCGGATTGATCGGGATATCTTCAAGAATAAACCGGCGGTTTATTTGGCGACATCTCCGGGGCCGGGCGGGGCTCAGTCCGTATTGGCTGCCGCAACTGCTTCTGCCGGTTTCTTTGGCGGTGATGTCAAAGCGTCGGTTTCTGTACCGAGCTTCTATGACAATTTCGATATGGAAAAAGGTCAAATCACCAATGCAGCTATTGCGGCTGAAATTGAGCAAGCAGTTAAGACTTTACAGGGATAATTGCTTCAAGACCGGATTTATGATTCTGGTTCAACATCAATCACCCGACGGGAAACCTCGGGTGATTTTTTGTATAGAGAAAACCCCCAGCTAGGCTGGGGGTTCCGTAAAGCTTACAGCTATAAGTCAGTTATATAACCCCTTTCAATTTGATAAAAACGTCTTGTGGTCTGGCAACTACAAGAGTTAATTAAGAATTGAAAGGGGGTCCCAATGGGGGACGAAAAGAGCTTAGCGCACACGCGCTGGAACTGTAAATACCACATAGTGTTTGCACCGAAATATAGAAGACAAGTGTTCTACGGAGAAAAACGTAGAGCAATAGGTGAAATATTGAGGAAACTATGTGAATGGAAAAATGTGAACATTCTTGAAGCGGAATGTTGCGCGGATCATATCCACATGCTTTTAGAAATACCGCCCAAAATGAGTGTTTCAGGGTTTATGGGGTATTTGAAAGGTAAAAGTAGCCTAATGCTTTATGAACGATTCGGTGATTTGAAGTTTAAATATAGAAATCGAGAATTTTGGTGCCGAGGTTATTATGTAGATACGGTAGGTAAAAATACGAGCAAGATACAAAATTACATCAAGCAGCAACTAGAGCAGGATAAAATGGGAGAGCAATTGTCGATCCCGTATTCAGGTAGCCCGTTTACGGGCCGCAGGAAGTAGTCATATGCAAATGTCAGATCACTACGCGCCTGCTAGGGCGCTGCTAGTAGGAGAGCCTTATAGGCGCATATGAAAAACCACCGGCTATGCCGGTGGATACTTTTTTTATGTGTTTTCGCCAGCGATGCTTACAATGATGACGGTGTAATTGGTTTGCCTTTACGCAGTTTTCTGACCCACATTCGCCCGGGATGAATACGCTCTATTAAATCAACCGACAGCGGCAGTGGATCACCACACATGATCGAGGCAAGGCATTCAGCCAGCAGTGGCGCAGAGCTCAGCCCTCTTGAGCCGAGTCCTAACATTCCGTAGAGGTGTGGATAATGGTGAATTTGAGGCGCGGATTGAGCCGTTTGTGCAGCCAGCGCATGATACTGTGTTTTGATGATTTGCAAATCCCCCAGAGGGCCCGCAAAGGGCAGATGATCGCGGCTGACACAGCGAATCCCTTGTCTTGACTGATGGTGTGATATATCGACTTCGTCTGGCCATGACTGGTCGGGGATACAGGTTTTGAGCTTGTCTCGGTTTTGAGTTTGCGCGATCGGATCAAAGTGAGTGTCAAGATTCTGGCGGTCATAACTGGCACCAATGCAATGCTGTTGATTCGCTGGATTGACGGGAGTCATATAGCCGTCATAACAGAGCACGGTTTTGAGTTGCTTGAGCGCTGCCGTCGTCGGAATATGACTGACCTGACCTTTCACTTGTGCAAGTGGCAGGGGCCGAGTCTGAGAGAACTGCTCAAACTGGTGTCCGTTGGCAATCACGACACATTGATGGTGAAATATTTGTTCTGCACAGTGGAGTTGCCAGATTGCTGCCTGATCATCCCAGTGGAGTTGGTCTATTTGAGTGCGGAAATGTGTCCGAAGCCGACCGGATGACTCTAATGTTGTCAGCAGTTGCTCGGTAAGCTGTGCCGGGCAAATCCAGCCGCCCAGCGGATAATAAAGGCTTTCCGATGTGACGGGCAGACCAAGGGTTTCAGATGTCTGCTGCTGATCTTGGCCCATGACCAGTTGTGAGGGAAACAGTCCGGTTGTGATAGGTTTTAATTTCTTTTGTGCCTGAGCATCCCACATCAGTTGAGTCACGCCACACCATTGGTGATCAAAACGGAGGCCGTCATTATTCATTTGTTCAATAAATTGTCTGGCATATAAAAAGCTGGCCGTAAAAAAGCGAGATAATGGATCGTGTTGGGCATTCAACAGTGGATAAATAGCACCCTGACGATTGCCTGATGCACCTTGAGCCGCCTGATCATCCTGACAATAGAGAGTGACCTGAATGCCCCGGCGACTGAGCGCTTTTGCTAATGTGGCACTGGCAATTCCCCCGCCGATAATCGCGACATCTGATAAATTGGAAACCGGCTGGTGGGCATACCACGGCAGCATATTGGTGAATGCGGTTGGTGTTTCAAGGGTGCCGACTAACATGTCACGTTTGGTACCGAACCCTTTGACTTTCTGCATGGTAAAGCCGGCTTCAATGAGTCCGCGTCTGACAAAGCCTGCGGCTGTGAACGTCGCACATGTTGCATTCGCTTTCGCAAATTTTGCCATGTGATTAAACAGTTGCTGATTCCACATGTCAGGGTTTTTGCTGGGAGCAAAGCCATCGAGAAACCAGGCATCAATCAGACCTTCCCGGGGGACGGGGACTAACGGCATACTGTCATGAATATCACCGAACCACAGGTCGAGCGTCATGGCCCCGTCAGCGAGTGTGATGCGATGGCAACCCGATACTGCCAGTGGATAATGTTGCCGGAGTGCCGCGGCATACTCTGCCAGTTCCGGCCAGACTTGATGGGCTTTGATTAAGTCCTCCTGACTCACCGGATATTTTTCAAAACTGATGAAATGCAGTGACTGAAGCGGGGCATTCGGATGTTGCTGGTGAAACCGATCAAATGCTTGCCAGACGGCGAGAAAATTAAGTCCGGTTCCGAATCCTGTTTCTCCAATCACAAATCGCGATCGATTAAAATTTTCCCAGCGGTCAGGTAATTGATTTTTTTGAAGAAAAACGTATCTTGTCTCCTCCAGTCCATTCACATTCGAAAAATAGACGTCGTCAAACTTTCCGGAGACGGGAGTTCCAGCTTCGTTCCAGTCGAGTTTGGCGTTGGTGATTTTAGTCATAGCTGTGTTTTTCTTTTATGGGCGGTATACTAACGGTGAATGAATTGTACGAATTTCTTGGAAAGCTGACCACTTCAATAAAGTTTGTCGGCTATCATCTTATGCGAAATTATGCGAATTTTTTAAAGAATAGGGATCTTATATGAAACGAGTTGTAATAACCGGTATGGGTATTGTTTCCAGTATCGGTAACAATGTCGAAGAAGTTCTGGCATCTCTGAAAGCTGGAAAATCAGGTATTACAGCGTCTGAGCAATTCAAAGAGAAAGGTCTGCGCTCTCAGGTATGGGGGGATCTGAAGATTGATCCGTCAACACTGATTGATCGTAAGCAAATGCGGTTTATGGGAGAAGCTGCTGCCTATGCTTATCTGTCAATGGAGCAAGCCATTGCCGATGCCGGATTACCCCCCGAAATGGTTTCAAATGACCGGACGGGTATTGTTGCCGGTTCCGGTGGCGCCTCGGCACTGAACCAGTCTCTTGCTATTGATACACTGCGTGAAAAAGGGGTCAAGCGGGTCGGTCCTTATATGGTCACCAGAACCATGTCATCCACCGTTTCAGCCTGTCTGGCGACGCCATTTAAGATTCGCGGTGTTAACTATAGTATGAGCTCTGCGTGTTCGACATCTGCTCATTGTATCGGTCATGCGGCAGAACTGATTCAGCTGGGTAAGCAGGACATCGTCTTTGCCGGTGGCGGTGAAGAGCTCGACTGGACCATGACCATGATGTTTGATGCGATGGGAGCATTGTCCACGAAGTACAACGATACACCGGATCGTGCTTCTCGTACCTATGATGCGGATCGGGATGGATTTGTTATTTCCGGCGGTGGCGGCATGGTTGTCGTAGAAGAGTTAGAACATGCTTTAGCTCGTGGTGCGACAATTTATGGTGAAATCGTTGGTTACGGTGCCACTTCTGATGGTTATGACATGGTTGTTCCTTCAGGTGAAGGGGCTGTGCGTTGTATGAAGATGGCGATGCAGGATATTGATCGAGTCGATTACATCAATACGCATGGGACATCAACGCCTGCCGGTGATGTGAAAGAGCTGCAAGCCATTCAGGAAGTGTTCAGTGGCAAAAGCCCTGCGATTTCGGCAACAAAAGCCATGACGGGTCATGCGTTGGGGGCTGCCGGGGTTCATGAAGCGATTTATTCTCTGCTGATGCTGCATCATAATTTTGTGGCACCAAGCGTGAATATTGAGAACCTTGATGAAGCTGCGCAAGGGTTAGATATTGTCACAGCAAGCAGAGAACAAGAACTCACAACGGTTATGTCAAACAGTTTTGGTTTCGGTGGAACAAATGCAACCTTACTGATGCGCAAATATCAGGGGTAATTGCACTTCTGCCAGTCCAACGCTGGTGAGTGACGTATTCAGATTGAATGATTCAAGCAATACTCGGTGTCATACGATACCGAGTATTTTTTTGTACCAAACATTTATATATATCGAACCATGTTGCGACTTTCTGTACAATCCCCCTTTATTTCGAGAAAGACGATGTCAGGTATGAAAATCCTCATAGATGAAAATATGCCTTATGCTGAAGCGCTATTCAGCCAATTGGGTGACGTGATTCTAAAATCCGGACGTGATTTAACTGCCGATGACTTAGTGGGCGTTGATGCTTTAATGATTCGTTCCGTCACGAAAGTCAATGAGGCCTTATTGCAAAAGGCTGATCAGCTCAAATTTGTCGGGACTGCGACCGCCGGGATGGACCATGTTGATCAGCAGTTGTTGCAGGAGCGGGGCATTTTCTTTACCGCAGCACCTGGGTGTAACAAAGTCGGGGTTGCTGAATATGTATTCAGTGTTCTTATGGTGCTGGCACAGCAGCAGGGGTTCTCCGTTTTTGATAAAACAGTCGGTATTGTCGGGGCCGGGCAGGTTGGGAGCTATCTGGCTCATTGTCTGCGCGGGATTGGCTTAAATGTGCTCATCAATGATCCGCCCAAAGAAGCTGAAGGTGATCCGCGTCAGTTTACTGAACTGGAGACGCTGTTGGAAACTGCCGATGTGATTACCTTGCATACGCCGTTAGTCAAAGATGGTGCTTGGCCGACCTATCACTTGCTTGATGAGCAGCGTTTAAATCATCTGCGGGGTGATCAGATTCTGATTAACGCAGCACGAGGGCCAATTGTTGATAATACAGCCTTGAAAAACCGTTTGCAGCAACAGGATGGGTTTACGGCAGTTTTAGATGTATTTGAGTTTGAGCCGGAAGTGGATATGGCATTATTGCCATACCTTGCATTTGCAACGCCACATATTGCCGGTTACGGGTTAGAAGGTAAGGCCCGTGGAACAACGATGATTTTTAACAGTTATTGTACTTTCCTTGGTTGCGATCTCTGGGCAAGTCCGAACAAACTTTTACCGGTTGCACCGATCTCTGAAGTTTGTCTGTCTCATGCTTGGGATGAAGCGACATTGGCGAATTTGATCCACTTAGTTTATGACGTTCGGCGGGATGATACTCTGTTTAGAAGAGTGATTGGTCAACCGGGTGCCTTTGATGCGATGCGGAAAAACTATTGGGATCGTCGTGAATACAGTGCAATAAAAGTAACTGGTCAGCAGGATTGTCATTTGGGTCCGCTGTCAGAATTAGGTTTTCAGATTGAGGTAACACCATGAGCCAGAAATTTAACGTTGTAATTTTCGGTGCCACAGGCGCTGTCGGTGAGACAATGATTGAAGTGCTTCAGGAGCGTCAGTTTCCTGTTGAAACACTTTTTTTGCTGGCCAGTGAGCGTAGCGAAGGAAAAGCCTACCGGTTTAATGGCAAGTCAGTGTATGTCCAGAATGTTGAAGATTTTGACTGGTCTCAGGCACATATTGCGCTCTTTTCTGCCGGAGGGGAACTCTCGGAAAAATGGGCACCAATCGCTGCCGATGCCGGTGTTGTTGTTATCGACAATACATCCCAGTTCCGTTATGACTATGATGTCCCACTGGTTGTACCCGAAGTGAATCCTGAAGCTATCGCGGAATTTCGTAATCGGAACATTATTGCCAATCCGAATTGTTCAACGATACAGATGCTGGTTGCGTTGAAACCGATTCATGATGCAGTCGGTATTGAACGTATCAATGTTTCAACCTATCAATCGGTTTCTGGTGCCGGCAAAGCGGGTGTCGATGAGCTGGCAGGGCAAACGGCCAGACTGCTGAATGGCGTTCCTGCCGAACCGAGTGAGTTCAGTCAGCAGATTGCATTCAACTGTATTCCTCAGATTGATGCTTTTATGGACAATGGTTATACACGAGAAGAAATGAAGATGGTGTGGGAAACCCAGAAAATCTTCAATGATCCAACGATTCAGGTCAATCCGACTTGTGTTCGGGTGCCTGTGTTTTACGGTCACGCCGAAGCATTGCATGTGGAAACCCGGGCACCAATTGATGCAGAACAGGTCGCTGATTTATTGCGCCAATCTGAGAATATTGAGGTGTTCTCCGGGGAGGATTTTCCGACGCAGGTTAGTCATGCCGGCGGTCAGGATAATGTTTTTGTCGGCAGGATCCGTAATGATATTAGTCATCATCAAGGGATTAATTTATGGGTTGTTGCTGATAATGTTCGTAAAGGCGCGGCAACCAATGCCGTTCAGATTGCGGAAATTCTTGTACGGGATTACATGTAATCCCTGAGGAAATAAAAAAACCACCGATATCGGTGGTTTTTTTTAAAACTTACGTTTATGAGCATTCGGGTTATCTTTGCAACTCCCTTCACGACATTTACCGTAAAGGTAGAGACTGTGGTTGGTCAGTTGCACGTTATACTGAGAAGCAATTTCTCTTTGACGCTCTTCAATGATTTCATCAGAGAATTCAATTACTTCACCACAATCAAGACAAACCAGATGATCATGATGCTCTTGTGTGGAAAGTTCAAATACTGATTTCCCACCTTCAAAGTGGTGACGGGTCACGATACCGGCGTCGTCAAATTGGTTGAGAACTCGATAGACTGTCGCTAGGCCAATCTCTTCACCCAGATCAATCAATTTCTTATACAGTTCTTCAGCACTAATATGCTGGCACTCTGGCTGCTGCAAAACTTCGAGAATTTTTAACCGAGGGAGAGTGACCTTCAGGCCCGCATCCTTGAGTGCTTGGTTGTTATCAGACATATATTTTCCTGTTGATGATCTGCATCAGTAACAGCGTTTCATGATTCGAACCATTATAGGTTAGTCATCGCCAACAATAAACCACTAACTTTTAAGGGATATTGTATCTTTCCTGAGAGCGTGACAACTGTGCGGTTTGTCCCATATATAGATGCGAGTGATAGTTGTACTCTATAAGATCCACAGATAAATAAAAAGACCTGAACTGTCAAAGCTTATCCAAAATCCGGACATTCATTGCAAGTGCAGGTCTTTTACTGATAAAAATCAGTCTTCTAACTCAGCCAGACACATTTCATCGTAGACTTGATTTACCCAGCGATTCACGCGATCTTCGGTCAGTTCAGGCTGGCGATCTTCATCAATACATAGACCGACAAAATGATGATCATCCACCAGTGCTTTGGATGCTTCAAATTCATAGCCTTCCGTCGGCCAGTGACCAATAATGGTTGCCCCTTTGCTTTCAATGATATCGCGAACGGTTCCCATGGCATCGCAGAAGTATTCTGCATAATCTTCTTGATCACCGCAGCCAAAGATAGCAACAAGTTTTGTTGAAAAGTCAATGCCTTCAAGTTCCGGGAAGAAATCATCCCAATCACACTGTGCTTCACCGTAGTACCAAGTGGGGATGCCAAACAGCAATAAGTCAAAGTTGTCGATGTCCTCTTTGCTACTTTTTGCAATATCCTGAACATGAACTAATTTTGTACCCAGTTGCTTTTGAATCATTTTTGCAACGGCTTCAGTATTACCTGTATCACTACCAAAGAAGATACCTACACTTGCCATAAAATTATTACCCTATTTATGTGTCGTCTACTGATGGGATGGAACCCTGAAAATTAATCTCTGTATCGCCGCTATCAGGTGCGGCTTGCACTCACATCAGGCAGATTCGATGATTCCGAGAGCCGATTTGATGTCAAGGAAATTTGATGTCACAGCAACGCTCACGTCTGCTTTGAAGCAACAAATTGATCATACGAGTTCATCTGCTCTTTTCTCCGCTCAGGAGACGGCGTCCATCCCGCTGATGATTGCGCGAACTATACCACTGTTGTTCATTAAAGTTAATGCACGGATTCATGAAGTGGAGCAGTCCTAGTCTGCGCGATTGCTGAATAAAAATTTACGAATAATTCTTAACACGTCCTGAGGCTTTTCAGCATGGAGCCAGTGTCCGGTGTTGGCAATCACATGTGCTTTTGCCTCGGGGAACTGGGTTCGGATCGGATCCTGCGCGTCTGCGTTGATATAGTCTGAATCTCCGCCTTTTAAAAATAGGGTCGGTATGCTGACGGGCTCAATCGGTTGCCAGTCAAGGATATGTTCGTAATTATTATATAATGCCTCGACTTGAAACCGCCATGTCATGTGATCGCCCTCTTTGTAGAGGGATTTGCCCAGAAACTGGCGAACCGATGCTAGTTCTATGTGCTGAGCAAGGAGCTGCATCGCAGCTTCCCGGTCTGACGGATGTTGTTCCAGAACGGCGAATAATCCGGCAAACACATTGTCGTGATGGCGTTGATTATATTTCATCGGCGCCATGTCAAGGACCACCAGTTGGCTGACAAGTTGCGGATAGCTTGCTGCCAGCTTCATGGCAACCTTTCCACCCATCGAATGACCGATGATGATGGCCGGGGGCAGATTGAGTGACCGGATGAGTTCGGCAATATCTTCTGCCATCAAGGCATAATCATGCGTTGTCGTTTGAAAAGACAGCCCATGATTTCTTAAATCGGGACGGATCACCTGATAGTCATTTTTGAGGTCTCGGGCCAGCAACCCCAAATTATCCAAGCTGCCGAACAGCCCGTGTAGCAGGACAACCGGTGAGCCATCCCCTTCAATTTTATAGTGAAGTTGTGTTGACATTTTCTCTGTTTGTACTCGGTTTATCGTGGTGTATCGTGAAAGATCTCGCTATAATCCCAAAGAGTTTAAACATAGAGATTGTGAAAAGCGAATGAAAACAATTGAGGTTGATGAAGAATTATACCGTTACATTGCGAGTCAAACATGCCACATCGGTGAGAGTGCATCGGATATATTACGTCGGTTGTTGAATGTCGATGGTCAGGAAAATCCGTCTCTGCCCGTTTCTCAGGATGCTCCGCCCGTGTCGAATGAATCAGCGCTACCACAAGCACAGATTGGTACATCAGGCATCGTCGTCAGTAAGGATGCTGGCAGAGAGCCACAGTTATCGGGTGTTCAGGTCATTCGTGAATTGTTGATTTCTGATGAATTTGCCGCTCAGAAAAAAGTGATTGATCGTTTCATGTTGGTTCTTTCTACGCTTTATCGTATTGATTCGGTGAGTTTTTCCGAAGCAATGCAAGTGAAAGGCCGCAAACGGGTTTACTTTGCTGACAATGAGGAAACCTTGTTGGCAAGCGGTAACACGACGAAACCGAAAGCGATTCCCAATACTCCTTTCTGGGTGATTACCAATAATAATACCAGTCGTAAACAGCAGATGATCGAGCAGGTCATGGCCCGAATGAATTTCCCGTCCGATCTGATCGATAAAGTAACACTCTCAATTTAAATGATATTGAATCACCTCATCATAACTGATGGGGTTTTCTTATTTTTGAGACGCTGTTTTTTGAAATACTGTGCGTTTAAATAATTGTTATTTTGAAACCAAGGATGTCACATGGCTATTCACCCGAGAGCTGGCAAGCAAGCACAACATGACGATTTGCAAAATATCCCGGTGCTTGTCTCTGATTATTATCGTCTTGAGCCCAATTCTGACGAAAAAGCACATCAAGTTGAGTTTGGTACGTCCGGGCACCGAGGAACTTCTGGAAAATCTTCGTTTAATGAACATCATATTTTGGCGATTACGCAAGCCATTGCTGAAGTGAGACGTCAGGCGGGTATCGATGGTCCGGTGTTTGTCGGCAAAGATACGCATGCATTGTCGGAATGTGCATTTTCCAGTGTCATTGAAGTTTTAATTGCGAATGAGATCCAAGTGATTGTTCAGGCGGAGCAGGGATATACACCAACGCCGGGCATTTCTCACGCAATTCTGACTTATAATCTCAAGCATGGGCAAAAAGCCGATGGGATTGTGATTACGCCTTCGCATAATCCCCCTCAAGACGGTGGGATCAAATATAATCCCCCTCATGGTGGCCCGGCTGAAGCTGAAGTGACACAAGCGATCGAAAATCGGGCGAATGCAATTATTGCTGATGGAATGAAGGCGGTTCAACGGATGCCGTTACAGCAAGCAATGGCATCCGCATACTATGTTGAACAGGATTTAGTGACCCCATATGTTGATGATCTCGTCAATGTGATTGATATGTCCGCAATCCAACAGGCCAACCTGAAAATTGGTGTTGATCCACTCGGAGGCAGTGGGATTGAATACTGGCGCAAAATAGCAGCAACGTATCAATTGAATTTAGAACTGGTTAATGAGGCGATTGACCCGACGTTTCGGTTTATGCCACTGGATAAAGATGGTGTGATCCGAATGGATTGCTCTTCGCCTTATGCGATGGCGGGGTTACTGGCGCTGAAAGATCAGTATGATCTGGCATTTGGCAATGACCCGGATTATGACCGCCACGGGATTGTGACATCAAAAGGTTTAATGAATCCCAATCACTTTCTGGCAGTTTGTATTGATTATCTGTATCGCCATCGAGACTGGAAAGCCGATGTTGCCGTTGGCAAGACCTTGGTTTCCAGCGCATTGATTGATCGGGTTGTTGCCGATTTAGGCCGAACGCTGTGCGAAGTTCCTGTCGGTTTTAAATGGTTTGTCGATGGACTGTTTTCGGGACAGTTTGGTTTTGGTGGGGAGGAAAGTGCCGGTGCATCTTTCCTGAGATTTGACGGTGCACCGTGGGCGACGGATAAAGATGGCATTATTCTGTGTTTACTGGCAGCAGAAATCACCGCCGTTACCGGAAAGAATCCTCAGCAATATTATGAAGCGCTGGCTGCAAAACATGGTGAGTCGCAATATAGCCGTCTTCAGGCCGTTGCAACGGGCCCGCAGAAAGATGTTTTGAAGAAGCTCTCTCCAGAAATGGTGTCTGCTCAGATGTTGGCCGGAGACCCGATTACAGCAAGACTGACCCATGCGCCGGGCAACGGTGCCGCAATCGGTGGTCTGAAAGTGACGACTGAATTTGGCTGGTTTGCTGCGCGTCCTTCTGGCACAGAAGATATTTACAAGATCTACTGTGAAAGCTTTAAAGGTGAAGATCATCTGAAACAGATTGAAGCCGAAGCTCAGAAGATTGTGAATCAAGTGTTTGCTGATGCAGGGGTTTAATCCCGGTATTGATAGTAATGAATAAACAAGGGAGTGCACGAGCACTCCCTTGTTGTTTTTCTGGTCGATCTTTTCCCGTCATTCATGTTTTTCTGCCATCTGGGCAGCCCTGAAAGTGGCAGCGCATTTTAGCCAGTCATCCGTGTTATCCGGGCAAAGATGAGCATTATTCCGGTGCGTGACAGACTGCTTCTACATTGTTTCCATCGGGATCCAGTGTGAATGCGCCATAGTAGTGTTCATGATACATGGGGCGGAGCCCCGGTTTGCCATTATCTTTGCCGCCATGAGCCATAGCCTGAGCGTAAAATTGGTCAACAAGTTGGCGTGATGCCGCTGCAAAAGCGACATGACGAGGCGTAAACGACGCTTGGGTCTCGATAATCCAGAAAGCTGGTTTATCTTGTGGCCCGAATGCACACATACGCTGTTGTGGAAATGCTTCATTCCATTCAGCGACAAATTCCATTTGCAGAGAATAACCGAGTGGAGCAAAGGCTGCGGCATAAAATGCCTTTGTTGCTTCATAGTCGGTGGCATAAGTACTGAGATGATCGAACATATTTTTTCTCCTTTGATGAATGTTCCCTGATTTCTGAGATGTTCAAATCTAATGAGCCAAGTATAAGATCCGTATTTACCGCGGCCAGTGATCCGGCACGATAAACCAGAAGATCCCACTTTCAGACTGGCAGTGAACGGCCCGTTTCAGCGTTTCTGGTTGGTAGTGGAGATTGGTTGTGGTTCGTCCGGTCATCCATTGATGTCTTTCCAGTAAATAGAGTGGTTCACGGATTTGGCTGACTTGAGACTGATAGCACCAGTGGCCTTGGATTTGCGTTGGATTCAGAGTATATCCCAGACAATCTTGAGGGATGGTTTCACTGGTAAAGGAGTTCGTGTACAGCCGCCCTTGCATTAGGAGATGCCGTGATGTCACTTGCCATTGTGGATGTTGCTGAACAACGATGGGGTGAGCCGAGAGCGGTAACTGATGATGGAGCATATGCTTGAGTTTGATATCCAATCGATCTTTCGCGTTCGGACCAAACCAGTGTCCTTGATGGAGTAAGTAGAATTTGATTGCCACTTCCCAGTGTTCCTGCTGAGATGTCTGCTGATTCCCGAGAATAAAGTCGACAGCGCCCAGTGTTTTCCCGTCATCGATAATCTGAATTTCTTCTGCAATCAGTGTATAGCTTGGACTGGCGGCAAACAGTGCAGAGCAAACCGATTGATAGAGCAATCCGAGTCGTTGATTCGGCAATGCTGGCAATGAGACTGAAGAACGGTCATGTTCTGTAAATGGTGAATACGATTCTATCGGTGGTTCGGCCAGAAACAATCCGGGCGTCTCACCGATCCATCGGGCAATTGCGGTTAAATCCATTATCAATGCCTCTTGAAGTATTTTAGGTGTCATTGTAGCCTGCCTAGCACGAACATCAAAAGAACAACAACAGCGGGAAAATCATGAATAATCTTGAGCTTGAAACATTACTCAACGAGAAACTACGTCCCGATTTAATTCAGGATTACAGTCCGAACGGGTTACAAATTGAAGGCCGTTCCGAAATCAGGAAAATTGTCACGGGTGTGACTGCTTCTCAGGCGCTGATTGAAAAAGCGATTGCGTTACAAGCCGATGCGATTTTGGTTCATCATGGTTATTTTTGGAAACGGGAACCCGAACCAATCCGTGGCATGAAAGGAAAACGGATTCGTCGGTTAATTCAGCATGACATCAATCTGTATGCTTACCACTTACCGTTGGATATTCATCCTGAGCTGGGGAATAACGCTTGTCTGGCTCGGTTATTAGACATTGATGTGATAGGGGGACTGGAAGGTCATACACAGTCGGTTGCGATGTATGGGTCGTTCCAAGAGCCAATCAGTGGTGCAGCTTTGAATCAGAGAATTGCCACGGTATTACAACGGGAGCCACTCCATATTGCTTCTGGTGACGATCAACTCATCTCGACGGTAGGGTGGTGTACCGGGGGGGGACAGGACTTCATTGATCTGGCTGCAGCGAAAGGGTTAGATGCTTTCATTTCGGGGGAGATCTCTGAAAAGACCACGCATAGTGCCCGGGAGCAGGGGATTCACTATTTTTCTGCCGGACATCATGCGACAGAACGTTATGGTGTCAAAGCATTAGGGGAATGGTTGTCCCAAACGCAAAATATAGCGGTTGAGTTTGTTGATATTGATAATCCGGTCTAAAACGGATGATTTATAACTCAAAAGGGCAGGTTTGATTAACCTGCCCTTTGATTTATGCAAACATCTGGATTTTATTATTCACGTTCGTGTAGCGGTGAAAAATCGCGAAGTTTATATCCGGTATAGAGCTGACGAGGCCGGCCAATACGACTTTCAGGGTCACTGTGCATTTCGTTCCAGTGAGCAATCCAACCGATGGTTCGTGACATCGCGAAAATCACAGTAAACATTGAAACAGGAATACCGATTGCTTTCAAAATAATACCTGAATAGAAATCAACGTTCGGGTAAAGTTTCTTATCGACAAAATAGTCGTCAGATAAAGCAATTCGTTCCAGTTCCATCGCAACATCCAGTAATGGATCGTCGATATTCAGTTCTTTCAGAACTTCATGGCAGGACTCTCGCATTACCGTTGCACGCGGGTCATAATTCTTGTAAACCCGATGACCGAAGCCCATGAGACGGAATGGGTCGTCCTTATCTTTTGCCCGTGCTACGAATTCAGGAATACGATCAACGCTGCCGATCTCTTCAAGCATTCGTAAGCACGCTTCGTTCGCGCCACCATGAGCAGGTCCCCATAATGATGCAATCCCGGCAGCAATACATGCAAATGGGTTTGCGCCGGATGAACCAGCCAGACGAACGGTTGACGTTGAAGCATTTTGTTCATGATCAGCGTGCAGGGTGAAAATTTTATCCATTGCCCGGGCAACAATTGGATTGACTTCGTATTCTTCACATGGTGTTGCGAACATCATATGCAGGAAGTTTTCCGCATAACCTAAGTCGTTGCGAGGATAAATGAATGGTTGACCGACAGAGTATTTATAACACATGGATGCCAGTGTCGGCATTTTTGAGAGAAGACGATATGCAGCAATCTCCCGGTGACTATCGTTGTTGATATCTAGAGAATCATGATAGAACGCAGCAAGTGCGCCAACAACACCTACCATGACTGCCATTGGGTGAGCATCTCGTCGGAAACCGTGGAAAAAGCTAGCGATTTGCTCGTGAACCATCGTATGGCGCGAAATTGTCTTTTTAAACTCTGAGTATTGCTTCCTGTTTGGGGCTTCACCATAAAGAAGAATATAACAGACTTCCAGATAGTCTGCGTTATTCGCTAATTGATCGATGGGATAACCACGGTGTAGCAACACACCTTTGTTACCATCGATGTAGGTGATTTGAGATTCACAAGATGCAGTGGCAAGAAAACCAGGATCATACGTAAAGTATCCATTTGCTCCCAGTTGTCGAACATCAATTACTTCAGGCCCCATAGAACCGTCGATAATTGGCAGCTCGATTGGCGCTTTGCCTTCAATATGAAGGGTCGCTTTCTTATCTGCCATAACAATCTCCTTTGTTTATTATTTAATCCGTCCAGGATGTTTGCGAATGAATATTTAACTCCGGATTTTATTAAAGTCAATTCTTCTCCTGTGATGTGTGCACTCAATTGCGTTTTTTACACGAATTAAGTTAAAAATATGTTCTATGTAGCAAAAATTGTTACGTTAATTGTATTAGAATGTTGCGAGCCTTATATTGGCTGGGAATCCAGTCAGTCTGGACTGTATAAGAAGTGACCAGTAAGAAATTTATGTTACATTTCTTAACTAAATTTTAACAACTTTTTATCAATTTTTGTCCGTTTTCTACTTATAGTTGTATAAATATTGTTAAAACTTATCAGTTAGGGCTGACTCTTCGTTTATAACAATAATGCTCAATGGGGAGCTGAGTGAGCAAGCCTGTGAAAGAAAGAAATTTAAGACCCGTAAATCTTGACTTGCAGACCATCCGCTTTCCGATCACTGCGATTGCATCTATTCTTCATCGTGTTTCAGGTGTAATTACTTTTGTAGCTATCGGAATTTTATTGTGGTTGTTGTCTGTGTCGCTATCTTCTCCGGAAGGTTTTCAATATGCATCTGAACTTGTAGGTGGCTTCTTCGTGAAGTTTATCCTGTGGGGGATATTGACCGCATTGTCTTACCATATTGTCGGTGGTGTTCGCCATTTGATAATGGACCTTGGTTACTTTGAAGAGTTGGAATCCGGCACTCAAACAGCAAAAATTTCATTTGCTGTGACGGTCGTTTTATCTCTGCTTGCAGGAGTCATGGTATGGTAAAGCATGTTTCATCCGTAGGGCGTAATGGCGTTCACGACTTTTTGCTCGTTCGTGCAACCGCTATTCTGATGGCCCTGTATACTGTTTATCTTGTTTGTTTTTTTGCTTTCTCCGGTGAAATCACCTATCAACTATGGCTTGATTTCTGGAGTGGTACATTTACAAAAGTCTTCACAATGATTGCCCTCGTGAGTGTTCTGATTCATGGCTGGATCGGTTTGTGGCAGGTTCTAACGGATTATGTGAAATCCACGCCGTTACGTGGTTTGTTACAGCTTGCCGTGATTGCTGTGCTATTCGGATATTTTTTCTCTGGCCTGTTTGTATTGTGGGGTGCTTAAGTGACTATTCCAGTTCGAGAGTTTGACGCCGTCGTGATCGGCGCGGGTGGTGCAGGCATGCGAGCTGCACTACAAATTTCAGAGCAAGGCCTGTCTTGTGCTTTGCTGTCCAAAGTCTTTCCAACACGTTCTCACACCGTTTCTGCTCAGGGTGGCATTACTGTGGCGTTAGGAAATTCGCATCAAGATAATTGGCAATGGCATATGTACGATACCGTGAAAGGTTCCGATTATATCGGTGACCAGAATGCGATTGAATACATGTGTAAAAATGGTCCAGAGTCGGTTATTGAATTAGAAAAAATGGGGTTGCCGTTTTCTCGTTTTGAGAATGGTTCCATCTATCAACGCCCTTTTGGCGGTCAGTCAAAAGAGTTTGGTGGTGAGCAAGCGGCAAGAACTGCCGCAGCAGCTGACCGAACCGGCCACGCCTTACTGCACACCTTATATCAACAGAATATCAAACATAAAACCACGATCTTCTCAGAATGGTATGCACTGGATTTGGTGAAGAACCAAGATGGTGTCGTGATGGGATGTACGGCATTGTGTATGGAAACCGGTGAAGTTTGTTACTTCAAGTCGAAAGCAACGATTTTGGCAACCGGTGGTGCCGGACGCATTTATGCTTCGACAACCAATGCTCATATTAATACCGGTGACGGTGTTGGTATGGCATTACGTGCCGGCGTACCGATGCAAGATATGGAAATGTGGCAGTTCCATCCAACCGGTATTGCAGGCGCGGGTGTCCTTGTGACTGAAGGTTGTCGTGGTGAAGGTGGCTATCTGCTCAATAAAGATGGCGAGCGTTTCATGGAACGCTATGCACCAAATGCGAAAGATTTGGCGGGTCGTGATGTTGTTGCGCGTTCAATGATGATCGAAATCCGCGAAGGACGCGGCTGTGATGGCCCATGGGGACCGCATATCAAACTGAAACTCGACCATCTGGGTAAAGAAGTTCTGGAATCTCGTTTGCCGGGTATTTGTGAACTTTCCCGGACGTTTGCCCATGTCGATCCAGTCAAAGAACCGATACCGGTTATTCCGACTTGTCACTATATGATGGGTGGCGTGCCAACGCAGGTTTCCGGTCAAGCACTGAAGCAAGATGCAACAGGCCGTGATGTCGATGTTCAAGGCTTATTCGCTTGTGGTGAGATTGCTTCAGTTTCTGTGCATGGTGCCAACCGTCTTGGTGGGAACTCGCTGCTTGATTTAGTGGTCTTTGGTCGTGCAACTGGTCTGCATCTGGGTGAAACATTAGCGGCTCAGGCTGAAGCGCGTGATGTGAGTGAATCAGATATCGAAGCTTCGTTGTCGCGCTACATGCGTTGGGAAAACAGCAAAGGTGGCGAAGACCCGGTCCAAATCCGTAAAGACCTGCAGGCTTGTATGCAGCATAACTTCTCGGTATTCCGGGAGGGAGATGCGATGGCTGACGGTCTGAAAGAATTGAAAGTGATTCGTGAACGTTTGAAAGAAGCACATCTTGCTGACAAATCCAGTGAATTCAATACCCAGCGTGTTGAATGTCTGGAGTTAGATAACTTGATGGAAACGGCTTATTCAACCGCGGTTGCTGCCAATTACCGGACAGAGAGTCGTGGTGCTCATGCTCGCTTTGACTACCCCGACCGAGATGATGATAATTGGTTATGCCACTCGATTTATAACCCGGAAACTGAACAGATGAGTAAGCGTGATGTCAATATGGCTCCGGTTCATCGTGATGCATTTCCACCAAAGATTCGTACATACTAAGGGGAGGACTGCGTAATGAAACTTAACTTCTCTCTGTATCGCTATAATCCGGATGTGGATAAAAAGCCCTATATGAAGGACTACACGCTGGACGTTCCTGAAGGTTCGGATATGATGGTACTGGATGCATTGATTCAACTGAAGGAGCAAGATCCTTCGATTGCATTCCGTCGTTCATGTCGGGAAGGTGTTTGTGGTTCGGATGGCCTCAACATGAATGGCAAGAATGGTTTGGCTTGTATCACACCATTATCGGCCTTGTCCGGCGATAAAATTGTCATTCGGCCATTACCGGGGTTGCCGGTAATCCGGGACTTGATCGTTGATATGACACAGTTCTACGATAATTACGCGAAAGTGAAGCCCTATCTGATTTCTGATGGGAATTTACCGCCATCCAGAGAAAATTTACAGTCTCCTGAAGATCGTGAACATCTGGATGGATTGTATGAATGTATTATGTGTGCATGTTGTACGACTTCCTGCCCGTCATTCTGGTGGAATCCGGATAAATTCATCGGACCAGCCGGACTGTTGGCTGCTTATCGTTGGTTGATTGACAGTCGTGATACGGCAACAGATGAACGGTTGTCTAATCTTGACGATGCATTTAGTGTTTTCCGTTGCCATGGCATTATGAATTGTGTCAGTGTTTGTCCGAAAGGTCTCAATCCAACGAAAGCAATTGGTCATATTAAATCAATGTTGATTAAACGTTCCGTTTAGATATGGTTTGCAGGTCTTCGGACCTGCATTTTCAGAGCTCGGCGTAGACCGCAGCAAAACGTGAAAACTACTGGTAAAGGGAAAATATGCACAACGGCGTGATGAAGGCATGGCTCGAGTCTTCACACTTGGCTGGCGCCAATGCAACGTACGTAGAAGATCTCTACGAACTCTATTTAAGTGATCCCGACCTGGTAAGTGAGGAGTGGAGACGTGTTTTTGAGGGGCTATCCCGCCCTGATGATGGCAATGTGGCTGAACAACCACATTCACGTGTCCGTGACTACTTCCGTCGACTCGCTCAAGAGACAAAGCATTACAATGTCCAAGTTAGTGACCCCGATGTCGATGCAAAACAAGTAAGAGTATTACAGTTAATTAATGCGTACCGCTTCCGCGGTCATGAAGCAGCTCAGTTAGACCCACTCGGTCTATGGCAGCGACCGACCGTGGCTGAGCTTGACCCCTCATTTCATAATCTCAACCCCGAAGACATGGAAGAGACATTCAATGTCGGTTCTTTTGCGATAGGTCAGGAGACCATGAAGCTTAAGGATATTCATGAGTCTCTGAATCAAATCTATTGTGGTTCTATCGGTGCAGAATATATGCACATGACCAATACCGAGCAAAAGCGCTGGATTCAGCAGCGTCTGGAATCGGTAGTCGGCCAGCCCTCCTTTACAAAAGAAGAGAAAATTACTTTCCTTGAAGAGTTGACTGCTGCGGAAGGTTTGGAACGCTATCTGGGCGCCAAATTTCCCGGTGCAAAGCGCTTCTCTCTTGAAGGCGGTGATGCTCTCATCCCCATGATGAAAGAATTGATCCGTCGTGCGGGCTCTCAGGGGATGCGCGAGGCGGTCGTCGGAATGGCCCACCGTGGGCGTCTAAACATGCTGGTCAATGTTTTAGGGAAACGACCTCAGGATTTGTTCGATGAGTTTGCGGGCAAGCACGATGAGACGTGGGGCACCGGGGATGTGAAATACCATCAGGGATTCTCCGCTGATTTTGCGACCCCGGGTGGCAATATCCATTTAGCACTGGCATTTAACCCTTCACACTTGGAAATCGTTAACCCTGTTGTTATGGGCTCCGTTCGGGCTCGTCAAGACCGATTGGGTGATAAAGATGGTTCAAAAGTGCTGCCGATCACCATTCATGGTGACTCAGCAGTGACCGGTCAGGGTGTGGTTGCCGAAACATTCAATATGTCTCAGGCGCGTGGTTATCAGGTTGGGGGCACGGTTCGTATCGTGATCAACAACCAAGTCGGATTTACCACCTCGAACCCACGCGATACACGATCGACCATGTATTGTACTGATATTGCAAAAATGGTTCAGGCACCGATTTTCCACGTGAATGCTGACGATCCAGAAGCCGTTGCATTTGTTACCCATATTGCATTGGATTATCGGAATACATTTCGTCAGGATGTTGTGGTTGATCTGGTGTGCTATCGTCGTCATGGTCACAACGAAGCGGATGAGCCGAATGCGACTCAGCCTCTGATGTATCAAAAGATTAAAAAGCATCCGACACCACGTAAGCTGTATGGTGATTTACTGATCGAGCGTCAGGATGCTGATGCTGAATTTGTCACTCAGGCAGTCAATGAGTACCGAGATGCATTGGATCACGGGGAAGTGGTTGTCAAAGAGTGGCGTCCTATGGCGATGCACTCGGTTGACTGGTCTCCTTATTTATCTCACGAATGGGATGAAGTCTGGAAAAACGAGTTTGACTTAGAGCGGCTGAAAGATATTGGTAAACGTGTTTGCTTGTATCCGGAAAGTCATCAATTGCAAAGTCGTGTCGAAAAAATTTACACCGATCGTCTGGCGATGATTAACGGTGAAAAATTACTGGACTGGGGTATGGCCGAGATTCTGGCCTATGCAACGTTAGTTGATGATGGCCATCGGATCCGGATCTCCGGTCAGGATTCAGGACGAGGCACCTTCTTCCATCGCCACTCTGTACTTCATAACCAAAATGATGCAAGTACCTATGTACCGCTGAAGAACCTCCACAGTAATCAAGGACCGTTCCAAGTCATTGACTCGGTGTTATCCGAAGAAGCTGTACTGGCTTTTGAATATGGTTATGCTACAGCCGAACCCGGTGGTTTAACAATCTGGGAAGCGCAATTTGGTGATTTTGCCAATGGCGCTCAGGTGGTGATCGATCAGTTCATTTCTTCCGGTGAACAGAAATGGGCCCGCTTATGTGGGATTACCATGTTATTGCCACATGGCTATGAAGGACAGGGGCCGGAACACTCTTCCGCACGCCTCGAACGTTACCTGCAACTTTGTGCTGAGCAAAATATGCAAGTGATCGTGCCTTCGACACCAGCTCAGGTGTATCACATGCTCCGGCGTCAGGTGATTCGTCCAATGCGTCGTCCTCTGATTGTGATGTCACCCAAATCTCTGCTACGGCATCCACTGTGTGTCTCTTCGCTGGAAGATTTGGCGAGTGGTACTTTCCAACCCGCGATTCCGGAAGTTGATGAGCTCGATGCAGCTCAGGTGAAACGTGTGGTCTTCTGTTCTGGTAAAGTCTATTACGATTTGCTGGCACAGCGACGCAATAACGAGCAAGGGGATGTTGCGATTGTCCGTATCGAGCAGTTGTATCCATTCCCGCTGGAAGATGTCCGGGCTGCCATTGCGCCTTATACCAATGTTGTGGATTACGTCTGGTGTCAGGAAGAACCACAAAATCAGGGCGCATGGTACAGCAGCCAGCATAATTTCCGGGCCGCAATTCCTGCCGGTGCTGAGCTGAAATATGCAGGACGTCCTGCTTCGGCTTCTCCGGCTGTTGGTTATATGTCGGTTCATTTGAAACAGCAGAAAGCGCTCGTTGATGATGCGTTGAAACTAGATTAAGAACTAGAAATAAAAGGAAAAATAAATATGACAGTTGAAATTCTGGTTCCAGATTTACCTGAATCGGTAGCAGATGCAACCGTAGCAACTTGGCATAAAAAAGCGGGTGATGCGGTTGAGCGTGATGAAGTCCTCGTTGAAATCGAAACAGACAAAGTTGTCTTAGAAGTACCCGCGCCAGAGGCCGGAGTGCTTGAATCGATCGAGCAGGATGAAGGTGCAACGGTGACATCAAAGCAACTGCTCGGGAAGCTGAAACCCGGTGCGGTTGCCGGTGAACCGACATCAGAGAAAACAACATCGACTCAGCCTTCTCCGGATAAGCGACATAAAGCGAACCTGAATGAAGAGACTAACGATGCGTTGAGTCCTGCGGTACGCCGTTTGATGGCAGAACATGGTCTGGAAGTTTCTCAGGTCAAAGGTACTGGTGTCGGTGGCCGAATTACTCGTGAAGATGTTGAAGCGCATCTGGCCTCTGCATCTAAAGGTTCGACAGCCGAACAACAAGAATCGATTGCAGTACCTGCGGCTGCAAGAAGCGAAAAGCGTGTACCGATGACTCGTTTGCGTAAGCGCGTGGCTGAACGATTACTGGAAGCAAAAAACAGTACTGCCATGCTGACAACGTTCAATGAAGTCAACATGAAACCAATTATGGATCTACGCAAACAGTACAAAGACCTGTTTGAGAAGAGACATGATATCCGTCTCGGGTTTATGTCGTTCTACATTAAGGCAGTCACAGAAGCGCTGAAACGTTATCCTGAAGTGAATGCTTCCATTGATGGCAGTGATATTGTCTATCACAACTTCTTCGATATTAGTATTGCTGTGTCAACGCCACGTGGACTGGTGACCCCCGTCCTGAAAGACTGCGATATGTTGAGTGTTGCTGAGATCGAAAAAGGAATCAAAGCGCTGGCAGAAAAAGGCCGTGACGGTAAGCTCACCGTTGAAGAACTGACCGGTGGTAACTTTACTGTCACCAATGGTGGTGTGTTTGGTTCTCTGATGTCTACACCAATCATTAACCCGCCTCAAGCCGCAATCCTTGGCATGCATAAAATCCAAGAGCGTCCGATGGCGGTCAATGGCAAAGTAGAAATACTGCCAATGATGTATCTGGCACTTTCTTATGACCATCGTTTGATTGATGGTCGTGAATCGGTCGGGTTCCTCGTCACGATTAAAGAACTGCTGGAAGATCCGACACGCTTGTTGTTGGATGTTTAATCAATGATATGGCAGGTATCTTCTTCCGGATATCTGCCATGCAGGCTGGGTTGCTCAACACCTGGTCTTGTGTTGTCAGCATGGATGGAAATCAACATGCCGTCATGTTTCAGCGCACTGAGTACCCTGCGAAATGTTTCGTTTCGTTGAAGCGAAATTGGATGAAAAAATAATATACAACGGAATAGCACAATGAATTTGCATGAATATCAAGCCAAACAGCTCTTTGCAGAATTTGGTCTGCCGGTTCCTGATGGTTATGCGTGCAGCACCCCACAGGAAGCTGCAGAAGCCACAGGTAAAATTGGCGGGTCAAAATGGGTCGTCAAATGTCAGGTTCACGCGGGTGGCCGGGGAAAAGCTGGTGGTGTTGAACTACACGATACAAAAGATGGTATTCGTGATTTTGCCCAGAAGTGGCTCGGTAAGAATTTGGTGACCTACCAAACCGATGCCAATGGTCAGCCAGTGACCAAAATCTTAGTTGAAGCTGCATCTGATATTGCGAACGAACTTTATCTTGGTGCTGTGGTTGACCGCGCCAGCCGTCGTGTTGTCTTTATGGCATCGACTGAAGGTGGTGTTGAGATTGAGAAAGTTGCTGAAGAAACCCCGGAACTGATTCATAAAGCCGCTATCGATCCGCTGGTAGGGCCGCAACCTTATCAGGGACGTGAACTGGCATTTAAGCTGGGTCTCAAAGGCGATCAGATTAAACAATTCGTCAAAATCTTCATGGGTCTTGGTGAAATGTTCAGTCAGTATGATCTGGCACTCCTTGAAATTAACCCGCTGATCATTACCGGAGACGGCAATCTGCTTTGCCTTGATGGGAAAATCAACATTGACTCGAATGCCATGTATCGTCAGCCAAAACTGAGAGAAATGCACGATCCTTCACAGGAAGATGAGCGTGAAGCGCATGCAGCCCAGTGGGAACTGAACTACGTTGCGCTTGACGGAAATATTGGCTGTATGGTCAACGGTGCCGGTCTGGCAATGGGGACGATGGATATCGTGAACCTGCATGGCGGCAGCCCGGCGAACTTCTTAGATGTTGGTGGCGGTGCAACCAAAGAGCGTGTGACCGAAGCTTTCAAAATCATTCTTTCTGACAAGAATGTACAAGCAGTGCTGGTCAATATCTTCGGTGGCATTGTTCGCTGTGACCTGATCGCTGACGGTATTATCGGTGCGGTTGAAGAAGTTGGGGTTTCTGTGCCTGTCGTGGTTCGTCTTGAAGGGAACAACGCTGAACTCGGAACGAAGAAGCTGGAAGAGAGTGGATTGAACATTATTGCTGCAACTTCGTTAACTGAAGCTGCTGAGAAAGTTGTAGCTGCTGCGGAGGGTAAATAATGTCTGTATTGATTAATAAAGAGACCAAAGTGATCTGTCAGGGATTCACTGGCGGACAAGGTACTTTCCACTCTGAGCAAGCAATCGCGTACGGTACACAAATGGTCGGTGGCGTATCACCGGGCAAGGGCGGTCAAACCCATTTGGGGCTTCCTGTGTTCAATACTGTGCGTGAAGCCGTTGAAGCAACTGGTGCAACCGCATCGGTTATCTATGTTCCGGCACCTTTCTGTAAAGATGCAATCCTAGAAGCGATCGATGCAGGTATTGAACTGATTGTAACTATCACTGAAGGGATTCCAACACTCGATCTGCTTGATGTGAAAGTGCGTCTGGATGAAGCCGGCGTGCGTATGATTGGTCCAAACTGTCCGGGAGTGATTACACCGGATGAGTGCAAGATTGGTATCATGCCCGGGCATATTCATAAGAAAGGTAAAGTCGGTATTGTGTCTCGTTCCGGTACATTAACTTATGAAGCGGTGAAACAAACGACTGATGAAGGGTTTGGTCAGTCGACTTGTGTTGGTATTGGTGGTGATCCGATTCCCGGGTCAAACTTTATTGATATTTTGAAGTTGTTCCAAGACGACCCAGAAACTGAAGCGATTGTGATGATCGGTGAAATCGGTGGTACCGCTGAAGAAGAAGCGGCTGCGTTCATTAAAGATCATGTAACCAAGCCGGTTGTATCTTACATTGCGGGCGTGACAGCGCCTCCGGGCAAACGGATGGGACACGCAGGTGCCATTATTTCCGGTGGTAAAGGCACAGCGGATGAGAAGTTTGCTGCACTTGAAGCGGCCGGTGTTAAAACCGTGAAAAGTCTCGCCAATATCGGTCAGGCTTTAAGAGAAGTCACTGGCTGGTAAACATCTCGCCAGTCTAATGATAGAAAAATCCCCCTCAAATCATTGAGGGGGATTTTTTTAAGCTTTACTTTTGACTAAATGACTCAAAAGAAATAAACAACTGGCAGAGATGACCACGGATGGGCCTGCTGGCGTGTCAAATTCCCATGAAAGGTAGAGTCCGCTCAGGACAGCAATCATACCAATTGCTGATGCAATCATCGCCATTTGTTCCGGAGTTGCAGATAAACGCCGGGCACTGGCAGCCGGGATAATTAAGAGTGAAGTAATGATCAGGGCGCCGACAAATTTCATGCCGACAGCTATCACCAGACCAATCATCAGCATCAGTAAAAGCTGCATCAGATCGGTATTGGTGCCTTCCACCGAGGCAAGTTCTTCGTTCACCGTCGCAGAAAGCAATGGTTGCCAGATGAAGTAGAGCAAAATGGCAATGACCAACACGCCTCCCCAAATGAAATATAAATCACTCGGTGTGACCGCAAGGAGATCACCAAACAGATAGCTCATCAGATCGATACGGACATCATTGAGAAAACTGACGGCAATTAAACCGACCGAGAGAGAGCTGTGAGCAAGAATCCCCAATAGGGTATCTGTGGCGATAAATTTTTGTCTTTGCAACACAACTAAAATGGTTGCGATCGCTAAACAACATACCAAGAGAGCAAGGTTGAGATTGATATCCAGTAAAAAGCCAAAGGCTAAACCCATCAAAGATGCGTGCGCGAGTGTATCGCCGAAATAAGCCATCTTACGCCATACGACAAAAGAGCCAAGCGGGCCTGCTATCAGCGCGATGCCGATCCCTGCGAGAATGGCAGGCAGTATAATCTCAACCATGGTGATGATGTCCGTGAGAGTGGTGGTTACATTGGGTCGCATCGCCAGAAACCGGTTGCCCGGCGAGGTCATGATGATGCTGATGTTCATGATGATAGAAGGCGAGTGATTCTTCCTGACGAGACTGACCGAACAACGCAATATAATTAGGATGCCGGGTGATGTCAGCAGGGGCGCCGTGGCAACAGATATGGTGCTGCAGGCAGATCACATGGTCTGTTTGTGCCATCACTAAGTGGAGATCATGAGACACCATGAAAACAGAACAGCCGAAACGTTGTCTCAGTGTTTGAATCAATTCATAGAGATCAATTTGCCCCTGAACATCAACACCTTGAGTGGGTTCGTCCAGCATCAAAACGTCAGGTCGTTGTAGTAGTGCCCGAGCGAGTAACACACGTTGTGTCTCCCCGCCAGACAAATGGTGCATACTGTTATGGGCGAGGTGAGCTGCACCGACCAGTGTCAGGGCATCATTGAGTTCCTGCCGGCTATAGCGACCGGCAAGTTTCAGAAAACGTTGTACTGTCAGCGGCAGGGTTTCGTTCAAACGAAGCTTTTGAGGAACGTAGCCAATTTTGAGTCGGGGTGAACGGGTAATTTTGCCGGATGCAATCGTTTGTTGCCCTAATAAAACTTTCACCAGTGTTGATTTTCCCGCACCATTCGGACCGATGAGGGTGGTGATTTTTCCCTGTTCGACACGAAGGCTGATATGGTCTAACACGTTCTTTTGATGGAATGCGACGCAAACATCTTGTAGCTCGATCAGCGTTGACATGAAATAACTCGTTTGCAAAATGGTTATGTTATAATATAACATTTATGGCAAATTGAAGCCATAACTAAGGGATTAATTTCATGAAGTTCTTTCGTCTTTCCACAGTCATACTACTTTTGGGCCTGTCGATTCCAGCATGGGCACTTGATGTATTAACCAGTATCAAACCGATTCAAATGATTAGCTATGAATTAATGGCAGGTGTGAGTGAGCCTGATGTGTTACTTGCACCGAATACTTCGCCGCATGATTATGCACTTCGTCCTTCGGATGTAAAGCGAATCAAGCAAGCGGATTTGGTTATTTGGTTTGGTGATGGACTCGAGCCGTTTTTGTCGAAGGTTTTATCGCATCAGACCAATCAATTGATGATTAGCCAGATCAAAGGTGTACCGTTTAAGCATTTTTCAGCAGACCATCATGACGATGGGCACCATCACCATGGCAATATCAATCCTCACTTCTGGATGGGAATTGAGCAGGTTCGTGTCGTTGCACAAGCAATTGCTGCGCGTCTGATTCAACAAGACCCTGACCATGCTCAGCAATATCAGGCAAATCTGACACACTTTTTAGCGCAGCTGACCCAAACAGATCAGCAGATTCAGGCGCAATTAGCACCTTATCACCACTATCCGTATTATGTTTTTCATGATGCGTATGACTATTTTGAAGCCCATTACCATCTCAATAATATCGGTCATTTTACCGTTAGCCCGGAGCGTAAGCCGGGAGCGAAAACATTGATCGAAATCCGAACAGCGCTCAAAGCGCAGTCAAATGTCTGTATTTTCTCCGAACCACAGTTCTTACCATCGGTCATTACGAGTGTAACTCGGGGGACATCGGCTAAAGTCGGGGTTCTTGACCCGTTAGCAACGGACATTCCTCTGAAAAAAGGGAGCTATTTCAAATTCTTAACGACCTTGAGTCAGAGTTATACAAACTGCTTTCAAATGAAACATTCGTAGAATGAAGTGGCGTGGTATAGCGGGTGCTATACCACGATGCAAGCCTTCCAGAGGAATCTTTCAAAATGCTTTGAACGATATCCGCTTTTTGATCCGTCTCAATAACCTTTCCGATATTTGGCGTATACTGAAATCTGATAACGAGAATGCTTCTCATAAATGCTTCCCATAAACTATACCAGTAAGAACAAGCCATGAATCTATCTCAGTTAAATCCCGGTCAACGTGCATCGATTTTAGGATTTCATCAGCTTTCTGCTGAAGTTCGTAAACGATTAATGATTATGGGGATTTTGCCAGAAACCCCGATTGTCTTGATTCGCAAAGCGCCGATGGGTGATCCGCTTCAGGTTGAAGTTCGTGGGGTCTCTCTTGCTATCAGGGAAAAGATCGCAGCAGCCATTGAAGTGGAGGTGATCGGATGAAATACAATATTTTAACGGTCGGTAATCCAAATAGCGGTAAAACAACACTATTTAATGGTTTAACCGGCGCACGTCAGCAGGTTGGGAACTGGGCTGGTGTCACTGTCGAGAAAAAAACGGGTAAATATACCTATTCCGGAAATGAATTCTCTCTGACTGATCTACCGGGTATTTATGCGCTGGATAGTGGCAATGATAGCCACAGCATTGATGAGTCGATTGCATCGCAAGCGGTCCTGTTACATCCGGCAGATTTAATTTTGAATGTGGTTGATGTGACCTGTCTTGAGCGAAGCCTGTATATGACCTTGCAGTTGCGTGAGCTCGGGCGTCCGATGATCGTTGTGCTCAATAAAATGGATGTGCTCAAAAGGGAGCGTCGCTCGATTAATGTAAAACGATTAGCACAATTGCTGGACTGTCCGGTTTACCCTATTTCTGCCAATAATAAGTCTCAGGTGCGGCAGTTGAAAGAGAACCTCGATAAAACCTTGTTACAGGGGATTGGTCTCAACGCATTACAACTCGACTATGGTCCTCAATTTGAATCGATGATTGAGACTGCAACGCCATTATTTTTATCACAACCGGGTACGTCACAAGCCGTTTCTCCTCGGGCGCTCGCGATCCGGGCACTTGGTGGTGACACGCTGATTACCAATCTTTTGTCAGCATCAGATCAGCGACAAATGAATGATTTGCAATTGAACAGTCTGTTGGATATTGACTTGCATGTTGCCAATGTCAAATACACCTGGTTGCATGAACAATGTCAAAATGTTCGTCGTGAGCAAGGGGTATTGGGGCATAGTTTCACCAAACGAGTCGACCAAGTGGTCCTCAATAAGTGGATTGGTATTCCTTTCTTTTTCCTTGTGATGTATCTGATGTTTATGTTCTCGATTAATATCGGGAGTGCTTTTATCGATTTCTTTGATATTTCTGTCGGCGCTTTACTGGTTGATGGGGGGCATGCTTTATTGGATCAACATCTCCCGGTATGGCTGGTCACTTTGCTGGCTGATGGGCTGGGTGGAGGGATCCAAACTGTAGCGACCTTCATTCCGGTGATTGCTTGTCTTTATCTGTTTTTGGCAGTACTGGAAAGTTCCGGGTATATGGCCCGTGCGGCGTTCGTGCTTGATAAAGTGATGCAAAAAATCGGTTTGCCGGGTAAAGCGTTTGTACCGCTTATTTTGGGTTTTGGTTGTAATGTGCCTTCCATCATGGCAACGCGCACGCTGGATCAGGAACGAGAAAGACGATTATCTGCTGCTATGGCTCCGTTTATGTCTTGTGGGGCCCGGTTACCCGTTTATGCTTTGCTGGCGGCGGCTTTTTTCCCGCATAGTGGCCAAAATATCGTATTTTCACTCTATTTATTAGGGATTGTTGCTGCCGTGTTTACCGGCATTGTATTACGGCACACAATTTATCCCGGTAGTAGTGAAAATATGGTCATGGAAATACCGGATTATGAACTACCGACACTACAAAATATTCTGATCAAAACGTGGCAGAAACTAAAACGGTTTGTCTTAGGGGCAGGCAAAACCATTGTGGTTGTGGTAACCATTCTCAGCTTTTTAAATTCAATTGGATCTGATGGTAGTTTCGGCCATGAAAATAGTGATACATCTGTGTTATCAAAGGTATCGCAGCGTGTCACGCCTCTGTTTGCACCGATTGGTATACAGCCAGAGAACTGGCCGGCAACCGTTGGGATCGTGACGGGTATTTTTGCGAAAGAAGCCGTGGTCGGTACGCTCAATAACCTGTACTCCTCGCAGTCTGATGAAGCCAGTGATTTTGATCTGCTGGCTCGTTTGAAAGAAGCATTGCAAACGATCCCTGATAACTTAATATCGTTGAGCTTTTCTGACCCGCTGGGGATTGAAATCGGGGATTTATCTGATACTCAACTGGCTGCTGAAGCTCAGGATGTGGATTCATCGATATACAGTAATCTGCAATATTATTTTCAAAGTCATTCCGCAGCGTTTGCATACCTGATTTTTATTTTACTCTATACGCCTTGTGTCGCAGCCATGGGGGCTTATGTCAGAGAGTTTGGTGCCCGATATGCCCGATTTATTGCCGTCTGGACCTTTGGGCTGGCCTACTGCTCTGCAACCTTTTTCTACCAAGCGATGAATATGATGCAACATCCGCTACAAAGTATGTTGTGGATGACATCCATCTTACTTGGTGGGTGGGGCCTATATCGGTTGTTGAAACATCAAGGTGATGTGATCAAAAAATTCGAGCGTCAAATTGTATGATTCTGAATGAGCTAAAAAGTTATCTCGAGCAGCATGGCACGACCAGTGGGAGCATCTTAGCGCGTCATTTTCGAATGAGCGAGGATGGTGTCGATGCCATGCTTGGCATTTGGGTCAGAAAAGGTGTGATTTCCCGTTTTGTGGATACCGGTCAAAGTGGTGAGATCCGACGTATCCGTTATGCGGTAAATTTGCCTCAGGCACTGTCACTGACTGCGATTCTTTAAACTAAACCGGAGTAAAGATACCCGACTGAGCCAATGCGGTTTTCAATTGGCTGGCAATATGTCGCTGTGCTGTCTCATCTCTGCGGGTTCCGGTGGTATTCCCCCAGATAGGGCCGGGCCATGCTTCATCGTCGGTAAATCTAGCAATATGATGATAGTGAAGCTGAGGGACCAGATTCCCTAATGCACCGAGATTAATTTTATCAGGGTGATACTGAGATTCTAAAACCTGACTAACCCATTGAGATTCAATTAAAAATTGTTGTTGATCTGTCATGGGTAAATGATGGAATTCTTTTATTTCAGCACGTTTCGGTACCAAAATGATCCAAGGTACGGCTTGATCAGAATGAAGCAATACCAGAGAAAGCGGGAAATCGCCAAGATAAGTTGTGTCTTGTTGTAGCTGTGGATGGAGTTTGAAACTCATCGTACTGTTCCTACGAAAAAATGCCATTGAGTGAGGATATCATATCTTCATTGTGGGAACGTGTTGTTCATTTATGACAGGAGGGAAATTAACTTCCGAAGTAATATAAATTTCTAATTCTTTGATTTAGGACAGTATTTTTGTTCAGCTTTTTTGATGAAGATGATGAAAAATGCACCAAGGTCTTCTGAAATGTTGTCGATATACTGAACACAATACCGATTGATTTGGAGTAACAGATGAATAGTTTAATCCGTAAATTTGAAGTAGGAATGAATCATCCTGATGCGGCAAAGTTGATTCTCCGAGTGGGTTTTAGCTTAATGTTTTTATTGCACGGTATTCATAAAATATATGATGGCACTGCATTTATTCAGGGGATGTTTGTAGATCTTGGTCTACCGGGCTTTTTTGCCTATGCTGTTTATCTGGGAGAGGTGATTGCCCCAATCATGATTGTACTGGGCGTATTTACCCGCTTTGCTGCCACAGCCGTCATAGGGACTGCCATTGTTGTTATCGGCTTGATGCACCGGGATAATTTCTTTTCATTGAATGAATATGGTGCTTGGGCTGTTGAAGATATCGCGACCTATCTGTTTGCATCTATTGCTATTTTGCTTCTTGGTTCCGGTAAATATGCCATGCGTCCAGATTAAGACGAGTAAAACAAATACCGAGATAGAACGAATACATTGTCATAAGAAAACAGTTATAAAAAACCCAGCAACGATGCTGGGTTTTTTTGGTTTGGATCTTGATGACGGTTATTACATCCGTTCCAGAGTTTGAATGCCTAACAGGTTCAAACCCTGCTGAATGGTTTTCGCGGTCAGTGCTGCCAGTTTCAGACGACTGTTTCGTGTCGCCTCATCACTGGCTGATAAAATGGGGCAAGCCTCATAGAAGCTAGAGAATTGACCCGCTAACTCAAACAGGTAGCTACACATTAAGTGGGGCTGACCTTCACGAGCAACAGATTGAATCGTCTCTTCAAACTGTAACAGCTTAGTGATCATCAATTTTTCTTTGTCGTCACTGATCCGGAGCTCACCATTGATCTTGTCCATCGTGATGCCGGCTTTCGAGAAAATGGAAGCGACTCGTGTATAGGCATACTGCATGTAAGGGGCTGTGTTGCCTTCAAAGGCAAGCATGTTGTCCCAATCGAAGATGTAGTCAGTCGTCCGGTGTTTAGACAGGTCCGCATATTTGACGGCTGCCATGGCGACGGTTTTGGCGATATTCATTTTTTCGTCTTGGGCCAATGCCTGATTTTTACTCTCAATCAGCCGAATGGCACGATCTTCAGCTTCATCGAGCAGATCGCTCAGACGAACAGTACCGCCCGCGCGGGTTTTAAAGGGACGTCCGTCTTTGCCTAACATCATGCCAAAAGCATGGTGTTCCAGTGAGACGTTCTCGGGGACATAACCAGCTTTTCGCACAATCGTCCACGCTTGCTGCAAATGCTGATGTTGACGTGAGTCGATGAAATATAAGACACGGTTTGCTCCAAGCTGTTCATAACGATACTTGGCACAAGCAATATCGGTTGTGGTATAGAGGTAACCACCATCGCGTTTTTGAATGATGACCCCCATTGGTTCACCGTCTTTGTTCTTGTATTCATCAAGAAATACGACTTGTGCGCCTTCATCTTCTTGGGCTAAACCCTGGGCTTTCAGATCGGCAACCACTTCCGGTAGCATCGGGTTATACATGCTTTCTCCCATGACATCATCACGGGTTAAAGAAACATTGAGCCGGTCATAGTTGATCTGATTTTGAGTCATGGTGATATCGACCAGTTTTTTCCACATCTCCGTGCAGAATGCGTCGCCGCTTTGCAGCTTCACCACATAGTTTCTGGCTTTTTCCGCAAATGCTTCATCTTGGTCATAACGTTGCTTCGATTCGCGGTAGAATGCCTCCAAATCTGCCAGCGCCATTGACGGGGTATCGTCATTTTTCTGAACGCGCTCCAGATTCGCAATCAACATCCCAAACTGCGTTCCCCAGTCTCCGATATGGTTAGCCCGGATGACTTTATGACCTAAAAATTCAAGGGTACGGACAACGGCATCGCCGATAATGGTTGAACGGAGGTGGCCGACGTGCATTTCTTTTGCAACATTGGGGGCAGAGTAGTCAGCGACAATCGTTTGCGGGGTTTCTTGCGCGACGCCTAGTCGTGGATCGGCCAGTGCTTGTTCAGCCTGCTGCGCCAAAAATGTTTCATCGAGGAAGATGTTGATGAATCCCGGCCCGGCAATTTCGGTTTTGCTGGCAATTCCTTCCAGATCCAGTACATCCAGTACCTTTTGAGCAAACTCGCGCGGATTCGTACCCAGTTTTTTAGCAACCCCCATGACACCATTGGCTTGATAATCACCAAACTGTGGCTTTGCGGACTGACGGACAGCGGCCGGGCTGCCGGCGGGTGCGCCTGCGGCTTCAAGTGCCTGAGATACTTTATCGTTTATCAATGCTTGGATATTCACGTACTTATCCTTCACTTCTAGGAATTGTCTGCTTGTGTACCATAACGTTGTGATACACATCTCGTTCAGGTTCAAAAATTGGCGCACATCATAGCAATTTTATTATCACTCTTATAGAGAAAAGCGTCTGAATTTTTCTACTTTCCATCAGATCCTGTTAGGATTCAACCAGTCTTTCAATCGATGATGATAGTCAAATGCATTCTCTTCTCACCACGAATCGTCTCATGCCAGCACAAATGTATCGGGATGCGTCCACTTTTATTGATAATATCAGTACCTTATGTGATGAACTGCAACTGGATTTAACTGCGTTCGAATTGGATCATATTGCTATGCGAGTCAATGACTGGCATCTGGCTGAAGCCGCGCATCAGGCTTGGTTAAATGAAGGTTCACAAATTTCATCCGCTGAAATTAACGGGCGGCCGATTATTGTGCTCGCATTGGAACGCCCGATGATGCTCGGGAGGTGGTCAACGCATTATGTTGAATTGCCTTATCCGGCGGAGGGGAAGTCTTATCCCCGTCAAGGATGGGAGCATGTGGAATTTGTGATGCCTTCTCAGGCGATAAACGTCGATGATTTTTTACAGGATATCTGGCAACGTTTTCCCGCACTGAAACAGATGTGGCCAACTTTAGAACAACAAGGGATCAAGGTAAAATGTTCTGCGCCAAAAGGAGAGGGGGAGCGTCTCGCAAACCCGACGATTGCTTTTCGTCAGGGAGATATTTGTCTTAAGTTGCATCCCCATTCGCTGGCGCAAGTGATTGCTTCAGAACGTCAAATCTAGCCGAGCTCATAAGCTTTTGGCATCAGTTGAAATGCTTCAATTGAGCCAATTTCTCGACCCAGAGTCAGTGGTTGCGCATCATGGTGAGCATTACCCTGAGTATGCATGATGAGACGATTGGCCGTTCTGGGTTTCAGTTCACTGACAACAAAGCGGATCATATCTGAACGTGACAGTTGTTTCAGTTCCTGCAACACGAGTTCTCGCTGATTAAATTGGTGGTCTTTATTGCCGATAGCGACCCAAAAGCGTTGTGCGCGGCTTCTGAGAGTCGGATCAGGGATGGCAATTTGATTAAACAGGCCGCGTTTGCTGCTGTGCCATTGGTATTCGTTTAGCTCCAGTAAAACCAAATAAAAGGCGTTGAGGAACTCATCAATCGAAGCGATTAAATCGACCGGTGCTGCATGCGGTGATTGTACATACATGACAATCCCCGGATGGCGGTTCAGCGGGAGGTTTCCTGTCCCTACCATGTAACCGAGCTGCTGTTTGGTCCTGATTTCATGGAAAAAAGTGGCAGACATCAGGTGATTGGCTAAAGAGTACAGCGCTACACTTTTGGGAGAAATATCAGCACATTGATAGTACAGCACGACGGCAGAATCATCTTGATCACAGAAGACTTCCCGGCGGAAAGTCCCTTGTTTACCCAACATCACCAAAGGACGCAGTGACTCTTCGTAATGTTGATCCTGAACGTGTAATGCCTGAATCAGCTGTTGTCCGATTTGCAATGCATCCGATTTTCTCCAGTCACCATAAATGAACATTTCTACATGGAGTTGAGATAACATTTGATCGACAAATGGTGCCAATTCCTCGACTTTGATCGTTTGCAGGGCTTCAAGCAAACTCTCATATGGTGGATTGTTCGGTTGTAACAACCCGGTCATCGCATTGAACAACTGTGAAATCGGACGATCTTTTGCGGCATTTCGCCAGCTTCGTTCCAGTTGAGTCTTCACGGACAGAAAACGATGTTCACTGAATTCTCTCTTTTTGAAACGATCGATGATTAACGCCAGTAGTTCAGGTTGTTTCTGGCTGAACCCCGAAATAGACAGCGTTACCCCTCCCTGATGGGTATACATGTTATATCCCATCCCGGCAATTTCGGCCGGATAAGTCTCTTTTGCCAGTGAGTCGAGAAAAATCTCAACACACAGACGGGTCATCACGATATTGCGAGGACTTTGTACGGCGTATGGGCTATCGATGGCGACATAAATAACCCCTTTGGGAACTAAGAATTCCTGATCTTGCATGTGCCACAGGCGAAATCCGTCACTTTCCTGAATGATTTGCGGTTGGTCGTCATCAGATTCGATAGGTTTTGGCTGTAAACTATGACAGATAAAAGGATTGGGTTCGGGGAGTGCCATCTCCAGTTGTGGCTGAGTTTGATGAAAATAAGCCAACTGGTCTTCAGTGAAAGGGGTGACTGAATAGGGCGTATAATACCAGTTCGCCGTCTGGTTATAATGGCCTCCCTGAGCCAATAGCGTCGCTCTGAGATTTTCCGGTACAAACTGTGCGAGAATCTTTCTGAGCAGCGTTTCATCATAGCCCTGCATCATATAATCGCCATAGATGGTGTCTTCTGCCTGATAATGCTGCATATTCATTACCAAATGGCTAACCATATCTAACGGGCGAGGCACTTCCTGGTAACGGAAAGTGGCTTCAAGCACTGATTTTTTCTCTTCATAACGCCAGGCTTGCAGACCCTTTTCCCGGATCAGTTGGATATAGCTAAAAACGGCCCGAATAATTTCTTCAACAGACGTCATCCCTGTTTCTGTGAGCAACAGACTCAGCGTAAATTCGCGGTAGTTACTGCCGCTGGTACCCCCGCCAGCTGAAAGGCTTGTAATCCATCCTTTGTCTTTCAGCACCTGCATGAGACTGTCTTTTCCTTCATAACCAAGTAAATGTGCAAAATAAGACAGTGGTTTTTGCTGGTAATAAACATCCATACAGGGCAATGGAAATGACAGAAATAGTTTACGGATATCTTTTAGGGGCTCCACCTCAATCAGTAATCCGGTATGTTCACTGGTTACATAAGGTTCCTGAACTGTTTTCCCCCGACGTTGCTGATTGATGATGTTCGTAAATCGTTCCGTAATCCACCGTTCCAGCGTATCTAGCGGTTCGGGAGCGATAACCGCGAGTGTCATCAAGTCAGCAGAATAGTGTTCTTGGTGGAACTGCATAATTTCTTTACGAATACTGACCTGATTTCGATCGGACAGCGTCTGTTCGTTCCCGACAGAAAATTTAGCAAAAGGGTGCTGTGGATGAATGGTTTCTTTGTGTACTTGATACAGACGCCGGATATCATCATTGAGTTTGAGTTTATACTCTGATTCAATTGCTTGGCGTTCTTTATCGAGCGATTCCTCATTAAACAGAGGCGCGCTAAAAAATTGGGCAAAGCGGTCTAGTGCCTTTTCAAAGGCTGAAGTGGCAACGTCAAAAAAGAAACAACTATGCTCCGTCCCTGTCCAAGCATTATGTGTTCCGCCATGTTGATTGATAAAATTTTGAAATTCGCCGGAGTTGGGGTATTTTTCCGTACCCAAAAATAGCATATGCTCTAGATAATGCGCCAAACCCTCACGATTAGCAGGGTCATCAAAGTGTCCGACGTTGATTGCCAGCGCTGCCGCACTTTTGGGTGCATTGGGGTCACAAATCAATAGCACCCGAAGTTGGTTTGGTAAGGTGATATATCGGTAACTATTTGTATCATTTGGACTGATATGCACGAGACATGCCTCCAGACGTGGCTAGGGAATCGATTATTTAGTATGACGTTGAAAACAGACGTCGCCAACCTCAGATAACAATTTTATGAGTAAAATGTTATTTTAATTTGCTCAATTTGTGTGAAGCAGCCAATATAGAGTTGAGGTTTCTCTAACGACGAAAATCAGGGCTTGGCTATATTGAGTGAGTATGAACTCACCTGTGAGTTTAATCGGGTATTTAAGGTAGCCATTGTATGAAAATTTTTATTATGCGTCATGGAGAAGCGGGATATTGCGCGACAGGTGATGCGGATCGGCCTTTGACCGAACTTGGGAAAAGTGAGTCGGTTTCAGTGATGAAACAGGCGAATGACATACAGAAAATCAGCGTCGATAAAGTATTGATTAGTCCTTATCTTAGAGCACAAGAAACATGGCGGGAAGTTGCGCCTTACATTGAAGCCCGTCGTATAGAAACATGCGACGATATCACGCCTTACGGGAAATCAGATCGGGTATTCGACTATCTGATGGCTCTGGCAGATATTGAACGGGCCAATTCATTTTTTCTGATCTCCCACTTACCTTTGGTCGGATACTTGACCAGTGAGTTCGTCAGAGACATGCCGGCTCCGATGTTCCCGACATCCGGTTTGGCTTGTCTGGATTATGTGCCTGAGACACAACAAGGTGAATTGTTGTGGCGCCTTGCACCGAGGTAGAGATAGCTTGTCGGTGATTGTGGGTGAAAACGGGTGACAGACCTTTGTCAGAAAGGCAGGAACATTGAGGTTGTATGTTCCTCCTTTTGTTGACGTCAGAGAGATGCCAATATCGGCCACGAATGGGTGTCTTGATCGGTCTTGAGATGCACTGATTTCCTCTCTTTTTTGTCTATCTTTAACGACGCCTATCCGACGATGGGGCCGTTTCTGTTGCTATTCTTTCAGTAATGCTTTCTCCAGCAATTCTTTATTCAGTGATGTGATTCGGAGATTCATCATCTCGTATTAGGGAGATGGTGGCATCGGTGAGCCATAAATTTGACATGTTTATGGTGCAATTATTGCATGAGGCGATAAATCCAGAATTCCCGATGACGCCCTGACATTCAGGCTCTTCAACGCCCAACAGATAATTATGAACGGTCATCTATGAAGTTTACGCTGCCATTTGCTGACAAATTACCTCCCATTCCACGGAGAACAATCCCTGCTATCGGTGCGCCTGTTATGGTACTTGCGACACTGGGGATGGTGGTTTTGCCTATTCCGGCATTTATGTTGGACCTTTTCTTTACCTTTAACATTGCTTTGTCGATGGTTGTCTTACTGGTTACCGTATATACGCGCAGGCCACTTGATTTTGCTGCTTTTCCTTCCGTATTGCTGATTGCAACGTTGTTGCGTTTAGCATTGAACGTTGCATCGACCCGGGTTGTTTTATTGTATGGTCACGAGGGAGCTGGGGCTGCCGGTAGTGTGATCGAAGCCTTTGGTAGTGTGGTTATCGGTGGCAACTATGCTGTCGGTCTGGTGGTTTTCCTGATTTTGATGATTATTAACTTTATGGTTGTCACGAAAGGGGCCGGACGGATTTCTGAAGTGAGTGCTCGCTTTACGTTGGATGCATTACCCGGTAAACAAATGGCGATTGATGCTGACCTGAATGCCGGATTGATCGACCAAGAACAGGCACGTCTCCGCCGGTTTGAAGTAACGAAAGAAGCTGACTTTTACGGTTCAATGGACGGTGCCTCAAAGTTTGTTAAAGGGGATGCAATTGCGGGGATTCTGATCCTCTTCATCAATATTGTTGGTGGACTGACGATTGGGATGATCCAGTACTCACTGAGTTTTAGTGAAGCAATTCAGATATATACACTACTGACGATCGGTGACGGTCTGGTGGCTCAAATCCCATCATTACTCTTGTCTATCGGCGCAGCGATCATGGTCACGCGTCAAAATACCGATGAAGATATGGGACAGCAGGTGATCTTCCAGCTGTTCGATAATCCGAAAGCACTCATGATTACTGCGGCCATTTTGGGTGTAATGGGGGTTGTCCCCGGGATGCCTCATTTTGCTTTTTTGCTATTGGCCATTCTGGCTGGCGCCGGGGCTTATCTCTTACGTAAAAAACAACATAAAGCCGCTGAAGACAAGCAACTACCCGCAGAAATGGATACAGAGTCTCCGAAGCTAAAAGAGCTATCTTGGGACGATGTTCAGCCAGTGGATATTATTGGTTTAGAGGTTGGCTATCGGTTAATTCCGCTGGTGGATCGCGATCAAGGCGGAGAACTATTGGAGCGAGTCAAAGGGGTCAGAAAGAAATTGTCGCAGGATTTTGGTTTTCTGATTCCGCCCGTGCATATCCGGGATAATCTGGAGCTTACCCCAAATAGCTATCGGATTACTTTGATGGGGGTTGCTGTCGGGGAAGCCGAAATTCGACCCGATCAGGAGTTGGCGATCAATCCCGGGCAAGTGTACGGAATTATTGATGGTGAGCAGACCTTTGACCCGGCATTTGGCTTAGAAGCGGTTTGGATTCGAGAGGATCAACGAGAACACGCTCAGGCACTGGGTTATACCGTCGTTGACTCATCAACAGTATTAGCAACCCATTTGAGCCAGTTACTGACCAATAATGCAGCTCAACTGCTTGGGCATGAAGAGGTTCAGAATCTATTGGAAATGTTATCGCGTAGTGCGCCAAAACTGGTTGAAAATTTTGTGCCGGATCAATTGCCGCTGGGAACTGTGGTTAAAGTTCTGCAAAATTTATTGCATGAGGCGATTCCAATCCGAGACATCCGTACCATTATTCAAACCCTTGCTGAATATTCCGGGAAGAGTCAAGAACCTGACATTTTGACGGCTGCCGTTCGGATTTCTCTGAGACGTCTAATTGTTCAGGAAATCAATGGTATAGAACCCGAATTGCCGGTGATTACGTTGATTCCTGAATTGGAACAATTATTGCATCAGACAATGCAAGCGTCAGGTGGTGAGTCTGCCGGCATTGAGCCCGGTCTTGCTGAACGACTTCAATCATCCTTGAGTCAGGCGACTCAAGAGCAGGAATTGAAAGGCGAACCAGCCGTATTACTGACATCCGGTGTTTTGCGCGCCACACTGGCTAAATTTGTGAAAAATACAATACCCAACTTGCGCGTACTTTCTTATCAGGAAATTCCTGATGAGAAACAGATTCGAATTGTACAGGCTGTCGGTAACTAGCAGATAAACATGATGGTGGGTTGCTGCTTTGAAGATAAAACGATTTTTTGCGAAAGACATGAAAACAGCATTACTCCAAGTGAAAGAAGAACTTGGTGCAGATGCAGTGATCATGTCTAATAAAAAAGTTGCAGGTGGGGTAGAAATCGTTGCTGCGGTTGACAGCGATACTGTCGCACCTAAAACACAAGTTCACGGTTATAATTCTCAACCACGTTACCGAGATACGCCTTCACCTTCTGTTGGCTCATCAGGACGGCGTGAGCTGGAAGACGATCGTGTTCAACTCGGTCAGCGTGCTGCGGCAACGCTTCAGAAACCACAACGACAGCAACAGTCGTCAAGCCAACGTGGTTCAATGACCAACCGTTTTGCCAATTTACTGAAACAGTATACGCCAGCTCAGTCAGACGAAGAACCGACACGCGAGGATACGTTGTCATCTTTGTTACAGCGTCAGGCAAAAGAAAAGAATCCTTCTTCACGCTATGGAGAACAGACCCCCGTTAGTCGGTGGGAAGAGCGGGAAGAACCTCACAAACCTCAACTGGATCCTTCCCGTTATGAACGTCGCCAAAAACGTGAAGAAGACGTTCAGAATACGCAAGACCTGGAGTTGATGAAAGAAGACATCAATTCGATTCGACGCCTTCTGGAGCATCAGGTTTCTGGTTTAATGTGGCAGGAAGTCGAGCGTCGAGAGCCTCTTCGGGCCATGTTAATCAAACGGTTATCTCGGATGGGGTTATCACTGGAATTAGCGGATCAGCTTGCTTGTTATATACCGGAAGATACACCACCACCCAAAGCATGGCGTGCTTTGCTTGGGTTAGTATCGGATCAAATTCCGGTCGTCAATCAAGATATTTTAAAGCGAGGTGGGGTTGTCGCCTTGCTCGGACCGACTGGTGTCGGGAAAACGACAACCGTTGCAAAATTAGCTGCCAGAGCAGCCATGGAGTACGGTTCTGATAATGTCGCGTTGGTTACAACGGATACTTATCGTATTGGTGCCCATGAGCAGTTAGCGATATATGGCAGAATTATGGGATGCCCTGTAAAAGTTGCTAAAGATTCCAACGAGTTAGCCGATGTAGTTCAACAGTTACGAAATCGACGTCTGATTCTTGTGGATACGGCAGGTATGGGCCAACGAGATGTGCGCTTGTCTGAACAACTTGACACTTTAATGCAGGATCGCGGTGGCGTGATCAAAAGTTATTTAGTTTTACCAGCAACAGCACAAAGAAAGGTACTTCAGGAAACCATTGACCACTTCAGACGAATTCCTTTATCCGGATGCATCATGACTAAATTAGATGAATCCCTGAGTTTGGGAGAGTTTGTGAGTGTAGTGGTAGAAAATGCGTTACCGGTCGCTTATATCGCGAATGGTCAGCGTGTCCCTGAAGATATTGTGATTGCTCAGCCAAAATATATGGTAGCGAAAGCGAACGAATTGCTAGAGAAGTCGGCTGACAATGAGCCTCACTACTGGAGCAGTGACTCAGAGAGAATCTAGGCGGCGAATAGATATGACAGATAAAATGATTTTTGACCAAGCAAGCGGCCTGCGCCGTTTAAGTCAGCCAACACTGACAAAAGTGATTGCAGTGACTGGTGGAAAAGGTGGTGTTGGAAAAACCAACGTCACTTTGGGCATGGCAATGAGTATGGCCCGTCAGGGCAAAAAAGTGATGGTACTTGATGCTGACCTGGGATTGGCCAATGTGGATGTCATGTTAGGTATTCGTCCCAAAAAGAATCTGGGGCATGTCCTGGCTGGTGAGTGTGAGTTAAAAGATGCTATTGTTGAAGGACCATATGGGATTAGAATTATTCCAGCGACTTCCGGAACTAAGTCCATGGTGGAATTATCCCATGCACAACATATTGGGTTAATTCGGGCATTTGGCAGTCTGGAAGAAGAAATGGACGTGTTGTTGGTTGACACGGCTGCTGGTATTTCTGATATGGTTGTAAGCTTTGCTCGGGCGGCTCAGGATGTTGTTGTCGTTGTTTGTGATGAACCGACATCAATTACTGATGCTTATGCTTTAATTAAGTTATTGAGTCGTGAACATCAGGTGCCGCGTTTTAAGATCGTTGCAAACATGGTCCGGAGCTATCGGGAAGGGCGTGAGTTGTTCGCGAAGTTGACCTTAGTCACAGAGCGGTTCCTGAATGTCGGCATAGAACTCGTCGCATGTATACCTTTAGACGATAATGTACGTCAGGCCGTCAAAAAACAGAAAATCGTTGTTGATGCATTTCCACGTTCACCGGCATCGCTTGCGATTAGCTCTTTGGCGAATAAAGCATTAACATGGCCAATACCCAAAACACCGAGCGGCCATTTGGAATTTTTTGTTGAACGGTTGCTAAATCGAACTGAAATAGTAGGGGAACCTTTTGGTGAATAAGGCGCTGACGTACGATCAATATGGAAATCTCAATAATCAGCAGGCTTTTCTGGAAAAGTATTCTGTATTGGTTAAGCGTATCGCACACCACTTGATTGGACGTTTACCACCAAGCGTTCAGGTTGAAGATTTAATCCAAGCAGGAATGATCGGACTACTCGAAGCGCAAAAAAACTATGATAATAGTAAAGGTGCCAGTTTTGAAACTTATGCGGGGATCCGTATTCGGGGTGCTATGCTGGATGATATTCGTCGTGGAGACTGGGTTCCTCGATCGGTTCACAAATATAATCGTGAGATCAGCCATGCAATTTCGGTACTGGAAGGTGAATTAAATCGTGAACCGACCGATACAGAAGTTGCTAAGTATCTGGGAATGTCGTTAGATCAATACCATAGCGTCGTGACCGATATAAATAGTTCTCGGATTGTTGGCATCGAAGATTTAGGTGTTTCTGATGATGCTATTTCACCTTTTGATAGTGATGATGAGAATTCACCATTTAAAGGTGTTGCTGACGAATCATTTCGTAAAGCATTGGTTGAATCAATAAAATCGCTTCCCGAACGTGAAGCTTTAGTACTTTCGCTCTATTATGATGAAGAGCTAAACTTGAAAGAAATTGGTGAAGTGCTTGGTGTAAGTGAATCTCGCGTAAGCCAAATATTAAGCCAAACCATGCAGCGTTTAAGAACAAAGCTGCGTTCTTGGACACAAAATGACTAAATATCACTGATCTCATACTCAGTGGAGGCAATTTTGAATAAAAACATGAAAATCCTTATTGTTGACGATTTTTCAACAATGCGCCGAATAGTGAAAAACCTGCTCCGCGACTTGGGTTTTAATAATACTCAAGAGGCTGATGACGGTTTAACGGCTTTGCCTATGCTTAAGAAAGGTGATTTTGACTTTGTTGTAACCGACTGGAATATGCCGGGAATGCAAGGGATTGATTTACTGAAACACATTCGTTCTGATGAGGAACTGAAGCACCTTCCTGTGTTGATGATTACAGCCGAAGCGAAACGTGAGCAAATTATTGAAGCAGCTCAGGCAGGCGTGAATGGCTATATTGTCAAACCATTTACAGCGGCTACGCTTAAGGAAAAGTTGGATAAAATCTTTGAGCGTTTATAAGTCTTGAACTTTGATCTGTGTTTCTGATCAGGTAAGGGAAACATTTATTCGCGTATAAAGGTTCTTCAGGATGATTGAATTAGAACAAGCACAACAGCTCGTCCATTTATTGGAAAGCGGCAAGAAAGAAGAAGCGAATGCATTATTGGTGAGCATATATAAGGCTAAGTCTGCTGATCCTATGTTTCGGCAGATTGGTGAACTGACCCGAGAACTGCATGAGTCAATCAAGGAATTCACCATCGATGAACGGATGAGTGAGATAGCAACGGCTGAAATTCCTGATGCAAAAGATCGCCTTCAGTACGTCATTTCCAAAACCGAGGTTGCTGCGAACAAGACAATGGATGCTGTTGATCGCTGTATGCCTATCGCTGATCAATTGCATCAAACGTTATTGGATGTTCGTCCTCAATGGAATGAGCTCATGAAAGGCCGAATCGCATTAGATGAGTTCAAAGCGCTCTGCCATAGAATTGACGATCTTCTCAGTCAAATTGAAGGAGATAGTTCGGAGTTACGTGGTGAGTTGATGGACATTCTCATGGCTCAGGATTTCCAAGACCTGACAGGACAGATTATTCGACGGGTCATCACGCTGGTTAATGAAGTCGAGCAGCGATTAGTCGATATTCTTACCGTGTTTGGAACAGAGCAATCAGAACAACAAGAAGATAAGACAAAACATCAGTCTACTGATCCTGAGGGGCCAATTTTGAATCCTCATGAAAGAAGTGATGCTGTTTCATCTCAAGACGAAGTTGACGATTTGTTATCGAGTCTTGGTTTTTAGAGGTGCTGTATGAGCTACGAATTAGATGAAGATATTTTACAGGATTTTTTAGTTGAGGCAGGCGAGATACTAGAGCTGTTGTCTGAACAGTTAGTTGAACTTGAAAATAATCCTGAAGATAATGACCTTTTAAATGCAATCTTTCGAGGGTTCCATACGGTAAAAGGGGGCGCTGGTTTCCTTGCCTTAACTGAGTTGGTCGCAACCTGTCACGGTGCAGAAAATGTCTTTGATATATTACGTAATAGACAGCGAAAAGTAACATCAGGTCTCATGGATACGATGTTACGGGCTTTAGATACTGTGAATGAACAGTTTCAGGCCGTGCAAGATCGTGAACCTCTTGAACCCGCAGATCCAGCCCTACTTGACGAATTACACCGACTTTCTCAGCCCGCTTCGGCAGATGAAGACGAATCAGAAGATGTCATACTCTCATCGGATGATGACACATCGTTGCCTGATGATGAACCTGCAATGCCGGTTGAGGACGAAGCAGCACCGCCACCAGAAAACAAAGCCGCTTCAGATACCACAAGTGCCAATTCAATTGACGAAATTACCCAAGATGAATTTGAGCAGTTGTTGGATGAGCTTCATGGTAAAGGAAAATCTCCCGCTCATCATTCTCCATCCGCATCAAAAGAATCTGCGCCACAAGAATCAGGTCAGCAGCCTTCTAAAGCACCTTCACAGCAGCAGACGACGAATGACAGTGGTGATATTACCGATGACGAGTTCGAGAAGTTACTTGATGAACTGCATGGTGTTGGCAAAGGACCATCAGTTGAAGGAAAAGAGGCTGCTGCTGTGCCATCTTCTCCACCGAAGACAACATCATCAGTAGATTCAACCGCATCGTCAGCAAAGGCCTCAAATAGTGGCGACAGTGATTTGATGACGGATGACGAGTTCGAAAAATTACTGGATGAATTACATGGTGCGGGTAAAGGGCCATCAGTCGAAGAGCTGGAAATGGCTGTTAAACCGGCATCAGCTAATGTTGAACCTGCCAAGAAAGAAACCGCGCCGCCGAAAAAGCCAGCTACAGAACCCAAAGTAAGCGCACAAGCGAAACCGTCGGCTACACCACCCGTTCAAGAAAAGCCAGAAGCTAAAACTCAGGTTGCAACCCGAGAATCCAAAGAAGTTGCTGCCGCCAAGAAACCACAGGCTGAAGCCACGGTTCGGGTGGATACTTCTACACTGGATACCATTATGAACATGGTCGGTGAGTTGGTGCTGGTTCGTAACCGCTTGCTCAGTCTTGGTTTGAACAGCAATGACGAAGAAATGTCAAAAGCGGTATCCAACTTGGATGTAGTGACTGCTGACCTGCAAGGGGCAGTCATGAAGACTCGGATGCAACCGATCAAGAAAGTATTTGGTCGTTTCCCTCGGGTTGTTCGGGATTTAGCAAGAAGCTTGAAAAAAGATATCGTGCTGGAAATGCGCGGTGAAGAAACCGATTTGGATAAAAACCTCGTTGAGGCGCTTGCGGATCCACTGATTCACTTGGTTCGTAACTCTGTCGACCACGGGATTGAAATGCCGGATGACCGCGTGAAATCGGGTAAATCTCGGACTGGTAAAGTGCTGCTCTCTGCTTCACAAGAAGGGGATCACATTGAACTTTGTATCATCGATGATGGTGCAGGGATGAATCCGGATAAACTGAGAGGCATTGCCGTTAAGAAAGGGCTTATGGATGAAGATGCCGCTTCTCGTTTAAGCAATAAAGAGTGCTTTAACCTTATCTTTATGCCCGGCTTTTCCAGTAAAGAACAGATTTCTGACATATCCGGTCGCGGTGTGGGTATGGACGTGGTCAAAACGGCGATTAACACACTGAATGGTTCGATCGATATCGATTCCGAAATTGGTAAAGGCACCAAAATAGCCATTAAAGTGCCACTCACACTGGCAATTCTGCCTACACTCATGGTTGGTGTCGCAGGGAGCCCATTTGCGTTACCACTGGCAAGTGTGAGTGAAATTTTCCATCTGGATTTGAGTCGGACCAATGTGGTTGATGGACAGTTGACTATTATCGTACGTGAAAAATCCATCCCTTTGTTTTATTTACAAAATTGGCTCGCACCTCGTCAGGGCATTATTGAGCATCGTAAAGGGCATGGACATGTTGTCATTGTACAGTTGGGGAACCAAAGAGTTGGCTTCGTCGTCGATACACTGATAGGACAGGAAGAAGTTGTGATTAAGCCGTTAGATAATTTATTGCAGGGAACGCCGGGGATGGCTGGTGCAACAATTACCAGTGATGGGCATATTGCATTAATACTGGATGTTCCTGATTTATTGAAAAACTATGCGGCTGCATCTCGCATCTAACTGATTGGTTAAATAAGGGAAAATATGGCGATAAGAGTTTTAGTGGTTGATGACTCCAGTTTTTTCAGACGTCGTGTTAGTGAAATCATTAACTCGGAATCGCGTTTAGAAGTCATTGACGTCGCAATCAATGGCCGTGAAGCTGTTGAAAAGGCAAAAAGCTTAAATCCAGACGTCATTACGATGGACGTTGAGATGCCAGTACTAGATGGTATTTCTGCTGTGAGAGAAATCATGGCCGATAATCCGACGCCAATATTGATGTTCTCTTCCCTGACTCATGATGGTGCTAAAGCAACATTAGATGCGCTCGATGCGGGCGCAATGGATTTTTTGCCGAAGAAATTTGAGGATATTGCCCGCAACCGTGATGAAGCCGTTACGTTATTGCAACAGCGAGTTTTAGAAATTGCCCGCAAGAAGGCTTATCTTCGCCGTGTCTCTCCGCTTTCTTCTCGACCGAATACGACGATTGCGTCTCAAACGGAAACACAGCGCACGCCTTTAGGGCGAATTTCCCGTCCTTTGAGTGGCAGTACCAGCTCTTCCGTTCCGGTTCGGTTTAAAGCCAGTGGAAAACGTTATCAATTAACCGCCATCGGTACCTCTACCGGTGGCCCGGTCGCTCTGCAAAAAATATTGGTAAAACTCCCTGCGAATTATCCTCATCCTATTTTGTTGATCCAGCATATGCCCGCGACCTTTACGGCTGCGTTTGCGAGTCGACTTGATTCTCTGTGTCAGATATCAGTGAAAGAAGCGGCTGATGGTGATGTTTTGCAACCGGGAGTGGCTTATTTAGCGCCAGGCGGAAAACAGATGATGATTGAAGGGAGACCGGGAGCTGCCAAAATTCGGATTCTCGATGGTGGTGAACGGATGAACTATAAACCTTGTGTTGATGTGACATTTGGTTCTGCATCTAAGATTTATGCCGACAAAGTGCTTTCCATTGTATTGACAGGTATGGGCGCAGATGGCCGGGAAGGTGCCCGAATGTTGAAACAAGCTGGGGCAACGATTTGGGCACAAGACGAAGAGAGTTGTGTTGTCTATGGGATGCCTCAGGCTGTCGCTAAAGCGGGAATATCGTCTGAAAGTTTGCCTTTGGAACGTATCGCTGAGCGTATTTTGGTAGAAGTGGGTCTTACATAAGGAAAACCGATGATTGTTTGGAGTATTGCCAATCAAAAAGGTGGAGTAGGAAAAACAACGACAACCATTACGTTGGCTGGTCTGCTATGCAAAAAAGGTCATCGGGTGCTTCTGGTGGATACGGATCCTCACGCGTCACTGACGACTTATCTCGGTTATGATTCTGATCATGTTGAGTCAAGCTTATTTGATCTGTTCCAGTTGCCATCTCTGGAAGAAAATTCTGTACGTCCTCTTGTGATTGAGACCGACATTGAAGGGATGGATCTGATTCCTGCCCATATGTCTTTGGCAACGTTGGATCGTGTGATGGGTAACCGGAGTGGGATGGGGCTGATTCTAAAGAAAGCATTGCTGACACTTCGGCATCAATATGATTATGTTTTGATTGATTGCCCTCCTATTTTGGGGGTAATGATGGTTAATGCTTTGGCAGCCAGTGACCGAATCTTGATCCCTGTTCAGACCGAGTTTCTGGCGATGAAAGGTCTGGAACGGATGGTTCGGACGTTGAGTATCATGCAAAAGTCTCGGAGTCGGGAATTCAAAGTTACTATTGTTCCGACCATGTATGATAAAAGAACCAGAGCTTCTCTGCAGACATTGACCCAGTTGAAGAAAGACTATCCGGATCAAGTCTGGACATCTGCTGTACCGATTGATACCAAGTTTAGAGATGCGAGTCTGAAACGTCTGCCAGCATCTCACTTTGCTGAAGGGAGTCGGGGCGTTTTCGCATACAAACAATTGCTTATCTACTTAGAGAGGTTGGCGATTAATGAATCGTGATGTCGCGTTATCGAGTGAACAGGCTTTAGACGATTACTTTGCTGCTTTATTAGATGAAGAGGCGGCGGAGTTAGAGCTGGTTCAAGAAAAAAACGCACAAGTTTCGCAAGAATCTGAAGTTGTACCACAATTACAGGCACAGCGTGTTAATGTAACTGAAACATCAGAATCGCCTCAAAATGAAGCACAGTTTCCGAATCTTGAGGATGTGCAGCGACTCTTGAATCAGCTGGAATCATCAAATCCGGTTGATGAAATTGAAGATCTTGCTGCATTGCTGGATAAAAATACTCAGGAGATCTTTGCATATCAGGACGTATCTGTCGAAGCAGATGAGATACAGGATTGGGATGTTGATCTTCAACCTGAAGATGTGATTGAAGTTGCAACATCACCGGATGTCGAAATTTCATCGGATGATGTATTAGAAGATGAAATTGTGACAGCTGACGTTGTCAGTGAGCCTTTGACTGATGAGCCTGAGAGTATCGCTGAGACCACTCAAGCAGACGACGTCCGGGAAGATATTGAACAGCAGGCAGAGATTCAGCCAGAACCTCAGACACAGGTTGGCGGCACGGTTGGCGATATTATCTGGCATAGTACCGAACGGGCGGAAAATTTTCAGGTGCTGTATTTTGAAGTCAATGAGATTCTATTTGCTGTTCCGTTGGATGAATTAGGTGGGATCCATCGCCTTGAAAAAGTCAGCCATTTAATTGGCAGACCCCGATGGTACCTAGGTTTGCAGACAAATCGCGATCAGCAGTTAGATGTTGTCGATACGGCTCGTTGGGTGATGGCAGAAAAGTTAAAGAATGATGATTATAAAGAGTCCTATCAATATATTGTGATGCTCGGTGACAGCTCTTGGGGGCTCGCATGTGATCAATTGAGAGGAACTGAATCATTGAATCCTGAAAAGGTTCGTTGGCGTGAACGGGCGGGAAAACGCCCTTGGCTTGCCGGAATGGTAAAAGAGAAAATGTGTGCTTTGATTCATGTTGAAGCATTAACCGCCATGTTAAAGGCCGGATTAGATGTTAAAGCACTCGATAATGATTAGATTTACCGAAAACATTAGTGTCGGATTCGACTTAGAGAGGATAAGGTATGTCTCATACAAATGAAGTAGAAGTGAAAAAAGATAAGTCTAATGATGAAGTGCTTCAGTGGGTGACGTTCCAGTTAGAGGAAGAAACTTACGGCATTAATGTGATGCAAGTCCGGGAAGTCCTTCGCTATACTGAGATCGCTCCTGTCCCCGGGGCACCTGATTATGTGCTGGGGATTATCAATCTGCGGGGAAATGTAGTGACGGTCATTGACACTCGTTCTCGTTTTGGTCTGATCGATGGTGAAGTGACTGACAACACTCGAATCATTGTGATTGAGTCTGAACGTCAAGTCATCGGCATTCTGGTTGATAGTGTTGCAGAAGTGGTTTACTTGCGTACCTCTGAAATTGATACGACACCAAGTGTCGGGACTGATGAAAGCTCTAAATTCATTCAAGGTGTCAGCAATCGAGAAGGCAAGTTGTTGATTCTGGTTGATCTGAACAAGCTTTTGAATGATGACGAGTGGGATGAAGTGGCTCACTTATAATGTATCGTGACATGTTGTTGAGCTTTCCCGTATTACTCGGGGGAGCTATTTTTGTTGTTTTCTTGCTGCTATTGGCAATATACCGCTTGAGACGCCTCGTTTTAAAGCAGTCTGAGATGCGCCGTCAGGAGTCAAGAATATTAGATAAATCGTTGCAAAAGGCGAGTAAACAGCTTGTTGAACTGCGTTCTGTTGTTGTAGGTTTAGGGCAAAAAATCTCCGAGCAAGAGCAAATTATTTTGCATCAGGATGAGCGCATTAAAGAGTTGGAGCAACAAGATAGTGATGCCCGTCTATATACTCGGGCCTCGAAGATGGTGCAGCTTGGTGCTGATATTAATGAATTGATTGAAGAGTGTGAGTTGCCTAAAGCTGAGGCTGAACTGATGCTTTCACTTCAGAAGAAACTCTCCGGAGAGGAAAAAGTGCCACCGCTGGGTGCGCGTCCGGACGGTGGGGCTGTCAGGCGAAAGACTCCTCCAAAAAAGAAAAGTGTATAAATGATGAAAAGGAGGTCTGCGGACTTCCTTTTTTATGGCTTGTAGAAAGTGCTGACAACCATGAAAGTCTGTCTGAAAGATGGATATCTGTTCAATTTCCGTTATTCTTTTAGCTTAACTTACGCAATACGACTTATTTTTGCGTCGTCGTCTTGTTTACCTGTGGTGCGGTATGTTCATCACAAACTTTCCCGGCTCCGATGACAAAAATGTGCTAAATTTCCCCGAAGATATGTTGAACGACTCGATATAGTTTATTGAAGTGGTTCAATTTAAGTTATAGCGTTGGTTGATGTTGTTATTGATAAACGATATCAATATACTTAGCGGGTTTTGAGCGACTGATCGTAGGAAATTATTGCTTCACCGGATTGAACGCTCACATCTGAGGCAAGAAAAACGGAAAAATAAAATGAATGACCGTATCAAGCGGCTTTGTCTAGGCTTTATTATATTGGTTTTGGTTGGATGTAGCACAACGGATCATGCTGACACGCAGAATCCGGATGCATCAGTCAATGATCCGCTTGAAGGTGTCAATCGCAGCTTTTGGACGTTGAACTACGATTATCTTGATCCCTACGTCATCAGACCTGTTTCTCTCGCTTATGTGGATCATGTCCCTAATCCGATTCGTCGTGCTATCGCGAATTTTTTCTCAAATCTTGATGAACCGTCAAGTATGGTGAATAACCTGATCATGGGGAATGGTCATCAAGCACTGGCTCACTTTAATCGTTTCTGGTTAAACACCACTTTCGGATTGTTCGGTTTAATTGATATTGCATCTGAAGCAGGAATCACAAAAGCGGATCAAAAAGGTTTCGGGGATGCTCTCGGGCATTACGGCGTCGGAAATGGTCCCTATTTGATGGTTCCCGGAGCCGGGCCTTATACCCCCCGTGCTGCGACAGATTTAGTCGATGAAGCCTATGCGCCGCTCTCTTACCTGAATATTTGGGGCAGTGTTTCAAAATTTATCTTTGAAGGGATGGAAAACCGAGCCGCATTAGTGAGTCAGGAATCAATGCTGCAAAACTCCCCCGATCCTTATGCACTGACCCGGGAAATTTACTTGCAGCATCAGGATTTCAAAGCTGAAATCGAGAAAAAAGAAACCTATGACCCAGATCAGGAAGCATTGTTTGATGAGTATATGAGTGAATAAACACGCTCATTTGATTTGTTCTTTGATGTCGGCTGATTCAAGCCGACATCGTTCTTCCGCTAAAGTACTCGTTTTCTACAATATATTCTGTATTCCGAATCAGTTCATCTAACAGCACCGGTGTGGGTCGTGATTCGCCATCGGCGGCTTCTAAAACGGGGATTACTGCTCCGACTCGTATATTGAAGGGGGTAAGCTCTTTTGCCCAGCTTTGGGTGAATCCCGTGACCATTGAGGCGGAGTTTTCAAATCCTTTGATAGTCTCTTGATCCGTGTTCGAAATGATATTGACAATCACACCTTCTTTTTTATCCCGTCTCATTCGCTCTGCACTCATCTGGCCAAATGAAAAAATAGTCGAAGCCATAATCGTCAGATTATGGGTAAACATCTCAAGAGGTTGCTCATCTGTCACTGAAGGCAATGGGGTATTCGGCCAGTGGTTCACTAATATGTCCGGACCTTCATGATATTTCTCGGCAATAAAATTCAGTAATGCTTCGATTGAGCTTGGTGTGTAATCTGGTAAAAAGAAATAGCTGGTACTGGCTGAAAGCTCTCGGATTCTGGTGTAAGTCGTCAGCAAATTTTGTTGGTGAGTGTCTGTCAGGACGATCTTAGCCCCCAGTTGAGCGAAGCGTTCAGCTAATGCACTCCCCAACATCGTTGCTGATGAAGTGATGAGAATGATGGAATCCTTAATATGCATGACTGGCATTCCCTGTGGTCTGTTATTTTTATTTCCTGTTTGATTAGCATGGTTGAACCCATCAGGGAAGGATGTGAAAAGGGTCAAAGAATATATTTTAAGCGAGGCTATATGGGCTGTTTTGGGGGGTAATTCACACAACCATCGGTGTATTTGCAGAAAAAACAGTTAGGCCTGAGCCTGAATTTGGGACAATCTCCGGTTAGTAACTAATTGATTATAAAGTTCATAGTTTAAAGATTGTGACGGTGTTTTGTCTTCGAGCTGGCGACGTTGATGACCGGAGAGATTGTGATAAACCGATTCTTCCAGTTGGTGGGTATGTTCAGGAAAGTAAGACAAAGCATCTGGGCGCAGATAATGCTGGAGTTTTGCCGAACGTATTCCGCCTTGATGAAATTGTAACGCGACTTGAGCTCCGGAGGCATAGGTTTCATGGTCGGAACGCAAGGGTTGTGGCGATGCCAATGCAAAGTGTTTACGCAGTTCAGCATCGGTAAAATGAATCGGGTCAATCACTTCTGTTGCTGTGGTTTCACGCATATCATTGGAGAGCATAGCAAGCAGCAATGCAAAGTCGGCCCGTCGATTTTGTACAATCGCCAGATTGACGCTCTGCCCGCATTGCAGTTCGTTGATCAGGTTTGCTTTATCCAGCGTATGTTGGACTTCGGTGGTTTGCTGTAGCATCATCTTCTCCATCTGATGCTTACATATCGGCAGTTAAAGTGGTGACTTTAATCGCATTGTGATTGAATTTGATATAAAAAATCCCCTGCGAGGACAGGGGATTTTTTCAAGATTCTGACTGATTCAGAATAACCGAATTATTTTGCCAGATTTTCAGCAACGAATTCCCAGTTTACCAGTGCCCAGAAAGCACTCATGTAATCAGGGCGAACATTGCGGTAATCGATGTAGTAGGCGTGTTCCCACAGGTCAACCGTCAGCAACGGTGTAACACCTGCTTCAGTGAGTGGTGTTGCTGCGTTGGATGTATTGACAATATCCAGAGAGCCGTCAGCTTTTTTCACCAACCAAGTCCATGATGAACCAAAGTTGTTGACTGCAGAATCCGTGAATTTTGCTTTGAAGTCTTCGAAAGAACCAAACGCCTTGTTGATTGCATCAGCAACAGCACCTGTTGGTGCACCGCCACCGTTTGGTGACAGACAATGCCAGTAGAAGGTGTGGTTCCAAATCTGAGCCGCGTTATTGAAAATGCCGCCAGATGAAGTCTTGATGATCTCTTCAAGTGACTTGTTTTCGAATTCAGTACCAGGGATCAGGCCATTCAGTTTAACCACGTATGTGTTGTGGTGTTTACCGTGATGGTAGTCTAGTGTTTCTGCTGAAATATGAGGTTCCAATGCATCTTTTGCATAAGGAAGAGCGGGTAGTTCAAATGACATTGCTCAGTTCTCCATTGTGTTTGAAAGAGTCAGACTCTTTCAGTTAGCTTCCAGAGTTATTTTCTTTTGATGTTCGTCAATACGACTGACTTGGTTCTATTTTAGCAAGTTTTTACTTTATTAAAAGCACTAATTTATCAGCCGCATCGGACGGCGTTGTATCCGGGCCCAAAGAGACCATAATAAGAATAGGCTTTTTATTCTCTGTTAATGATTTAAAATAGCCCGATATTTTTAAACGCTCTGATGAGGACATCATGGAAACAATCGATAAAATTAAAAAGCAGATTTCTGACAATGCAATTCTGCTTTATATGAAAGGTTCACCTAAGCTACCGAGTTGTGGTTTTTCATCTCAGGCAGCGCAGGCATTGATGGCTTGTGGCGAAAAATTTGCTTACGTGGATATTCTCCAGAATCCAGATATCCGTGCAGAGTTACCGGTTTATGCTCAGTGGCCGACTTTCCCTCAGTTATGGGTAGAAGGTGAACTGGTCGGTGGGTGTGATATCATTCTGGAAATGTTCCAGAAGGGTGAGTTACAACCCCTGATTAAAGAAGCAGCAGCTCGCGCAGAAAAAGAAGACTAAACTGTATAAATTTACAGTTGATCCTGTTATGTTAAGGCCACAAATTTTTGTGGCCTTAATATTTTTATGCCCCGCTTATTCATTGCTGAAAAACCGAGTCTCGGCCGTGCGATTGCCGATGTTTTACCCCGTCCTCATCAGAAAGAGGATGGTTGTATTCGTTGTGGGAACGGAGATATTGTGACGTGGTGTATCGGTCATCTTTTAGAACAAGTTGAACCGGAAGCCTACGATGAGCGTTATAAAAAGTGGCGGCTGGAAGACCTGCCGATTGTGCCGCAGCAGTGGCAACTTCGCCCACGAAAATCCGCGTCGCGGCAACTGACCATTATTAAAAAATTGCTTAAATCCTCGTCGTTGCAAATTGTCCACGCCGGAGACCCGGACCGAGAAGGCCAGCTTTTGGTGGACGAAGTCTTGGAATATTGCAAAGTGAGCCAGCAACGCCGAGCGGACACCGAGCGTTTGCTGATTAACGATCTGAATCCGTCAGCGGTCAAACGCGCCTTACAACAAATTCGGCACAACCGAGAATTTATCCCGCTTTCTGTTTCTGCACTGGCACGCTCTCGCGCAGATTGGCTTTATGGCATGAATATGTCCAGAGCATATACCTTGTTGGGCCAACAGTCCGGCTATCAGGGGGTGCTGTCTGTTGGCCGGGTTCAGACACCGGTACTCGGTCTGGTGGTTCGTCGGGATGAGACGATTGAAAACTTTGTTCCCAGAGATTATTTTACGCTGCATGCTTTGATTCCCTACCAGACCGCCGAGCAGCAGACCTTTGACATCCGGGCTCGCTGGAAGCCGAGTGAAGCCTGCCGTCCATGGCAGGATGAGGAAGGCCGTGTGCTTCATCGGCCATTGGTCGAAAACGTTGCCAGACGTATTCAAGGGCAGCCTGCGACTGTCACGGATTCTGAGCAGAAACAAACGCGCCAGAATGCGCCATTGCCTTATTCACTGTCTGCATTACAGATTGATGCCGCGAAGAAGTATGGTATGAGTGCCCAACAAGTGCTGAACGTTTGTCAGGGACTATATGAAAAACATAAACTGATCACTTATCCGCGTTCTGATTGTCGTTACTTGCCGACGGAGCATTGGCAGGCATCAGCCGCAGTGACGACGGCGATCTCACAGGTTGTGCCCACGTTGAAAATCGCGGTCAGTGAGGCTGATTTAACTTTAAAATCCAAAGCATGGAATGATAGTAAGGTCGATGCACACCATGCGATTATCCCGACACCAAAAGCGACGCATGCGCAATTGTCCGGCGATGAGCAGAAAGTCTACCAGCTGATTGCTACCCAGTATCTGATCCAGTTTTATCCGCCTGCATGTTATGCAGAATCTCAATTGGTGTTTGACATTGCCGGAGGGACTTTTGTGGCCAAAGGCAAGCAGATGGTCTCACCCGGTTGGAAGCGCGTTACAGGATTTCGTGATGATGACCAAGATGGTCTTGAAACGGTTCCGCCACTGACCAAAGGCACAGTCCTGACCTGTCGTGAGGGAGAACTCGGTCTTCACCAGACCGAACCGCCCCGGCCTTTTACCGAAGCAACGCTATTGCTCGCCATGACAGGAATTGCCCGCTTTGTTGAAGATAAATCACTGAAAAGAATTTTGCGTGAAACCGACGGTCTCGGCACCGAAGCGACCCGTGCGGGGATCATCGATACGCTCATCAAACGTCAGCTCTTACAGCGGGAAGGAAAACAGATCCGCAGTACGCCGGCGGGACGCGGCCTAATTCATGCATTGCCGGTCGAATCAACATACCCGGACATGACGGCTCAATGGGAACATCAATTGCAGGATATGGCAGAGAGAAATCAGGCTTATCAACCTTTTATGACCACTCTGACGCAACAAATCGAGCACTTAATGCAACATGTGAAGACGACACCGCCACCAGATTCTCTACGTGCGCTCCCTCAGCCAGTGAAGCGTTCGCGTTCAAGAACGTCATTGACTAAACGCGGTTCGAGAAAACCATCCAGTGCCACATCCTCCCGCCCGTCCCGTGCGAAGTGAAACGGACGGTTGCGCTAAGGCTTGCTTCAGTCACATCCGTCTCATCAACTCCCGTCTAAGGCAATCTTTTTAAGATAATCCATTTAAGGTAATGAATTGATGGCTCAGTTGTCTTGGCCGGGTTCAGCCAACAGACTTCTGCTGTTGCGGTCATTGTTTTGATGAAGGGATAGTTGTTTTGATGAAGGCTCGTATTTTCATTGATGATGTCCTGATGTTATTTGCCACGCACGTTAATGTATCACTGAGCAAATCCTGTCAGAAAGTTGATGTCTGCGTCACTTTTTTACTGAGTCAACTGATATTTTATCGTTTTAAGTTGTCGAAATCCTGTCATAACTCTGGTTGGCTACCGGAGCAAAAACGATAGCCTCAGACTGACAGGTAACAAAAAAAGATGGGAATGAAAGCACTAATGTATCTAGGGTGTGAGGACATCGGTTATTTCGGCATGTCGCCAGAAGAATGGATTGTCTCTTTCTGTAAATCGATTATGCTTATGGGGGGAATTGTCACACTATCAGGATGGTTGACTGGTTGATCAATTTGATTGATTGATTTGTTTGCATATCTGTATGAATAACAATAAATAAACTAGAGTTAATCTCCATATTATGTCAGGAATCAATCAATTAACCTGACTCGGCGTATAACCAGACAGTCCAACATTTTTATTGTGTTTACTCGTGCTAAATACGATTTATTGAAATATAACAACGGAGACTTCATGAGAAAATATAAAGCCAAAGTCATTCATATTAATCCAGCAGCTCGAGAAGAGATCACGTTTGATATTCATGGTTCAATCGTTCAATGTTTTTTAGGTGATGTTCCCAGTGATATTCGTATTGGGAAAAGCTATCTCATTACTTTTGCATTTTTGGATGAAGATTTAGCAGAACAATTTGGTGAAGGGATACCCGCAGTTACGTCAGAACATGATGATTCTATTGAGTTATCCCTATCAATGGGGGATGCCCCAATGGGGACTGAATATGCATCACTCAATGGTAAAGCTATATCGATTCAGCTTGAACCATGTCTGGAATCTTCATTAGTTTAAAGTTGAAAAAATCGCTAAAAATAAAATACTGTTATCTGATAAAAATCAGTGATGATGTCAGGTAGCAGTTTATTTGATATCTGATATTACCTGTCTTTCTGTATACCCTCACGCTTTAAAATGAGCCGAACCGTCACCATATATATTATGATTACATACTTGAATAGCAGCTATTCATGATATTTGATAAGTGCCATTGGAATGATAATGATAGGTTAAGAGATTGATTGTGTAGTTTCTGCCATATTGCGTGATGACCTATCTAAAATCAATGAGATACCGTATTCAACATGTTGTCGTAATGAATGAGGACAACGAAATATTCAAAGAGAGAGGAACATATGCAGACATATCGGGCAGTTCATTTGATTGACAGACCCCAGCGAGAGATTACTGCGGATGTATTTTCGACAGAAACCGCAACAATACCCACGCCACAAGAAGGCGAATTTTTGGTAAAAGTCACGCACCTATCTCTGGACCCTGCCATGCGTGGCTGGATGAGCGCTGACGAGAATAGCTATATTCCTCCTGTGGCATTAGGGGATGTGATGCGTGCCAGTGGATTGGGCGAAGTGGTCTCTTCCAGACATCCTGATTTCCCTGAGGGGACCCGAGTTCTGGGAATGACAGGCATGCAGGAATATCTGCTTTCCAACGGTACCGGTTTGAATAAAATACCGGCAGACATTCCGGCTGAAGCTGTACTGGCCGTGATCTCACTCCCGGGGGTGACCGCATATCATGGCCTGTATCAGGTTTTACAGCCAAAGGCAGGGCAAACATTAGTGATTACGGCAGCAGCCGGGTCGGTCGGTTCACTCGTCGGGCAAATGGCGAAGAACCTCGGACTCCGAGTGGTTGGCGTCGTTGGTAGTGCAGAAAAAGGGCGATGGATTACCGAAGAGTTAGGATTTAATGCAGCCTTGAATTATCACGAGGCTGATTTTGCTGAACAATTGGCAGCTGCAACGCCGGATGGTATTGACTTGTTTTTTGAAAATACCGGTGGTGTGGCTCAGGCGCCTATTTTTGCGCGAATGAATGCGCATGGACGTATTGCTGTTTGTGGTCTGATTGCTGAGTACAACAAAGATCAGCCAGATCCGGGCCCTAGCTGGATGAACATCATTAAACGTCGTCTGTCGATTCAGGGCTTTACCATGCCGGATCACTTTGACCGATTTGCTGATTATGGTCTGGCGTTAGGCGGCATGTTGATGAAAGGGGAGCTGAAATATCGTACCCATGTGATTCACGGTATCGAAAATGCGCCTGATGCGATTAAATTACTCTTTAGTGGCGATAATCAGGGCAAGTTAATCGTCGAATTATAAGATGTTGCCAAACATCGTTATTTTTAACGGGCTCTGTTGAGCCCGTTTTTCTTGCGCTACCGAATAAATGTTTTGGGCAGAGCATGGTACCTTGTGTCCCGGATGTTGTTGAGAACAGCCTACCAAGCTTTATAAATGTGCTCATAACCGATACTGAATGCTGTATACACTAAAAGTAATGCCAATAGCCGTTGTACACGCAATAACCAGATTGCATTCAGCAGATGTTTACCGACAATCCCGCCAAGGACTGAATAACTGCCGGGCGCGCAGCCGGCAAACAGCGCAAGTGCGCCAGACCAAATCATGATCTGTCCCTCAGTCATATTTTGTGCGGGAAACTGAATTGTGGCAATTGGCAGAGTGGCAATCAGCCCTTTGGGGTTGAAGAGCTGCATCATGAGCCCGTTTTTGAATGAGAGCGTGAATGAAGCCCGCTGTTTGAGTGTCACGGATGAGCGCATCAGTTGCCAGGCGAGATACAGAATGTAACTGCATCCGCAAAGTGCAATATAAGGGAGTAGGTCATCATTGACGAGTGAATGACCCAGATAACTTAAACTGATAAATAGAATGAACATGGCACAGGCAACGCCGAAGAAAAATCCGATGTGGTGACGTGTCTGTCCCTGCATACCACCATTCAGGCTGAGTAAATTCACTGGTCCCGGGGAATACATGATTCCCAGAGCATAAGTCCATATTTCAAGCATAAGATAACTGACCTGTTTTCATGGTTATCAAGGGTGATGATAGCGTTGGTTAGCGTTGTGGTACCCGATTGAGCTGTGTTTGATATTGTTTCGGGGTCATACCATAGAGTTTTTTGAAGCGACGATTCATGTGACTGACGTCAGCAAAACGGAACATTTGTGCAACTGTTGAGGTGGGAAGGCCGGATTCAAGTGCTTTTTGTACGCCATTGATACGGCAATTGAGCACATACTGGTGAGGCGTAATTCCAAACTGTGCCCGAAATAATCGGATAAAATGATATTTCGACATATTGGCGACGGCGGCAATATCATCGATCATCAAATCGTCTTGGTATTGACTGTGAATGAATGCTTTGGCTCGGTTGAGTAATACATCCTGACGACGTTGCGGGAGCATTTCACGTAATGAGCCTGATTTTCTAACCAGTGTATGGGCTAAACGAAACAGAGCTAATTCCTGTTCGATTTTTGAGTAATAACCGATGTTGACGATATGGGCGAACGTCATGATCTGCTGCTTGAACATCCAATCATCAAACAAGACGCCTTCCACCCGGACCATGTGATCAGGCTTCACCCCCAATGCAAGAAAAAGCGCCCGAAATGTCCGGGGGTGGATGTAAGTCATCACATACGACAAATCAGTTGTGCCGCCTGAATGACCGTCATGAACATCATCAGGGTTGAAGAGTATCACGCCTCCCGGGAGGCTTTGATGAAAGCGTCGGCAACAGAAAAAATCTTGTCGGCCCTGCAATGTCACGCCCAGCGAGTATTCTTCATGGGCATGTTTGTCATAACTGAAATCGTGCATATTGGCCGTCAGTATCTTGACCCCCGGAAGCGAAGTACTGTTCTCAAATTTGAAATGGTTACCTGTTCGCATATGAATCCCTGACTTGCTGCGTATCACTTATATTTTATGATAGAAAAGTCAGTTCAGGAAAACTTGAACAAAATTGCGGAATTTGGTCTGGATTGTGTCGCTGGTTTGATCGGCGATTTAGAGCACTGTAGGCGAGTTTGTCTACAAAACATGGGGCGGAGAGTCTTGGGAGCGGTATAGAAACCTGAAGACGGGGCGTCTTCAGGTTTTCGTTTACCAATCAGAGCACGATGGGACAGGCAACCGCATGTTGTTCGTCACCACTGAGGACCGGTTTATTCTGGGCACATTGGGGTTGTGCTTTCGGACAACGGGTACGGAACACACAGCCGGATGGTGGATTGATCGGTGACGGGAGATCACCTTCCAGCATCTGAATTTTTTTCTGCCGTTCCAGATTTGGATCAGGAATCGGGACGGCCGTCATCAACGCTGTTGTATAGGGATGCTTTGGCGCTGAAAACAGCTTATCGGCTTCACCAATCTCGACAACATTGCCGAGATACATCACCATCACCCGGTCAGATATATGCTTCACGACGGATAAGTCATGAGCGATAAATACCAGACTCAAGCCAAGCTCTTTTTGGATCTCTTTGAGCAAGTTAACCACTTGTGCCTGAATTGACACGTCCAGTGCTGACACCGGTTCGTCACAGATGATCATTTTCGGCCGCAGAATTAAGGCCCGGGCAATCCCAATCCGCTGACACTGCCCGCCGGAAAACTCATGCGGATAGCGGTTGATGACATTCGGCAATAGCCCGACCCGCATCATCATCTCTTTCACCCGATCTTTTACTTCCAGAGAAGAGAGCTCCGGATAAAATGTCCGGAGTGGCTCTGCAATAATGTCACCAATTGTCATGCGTGGATTAAGCGATGCCAACGGGTCCTGAAAGATCATCTGAATATCTTTACGGGTTTCCCGCCGCTGCGCAGCTTTCATCCGGGTCAGGTCTTGACCAAGCCAGACCACTTCACCTTCTGTTGCATTGACCAGCCCGATAATTGCGCGGGCAAACGTTGATTTACCACAGCCGGACTCACCGACCACACCCAGAGTTTCACCTTCATAAAGACGGGCACTCACCCCATCAACCGCTTTGAGTACCGTCGGAGGTGACCAGGGCCAGGCTGACTTTGAGGCTATCTGAAAATGAACTTTCAGATCTTTAATATCAAGTAGTAAGGATTTCTGATTCATTTTTCCCACGTCTCCCAGTCAGAAAAGCAGGCCCGTTGACGTTGGTTACCAAACGTCATGAGGGCTGGTGTTTCATGTTTACAGCGTTCTGTGACCCGGTGGCATCGTTCCTGATAAGGACAGCCGGGTGGCAGCCGGAGTAGATTGGGCGGATTACCCGGAATGGTCGGGAGAACGTCTCCTTCCGTATCCAGACGTGGAATCGCTCGAAGCAAGCCTTCGGCATAAGGATGGCTCGGCTGATAGAAAATATCATTGACGCTACCATATTCCATGGTTCTGCCCGCGTACATCACTAAGACTTTCTCACAAGAGCCGGCGACAACCCCGAGATCGTGAGTGATCATGATAATCGCGGTATTGAATTCTGCTTTCAGCTCGTTAAGCAGATCCATAATCTGCGCTTGTACTGTGACATCCAGTGCGGTTGTCGGTTCGTCAGCAATCAATAGTTTAGGGCGACAGAGGAGCGCCATTGCGATCATCACCCGTTGACGCATTCCGCCAGAGAATTCATGGGGATACATATTAATACGCTTGCGTGCTTCCGGGATTTTAACGGCTTCCAGCATCCGGACCGATTCTTCGAATGCTTCTGCTTTTCCCATCCCTTTATGCTTCATCAGCACTTCCATCAGTTGGGTGCTGACTTTCATATAAGGATTCAGCGACGTCATCGGATCCTGAAATATCATCGCAATCTGTTCTGCGCGAATTTTATTCAGCGTTTTTTCCGGCTGATTGAGAATTTCTTTGCCTTCAAATAGGGCGCTGCCGGAAACCTTGCCGTTTTTCGCCAGAAGTCCCATCATCGCAAACACGGTCTGAGATTTCCCGGAGCCGGATTCACCGACGATTCCCAGCGTCTCGCCTTGTTTTAATGAAAAATTCAGATCGTTGACGGCTGTTACGGTGCCATCCGGTGTCGAGAATTCAACCCGTAGATCTTTTACATCAAGTAAGTTCATACAGTGCTCCCGGATTATCTGTCTTTCGGATCGAGTGCATCACGCAATCCGTCGCCAACATAGTTAAAACAAAATAGTGTCACAATCATAAATGCGGCAGGAAACGCGAGCTGCCAGATGGCCAGATCCATAGTATTTGCGCCTTCTTGTAACAAAGCTCCCCAACTGGTTCGTGGCTCCTGAACACCCAATCCCAGAAACGAGAGGAATGATTCCGTCAGAATCATTGTCGGAATGAGCAGTGTCGAATAAACGACGACAATGCCCAGTACATTCGGGACAATATGACGGGTGATAATTTTCCATTGACTCACGCCACAAACGTGTGCGGCTTCAATAAACTCTTTACTGCGCAGGCTCAGGGTTTGTCCCCGGACAATCCGTGCCATATCCAGCCATGAAATAGCACCGATAGCCACGAAGATGAGCATGATGTTACGCCCAAAGAAGGTCACCAGCACGATGACGAAAAACATAAATGGGATGGCGTACAGAATCTCCAGCATCCGCATCATCACGCGGTCGACCCGGCCACCGATGTACCCGGAAGTCGCACCGTAAAGCGTACCGATAATCACGGCAACCAGTGCCCCCAGAATACCGACTGCCAGTGAAATCTGACCGCCAATTAATGTCCGGACATACAAATCGCGGCCTAAAGCATCCGTTCCGAAGATGTGTTCAGCCGATGGCGCCGCATTCATCGCATACCAGTCGGTATCTTCGAAACTGTACGTTGCCATATAAGGCAGAATCAGCACCGCCAAGGTAATCAATACCAGAATAACCAGACTGACCATGGCTGCTTTGTTACGCAGAAAGCGCATTCTGGCGTCTTGCCACAAGCTTCTTCCTTCAATTTCCAATTGTTCACTGAATCGCTCCAGTGCTTGGACATTCTCTTTATTTCCAATCATGTGTCAGCCTCTCTAATAGCGGATTTTCGGATCGATATAGGCGAGAAGAATATCGACGATCATGTTGAACAAAATAAACAAAAATCCAATCAGGATGGTTATCCCGAGTACCAGAGAATAATCCCGGTTAAAGGCTGCGTTCACAAATAGCTTCCCGATTCCGGGTAAGCCAAAGATAGTTTCGATGACCACCGAACCGGTAATAATACCGACAAAAGCGGGGCCCATATAAGAAACAACCGGTAATAGCGCGGGTTTTAATGCATGACGAACAACAATGTAACCGTAGTTGAGGCCTTTGGCTTTCGCGGTGCGGATAAAGTTACTGTTGAGGGTTTCAATCATTGAGCCTCGGGTAATCCGAGCGAAGGTTGCGATATAGAGTAACGACATACCGAGAACGGGCAGTGCCATATATTGGAACGAGCCGTCATTCCAGCCACCGGCGGGTAACCATTCTAAATTGATGGCAAAGATGAAGATCAGCACCGGAGCAAAGACAAAGGAGGGGATGACGATACCCAACATGGTCGTTGCCATTAATGAATAGTCCAGCCACGTATTCTGTTTCAGGGCTGCGATCGTGCCAATCGTCACCCCGAGAATGATGGTAAAGAAAAAGGCGGTCGCCCCGATTTTTGCGGAGACCGGCAACGCTTTTCCAACCAATTCATTGACACTGAAATCTTTATATTTAAACGACGGACCAAAATCGCCGTGCAAAATATTTTTCAGATAAGTGAAGTACTGAACCATGATAGGTTTATCCAGCCCATATTCGGCATTGATATTTGCCAGAACTTGGGGGGCTACAGCACGCTCTGAAGAGAACGGGCTGCCGGGCGCAAAGCGCATGAGAAAAAACGATATTGTGATCAGCACCAATAAGGTCGGGATCGCTTCCAATATCCGTTTAGCAATGAATTTAAGCATAAACTCACTCTTGTGTATTTAATTGCAACTGTGAAATGAAAGGCTGTATGACATCTGCCATACAGCCCCGTCTTGATAACTCGGAATGAATTATTTTGCTTTAATGTACATATCCCGAGTGTAAGTCATGTCTCCCGCATTATGGATCGGATAACCACCGACATAAGGCGCGAGTAAGTGTGCTTTCACATACTGATAGGTCGGTGCGACAGGCATATCCTGCGCAATCAACTTCTCAGCCTGAGCGTAGTAATTAGCACGCTCTGTGTCAGACGTACTCAGCATCGCTTTTTCCATGACATCGTCATAAGCTTTGCTTTGATAGTGGGCGTAGTTACCACTGTTATTGGAGAGCATTTGAGAAAGGAAGGTTGATGCTTCGTTATAGTCACCACACCAAGCGTCGCGAGCAACTTCGAAGTTCCCCTGACGACGATTATCCAGGAAGGTTTTCCATTCCTGATTTTCCAGATTGGTATTGACACCTAATGTCTGTTTCCACATCGATTGAATCGCCGTCGCAACTTTCTTATGGTTGTCTGAGGTGTTGTAAATCAGAGTCAGTGTTAACGGATTATTTTTGTCGTAACCTGCTTCAGCCAAAAGTTCACGAGCTTTTTGATTACGCTCTTTCTGAGTCCACTTACCATATTCCGGCATTGGTGGGGTGAATCCGGCAGTAATGTCTGGTGTAAAGGCGTAAGCCGGCTTTTGGCCTTGCCCCATAATGGCCTTAGTAATGATATCCCGGTCAATTGCATAAGAGAGTGCTTTTCTGACCCGAACGTCATCAAACGGTTTTTTCCGCGTATTGAAATCGTAGTAGTAGTTACACAGATATCCGGTCACAGAAACGGATTCCGGGTGTTCTTTCTTGAGTCGTTTAAAATGTTCGACCGGCATTTCGTAGGTAGAATCCATTTCACCCGCGAGGAAGCGATTCATTTCGGCATTTTGACTTTCGATCGGTAGATAGGTGACCTTATTAATGACTGTTTCAGCATCATTCCAGTAAAGTGGGTTGCGCTTGAGCACTAAACGTTCATTGACGACCCATATTTCAGGGACGTAGGCACCATTGCCGACAAAGTGTTCTGGGCGGGTCCATTTACTGCCCCATTGTTCAATAACCTTCCGTGGAGCCGGAAACGTTGATTGGTGAACCAACATTTTGACAAAGTAAGGCGTGGGTTTATCGAGATGGACTTGCAGTGTGTAAGCATCAATCGCTTTGATACCTAACGTGGACTTATCTTTCTTACCTGCCACAATCTCTTCGGCATTGGTGACATTGCCTAACTGTAAATATTCAGCATAAGGAGAAGCGGTTGCCGGATCGACAAGGCGTTGCCATCCGTAGACGAAATCGTCGGCAGTGACGGGGTCACCATTGGACCATTTCGCTGTTTTACGCAGATGAAAGGTAAATGTTTTGTTATCTTTGGTTTCCCATTTCTCGGCGACACCGGGAACAAGCTTGCCGTAGCCATCTTCGTTAACCAAGCCTTCAAATAAGTCTCTGTCAACGTTCGCGCCGGGAACGCCATTCACCTTCTGTGGGTCAAGTGTTTCGATTTCTGATCCGTTGCCTCGGACCAATTCTTGTACTGGGGCCAGTTTTGTTCCTTCCGGAACGTGTGCTGCATAGGATGGTAATGTTGTGCCGGCTAGAGTTAGGCCTAATCCCAACACCATTGCTCGGGAAATCTTATTTTTATTCATGTAAAACTCCAGATTTTGTGTAATGACATCCGTGATCGTATTTATAAAGTGAAAGTGTATGTTGATATCGAGCCCCCAAGTGAAAGAAACATTGGGATTTGACACCTTAGACAAGTTGACTTGATTCACTTAGCCCACTTTACAAATATCCCGTTACCCTAGCAACTTTTAGATGAATTTACCATTTGGCTAGTCATAAATTAATGGTTTGAACTTTTTTAAAATTAATTTGTGGGGGTTTATTTTGTCTTTATTGGTTGGTGTAGATGGAATAAATCTATGAAATCCATTTCATCGACATTTTATATTGTCACAAATATTGGGGATTTATTCTGTTGACGGGAGGTTGACGATATTTTTATCGGTTATTGCTGAATATTTGAATAGCATAGCATTTTCTTTACTCAATAATCTTGTCAATAAAGTGCCAATCTGGTCTACGCTTTACATCAGGTAGTATTGGTTTGACCACTGCTGAATTAATTTATCTCTCCGGTGTACCGGGATTCATATGAGATGACGGTGCCCCGCAAAAAATGATAGGTCACAATGAAAAAGAAAGACATTCAGACCGGTCTGGAGAAAGAGATTCGCAAACGTGCTAAATGGGACTTTTTTTATATCTGTGTCATTGCTTTGCTCCTGTCTTATATCTCCGTGATAACCAAAGTTGATCTGTTTGAGCAACTTTATTTTTTTAGTCGCCAGCATGAGCATTGGGAAATGGATGAGATTACGCTGATTGTTTTATGGTGTGGTCTGGGGGGGATTTTTTATGCTTATCGTCGAGTACAGGATTTACGCGCCTTGCTTCAGGAAGTATCAGGAAAAGCTTTTTTCGATCAGGTAAGTCAATTACCAAACCGAGTTTATTCTCTGGAATGTTTAACGCAGATGTTGCATCAGGCAGAGCGGTTGAGATTTCGGGCGGCCGTTATATTTATTGATCTGGACAATTTCAAAATGGTCAATGATACCTATGGTCATGCCAAGGGCGACTTGTTATTGCAGATGTTTGGTGAACGGTTACGCCATTCGGTCCGCAAAGGTGATATCGTCGGGCGTTTAGGCGGAGATGAATATTTAGTTTTACTTGAACTGACCGATGAAAATGAGCTTGCGCCTGTATTGGAACGCATTCGATCAATACAAGATGAGCCGTATCGTTTAGATGAGAATGATCTGATTTTCCGCTTTAGTGCCGGTATAGCGATTTATCCTGATGATGGTGAGACCGCAACAGATTTACTCAAAGCCTCGGATATTGCCATGTATCACTCTAAAGTCACCCGAACCGGCCAAATTGAGCGTTATACCGATCATATGACTGAGACGTTATATGCTCGTTACCAGCTTGAATCTGACCTGAAATTAGCCTTGCAAAATAAAAATTTCTACATGGAGTATCAGCCACAATTATCACTGAAAAATGAGCAAATCGTCGGATATGAAGCGCTGATTCGTTGGGAGTTAAGAGGAAAACAGGTTCCGACCACGCAATTGATCCAAATTGCCGAAGACACCGGTCATATTGAAGAAATCGGCTTATGGGCTCTGTATCAAGCGCTTGAAGATGCGCAGTCTTTTTTGCAAGCCAATCAGCGACTGGCAGTAAATATCACGTCACGTCATTTCTGGAAAAGTGATTTTGTCTATCAAATTGAGCGGGCACTATCGTTTTATGAGTTTCCGCCGCATCAGCTTGTTTTAGAATTGACCGAATCTGCGTTAGTTAGTGATATATTTGATGATATCCGACAAAAGGTTACCGCATTAAGAGAACTTGGTATTCTGGTGGCGATTGATGATTTTGGGATTGGTTACTCTTGTCTGGGGCGATTAAAAGATCTGCCGATCAACTGCCTGAAAATCGATCAGACTTTTACACATGCACTGGTGAATTCAGAGCGAGATTGGTACGTCATCTCAACCTTGGTTAACATGGCGAAACATCTCAATTTTTTAATTATGGCAGAAGGTGTAGAATCGAAAGAACAGCTAGATCTGCTACATCAGATCGGATGTCACATGGCCCAAGGCTACTATATTGGTCAACCCGCCACCCTCACTCATTTGGTGGCGCAGACATCTAGGCTGTAAATGTTTACCTGACTGACAACCGCGCATCTCAATCATGGAGAAGCATTATGCAGCGACTGATTTTTCATGCCATCCTGATTACCCTCCTTACGGCTTGTCAAACTGATGAAAATAACCTTGCATTAGGAACGTTAGAACGTGATCGGGTGACGCTGACCGCACCGGCGAACGAAATCATCCGCGATTTACCGGTGAAAGAAGGGACGTCAGTGACTCAAGGACAGGTTTTGGTACAACTTGATCAGCAACGTCAGACGATCGAATTGGCACAGGCTGTCGCTGAACAGGCGCAGGCAAAAGCATATCTGCAAAAACTCACCAATGGGGAACGCCCGGAAGACATTGCGACCGCGCAGGCGGATGTCGTTCGTGCTGAAGCCCGATTTATTGAAGCGGAAAAAAATTATCAGCGCACCCGAGAACTGGTTGCAAAGAAACTCGGCAGTCAGTCGGAACAAGACAGAGCGCTGGCCAGTCGCGATACAGCCAAGGCTGAATTGAATGCCGCCAGAGAAGCGTTCGCGAAACTGACCGCAGGTTCGCGGGTTGAAGATATCGAGCAGGCAAAAGCAGCCTTGGATGCTGCAACGGCCGGGGTGATGTTACAACAGCACCGACTGAATGAATTGACGATTGTTGCAACGCGGGATGGTGTGCTCGATAGCCTGCCTTATCGACTTGGCGAGCGGGTGGCTGCCAATCAGGCGGTTGCCGTGATTGAAGCCGACCGGGTGCCTTATGCCCGGGTTTATATACCTGCACGATATCGGACTCAGTTGACTGTCGGGCTGATGGTCAATGTTCATGTTGACGGCGTTACTAAGATCTTTCGGGGAAAAGTTCGTCGCGTATCGGCTGAACCGTCTTTTACTCCTTATTATGCGCTGACAGAGGAAGAACGCTCCCGGTTGATGTATTTGGCTGAAATCGATTTGGATGATTCAGCGCAATCGCTCCCTTCCGGCATCCCGGCTCAGGTTGAGCTCGGAGGGCTCAAGCCGTGACAAAGTATGCTATTGAGGCGGAAAATGTTGTGAAGCGATTTGGTGATTTTACTGCAATTGAAGATGTTCGGTTGCAGATCCCGAAAGGTGCCATTTATGGTTTTCTCGGGCCGAACGGCTGTGGTAAATCAACCACCATTCGGGTTCTCACCGGCTTATTGCACCCCACGTCAGGGCAGGTGAAAGTTCTGGGACTGGATATCCCCCGGGAATCAGAACAGCTGCGATTGAAAATCGGTTATATGACACAAAAATTCTCACTCTACGATGATCTCACGGTGGAAGAAAACTTGCAGTTTATCGGGCAGATTTTCGGGATGGGGCACCGGCAACTCAACCAGCGCCTCAATCAGCAGCTTCAGACGTATGGACTGGATCAGCGTCGCAAGCAACGGGTCAGTGGCATGAGTGGAGGGCAGAAACAGCGTTTGTCTCTGGCTGCCGCAACCATGCACCACCCTGAGCTGTTATTTCTCGATGAACCGACGTCAGCTGTTGATCCGGAAAACCGGCGCGAGTTCTGGGAGCAACTGTTTGATCTCTCCGCACAGGGGACGACTATTCTGGTGACCTCCCACTATATGGATGAAGCGGAACGTTGTCATCGGCTGGCGATTATGAATTCTGGCCGGATTTGTGCTGACGGTGAACCGGAGCAACTCATGCGTGACATGGGGGTACATGTGGTTGAAGTCCGGGCAGAAAACCTCCGGGGATTAAAAGAACACTTAATGACGTTTGCTCAGGTTCGCTCCGCTGCTCAATTGGGGATCCGGCTACGCGTGCTTATTGAGCAGGATGTCGCAGCGCCGGTTGCGTGGTTGCAAGCGCAGGTACCGATATTAGCAGATGCAGAAATTGCCGTCGTCCGCCCTTGTCTGGAGGATGTTTTTGTCAGTGTTACCGGAGAGAAGCGGCAGTGAGTGCTTTATACCGAATGAAAGCCGTGATGCTCAAAGAGTTACGCCAACTCTCACGGGATCGGATCACCTTCGGCATGGTGGTGATGATCCCCTTGATTCAATTGATTTTGTTTGGTTATGCGATCAATACCAATGTTCGTCATGTCCCGGTTGCAGTGGTTGACTTGAGTGGCAGTACGACAGGGAGAATCATGACCGAAGCGGTGCGCGTGACTCAGGTCGTGGATATTACCAAGCAGTATGCAACTGCCAAAGAAGCGGAACAAGCGATTCACCGTGGTGTGATTCGGGCGGCAATGATTCTGCCAAAAGATCTCGATCAACGTCTTGCTCAGGGACGAGTGTTGGGGCAATGGATCGTTGATGGTTCTGATACGATGATCAGTTCGGCAGTGATGGGATTACAGCACATGTCACTCAGCGGACTCGGCCTTCAGAGCCATCGGGCTCAGGCTCCGGCGCAAACATTTAATGTCGCGCTCTATTACAATCCAAGCCGGCGTTCGGCTGTCAATATTGTTCCCGGTTTACTCGGTGTGATTCTGACCATGACCATGATTCTGTTTACCAGTGCCGCGATTGTCCGCGAGCGGGAACGCGGTAACCTGGAACTGTTGATCACCACGCCGGTTCATCCGATGGAATTAATGGTCGCGAAAATCATTCCTTATATTTTTATTGGCCTGATTCAGGTGTGCATTATTCTGGGGTTGGGACATCTCATTTTTGATGTCCCGATTCACGGGGCACTCAGTCAGATTTTGTGGGGAACGTTATTATTCATTTCAGCCAGTCTGACGCTGGGGCTGATGATTTCAACGATAGCAACAACCCAGCTACAGGCGATGCAGATGACGGTGTTTATCTTATTGCCTTCGATCTTGCTGTCAGGGTTCATGTTCCCTTACGAGGGAATGCCCGTGATTGCACAATGGATTGCTGAAGTATTGCCGGCAACGCATTTTATGCGGATGATTCGCGGTATTGTTCTCCGGGGTGCCGATCTCTTCGATTTGTGGCGTGACACATTATGGATGATTGGATTTACCTTGCTTGGCTTAGTGATTGCCTCCATGCGATTTAAGAAATCTTTGGATTGAGGTTTCACTCACAGTCTGTTTTATCAATAAAAACGAATCAAAACAAATAATTATAAATAAAATAATGACAAGTCCTATTGACTTGCCATCCATCGTTTATCGACTCAGCTTTTCGCCGTTGTTACAACGGCAGATGCAGCCGGAATCCCTTGCTATCTTGTTCAAGTGTCAGTTGGGTATAGTCTGAAATGGTACTCACGCCCTGTAATGCTTGTGCATCTTTGACTTGTGTGAGCAACCCGATAACCGGACACCCGGCTGCCAGCCCGGATTGTACCCCTGCGATAGCATCTTCAAACACCAGACATTCCTCTGCTTTCAAACCGAGGGCCTGCGCACCGAGTTGGTATGGTTCAGGATCTGGTTTTCCACGAGTAATCTGATCAGCGGTAATGACGATTTCTGGTTGGGGTATATTGGCCGCTTTGATTCTGGCGTAAGCCACGGATTCATTACCGGAAGTGACAATCGCCCATGGTACATGATGGTTGTTTAACTGATGCAAAAAATCCATTGCACCCGTTATCGGGACGATTCCTGCGGTATCTTGCGATTCGGCGTCCTTTAACCAAGCGATCTCTTTGTCAATTTCAGACTGAGGCTGACCCATCATAAATTCGGCCACGGATTCGCTGGCAGGGCGTCCGTGAATATGGTGCAGAATATGGGTTGGGTCGAGATCCTGACGTGTGGCAAATGCAGTCCAGGCACGATGAACGGCTGCGATTGAATCAATGAGAGTACCGTCTAAATCGAACAGGCAGGCACGGAAATGGAATACAGTGGACACGAGAACTCCTTGGTGAAGGTGAGGATTGAAACGGGTTAATCATGGTATTTCTGTGTACGTATCATAACTGTAAGTGAGGATGACTTGAAGCAAGCTCTTGGTGATGTAAATTCATCATAGATGATTTTGAGACGGGCTATAGAACGACGTAGACGTGCTTCTTGTCGAGAGAAAAGAAGCCCCTGAATGCAAAGGGGCTTTTGAATTGGGGATTGGCTAGTCTCTGTGGCGCCACAACATGGTTCTGACGTAAGCAAATTGTGTCAGCTTACTCATCAGGATAATGGCACACACGTGGATGGTGACCGCACCCATTGTGGCATTGGCGAAGAACTCATGGATTTCAATCATCCAATCCTCTCCCCAGAACCAGTCGGTCTCAGATAACCATCCCGTTGTGGCGGTACTCAGAATGAGAAACCACATCAGCCAGATCATGATTGCACCCGCCGGGTTATGGCCGATATGTTGGTCTTTTTTGGTCACCAGTACTTCTTTGAGGTGTTCCAATGCGTCGGGAACAGAAGGCTTGAATGCAGATAATCGTGCCGGAGAGCGGGCTATCAGCCCCCAAAGCAAACGAATCCCGACGACAGCGATAACGGTGTAACCGATCCACTGGTGAAGCGGACTCCCTTCTTCTGTCAAAAAGTAATTGGATAAAAACAGTACCGCCGTTGTCCAGTGTGTGATGCGGACGACAATATCCCAAATGAACGCTTGTTTAGTCATCTTTTTCCTCTTTCACGACCGTCATATCAACCGGGTTGTAGTAAATCTCAACTCGGTTTTTGTTTGCGTCATAACCGTAAAGCTCGTAACAACCAGTATGGGTTTTCTTAAATTTCTTAATCTGATATCCCATTTCAACAACCTGTGCTTTGGCTGTTGCAAAAGGTATCCAGGATGATTCAGGTTGTTGAGTACACTGCGGATCAGCGAAAACCAAAGAAGAAGCTGTCGCTGTTGCGAGTAAGGTAGCCAGGCGGATCAACGTTGTTTTGGACATAATGTATGCTCCTGTTGCATCACGATTGATGGTGTCTTTCACCCGACTGATTATGAGTCAGTAAACTTAAGAACGGCTTAAGAGAGATTCATCGAATCAATATCATGATGAGCGAGAGGATATACAAAGTGACAACCGCCCATGAGCTACGGCAATCGTGCAATTCTGGAAACGTGGATGAAAAAAGGGGACAATAACGCGTTTTTCCCAACCCATATGAGTCATATGAGCCCAAACAGTAAGCCGACAAAGAAAGCTAAATCCCCGGTACCAACGAAACTGTCATCTGATGTTCGCGTCAAGAAAGTGAGTGCTTCCAAGGGGTTGCACCCGCGGAATAAGCATCAGGGACGCTATAATTTTGTCGAACTGGTCAAAGCGCTACCTGAACTGAAAAATTATGTCATGCGCAATCCCAAGGGTGAACAGACGATCAATTTTGCTGATCCGCTGGCGGTGAAACAACTGAATAAAGCATTATTGAGCCGCCATTATCAGGTGACGGCGTGGGAGATTCCACAAGGCTACCTTTGTCCGCCGATTCCCGGTCGGGCAGATTATATTCATCGCGCCGCAGACCTGATGAGTCATGAGCCGAATCTCGTATTGGCTCAGGTCAAAGCGCTCGATATCGGCGTCGGTGCGAACTGTATCTACCCGATCATCGGTGTCTGCGACTATGGCTGGCAGTACACCGCCAGTGATATCGACCCGGTCTCAATTAAGAATGCCAAGCGTATCGCTGCAAGTAATCCGGTACTTCAGGGTAAGGTTGAATGTCGGTTACAGCCAGACAGCCGCTGCTTGTTTAAAGGCATTATCCAGCCGGGGGAGCGTTATCATATCACCACCTGTAACCCGCCATTTCATGAGTCATTGCAAGCGGCTGCACAAGGCACTCGGCGAAAGTTGAATAACCTGAATGCCAACCGTGTGAAGCGCGGCCACGCAGTCAGTAAACATCATTCCTCTCAGCCGACGCTCAATTTCGGCGGACAAAAAGCTGAGCTCTGGTGCCCGGGCGGAGAGGCAGCTTTTATTAAGAACATGGCGCTGGAAAGTCGTGAATTTTCTGAGCAAGTTCTTTGGTTTACCACCCTGATCTCTAAGAAAGACAATGTACGTTGGATGCAGAAACAGCTACAAAAAGTCGGTGTGCAGGAGATCCAAATCGTGGAAATGAACCAAGGACAGAAGAACAGCCGTTTCATTGCCTGGACATTTATGACCTCAGTGCAACGTCAGCAGTGGCTGAAAGAGCGGATTTAAAAGATAAGTTTCCGTCTTTATCGAACGGTATTGATTTAGGTAGATGATAATTCTGTCATTATTAATTGATTTCAAAGCACTTTTTATGGGTGCTTAACACTTTGTGCAAAATTATGCGCGGATAAATAGACGTTATCCGCTATTTATATTATTGTCGTTGAATCTTATGGATTGTTACTTCAGGGGCTCTCTGAAGGCAAAACCGGCGTCGCTTCCTTCCTGATTGAAGCCGGCCGGTTTTTTTGTTTTGAATGTCATCACCACTTGCAATCAATCGACTGTGATCCCCCACTGGATGAGAATGAATGCTATGAATCAATCTATTGGTAAATTATCAACGTTTTTACTCTCTGTATCATTGGCATTGGGCGCGACGTCTGCCTTTGCTTATACAGAAAAAGTAACATTAAAGCAGGGCATTATCACTGGTGTGACGGACTCTCAATCCGGCACCAATCGTTGGTTGGGAATTCCTTATGCTCAGGCGCCGGTCGGTGAACTGCGTTGGCAATTGCCTCAGCCGCCAAAGGCCAGTCATGAGTCTTTTCAGGCCGATCAGCAAGGTCATCTTTGTCCTCAGGTCTCATCTGGTGAAGTGATTGGCAATGAAGATTGCCTGAATCTGAATATCTATCGGCCGAACACGCAAAAAAAACTGCCGGTTGTGCTCTATATTCATGGCGGCAACAATCAGGGTGGGCGGGCTGATGAGTTTGACCCGAGCCAGCTGGCTGTTGATATCAATGCTGTTATTGTGACTTTAAATTACCGTCTGGGAGCGTTGGGTTTTAATCCACTGACTGTGCTGAAATCGGATGATGCGGTTCAGGCTTCCGGTAACTTTACCTTACTTGATCAGGCGCGGGCACTGGACTGGATTCGTAATCATATCAGTCAGTTTGGCGGACAGGCTGACAATATTACGGTCTCCGGTTTTTCAGCAGGTGGACGTGATGTGATGGCCATGCTGATTTCGCCGTTGTTTGCCGGTAAGTTCGAGCATGCGATTGTATTTAGCGGTGGGATGACCACATCATCGGTTGAAGCCAGCCAGATTGTTTTTCGCCGTGCGTTTGCCCGGCTGGTCGTCGAAGATGGCATTCAGCCGGATCAGCAAGCTGCTGAAGCGTGGTTAGCGCAACCGACACCGGCAGTCAAAAAGTATCTGTTGGAGCTTCCTGCGGAGCGGATTGCCCGTTTGATGCAAAACGCGGGGATTCGAATGAGCGTGTTCCCGCATCTCTATCGTGATGGCACGGTATTACCGCAAGAGGGATTTGCAACGCATCGTTATAATGAAGTCCCGACCATGATGCTGACGGGGCATGATGAGTTCTCTTTCTTTGCGTTAGGAGATCCTTATTTCAGCCAGAAAGAAGACTGGGCCGCAGATCCGAAACGGGTCAATGCCTATCGGTTTGTCTATCGCTACGGTGGTATGTTGTATCGGTCGTTTAATGTTGCTCAATCTGCACAAAAAATGGCAGCTCATTTCCGGGCACCCATTTACGCTGGTGAGTTTGACTACGGTTCGGATCCGACCGTTGTCGGAGCCCAGATGAAAGATCTGGGTGCATTTCACGGAGTATTCCTGCCGCTATTGGATGATCACTTCCGTAAACCATATTTAGGCAAGGCATTTGATTCTCCGGGTGCGAAAGCTTTAGGCGCATTATTTAAGCGTCATCTGGAAGCATTTATCCGAACCGGTCATACAAGTTTTTCTGACACGACGCGCTGGAATCCGTGGAATCTGAAACGTGAAGATAAAGGGCAGACCGTTTATATGATGGATGCGAACCACAATGCAGCGATTGCCTATCGGAGTGAACCGACCTTTACAGTTAAAGATGTGATCGCCATGATTGAGGATGACCACACCATTAGCCAAGAGAGTAAAGTCTATTTGCTACATCATGTGCTTAACGGACGTTGGTTCAGTCGGGAACTGGATGACCACTTTGGTAGTCCGAATCTATGGGCACAGTGATTTTATATGGTTGAGATTGATTTTTGACGAAGTCAATAGGGTCTGAGTCTTGGCTTCGAACCGATAAAAAAATAATTAAGCATGATGTTTTTATGCATATCAGTTAAAATATTGTCCGCAACCGCTGCCTGTTCATTGTCGTTCTTTGAACGATCCCCCCAATGACGGCAGCGCGTTGCGGACAAACCTTTTAGAATACCGACTCTAATAGTGTGGCCTCTGTTTCATATTTATTCAAATTTATGTTTTTGCTCACATCATCTCTTCACTCACACCTGTCTGTATCAACTTGATGACAAATCCGGATTGAGACCGTAACTCACTCGTTTGCCACGGCGATCATGACTGACAAAATGACATGTACGGCGCATGGTGAGGCACTTAAGATATGCAATGGTTCGGGCGCGCAAATATTCGGTTATCCACACATATCAAAAAACATATATATCAAAAAGCATATATATCAAAAATCATATATGTAAAAATTCGCATGTCAACGCTTTTTATCCGGTTGGTCATAACGAAACAGATCCACGCCACATCATCGTATTGTTGATGGAACTCGTCTTGTTGAGGGAGCTACTTTTTTCTGACAAGCGTGTTAATATATCGAACTGTGATTCATTCTCATTTATGAAACGTCGTGATTTTATCGGGTTGCTCTCATCTTGCTGGCTCCTCTCCTGATCGTCATTCAAGGCTGACGCTCAAGTGGCAACGATTGGTTGCCTGGCTTGGGTTATTTGCCATGCTGATGATCTACATGGCTCCGCTCGTTTCTCAAACCATGATGATGGATCGCACAACGCATCACCATCAGCAAATGGCTGCCCATCACGTAACACATGCTCCAACCGGTCACCAAGATGCTCACGCATTGCATCATGCATGGTGTGGCTACTGTTCTTTGTTGCTCCACATGAGTGGACTCACCCATATGCCGCTGCAGCTGGCCTGTCATCGTGCTGTATGGGTGGGGCTTCGGGTGACGATTCAACCTTTCTTATTACGCTCGGAATGGTGTAAAACCCAGCTCCCCCGGGCGCCACCGATTTTGCCGTTCTCATGAATCCGTTAAAACCAATCATCCCCTGAGTCTGTACGGCTTAGGGATATTTTCATGACATCTAAAATATTACCGGGATTCTGGTTGTGCTGAATTCCGGTAAAGAGAATGACAATGAATGTTCAGTCTTCAAAATCACCGGCAACGCAGTTGCTGGCTTTTATTGCGCGCCTGCACTTTTATGTGGGGATTTTCGTCGGTCCTTTTATTTTTATCGCGGCCTTAACCGGAACGCTTTATGTCATCACCCCACAAATTGAGCAGCATTTATATCATCATGAGCTCACGACGCCGAATCGGGGTGAGTTTCATACACTGGCAGAACAGATCCGCGCGGCACGGGAAAGTTTGCCACAAGATTTACAGCTGAAGGCCGTGCGTCCTTCGATCGGCGAGGGATATACCACGCGCGTGATGTTTATTGACCCCGCGTTATACGGCTATGAGTCGCAAACCGTATTTGTCGATCCGGTAACACTGGCGATACGAGGCAAACTGGCCAGTTACGGTACCAGTGGTATTTTACCCCTGCGGATCAAACTGGATTATTTACACCAGAATATGATGTTGGGGCAGTGGGGGCGAGCCTACAGTGAGCTGGCGGCGTCATGGTTATGGATCGCCGCATCGGGCGGTTTGATTTTATGGTGGACGACCAGACACCGACACAAGCGGCTGAAACAGCGCGCTAACCACCGCAATGTGTATATCCGACATCGTCGCCGCCATGTTCAGGCGGGGTTAGTGATTGCTTTAGGGCTATTTTTTATCTCCGCAACCGGTTTGACGTGGTCAAAATGGGCCGGTAGCCATATAGCGGAGTGGCGTCAGGCGATTGGATGGGTGACACCTTCGGTTTCCCGCGATTTACCCGGACACGCAAGCACCCTGTCTGGCGGTCACCATGATCATGCTGAGCATCATGCTAAACCCCAGAGCACCACGGCGGTGAATCATGCCCTTGATGCGCAGTTTGACGGGGTTCTTCTGGCTGCAAGACAAGCTGGGATTGATGCGGCGAAACTGGAAATCGTGCCATCTAAAACACCGAATCAGGCATGGCTGGTACGGGAAATTGACCGGGCTTGGCCGACACAAGTGGATAGTGTCGCGGTGGATGCCCAACGGATGGTGGTCACCAGCCGGGCTGATTTCGCCAATTTCCCTCTGATCGCCAAACTGATCCGCTGGGGGATTGATGCCCATATGGGCGTACTGTTTGGTTTACCGAATCAGCTAATACTGGCAGCGTTTGGTCTGACGCTTTGTATGATGGTGGTTTGGGGGTACCGCATGTGGTGGAAACGTCGTCCTGCCGCAGGCTCGCCTGTCCAGACGTTGTCGCAGACTTGGCTGGCAATGCCGGTATTATACCGGGTGATTGTCGTCTTGATTGCCGTGTTATTGGGGTTTGCGCTGCCGGTGATGGGCGTGAGCTTACTGTTTTTTGTCGTGATTGATTCATTACGCTGGTGGCGGGCCGGGCATGTGATGAAGACGAGTTCTGCGTCATCTTGAACATTGAGTCGGGTCAAACCTCATTCTCCGGAGTTTTTCGCGGAATGAGGTGGCCCGACCGCTGTGGTCATGGACATTTCTCTTATATCAACAATACTTGTTGAAAGGATGTTATTTTTCAGTCCCTGATGAGGTGATGTGCAGACATGACGAACGAAATGTTATCCGGATTAGATACCCAGACACTGGCACACGTTTTCGAGCATATCGATATGGCGGTGGTTGTGGCAACTCTGGAACGAAAAGTCGTTTGTATGAATGCGGCCGCCAGAACATTGTTCCGCTACTCACATGCAGAAATTTACAACCAGAGCACCGCATTGCTCTATGCCGATCAAGATGACTTTATCAGACTGGGACAGGAACGGTTCAACACCCGTGCCAATGATTCACATGACTCTTACATTGTCCGGTATATGGATGCTGCCGGCGAATCTTTTCAGGGATTGACATCTGGTGGTCTGATCAAAAATGCCCAAGGGAAACCGATTTTTTTTGTGGCAATCATTCAGGATGATTCTGCACGACTGGCTGCTGAAGAAACGCTCAATCGACTGCATACGATCACCTCATCCAGACAGTTAACATTTCAAGAGCGAATTCAGGCGATCTTAGAGTTGGGCACGGCCCATTTTGGCTTACCTATCGGTATCTTCAGTAAAATATCCGGGAATGAATATCGGGTTCAGCAAGCGGTTCATCCGGATCAGGCGTTAGCGCCGGGGATGATATTTGATTTAGGTATCACTTATTGCAGCCTCGTTTATCAGGCTGATGATGTGCAGGGGTTTTCTCATGTGTCAGAAAGCGAGATCGTCACTCATCCTTGCTTTGAAAACTTCGGTCTTGAGGCTTATCTTGGCGCCCCGGTTTTTGTCGACGGAGAGCGCTACGGCACTTTGAATTTTTCCAGTATTTGTCCGACGAGCCATTTTATCCGCCAAGATATCGAGATCTTACGTTTACTGGCCGAATGGGTCGGGCATGAGGTTGCCCGTGAGCAGGATTTCAACGCGTTAGAAACCGCACATGATCAGATGGAAGTGCTCGCCAATACCGATTCTCTGACCGGGCTTGCCAGCCGGAGTTGTATTGAAAACGCACTGCGGGATCAAATGACATTTGCCCTGAAATACAGCAAAAGCCTGACGGTTGCGATCATGGATTTTGATCACTTTAAATCGATTAATGATCGGTTTGGTCATCAGGTGGGGGATGAAGTTTTAGCTTGTTTCGGTGAGTTGGTTTCTGTGATGGGGCGTAAAGGTGACTTTTATGGTCGCTGGGGGGGAGAAGAGTTCATTGTACTTTTCCCTGATACCAATATGGCAGGGGTTCTCATTGCTTTAAACCGACTGATGGATAGCCTGAGACAAAGTGATTTATCTGAGCAATATCAGGGCTTAAAACTCACATTGAGTGTCGGAGTCACCGAAATGTCACAGCATGATAATCCCGAAACCATTGTCCAACGCGCAGACCGATTGCTTTATCAGGCCAAAGCCCAGGGCCGTGATCAAATTCAGCATGATTAAATACAGGGTGAAGGGTGTCCCCGGAGTATTCAGCCTTGTCGATGGCTTCAGTATATCGAGTCGTATCGATGGCTGATTTTCTGTTGAGTGATTGAACCTGTATGTCCTGTCGCAATTTTTCTCCTATTGTTTGCATGTTTATATTGATAAAGATCACATTTAAACAATTCGGGACACGATATTTTTGTTTGTTTTTGTTTACTTGTTTTTTGTTTGAATCCTATCTCACCATTTATTTCCGATGTTCCTAGAATAATTTTAAATGCGAGGGTGAGTAATATGTACAAAGAACTACGCCAAGAAAGGATTATTCAACTATTACGCCAGCAGGGGCAGGCCACCGTTGAGTTTTTGTCCTTACATCTTGGGGTAACGAAAGAAACGATTCGGACCGATTTGTCGAAACTTCAGCAGGATGGGGTACTGATTCGCCATCATGGTGGCGCATCGTTGAAGAAACATCTGCTGCAGAACGAACTGCAACAAGATAAAAGTTTGGATATCAGCCATCTGATGCGCACCCATCATCGCAATCGTGCCGTGAATCCTCAACGCGCTTTATCCGCAGACATGATCGGTAAGGTTTGTGTGTTTGGGGCATTTAACGTTGATATTGTTGCCCGGGTTGACCGTTTTCCGAAAAACGGAGAAACGCTGGTGGCTAAAAATACAACATTCGGACCGGGTGGCAAAGGCGCGAATCAGGCGATTGCTGCTCATGCGGCAGGTGCCCGGGTGCATTTTGCGACGAAGGTCGGCAAAGACCAGTTCAGTCAGTTTGCGAAAAATCATTTTGATGCTTGTGGAATGGAGTCTTTTTCAATCTATGAGACCGATCAGGCTGCAACGGGAAGTGCGGTCATTTATGTCAATGATGCCGGTGAGAACTTCATCGCGATTTGCCCGGGCGCGAATCTGCTGGTCACGGATGAAGAAGTTGCAGAACTGATCCCGTATTTAACCGAATCAAAAGTGCTGTTAGTCCAGTTAGAAAACAATTTTGATGCCATTGACGGGGTAATGAAATTGGCGAAGGGGTTAAACGTCACGGTGATTCTTAACCCTGCGCCGTATTTACCCCAAATAGACCGTTTTTTTGCCAATACAGACATTATTACGCCCAATGAAACGGAAGCTTCGCAAATCTCGGGGGTAGAAATTACCGATGTCGAGTCTGCGAAACAGGCGGCTCAGATTATTCATGAGCGGGGTGTACAGAACATTATTATTACTATGGGTAAGCAAGGTGTGGTGCTTTTTGATGGTCAGCAGTGCTCCCATATCCCGTCTTACAGTGCCGTTGTTGTCGATACGACCGGAGCCGGCGATGCATTTAACGGTGCACTGGCTGCCGCACTGGCGAAGGGAAAAAGCCTGACTCAGGCTGCATATTATGCGACCGCGTTTGCCTCCCTGTCTGTCGAGAGAGAAGGCGCGGCAAATATGCCGAATAATGCATTAGTTGAAGCCCGCATGCTTCAACAGCAAGTCGCAGTTGTCGCCATTTAGCGAACCAACTGAATGTTTTTAGGACATAGATGTTTTTAGGACATAGAAGATGAAAAAGATTGAAGGCATTGTACCGGTAATGTTGACACCATTTACCGACCAAAACGAAATTGATTATAAAGGGTTAGAGAAGTTAATTGACTGGTACATTGCTAATGGTGCCGATGCACTCTTCGCCGTCTGCCAGTCAAGTGAAATGCTATTTTTGTCTCTTGAAGAACGGGTTGCATTATCCCGGTTTGTGGTGGATTACACCAACGGACGGGTACCGGTGATTTCTTCCGGCCATATTTCACCTGCAATTGATGATCAAATCACTGAGTTGACCGCGATGGCTGCGACGGGGATTGATGCTTTGGTTTTGGTGACCAATCGCCTCGATCCTGACAATCAAGGGACGCAGACTTTCCTGAGCCACCTGAATACTTTGATGGATGCTATTCCGGCGGACATGCCTCTGGGACTATATGAATGTCCGGCACCTTATCGACGGTTACTCACCGATGAAGAGATTCAATTCTGCGCTGATTCCGGCCGTTTTGTGGTGCTCAAAGATGTGAGCTGTGATCTGGAGACGGTAAAACGTCGGGTACAGTTAACCAAACAATCACCTCTGGCCATTATTAATGCCAATGCAGCGATTGCTTATGAAGCGATGCAGCATGGCTCGAAAGGCTTTAGTGGCGTCTTTACCAATTTCCATCCGGATCTGTATCACTGGCTTTATCACCATGCATCTCAAGCCCCGGAATTTGCCCAGCAGCTCTCGTGGTTCCTTTCTCTGAGTGCCGTCACTGAAACTCTGGGTTATCCGAAAAATGCCAAAGTCTTTCATCAGCGCCTCGGCACATTCAGTTCAGTACACAGCCGGGTGACAAATGATGATGTGTTAGAGAAATACTGGGGCTTAAGTGTCATTCTCGATCAGATCGCGGCCTCTGCACAAGCATACCGGACAACCATAAAAACATTCGATTAAGTCGTCTACAGAACGACTTTTACCTGAACCTTTACCTGAACGAATCAATAATATTACAGGAGCGCCAACATGAAACATCCCCTACAAATCAGTCTGATTACCGCTGCGCTATTGGCTTCAACCAGTGCTATGGCTGCGTGGCCGGATAAACCGATTAAAATTATCGTCCCATGGGGTGCCGGTGGTAACACCGATACGGTCGCCCGCTTGGTGGCAGAAGGATTGCAAGAGCAACTCGGTGTCAATGTCAACGTGGTAAACCGCACTGGTGGTGCCGGTGTTGTCGGACATGATGCAATGGCAAAAGCCAAGCCCGACGGTTATACGCTGGGTGTTGCAACCGTTGAAATCGCCATGATGCACCATCAGGGGATGACGGATCTGAACTATCAGAACTATACCCCGATCACGCGATTGGCTGTGAACCTCGGTGGGATTCAGGTCGCAACCAACTCCCAATTTAAAGATGTGAATCAGCTGACGGATTACATCAAGAAGCATCCGGGTAAACTGAAAGCATCGGGAAGCGGCCTCAATTCAGGCTGGCATTTAAACCTGATTGGGATGCTGGATGCGATGGGCGTTCCGACCGATTCTGTCACTTATGTGCCTTCTGAAGGTTCAAGTTCTGCGTTGATGGAGCTGGTTTCCGGCGGGATTGACTTTACCACGTCTTCTCCGGGCGAAGCGAAAAGTATGGTTGAAGCCGGGATGGTCAAAAACTTAGCCACCATGGCCGAAACCAATACCGGACTGTACAAAGATATCCCGGTCTTCCAGCAGGTCACACCGTATAAATACAGTTTTTCAACATGGAATGCTTTAGTGGCGCCAGCCGGAATTCCTCACGATGTGCAGGAAAAACTCATTGCGACGATGAAAACCGTATTTGAAGAAGGGAAACTCCAGAATTTTGCCACCAAGCAAGGGTTTGAAGTATACCCATTGTACGGTAAAGATTTGGGGAACTTCATGAAGTCGGAAGATGAGAAATACGGAAAACTCATCAATAAGCTGAAGTAATCCCATCCGTTGAAATAATCTAGGGGCGGTGACTTTGGTTTCCGCCCGGGGTATTTAGCCTGTTGTGATGTGTAATCAATATAGGCTCTCAGAAAAACGTAGGTAACTTATGCGTTCATTACCGCTTTCCCAATTTATCCTTGGGATTTTTTCCCTGCTTATACTTATTACCAGTATCCAGCAATATGGTGGTATCGGCTCTTATGGCGCGGGATATATGCCAACGATTCTCAGCGCTTTTTTGTTGCTGTTTACCGTACTGGATGCCGTAATTCACCTGCGTCAGCGACCAGAAAAACTACGGCTGACGGCTTTAGAAATCCGGGCGTTACTGCTGGTGATCGTATCAATCGGATTATTTACCTTTTTAATTTCTTATCTGGGTTTTCTGATTTGTGCGACCGGGTTGTTATTCGGCCTGATGTGTTTGCGTAACCCTCAGAAAATATTAATGAATCTGGTCTTTTCGGTGTTGTCTTCAGGCATTATTTATTATGTTTTCGGACATATCCTGATGGTTGCATTACCTGAAGGTTTCTGGTCATAGGAGCGAATATGTCTGTTTTAATCGAAGCATTTCAGTATATCGATATGAGCGCGATTCTCGCGGTGATTGCTGCGGGGTTGTTCGGCCTTATCGTCGGCTCGATTCCCGGGCTGACCGCGACGATGGCTGTGGCCTTGATGGTGCCATTTACGTTCTTTATGGATCCGATTCCTGCTCTTGCGCTGATGATTTCTATCGGTGCATCATCCATCTATGCCGGTGATATTCCCGGCGCATTGCTGAGAATTCCCGGCACGCCAGCCTCCGCTGCCTATGTTGCCGACTCCAATGAGCTGGTCAAGCAGGGCAAATTAAATCGCGTGCTGGGCATTGGCCTGACCAGCTCGGTGATCGGTGGTGTGATCGGTGCGTTTATTCTGATGTTTGCTGCACCGGCCTTAGCCCGGTTTGCCTTAAAGTTCAGCTCTTATGAATATACATGGCTCTCACTGCTGGGGCTGACCTGTGCAACATTGGTGGTCGGGAACCAACCGGTTAAAGGGATGATGACATTATGTCTTGGTTTGCTCCTCGCCTGTGTCGGTTATGATCAGATTACCGGTGTGCCACGCTTTACCTTTGGTCAGGTGAGTATGTTGCAAGGCGTCAGTTTCATCCCTGCAATGATCGGTCTGTTTGCCATTTCCGGTGCGATTGAATACTACGCGGGCCGGATTACCAGTAAAAAACAAGATGTGATCCCGACTCAGTCGAGCTTTAATCTGTTTAAGGGAATACCGAAAACCATGTGGCGCTACAAGCTCAATATCGGTCGTAGTAGCGTGTTGGGAACACTGATCGGGGCGTTGCCGGGAGCCGGTGCTGACATCGCCGCATGGATCTCCTATGCGCTGTCACAAAAGTTTTCCAAAACCCCGGAGAAGTACGGTAAAGGTTCGGAAGAAGCCATTATTGATGCATCATCGAGTAACAATGCCAGTCTGGCCGGGAGTTGGATTCCCTCGCTGGTCTTTGGGATCCCCGGCGATTCTGCCGCTGCGATTATTATCGGTGTTTTGTATATGAAGGATATGAACCCCGGGCCAACCCTGTTCTTATTCCATCCCGAGAAACTTTATGCGGTATTTATCTTGTTTTTCATTGCCAACTTGATGTTGATTCCGTTAGCGACAATTGTGGTGAATTTCATTAAACGCGTGATCTTTATTGATAAAGCGATCCTGTATCCGATTATTATTATTTTCAGTACGGTGGGTTCGTTTGCGATTAATAATTCACTCTCTTCAATCATTGTTATGTTGGGGATGGGGGTTGTCGGATATTTATTACAACGTGCGCAGTATCCTATCTCTCCGATTATATTAGGGATGATTCTGGGGCCGATGCTGGAGAAAAACTTACTCTCATCGCTGATTAAATCGGACGGGAATATTCTGGCTTTCGTTGAGCGTCCGGTGTCAATGGTACTTGCGACCTGCTTTGCTGTGGTGGTTTTAGTTCAAATTCGTTCGATTCTGAAATCATTTAAAACCCGCGAAGGGTAATCATCAGAGGTGTTACATTGATGACCGTAACAGGTGAGATATCGTCGCTTAGCCGATAGATTGGTGAGGTTAGTCGGTCAGGCGATCTCTCTAACACTCAAATAAAATGCCACCGTTGAACCGGTGGCATTTTTGTGCAGGACAGATACCGCTAAAAGCGTAGCACTTTGCCGGCAATTATTGTGTTACTTTGAAGAAAGAGAGCTTGGTGTGTAGCTGTTCAGCGAGTTGACTCACATCCTGATTTGATTTTGAGCTCTCTTCAATACCCTTAATGTTCTGTTGTACAAGCGTATTAATCTCTTCAAGCTGTTTTGAGATATCCTGAGTGACAGCACTTTGCTCTTCAGAAGCGGTTGCCACAATGGCATTCACTTCGGTAATTTGAGTTACTTCCGCAGAGATAACCTCAAACGAGCGGGCTAACTCCTCTGTTGCGGTTTTCGCGGAAACCATCAATTCAACATTTTGACTCATTGAATCATCGGCAAGCAGGGATTGCTCTTGCAGTTGTGAGATGATTTTCTGAATATCAATGGTGGACTTCTGCGTCTTTCCGGCTAACGCTCTCACTTCATCGGCGACAACCGCAAAACCTCGGCCATGTTCGCCGGCACGCGCAGCTTCAATTGCAGCATTGAGCGCTAATAGATTGGTTTGTTCAGAGATATTATTGATCACCTCAACAACCGTATTAATGTTTTCTGAATATTCTCTCAGTCGGTTGACGATCTCTTTCGCATCAAGAATCGAAGCACTGATTTCTTCGGTGGTTTGCGTCGAGTTGTTCAGAATCGACTGACTGGAGCCGATGATGTGATTGGCTTGCGCAGCCGCTTCTTCGGCTTTAACCGCATTGGTTGCGACATCGTGGGCCGTCGATGCCAGTTCTGCTGAGGCGGTCGCCACTTGTTCAACCGAAGAGAGTTCCTCAAAGGAGTTGGTCCGGTTCTGCTCAACCAATTGTAGCGATTGATCTTGCTTCATCTTGATGGCATGCATCACATGCTGGCTCTCTGAAACCACACTCGATAACTGGGCCGATAAGGTATCTAGCGATGCGGATATACTATCGAGCTCATTGTTGCTCAACGGTAATTTTTCCCGGCTGACCGTCCCTTCAGCAAGCGATTTTAACCATGCGACGATTTTGGGTAAATTTCTTACTTCTCTTTTGGCAAACCAAAAGGAGAGTAAAGAGACAAACAATGACGTTGAGAGTGTAATCACCCATCCCCAGAATGTCGCGCTTTTTAATTCGCTTTGTGACAGGGTAAATTCTTGATTCGATACATTCAGCTGCAGATTAATTAATGAGGTTAAATCTCCCCCCATGGCATCGATAAGTTGATAAAGCTGTTTGATCAACGTGGTATCGTCAATTTGATTATTCTTATGTTGAACTAACAATTGTGGAATCGTTGAGTCAATCTCTTGAAACTTGGCATTCAGGCGTTGAGTTAACGCTATTTCTTTGCCGGTTAATGATGTGTTTAGGTAAGCTTGCCAAATGCTCTTTGCCTGACTCATTGCATCTGGAATGCTTGAGTAGAGTTGCGTTTTTGTCAGCAGGCCAACATGATATTTGTTGGCGGCATCAATCAAATTTACAGCATATAAATCAGAGATCTTTTTCAAGTCTGCTAATGGAACGACACGATCCAGATATACCGATTCAAATCGATTCATCACTTCGCGTGAAACCATACCATTTAAGGTATGCACACTAAATAGAGCGAGGGAAAATAATAATGGTATCAATAATAATTTGGTTGAGATATTTTTCATCATCTTAGCACGTCAGTAGTTGAAGGTCAGTTGTATAAAAGAAGCCATTAATGACGTGAGATTATAATTATAGTCAATACAAGAATAAGTCTATGCGATAAAAAATTGAGTTTCTACTCAAATTCATGTTTTATATGCAATAACTGATAAAATGGAATTTTACTCTGTTTTTTTTGTTGTTTAGTTGGTTTTACTGGTTGGTTTTTTATGTTTCATATGAAATTATCTTGGTTTTGTCTGTTATAAATAGATAAAAATTTGGTTAACGTTCAGCGAGTGTTGATTGGCACACGCAACATTTTCTTACTTTCTCTATCATCTTGTCTTGATTGATTATTTGAATTGTGCCGAAGCATCGGGTGTATGGTGAGAATGGTAATAAAAAGGATGGAAACCCATCCTTTTTATTTTGGTTATTTGTCATTATATCAATTTGATTTAAAAGTTATTTTTAGAGCTTGGCAAAGTATTTACGAATTTCGTCTACGGATTCGCCTTTCGCTAATGCTAATTCTAGAATAACTTTTGATTTCTGTGGATTATAGAACCCTGACCCAATCGCATTTTCATGAGTTGAGACATAACCGGTATAAACACGACTCGCCACGACGACAGGAATTCCTTTCTTCATCGCATCTTTAATTGCATCCTGAATCCAGGACGGCGTTGAGCCATCGCCGGTACCGGCGATCACAATCCCTTTTGCACCATTTTTAATCGCGGCTTTAATCAGTGAATCATCCTGATCCTGATAGCTATATAAGATATCGACCTTAGGCAGCGCTTTGACATCTGAGATATCAAAATGTGGCTTTTCCATCGGCTGCGTGTTTTTGTAATAAAAATAGGGTTGCCCGCTGATAAAACCACCGAGATAACCTGCCTCGGGTGCCTGAAATGTTTCTACAGCGTGCGTATTGGTTTTGGTGACGTAGTAGGCCGGGCTAATCCGGTCATTCATCGCAACCATCGTACCGCGGCCGTTTGCTTCATCCACACTGGCAAGTTTTACCGCATCATATAGATTCATTGCACCGTCAGCACTAATGGCTGTTGCCGGTCTCATGGCACCAACGACGACGACCGGCTTTTTACTGTTCACGGTCAGATCTAAGAAAAAAGCCGTCTCTTCTAATGTATCTGTGCCATGCGTCACCACCACCCCGTGAGTCTCATCCTTGGCTAAATCGGCATTAATTGTTTTCGCCATATTCAGCAGTGTCTTTTTGTCGATATCAGGAGACCCGACGTTCGCAATTTGAACGCCGCTTACATCAGCAAATCCTTTTAATTCCGGAACGGCGTGGATCAATTTATCAACCCCTAAACTCCCAGCCTTATAGTCTGTGCTATCCACATTTGAAGCGGATGATCCTGCAATTGTTCCGCCTGTCGCGTAGATGGTTACGTGGGGTAAATTATCAGCATAACCGGACATGCTGGTCAGTAACATGATTGCAGAAACCAAATATCTTTTTTTCATCAGAAAGTCCTTTTAATAGAAAAAATACTGCAATGCCAATACAGCATGATTCGTGCCATGAAAATCTGGGTATTTTGCTAATAAAAGACACTTTTTTGATTTATTGCGGTGCAATCGGTTACATTCTGCACCAAGTTATTACAAATCTATTTTTTTCAATATGTTGCATATGTTATTTTGAAATAAAATATCAACCCTGATTTCTGTTTTTTACGCATTTATGGATATGAAATAAGTGGCTATTTCACATTAGTCTATGAATGCCGGAAATGATGAGTTTGCTATTGTCGTGTATGCCCGGAACAAGTCATAGGTTGTCATTTCATCCGGTTCATTAGTGAGAGAGTGATAGTTAGTGAGAGAGCGATAGTGTTGCACCGAAGGCAATGAGTCCGACCCCACAGGCCTGATTAATCCGGTGTCCAATCCTCTGGAAGACGGTTAATACTTTCTCTGAAGTGATCAGAAACGCGATCAGGCAGAACCACAACATATGTAATACAGAAATGTACAATCCATAAATCAACGCAACGGGCGTGGTGTTATCCGTATCCGGGGAGACCAGCTGACTAAAAACACTGAGAAAAAACAGCATGGTTTTCGGATTTAACAGATTACAGAAAAAGCCCTGTGTAAAATATTTGCGGGGATTGTGCGTTTGCCGGGGCCCGGATATTGCCTGACGGTTCAAGGTCAGCTTTGAACAAAAAATCCCAGTGATCCCCAAGTAGATTAAATAGGCTGAGCCAGCATATTTGATGATGTTAAACAGTACCATATTCTGTGACAATAAGTGACTAATCCCAAGGATAGAGTAGGTAATATGAATACAGACCCCAACCCCAATGCCCAGTCCGGTTAACCATCCTGCTTTTCTGCCACTGCTCAGACTATTTTTCACCACAAGTACAAAGTCTGCACCGGGGCTGATAACAATTAACAATCCTAAAATAATATAGCTTGTGATCTCCATATCGGTTCTCTCATTCAGTTGATTTGAGATTATTGTAACGATCAGAAGGCAAGTTATAATCGAAAAAATTGCACACTTTATGTGAGAAAAACTCACTCATGAGACATTTGAAAGCCTTTCATGTTTTTCACATCGCCGCAGAGTCTGCCAGTTTCACGGAGACGGCAGATAAACTTCATATCACGCACGGTGCTGTCAGTAAGCAGATCAAATTATTAGAAGCTCACCTTGCTCAGTCGCTGTTTTATAAGCAAGGACGGGGATTGAAGCTGACGCCGGAGGGGGAGCTGCTTAAGCAGTACACAAATGTCGCTTTTGATGCGTTAGATACAGCGGTTCATAAACTAAAGAGTGCCACGGTTGACTACCTTGAAGTTTCCTGCGAGCCGACATTAACCATGCGGTGGATGATGCCGAGACTGGCTGATTATTACCAGACTTCCGGGGTTGATATTCGCTTATCCACAGCGGGCGGACCGGTAACTTTGGGCGAGGCGGGCTTATCTATGGCGATTCGTCGTGATGATTTTGATCTCCCGTCCAACTACGAGGTCCATCCGTTAGTGGAAGAGTGGGTCGGGCCTGTATTGTCTCCTGAATACTGGCATCAGGTTCAACATGATTATTCAACGATCGTTTTGCTTCACAGTGAGACGCGCCGTCGTGCATGGGAAGACTGGTCAAGTCTGTCAAATCATGACCTGCACCGGAACCGCGCCAGTCAATCATTTGATCATTTTTATTTCTGCTTACAAGCGGCTGTTGACGGGTTGGGGGCGGCAATCGGTTCATATCCCTTGGTCGCTGATGATTTAGCAAAGGGCAGACTGGTCGCTCCATTTGGCTTTATGTTGTCCGGTTATCGCTATGTACTATTGCGACAATCACAAGCCCCGGGAGCTCAAGAGCAACAGTTTCAGCAATGGCTTGAAGCACAATTCGCAACGTGTGTGCCTTCTGGTGAGGCGGGGGACAAATTGATTGAGAGCGAATAAATCGATGAGGGGGACAACCGACGCCAGCCAGAGGGAAGTCTGACGCCGATTGAAAGGTTTATGATGCCAGTGTGGGACCGAAGTGAATGGTTATTCGTAAATCTTCGCTTGTGCCGGTTGGTTTGAGCCGCCCCAGCCCCGGTACATCCCTTCGGTGTTGAATGGCAGGACAATGTTCCCTTGATGATCGACCGCAATCACGCCGCCACTGCCACCGGTACTTTTCAGGTCTTCAAAAACCACATGGTTGGCAGCCTGTTCCAGACTTTCGTTTGCCAGTGCCATGCGCGAAGAAATATTATGGGCGACCACATGTCTTAGAAAGTGCTCGCCATGGCCGGTGGCTGAAACGGCACATGTCTGATTGTTGGCATAAGTTCCGGCGCCAATAATCGGTGAATCGCCGATACGACCATATTGTTTGTTGGTGATCCCGCCGGTCGATGTGGCGGCAGCCAGATTACCGTGTTTATCTAGCGCGACAGCACCAACCGTTCCGTATTTATAGTCGTTCTGGGTCGGCTCCAGAATCACTTCCTGTGCTTTCAACGCGGATTGAAGTTGTTGATAGCGCATCTCTGTGGAGAAGTAGGTGTTATCCACTTCGACTAACCCGATATCTCGCACAAACTGTTCTGCACCTTCACCACCCAGATAGACATGCGGTGAGTGATCCATGACTGCGCGGGCCACGTTAATCGGATTCGGACTGTAACGAATTCCCGATACCGCACCGGCGTCAAGAGTTTTACCGCACATGATTGATGCATCGAGTTCATGGGTACCTGCGTGATTGAATACAGCGCCTTTGCCGGCATTAAACCAGACGCAATCCTCGAGCATATTGACGGCCAGCTGAACCACATCCAGTGCACTGGCACCTTCTTTCAGGCTGGCTAAAGCGTCTTCGATAATATTGTTCAGTACCGACGTAATTTCTGCTTCTTGTTCCGCGGTTAGCTTACCTTTGGACATCGCACCAGCGCCGCCGTGAATCGCAATAGAATATTCGTTTAACATAGACATCCTTAGTGATGAATCAGCTGATTGAGAAATTCGCGCGTACGAGGTGATTTCGGCGCGGAGAAAAATGCTTCCGGATGATTTTCTTCGACGATTTGTCCTTGATCCATAAAGATGACACGGTCAGCGACTTTGCGGGCAAAACCCATTTCATGGGTGACGCACAGCATGGTCATCCCTTCACTGGCAAGGTCAGTCATCACATCCAACACTTCCGCGATCATTTCCGGGTCGAGCGCGGAGGTGGGTTCATCAAACAACATCACCTCAGGATTCATACACAGAGCGCGGGCAATCGCAACCCGTTGTTGCTGACCCCCCGAAAGTTGAGTCGGGTATTTGTTGGCTTGTTCTTTGATCTTCACTTTTTTCAGCAAGCTTAACGCTTTATCAATCGCAACTGACGATTTGGTGCCTAAGTTTGCCGTCTGGGGTAAGACGCAGTTCTCCAGCACGGTGAGGTGAGGGAACAGGTTGAACGATTGAAAACACATGCCCACTTGCTTACGCAGTTCAATCAGGTCTTTGGGGGTGTCACTGACTTCCTGACCGAATACGCTGAGCGAACCGGATTGGTGCTTTTCCAACTGATTGATACAGCGGATCAGCGTTGATTTTCCTGAGCCGGAAGGGCCGCAAATGACGATGCGTTCGCCTTTCCTCACGCTGAGATTAATATCGCGCAGCGCATGATATGAGTCGTACCACTTGTTTAAATTTTTGGTGTTGATGACTTCCATGTGTGACTTCTCCTAAAAGGGCATTATTTTAAGCGGCGTTCTAAATGAGCAGCGTATTGAGAGAGTGAAAAACAGCAGATAAAGAAAAACACGGCCAGAAATGCGTACATTTCATTTTCTAATCCAACCCATTTCGCATTCGAGAGCGTGCTGGAAGCAACACCGACAATGTCTAATACACCGACGATCATCACTAGCGTTGTCTCTTTTAAAATTCCGACAAACTGATTGAGTAACGGTGGAATAGCATTTTTCAGAACTTGCGGCAGAATGATTTGTCCCATCATTCTCCAGTAACCAAAACCAAGGGCTTGCGCCGCTTCAAATTGTCCTTGCGGAATGGATTGCAGGCCGCCGCGAATTGTCTCCGCCATATAGGCCGCGGTGAACAGTACCAAGACCGCAACCACACGCAGTAACACATCGAATTCTTGGCCCGGTGGCAAGAACAACTGAATCATGAGCGAGGCCATAAACAGCAAGGTGATGACAGGTACAGAGCGAACCAACTCAATATAAGCGACACTGAGCCAATGAATGATCGGTCGTTCTGAACGGCGTCCCAGAGCAAGAAGAATACCGAGTGGCAGGGCAAACACCATGCCGAAAATTGCCAGAAACAGCGTCAGCATGATGCCGGCGAATTTCGTTGTCGAGATGGTTTCTAAACCAAAATTTCCACCCTTGAGCAGCATCCACATCGCAAAAGGCAACACCGCGATATAGCAAAGCATCACAATCTTATTAAAGCGTTTGATATACAGCATCGGGATCGCGATAGCCGCGAGCCCAAAGGCGACATCGACGCGCCATTGTTGCGCTTCCGGATACATGCCATAGGTGAACAGCTCAATCCGGTTCACCACAGGGAGCCAACAGGCGCCGCCGGACACACAGTCCGCCTGTGATGTGCCCACAAATGTGGCATCAAAAATAAACCAGTTCAGCAGTGTCGGCACCAGCCAGATAACAAACAATAAGCCTGCGATGGTGAGAAAAGTATTGAATACCGAAGAGAATAAATTCTGACGGCACCATTTTTGCCATCCGGCTTTGACTTGAATGGCCGGACGAGGCTCAATATATGCCATGATAGTTTTATTTTGCATGTTATTTCCCTACCGCAACATGTGAGTTGTACCAGTTCATCAGTAAGCTGATCACCAAGCTAAAGACACAATAGGTTCCCATCACAATCAGAATGCATTCAATGGCTTGTCCGGTATTGTTTAAGGTGGTTCCGCCGGTGGAAGATACCAGTTCCATAAAGCCGATCACGACACCCAGTGATGAATTCTTAATAATGTTCAGGTAAACACTGGTGATTTGCGGCACCATCGGATAAATCGCCTGTGGCACAATCAATTTCCACATGATGACTGAATCGTTAAATCCGAGCGCTTTACCGGCTTCGTGCTGGCCTTTAGCAATCGACTGAATACACCCGCGGACGATTTCAGCAATGTAACTGGCACTGTAAACCGAGAGCGCAATCCACAAGGCGACCAGTTCCGGAATCACAATCATGCCGCCCTGAAAATTAAATCCGGCCAGTTTAGGGGTACTGTAATCCACATTGCCGGTGAGCAAGGTAAAGAGAAACACAATCAGGGGTAATGATACGATGATCGCCACGAGTCGGGGCCACAACACCGGGTTAAAACCGACCCACTGAACCTTTTTGATCACCGCCCTGCGATAGACAAATGCCGCACAACACGAGACGAGTAGTGCGATAAATACATAACCGCCCCAGCCTCCGAGCGATAAGTGGGGAATCGCTAATCCACGGTTCGAAAGGTAGATGTTATCGCCCAGCTGAATACTGTTGCGAATCGCTGGTAAGCTGAGAAACAGGGCATACCACCAAACGAGCTGAACCACCAGTGGTACATTACGAATCAGCTCCACGTATGCCCGACATAGGCGATTGATCACCCAGTTATTCGAAACGCGGCCGACACCGATAATAAAGCCGATGACGGTTGCCAGAATGATACTTAAAAATGACACCAGCAATGTGTTGGCAACACCGACAAAGTAGGCTTTTAAGTAGGTATCATTTTGGTTGTAATCGATCAGGCTAAACGAGATGTCGTAACCGGCACGCTCACTCAGAAAGTCAAACCCCGTGGTAATGCCGAGTTTAGAAATATTTTCAGAAGCGTTGGTGCCTAAGTACCAAAATAAGAGTGTGACTATGATTAAGAGTAGGGTTTGACCCCCATCGTTCAGGGTTATTTTGGGCAATTTCATGTGTAATTCCAACCTGTCCATGGTAGGCCAGCCCACGCAAGCGCAAGCTGGCGGTTAAAGAAGATTAACGGAAAGGTGGGGAGTACATTAAGCCACCGTTGGTGTACAGGGCGTTCGCACCACGCTCAAATTTCAGGGGGGAATTGACACCGACATTGCGGGCAAAGATTTCACCGTAGTTCCCCGTTGCTTCAATCGCTTTCAGCGCCCAGTCATTTTTCAGGCCTAAATCAGTTCCCAGATTTCCCTCAGTCCCGAGCAGACGTTTAATTTTAGGCTTGGGTGACGACTTAGCCAGTTTTTCAGCGTTTTGTTGCGTGACACCTAACTCTTCTGCTTCGATCAGTGCATTACCGACCATTGTGACGATATCACGCCATTCGTTGTCACCTTGTTTAACATAAGGGCCAAGCGGTTCTTTGGAAATCACTTCCGGGAGAATAACGTGCTGGTTTGGATCTTTAAACAGAGTCCGGCGCGCCGCTAATCCTGTAACATCATTGGTGAGAGCATCACAACGACCTTTTTGATAGGCAGCGTACAGTTCTTCTGTCTTTTCAAAGACAACAGAACGATAAGTCAGGCCTCTGGAGCCAAAGTAGTCAGCAAGGTTATGTTCCGAGGTGGTTCCCGGAGAGAGGCAGAATGTTGCGCCATTGAGCTCGGCTGCTGATTTAATTCCGAGGGATTTGCGTGTCATGAAACCCTGACCGTCGTAGAACCAGATCGTGGTAAAATCAGCACCCAGTTTGGCATCGCGAGAAACGGTCCAGGTTGTCGAACGAGACAAAATATCAATCTCACCGGAAGCGAGAGAAGTGAAGCGGTTTTTGGATGTGGTTGTAATGTATTCAACTTTTTTCGGGTCACCTAACACGGCTGCTGCGACTGCCCGGCAGTAGTCCACATCCATGCCTGCCCATTTACCTTGGTCATTGATGTATGAGAAGCCCATTTTGTCGCTTGAAATACCACATTTCAGCGTACCACGTTGAATCACATCATCTTTAAGATTTGCATAACTGGCCGTTGAGAAACCAACGGATAATAACCCGTATGCAACAATTGCTATTGATTTTAGTCTCATAATAAATCCTTTTATTTATTACACTTCTGTTGAGTTTTGATTAAATTTTCCTTTTCCTTAATTACAATTTATGTGTTTATCTATACTGATTGGAAGCATTTGATGTCTTGTATTTTGCATCACTTATGCAAAATTTCGATAATGTAAGGATAGAGGATTTGAAGGATGAATGTTCGCTGGCTGAAGGATTTTATCACGTTAGCCGATTGCCAAAAATTTTCGTTGGCTGCTCAATTAAATGCATCTTCTCAGGCTGCGTTTAGTCGCAGAATTCAGCAGCTGGAGCAGCATCTGAATGTCGAATTGTTTGACCGAAGCCGGACGCCGGTCAAGTTAACGCCTGAGGGGAAGCGGCTTTATCCCATTGCCGCTGAAATGGTGCAAATGGCGGAACGCTGTGAAGAGATGGTGGCCAATAAGCCGAACCCGATGGTGTTTGCATCTTTGCATACTTTGGCCTGTAACTTTTTCCCGCAGTGGTTTACACAAGTATTGCGTTATATGAAGACACCGCTGGTCAGTAGCATTGATTCAGGAGTACGCTCGGTGACCGGTTATCAGGCTGCATTACAATCTCAGCGGGCAGACTGTTTGCTGTTTTATCAAAGCAATCAGGCGACACGTTATTTCGAATCTGATGAATTTGAGGTGTTAAAACTGGCAGATGATGCGTTGGTGTGGGTGTGCGGCGCTTCGTTTCCTCTCGAATTGCTGGAAGACGCATCGATTCCTCATTTGACGTATGCCCCGTCATCTCAGCTTTTGGAGTTATCTTTACCACTGTTGAATGTGACACCGCAGGCCAAAAAACTCTCGGTTGTTTTCCAGTCCACCATTTCCGAATCTTTGTTGCCGATGGCGATCCATGGCAATGGCGTGGCTTGTATTCCATATTCCGTGGCAAAGGCATATATCGATGACGGCAGGCTGATACACATTTGGTCGGACTATCGCGAGCCACTGGAAATCGTGCTGGTGCGACTGGCCGATTCTAAAAGCCCGCATCCTTATATCAATGAGGTCTTTAAGCATGCCAAAACGATAGCCGGGCAAGGTGAGAAATAAGGGGGATGATGCCGAATTCAGGACTTCAATAAATCAAGGAACCATACACGCTCACCAGATGTTACGGACATGGTTTCAAATATTTTGGATTGCTTGTTAAGCGCGGTCCTTGCTGGTCAGAATTTCGAAAAATCCAATCGGGCCCATTATCTGCAAAACTGTAGGGGGTTTTTAACTCGACTTCTGTGCCTTGGTTCGGACCGCTGTCAATCATTGCTTTCACGATAAGAATATGGCCGTGCTCCCCACGAGGATAGTCATAGATTCCGGTTACTCGTATTTTTGTTCCTGTTGGTATTGGCGCAATCGCTTTTCTTTGATCTTCAAATAGCAGGCGCAAGAAAAGCTTGGTGTTCCATGAATCGATGTCTTTTTCATACTCTGCCCAAGATGAAGGAAAGTAAATATACCGCTCTGCGCTGGCGCTCCAATATGTTTCTGATGGGTCAAACGCTTGTATGCCTGTACAGATGGAACTATTGCCGAATATTGTGGCTGAAAGATCGGCACAGCGAGCTTGATAGAGGAATGAAGGCATGGCGACTTTGTAGCATTCCGGAGCAATATCATCGGAATGATCAATGATTTTTGTGGCACATCCTGCCATCAAGGCGGTAACAGTCAGCATGATTATGTGATTCTTCATTTTTACCTTACAAGCCCAAGAAAAATGGTGGGTCGTAGCACAAAGAATAATTGAGCGACTATCCCGAATCTCTTTCCAGATTGGATTATAACGGAGAGAGTATAATTTGATCTGGATAAATTGGATCGGGATTTTCTGGAGAATAAGCAAAAAACTGAGGAACTGAAGCTGAGTATAGGCGTGCCATCTTATCTCTACCCCAGAAAGAATTGATGACCCATCCCGACAACGCGGATTGCCTGCGGATGGTGCGATGAAGACTTTAGAGAGACAATCAATACTGGTATTCTGGTTGTTTTATTAAAATATCAGTGGTCTACACTGGCCATCATGTGCCAAATATAGCGAATGGATATTTGTGCTGTTAAAGCGTTAATTTCCGATATGGAAAGATTAAATTATGCATAAAAAACAAGTAATAGAACCCTCACAAAAAACGAAGGAAGAGGCGATGGATATCGCTAGAGCTACACAGCTTCCTGGTCAAAAGAAAGCGGAGACACAACGTATCGCTCAAGGTATTGAAAAAGGTATTGCTCTTTACAAGAAACAACAAAAAGCTAAGGCAAGAGCTGCCGACAAAGCTAAAAAGCAAGAAGAGAAATCAAAGGCCAGACGCCAAGACGATGAGCAAGTGACATTAGTAGAAACCAAGATTGAAACAAAGGTATCACCACTACCTTGGATGTTATTAATTGCGTCATGGATCGGCTTTATATTGTTCTATTTTTTGAGATAGTTTCGCTTCACTGTTATACATGTGCTGACTTTTCTGCATGATCTGATTACCGTTTCAGAAGAGGAATATTTACGGGAAGATTAAATCTAGAGTGGGGCAGTAGTGGCAGCCCTTTTCAGGTAGATGTGCACTATATAACCTTCAGGCTATTGGTGTCACCACATGGTTGTGTAAGGCTGTCAGAAATAAATGCTAGAATGCTGTTTAACTGGACGCCAATGGGGACTCCGGTTTTCATTGACTTGGAGAAATTATGAAATTCGGTATTGCTTTATTGTCTTTAGTCGCATCTTTTTGTATTGGTGCTGCATTATCTAGTGTTTATTTTGAAAATAAAATATCTAATTTTAAAGAGGACATCGTATCAAAGGAGATGTCACTCTTGTCAATGGCTAGTAACGTCAGCGTCCCATGTAATGAAATAAGAAAAACAGATAGATGGTTTTCTCAAGAATATAAAGGATTTACTATCTTCTGGAAGAAATCAGACAGTAACGCGATTGTTAAATTCGTTGTTGATGATAAGTATTCAAGTGCAGTTGATATGTTAGATAATTCATGTCAGATGAAGTGACGTGAATTTGTATTTCTCTCATAAAGCTCTCGAACTGAGTTTTATGAGATGTTTTTTAATTGGACACTTTTGTGGCGCGTGCATCAATGGCACAGAGCGGCAAAGCTATTGTGCATCATACAACCCGTCAAGATTAAGATATCACTCGCATAAAATAGAAAACCTCATGTCACCCAAAGGACCAATCTCTCCGACACACCACTAAATCCGGCAACCGGTCAATCGCCATGAACCTCCACAGCGATTATGCTTCTCAAGCACCTGTATCATCTTATATCGTGAGTTGAATATCATGCATGTCTGCTTTTGCAACACACGAAAACCACGCGAGCGGCCATTGAACTAAGTTCACAGCACCTTAAAAAAATCAATATTTTCGTCAATGGTTGGATGAGGAATGATTGCAATAAGATATGCATGTTGATATGTTATAACGTACTAATTAATGATAATTCACTCACTTGAATATGAAAAAAATATTGCTCATCATCGTGGTTGGCATCATCGCCATCGCGATCTATCAACATCGTCAGTCTCAGAATAATACCCAACTTACGATTTCCGGCCCGTTTGAATTTAACGGCACGGAGCTGTCGCGTGACGGATTCCTCTACAGCCGTCTTGGCGTCACCGAGTCTTTAACGCGCCTCATGCCCGATGGAAGTGTGCAACCCTTGTTAGCCACTGAGTGGACGCCATTCGCCGATGGGTTGGTATGGCGGTTTAGCATTCGTCCCGGGGTCGTTTTTCATGATGGCACGCCACTGAATGCTGAAGCGGTACGACAGAATTTAGCTTATGCGCGGTCACAACCGGGGGTGATTCGGCAGGTGCCGATTCAGGCCATTACGGTTGAAAACGGGGCATTAGTGATTGCGCTGTCTCAACCTTACAGTCCGTTGCTGAGTGTGCTGGCACATTACAGTCTGGGGATCGTTTCTCCGGTCACGCTGGGTAAAACGGGCCAAGGTGATGCAGCAGATAACGCACAAACGGGGCAGGGACAGGCACCGTCAGCTGTGATTGGGACCGGAGCATATCAGGTGGCTATGGCGCATCCGCCACATAAAATTGAAGTCACACAAAACCCGGACTATTGGGGAGAGCCGGCGCATATTCAGTCGGTCAGTTATTTGGCGGGGCACCGGAGTGAAAGCCGGGCGCTGTTAGTCCGCAGTGGTCAGGCTGATATTGCTTATTCAATTGATCCGGTCAGCCGGGAAGGTCTGAAGCAATCGGATCAGGTGACGGTGGAGTCACTTGCGTTGCCCCGGACCGTATTGTTGAAACTCAACCTCGCTCATCCGCAATTACGCCATCAGGCGGTACGAAAGGCGATCAGTCTGGCACTGGATCGGGAAGGAATGGCCGCGACGGTACTGCGTTTGCCCGGGTCGGCGGCGTATCAGCTTTTTTCCCCGTCACAATCCGACTGGTATATCGAGAACCTGAAACATAAATATAACCTCCAGCAGGCGAAGACGCTGATGATGCAGCAGGGGTGGTCTTATGATGATGAAGGTTGGCTCGTGCGTGACGGACAACCATTGTCACTGACGCTGACGACTTATGCCAACCGTCCTGAGTTACCGGTGCTGGCGACCAGCATCCAGAATCAACTGGCATTGTTGGGGATTCAGGTTAATGTCAGTATCGATAATGCCAGTGCCATTCCGGCTAAGCATCATGACAATACCCTTGATATGGCGCTGATGGCGCGTAACTTTGGCATGATGGGCAGTCCGTTACCGATTTTATATGATGATTTCTCTTCACCGCGAGGCAGTGACTGGGGCCATATGAACTGGGATTCTCCGCAAATTCGCGCCATTCTGACTCAACTTCTGGGTGAGTCTGATCCGCATGTCGCCCGGCAGTTGTCCCAGCAGGTTGCCCGAATCATGGCGGATGAACTGCCGGTGATTCCGATTGCTTACAGCCAGCAATTGATAGCGGTCAACAAGCGGGTGTCCGGATTCTCGTTTGACCCGTATGAAATTGATTATCGTCTCAAGGAAATGCAACTTCATGATTAATTTACTATTGCGCCGTTTTTGCCAACTGATCTTTGTCGGTTGGTCGGTCGGCACGGTGACGTTCGTGATGATGAAATGCCTGCCGGGAGATATGGCATTTCGTATTGCAGCGGCCCGTTACGGCTATGATTATGTTAATTTACAGGCCGCGCAGCGCGTGGCAGCAGACCTCGGTCTCGATCGGCCGGTGTGGGAACAGTATCTGAGCTGGATGTGGGATTTAGCGCATTTCAATCTCGGCCAGTCGATGATCAGCGGTGAGGCGGTGTCAGAGAAAATCATGCACCATTTGGGCTATTCATTATGGCTGGCGGTGGTGGCGCTGAGTTTGTCTCTGTTGATTGCTTTCCCGATTGGTCTTTACTGCGCACGTCATGCCGGACAATGGCATGACCGGGTCACGTTACTCATTTCCAGTTTTATGCGCGCCCAGCCGGTGTTTTTAATTGGTCTGGTGTTGATTTTATGCTTTGCGTTAAAACTTGATTTATTACCTGTGGCAGGGTTCGGCCGGTTTGAACATGTTTTGCTCCCGGCGCTGGCGCTGGCCTTGTCTCTGGCAGCCTTATCGAACCGGATGATTCGCAATACCGCCAAGCGTATTTTTGATGCGCCGTTTTATCATTTTGCGCGGCTGAAAGGCTTGAGTGAAGCACAGACTTACGCCCATCACGGCCAGCGTAATATTACGTTACCGCTGCTGGCATTTATCGGTGTCCAAGCTGTGGGACTGGTCGAAGGCATTGTGATGATTGAATCGCTGTTTTCCTGGCCGGGTATCGGCCATGCGTTGTCTCATGCAATCTTTGGCCGCGATATTCCGGTGATTCAGGGCGCTGCACTGTTGATGGGATTACTGTTTGTGGTGATTAATACCGGAGTTGATCTGGTGCAGTACTATTTTGATCCGCGCTATCGTCGCTCAGCCGCCGGAGGTCTGGTATGAAATGCTATCGAACCCAATGGATCGGCTTGTCGATTCTCACGATTCTGCTGGGATTTGTCATCATTGAAAAGCTTTGGCTCAAAGGGGATATTGCCCGTCAGCAGCTTGAACTGGCTTTTACCGAACCCAACTGGCAGGAAATTCTCGGCACCGATCATTACGGACGCAGTAATGCGGCACGGCTTGCCGATGCAATTATGAACTCGTTGCTGATGGCCGGGTTGTGTGTCACCACTGCTTCACTGCTCGGCACGCTGTCCGGCGTCTGGGCCGGATGGCAAAAGGGCTGGGTGGATCGCATTTTTTCGGTGTGGGTCAATATTGTGATGGCGTTACCGGGATTGATTCTGGTGTTGCTGTTCGGGGCGATTTTCCCCGGCTCCTTTTTCTTCCTGTTTATTGCTATCTCGATCACCATGTGGGCCGATTATTTTCGGATCATCCGCAGCCAGACACAGGCCGTAGTGCTCTCGGACGCATTTGAGTCGTCTCGCCTGTTCGGATTCAGCCGCTGGTATCTGTTCTATCGTCACATCTGGCCGGAGATCCGCAGCGATGTGTACACTTTGTCCTGTTTCGGAGCCGGTCATGCGATCTTATCACTGGCTGCTCTTGGCTTTTTGTATGTCGGGTTGCGTCCGCCCCATGCCGAGTTAGGCATGATGATGGTGGAACTGTTTCGCTACTATGATCAGGGTTTTTGGGTGTTATTACAGCCGATTGTGGTGGTGTCGCTGCTGATTTTCTCTTTTCATTTGCTGGCACAGGGAGGTTCACGGACATGACCCCATTACTTGAAATTCGGGCCTTATCTGTCTGGCTTGGTGAGCGGTGTATGGTCGGGCCGGTCTCATTGACATTAGAGCACGGCCAGTCCTTGACCATTCTGGGCGAAACCGGGGCGGGAAAGAGTTTGCTGTTGAAGGCGATCATCGGTGCGCTGCCTGTCCCGTTTACCTCTCAGGGTGAAATCTGGTGGGCCGGGCAAGCACTGCATCGTATGTCTGCATCTGAACGGGAAAACTTATGGGGGCGGGTGTTTTCGATTTTGCCTCAGGAGCCGTCATTGGCACTCGACCCACTGATGCGATTGTCCCGGCAAGCAGAAGAAGTACCTGCGCTGTTGCGCAATCATGATGCGGCCACATGTCGCACTCAGAGTTCGCAACACTTTGAGGCGGTCGGTCTGACGGGACATGAGGCGAAATATCCGGTGCAGTTGTCGGGAGGCATGGCACAACGGGGCGCTTATGTGTGTGCGGTCAGTGGTGGCGGCGAAATCCTGATTGCGGATGAGCCGACCAAAGGGCTGGACGATCATCACCGGGCTCGTCTGGTTGAGATGCTACAACAGTACCGTCAGCAAGGGGCCTTACTGACGGTGACTCATGATATCGAAGTCGCAGAACAACTCGGCGGGACGATTCTGGTGATTCAGCACGGGACCGTGGTCGAGCAAGGGGAAGCAAGTACCGTGTTGGCCGGGCCGCAACATGCGTATACCCGCCAGTTGGTCAGTGCGCATCCGCGTCACTGGCCGATGCTCAATCATCATCAGCCCGGAGAGGTGCTCCTGCGGGTAAATCAGCTAAAAATGGCCGTTGAACAACGGGTGCTGTTTGAAGATTTATCGTTTGAACTGCGGGCCGGAGAAGTGTTGGGTATCCGCGGGCCAAGTGGCTGTGGGAAATCAACCTTGTGTCAGGCCGTGCTTGGTTTGCGCACACCGCAGGCAGGAGAGATTGAATATCTGCAACCGCTGGCGGTCGGGCAGAAACTGAAACTCTATCAGGATCCGCCCGGGGCATTTGCCTCCCATGTCAGTTTAGGCACGCTGATTGATGACATTTGTCGTCGCTATCAGATTGATGATGCGGTGCCACTGGCGCTGATGAAGCGGCTGCATTTGGATCCGGCTTTACTGCAACAGTCGGCCACACAGGTCTCCGGGGGCGAATTACAGCGCTTTGCGATTTTGCGAGTCTTGCTGCTGAAACCGAAGTTACTGATCGCAGATGAGCCGACCACACGGTTGGATCCATCTACCGCACAGGAAACCCTGACGCTGATCTTAGAGGCAGTGCGGGAAATAAATTGTGCGCTGTTACTGGTCAGTCACGAGCAGAGCTTGTTAGAGAAGGTATGTCACCGGGTGATTGAACTAGCACCGGAGCCAACGGGCAGTGAGGAAGATGACACCATGGCTGCCCAATCGGTGGCGACCGCTGAGTCATGTACCGGATGATACATGTTGATGCTGTCAGCACCGTGTAAATAACGCAAGCCGAAAGTTAATGCAGGAAGGACAGATAACAAAAAGGCCCGGGTATCACCTATCACCCGGGCCTTCTGTTTATTTCATCGCTATCTTGTCCGACAGACGCTGATTACTGCCGATAGGTCGAGAGGAAGCGCTCAAAACGACTGATCGCAATTTCTAAATCTTCCACATGCGGCAAGGTGACGATGCGGAAATGGTCCGGTTTCGGCCAGTTGAAGCCGCTGCCCTGAACCAGCAGCACTTTCTCCTGAATCAGAAAATCGAGCACCATTTTCTGATCGTCATGAATGTTGTACATCTTGGTATCAATTTTCGGGAACAAGTACATCGCACCTTTCGGTTTGACACAGGAAACCCCCGGAATCTGATTGATCATCTCCCATGCCCGATCCCGCTGTTCCAGTAATCTGCCGCCGGGCAGAATCAGTTCATTGATACTCTGATAACCGCCCAGTGCGGTCTGAATTGCGTGCTGCATCGGTACATTGGCACACAAACGCATCGAGGCGAGAATATCCAGTCCAGAGACGTAACTGGCAGCGAGATGTTTCGGCCCGGTCAGGAACATCCAGCCGCCGCGGAAACCACAGACACGATACGCTTTTGACAAGCCGTTGAATGTGGCAATCAGGACATCATCCGCCAGTGTTGCAATGGGGGTATGGGTCGCACCGTCGTATAAAATCTTGTCATAGATCTCATCGGCAAAAATGATCAGGTTGTGCTGGCGGGCAATTTCAATGAATTCCAGCAAGAAAGCGCGACTATAAACGGCACCGGTCGGGTTGTTCGGGTTGATCAGGACAATCCCGCGTGTGTTCGGGGTGATTTTCTTTTTAATATCTTCCAGATCGGGATACCAGTCTGAATCTTCATCACACAGGTAATGCACAGCTTTCCCGCCGGAGAGGGAAACGGAGGCTGTCCACAGCGGGTAATCCGGGGCGGGGACCAGCATTTCATCGCCATTGTTCAACAGCGCCTGCATTGACATCACGATCAGCTCTGATGCACCGTTGCCGATATAGACATCTTCGACATCGAGGGCGCGCAATCCTTTTTTCTGATAATGCTGAACCACGGCTTTGCGGGCAGAATAGATTCCTTTGGAATCACAATAACCTTGCGATGTCGGCAGATTACGGATCACATCAACCAGAATTTCATCGGGGGCATCAAAGCCAAAAGGGGCCGGATTGCCGATATTCAGCTTTAGGATTTTATGTCCTTCTTCTTCCATACGCTTAGCATGTTTGAGTACCGGACCCCGGATGTCGTAGCAGACATTATCAAGTTTTGATGACATCCCAATATTTTGCATGGCAGCTCCCCCGAAAATAATTGAATTTTTTTATTAAGTTACACTAAATCATGTTTTAAAAGAATAAAAATCTAAAATTATCTGATTTCTGGGCTAGAGCTTCGGAGACATCTGACATAAAATGCTCTACATCCTTTGACAGGAACAGATAAATCCATCAATAGAGTCACCATTGACTCCCCCAGTTGAGGTCGCTTTGTCTTATTTCTACCAAGCCGTAAACCAACTTATTCATCAAATTCAGCAGGCCCCCCCACAAGCCAGCCGATGCATTCAGGTACTTGATTTTCCGCCTCATTTTTCTCTGCTTGACTGGCTGGCTGCACAACCTGTATTTCCCAAATTTTACTGGCAAGACCGGGATGACCGGGAAGAAGTGGTTGCGTTAGGGGCATGTCTGACTTTTTCAGATCCGGCCCCGGCTTATCAGGTCATTTCTGCCGATCAGCGCATCTGGGGCGGGCGTTCTTTTGATGGCGGGACGGCCAAAAATCCGCACTGTCAGGAAGCATTTTTCTTTTTGCCGCAAATCGAGCTGATTCGTGAAGGCGCGGCATGGTGTTTGTGTGCCAACTTGACTCAGGCACGTGATCTGACGATTCAGACGTTGCAGCAATTGCGGCAGGAGATTCCTGCTTTAGCGCCAATGGCAACCGAAATTGTGTCCGTGGCACATGCACCGCAGCACGGTCAATGGTGCCAACTGGTGGCGCAAGCCTTGTCAGCCATGACAGCACAGCAATTTGATAAGGTGGTGTTAGCGCGTCAGTCCACATTTGAACTGACGCAGTCGATTCAGGCCGCTCAACTGTTAAAAGAAAGCCGTCGTCACAATGACCAGAGTTTCCATTTTTTACTGGCTATTGATCAGCGGCACAGTTTTATCGGCTCGACACCCGAACGTTTATATCAGCGTCACGGGGAGGCGTTATTTACCGAAGCGCTGGCCGGGACGATCGGCCGGGGTGAAAATGCCCGGCAAGATCAGGCACTCTCTGACTGGCTGATTCAGGACGAGAAAAATGTGACCGAGAATCAGTATGTCGTCGATGATATTGTCGATCGGTTAACGCCGCTGGCACGTTCGGTGCGGGTCGGGGCTGCCACTCAGCTGGTGAAACTCCGCCGTGTACAGCATCTGCAACGGCTGATTGAAGCTGAGCTCAATCCGGCGATTAATGGTGTTCAGTTGCTTGGTGCATTACAACCGACTGCTGCGGTGGCGGGATTACCCAGACAAGCAGCAAAACGCTTCATTGAACGTTATGAACCGTTCCCCAGAGGCTGGTATGCCGGGTCGATTGGCTATATCAGCCATCAGCGCGCTGAATTCTGTGTCGCGATCCGCAGTGCATTGGTGACGGACAAACAAGTCAAGCTCTTTGCCGGAGCCGGGATTGTCAGTGGTTCGGTGGCCGAACATGAATGGCTGGAGTTGGATCGTAAAATGTCCACTTTACTCAGCCTGATCACGGAGATGTCTCCGGAGGAAGTGGTATCGTGAAATCGCAACAAGCGGTCTTGAACCGGGTCTGGAGTCGTTTGATTCTGGAAGAGCTGTCGCGCTTAGGTGTCCGTGATGTCTGTGTCGCACCGGGGTCGCGTTCGACACCGTTGACACTGGAAGCCAGTGCGCATCCGGCGCTGCGGTTACATCGTCATTTTGACGAGCGGGGGTTGGGGTATCTGGCCTTAGGGCTGGCAAAAGCCAGTCGTCAGCCAGTGGCCGTGATTGTCACCTCCGGTACTGCGGTGGCCAATTTACTCCCTTGTGTCGCGGAAGCTTATTTAACCGGTGAGAAATTAGTGTTGCTGACCGCGGATCGTCCGCCAGAACTGGTGGACTGCGGGGCGAATCAGGCGATTAGTCAGCCGGGAATTTTTGCTGCACATGTGGTCGCTGCGGTCAATTTACCCAGCCCGACCGCAGCCATTGCCCCCAACTGGCTACTGACCACCGTGGATCAGGCCCTTTCGGCACAAACGCGCCGGGGTGGCCCGGTACATATCAATTGTCCGTTTCCTGAACCCTTGTATCTGCAGGATGAGGTAATTGATGATGCGGCATATCTGACCGGGGTACAGCCGTGGTTGGCAACGGGTTTACCCTATAGTACCAAGCAAAGCAACGAGCCATTGCCGCTGCCCTGCGAACCGGCGCTGTACCGCCAGCGCGGTGTGGTGATTGTCGGCTCTCTGTCACTGGCGGAGGCAGAACAAGCCAAAGCACTGGCACAGCAGCTCGGCTGGCCGGTGCTGTGTGACCCTCAATCCGGGGTTTCAAGTGACTGGGCCTATTTTGATGTCTGGCTGCACCATGCCCGATGCCGCCAAGTGTTGGCCGGGTGTGAGGTGATCATCCAGTTTGGCGCGCAACTGGTCTCTAAACGATTGAATCAATGGCTGCAACAGCAGGTGACGCAACATGGCAGCCGCTACCTGTTAGTCTCGCCGGATGAGAAGCGTAATAATCCGGCGCATTTGTCACAACAGCAGATTGTGGCGCCGATTGCGGCTTGGGTCGCTGCGCAAGCTGCAGCGCTTCAGGCGTGTGCCTCTCTGGCCGGTTGGGCCGATGAATTACTGCCGTTGATTGACCGTATTCCGGCCGTGATCCGGCAAGTGGCGCAAACCAGTACCTCACTGACAGAGCTGGATGTTGCTCAGGCGGTGGCAACGCTTGCTCCCACGGCGGATTTATTTCTCGGGAACAGTCTGATCGTCCGTCTGGTCGATATGTTCGGTAACATTCATCATCAGCATGTGTTCTCGAACCGCGGTGCATCGGGGATTGATGGGGTGGTGGCAACGGCTGCCGGTGTACAGCGCGAGCGCCGCCAACCGATGGTGCTTTTGCTGGGGGATACATCACTCCTGTATGACCTCAACTCGCTTGCCTTGCTGACTCACACCCCTCAGCCGTTTGTGATTGTGGTCACCAATAACGATGGCGGCGCTATTTTTGACTTACTGCCCGTCCCGCAGCAACAGAAAACTGACTTATATCAGATGCCACACGGGTATGATTTCCGCCATGCAGCTGCCCAGTTTGGATTACAGTACAGCAATCCCGATAGTGTCACTGCACTGATGGCGGGCGTTGCCCGGCATATCGCCGACGGACAGCACGGCTTGCTTATGGAGGTCAGTGCCCCCGCAGGTCAGGCGGCCCGGCATATCCAACAGGTCATTGCGCATGTCTGTTCTTTATAGCGATTACATTCCGGCGACGGACACACAGCAGGATCGACCAGTGCTGGTGTTTTTACATGGTTTACTGGGCAGCAGTGAAGACTGGTCGGGCACTCTGGCACAGCTAGGGGATTTCCCCTGTTTAACCATTGATTTATGTGGGCATGGACACAGCCGCATGCAGCGCTGTCGCGATTTTGCCGACTGTTGTCGCCGGATTGCTCAGACGATTGCGGGCCGTTTATCACCCGGACAACCGCTGGTGTTGATTGGTTATTCGCTGGGTGGTCGGTTAGCCATGTATGGCGCGGTTCATGGTTTTTGGTCGGCGCTGAATGTGACCACGTTGGTGATCGAAGGGGGCAACTTTGGACTGCAAGATGAAGCGGCCCGTCAGGCTCGCTGGCAGCACGATCAGGCATGGGCCGATCGCTTCGCTTTTGAACCCATTGCTGATGTTTTAATCAATTGGTATCAGCAGCCGGTCTTTTCCTCACTTAACCATGCGCAAAGACAAGATTTGATCGCCCGCCGTAGTGATAATCTGGGGAGCGAAATTGCTGCGATGATGCGGGCGACATCGTTGGCGTTGCAGCCGGATTTGCTACCGGGATTGCAAACTCAGCCAATTCCCGTGCAGTACATCTGTGGGGAACGTGATCAAAAATTCCGGCAACTCGCGACCTTAAGCGGGTTGCCAGTACAGATTGTTTTGCAGGCAGGACATAATGTCCACCAAGAGCGACCCGAGGCATTTGCCCGGTGTCTCCGGACACAACTCGCTCATCAGAGATGACAGCTTAAACAAGATAGGTAGATTATGACAATTACTGTAGGTATCAGTGAAGAAGAGCTTTATGCACCCGTCAATTGGCTCGATTGTAGCGGTGAGTATCAAGATATTCACTACCATAAATCGGATGACGGCATTGCAAAAATTACCATTGCCCGCCCACAGGTGCGCAATGCTTTCCGGCCCCAGACTGTCAAAGAGATGATTCAGGCGCTGGCTGATGCCCGTTATGATTCGGGCGTGGGCGTGATTGTTCTGACCGGACTGGGTGAAGATGCCTTCTGTTCCGGTGGTGACCAGAAAATTCGCGGTGATTACGGCGGTTATCGTGATGATGAAGGCACACACCATCTCAATGTACTAGACTTTCAGCGTCAAATTCGGACTTGTCCGAAACCGGTCATTGCTGCTGTGGCCGGTTGGGCTGTCGGTGGGGGGCACGTGTTACATATGATGTGTGATTTAACCATTGCGGCTGACAATGCCAAGTTCGGTCAGACCGGGCCGAAAGTCGGTTCGTTTGACGGCGGGTGGGGCGCGTCTTACATGTCGCGGATTGTCGGTCAGAAAAAAGCCCGTGAAATCTGGTTCTTGTGTCGTTTTTATGACGCACAGGAAGCGGTCGATATGGGGCTGGTGAACACGGTAGTGCCATTAGCCGAGCTGGAAAAAGAAACCGTCCGCTGGTGCCGGGAAGTGTTACAACACAGCCCGATGGCACTGCGCTGTCTGAAAGCAGCCCTGAATGCCGATTGTGATGGTCAGGCCGGGTTACAAGAGCTGGCTGGCAATGCGACGATGATGTTTTATATGACCGAAGAAGGTCAGGAAGGCCGGAATGCATTCAATGAAAAACGTCGTCCAGATTTCAACAAGTTTCCTCGTAACCCGTAGGCTCGGCAATCATTGATATTCAATAAGTAAATCCGGTGTCTGATGACTTTTCTCTGTATCAGACATTGGGTCAAGAGGATCTAGAATGCGTAGTGCAAAACTGTACCGCTATCGGTTACCGATGGATAGCGGTGTGATTCTTCGTAACGAGAAGCTATTGGAACGAGAAGGCTTCATCGTAGAACTGCATGAGCAGAATCAGGTAGGGCGGGGTGAAGTCGCGCCATTAATTGGCTTCAGTTCAGAATCTGTGACGGAAGCAGGTATCCAGCTTCAGGAACAGTTGGCGCGTTGGTGCCGGGGCGAGGCGATTGATGATGCGTTGCTATATCCATCGGTAGCATTTGGTTTGTCTGCTGCTCAGGCCGAGTTATCCGGTGAATTGCCGCAAGAAGGACATTACTTTGCAGCCCCCTTATGTGTCGGTGACCCGGATGAGTTGATTGAGCGTCTTGAGGTGTTGCCGAAAAAAGTCGCCAAAGTCAAGGTGGGCTGGTATGAGCCGGTCCGGGATGGTTTGGTGATCAATCTGCTGCTGGAAAGTATACCTGATTTATCACTGCGGCTGGATGTCAACCGCGGCTGGACACCAGAACAGGCGGCCACATTTGCCAGTAAAATTTCACCGTCTTACCGACAGCGCATCACCTATATCGAAGAGCCCTGTGCCGCACCCAGTGATAGCATTGCGTTTGCGATCAATACCGGCATCGCAATTGCGTGGGATGAAACCTTACAGGAATCACTTCATGACCCTGAGTTTCGTCTGGAAGACTTGACGGGGGTGAAAGCCCTGATTATCAAACCGACGCTGATCGGTTCGATTGCGCGGTGTCGTTATTTGATTGACAAAGCCAGAACGCTGGGAATGCAACCGGTGATCAGTTCCAGTATTGAATCGAGTTTCGGCTTGTGTCAGTTAGCCCGGTTGTCACGCTGGCTGATGCCGGATGAAGTCCCGGGATTGGATACCGTCGGCCTGTTTCAGCAGCAGTTGGCTGTCGCGTGGCCGGGGTGTGATCTGCCAGTGGTTGCGCTGGAAACTCAGGAACTGATCTGGTCGTCCTGATGACACACTCTGACCAGACCACGCCGTGGTTGCGCTGGGCACATCAACGGCCGGCCGCCGTTGCACTGAAAGTGGGCCAGCAAACCTATACCTGGCAGGCGGTAGCTGATCGGGTTGCGGCCACGGCGGCATCCTTACAGCAACAGGGCATCGGGGCGGACGATGTGGTCACGCTGGTCGGTAAGAACCATCCCGATGCAGTCTGGCTGTTTCTGGCAACACTGCATTTAGGCGCGTTGACGGCTTTTGTGCCGCCGCAGCCAATCGCCATCTTGCAGCGTAAGCTGGAGACGATTTATCGCCCGGCGCAGACCATCTGGCTGTTTTGTGCTGACCCCGATGACGCGGCTGGCTTACCGGCGCAATTACCGAACCTGCGTCTGGTGACGGTGAAGAACCGTATGCTCAGTGATCACGGAGGTATGCCTCAACCGACTACCGCTGTTTTATCCTCGCATTATCAGCCGGAACAGTTGAGTACCTTAATCTTTACCTCTGGTTCGACCGGTGAGGCAAAAGCGGTTGCTCATACCTCCGGTCAGCATTTTGCCTCTGCGCAAGGGTTGTTATCTCAGTTTCATTTTACGGCGGATGATACATGGTTACTGAGTCTGCCGATCTATCATGTCTCCGGGTTGTCGATTATTTATCGCTGGTTACAAGCAGGCGCCTGTTTGCGTATCGGCCGTGTTGAAGCGAATGAACTGAGTGATGTCACCCACGCTTCTTTAGTGCCGACCCAGTTACAGCGTTTGTTGGATCAGGACATGCCCCACGCGCTGACGCATGTTTTGCTCGGGGGCAGCTATATTCCTCCGGCACTGGCCCGGCGAGCAGCCGCGCTCGGGATTGATACATGGGTCGGGTATGGGATGACAGAAGCCGCATCAACGGTCACGGCGAAACGGGTTGATGGTCGTGAGAGTTGTGGTAGCGTGCTGCCTTTGCGTCAGGTGAAAATTGATCAAGAGCGGATTTATATCGGTGGCGACACTCTGGCCAGCGGCTATTACCGTCAGGGCTCCCTGACGTCGCTGTGTGACGATTCAGGATGGTTTGACAGCAAAGACATGGGATATTGGCACGATCAGGAACTCTGTGTTACTGGCCGGGCGGACAATCTGTTCATCTCCGGGGGGGAAAACATCCATTGTGAAGAAATTGAAGCGGTCTTGGTCCGTCATCCGCAAATTGAAGCGGTGGTGGTAGTGCCGGTTGCCGATGCAACGTATGGGGCTCGCCCGGTTGCAGTGATTGCGTCTGCACCGGACTGGTTGCCGACCGAGGCATCGATGCGCGGATGGCTTGACGGACAGTTGGAGAAATTCAAATGGCCGGATAGTTATTATCGGTTGCCGGAACATTGCCGCACCCAAGGGATCAAAATTTCGCGTGCCGCAGTTAAAACGTGGCTGAATGCGGCGATCAAGGCATGCCGCAATGTTGACCCGTCGTGATAAGCAAGCAGTTATGAGTTAGTCCAAAACTGAATTTCGGTTTGATATGTCTTTTAGTCATAATTAACCCAGTTTAATTCACGAAAAGGCATATCCGATGAAAAAAGGGCTTATGATTGCAACCATCATCATTCAGCTTTTGGTTGCGGTGCTCAACAGCGGTACTACACGCTCATTGGCAGAGCTGACCGCATTCTTGTTGGTTGTGGTGCTGTTTCTGGAACGTGACTCCCACCGGACATCCCGTCAAACGTCTTCGCTGTAAAACCACTGCGGGAGCAGTGGCTTAGCCGTGCGGCCACACGATTTTACTGACTCAGCATAATCCAGCTCAGGGATGACACCGAGACCAGTATCCATAAGCCCACCCCAAACAGTAATGGTCGCGGACCTGCCTGACGTAACTTGCCGAATGACAGACTACAGCCAATCAAAAACAGACAAATCACCAGAGTCTGTTTTGCCAGTTTAAAGATGCTCTGATACAGATCGGCGAACTGAGGCAACTGATCATGAAAAATAATCGCGGCACAATAGAACAGAATGAAATAAGGAATGGTGATTTTTCTCGATTCGCTGCGGAATAAAAATGTACTGAGAAATGCGACCGGAATAATCCAGAGTGCCCGGGCCAGTTTTAACGTCGTTGCGGTTTTGAGTGCGGTTTCTCCGTAAGCTGATGCCGCACCAACTACCGAAGAGGTATCATGAATGGCAATCGCTGCCCAGGTACCGAATGTTTCCTGACTCATATTAAGCAAATGACCGATCGCCGGGAAAATAAATAAGGCCAGCGAGTTGAGGACAAAAATCGTTCCCAGTGCAAGACCGATCTGTTCATCATCTGCATCAATGGCTGGTGCGACTGCGGCAATCGCACTCCCGCCACAAATCGCCGTCCCGGACGCTATCAGATATCCCGTTTTACGCATCAGTCCGACCCGGACACTGACAAACCAGCCAATCAGTAAGGTGCTGAACAGGGTTGCGACGATCAGCCCCAGACCATGAGCGGTGACGGTCAGTGCCGTTTGTAGCGGAATGCCGAATCCGAGCCCGATAATCGAATAGGCGAGTAGTTTTTTGGTGATCTTTGCTAAAGGAATCCCCTGTGGCACCAGTCCGACCGTCGTGAGGAAAAAGCCGATGACCAGTGCTGTCGGGGAGGTGATATACGTTGTCGTACAAATCAGTAACCCCAGAAGAAAAGGGATGTTTTTGAGCTGACAGGCCCGTTTGAACGTGTCAGCATGAACAGGCAAACGACTGGATGAAGAGGTCATTTTAGTACCGCAATCAGAAAAGATGATGTCATTTTATCGGAAACGGACGATCAGTCAGTCTGAATGTTTTTAACTTTGATTCACTAAAATTGAACAACTACTGCCAGTCCCCTCTTAACTCAGCCACATGTTGTCGTAACTGAATACTGTCGGTATCAGATGCAGTGATTGGCGGTGCTGCAACGACTTCAATTTTCGCTCTCAAACGTTTGGGGAGCCCGCGACAAGCACGCCCGCGATGGCGACTGAAATAACTGCCCCACAAGCCTTTCAGGGCCATTGGAATCACCGGGGAGCTGGTGTGCTGAATGATAATATCCAGCCCGCGGAGAAACGGTCCGATTTCACCGTCTGACGTCAATCGCCCTTCAGGGAAAATACAGACCAGTTCACCCTGTTGAAGGGCTTTTTCAATCTGGACAAATGCCCGGCGAATGGTCTTGCCGTGTGTGGCACAAATCGGGATGACCCCGGCACGATTCAACACCGGCCGAATCAGCGGCAGAGTGGTGTAATCGGCTTCCATCACAAAACGGATCAACCGCGGTGAGGCGGCACTGAGAATCAGCGCATCCAGATATGTAACGTGGTTACAGATAATCAGGGCTCCGCCTTGAGACGGGAGATGATGCAAATTGCGGTAACGGACGCGATAACATAGCTTCGCCAGACCGGCCAGTATGAAACGTAACGTTTCGATGGGGCGCTTATACAGTAGATAAACCGCGACGCCCAGATTGATTAGCGAGAGCAGCAAGAACAAGTCAGGAATCGCCCATTGCAGTAACGACAGGACGATAATCGCTAAAATCGCACTGATCACCATCAATAAGGCGTTGTAAATATTGAGAGCAGCGATTACTTGAGCGCGTTGTTCCGGGTGGGCGCGTTGTTGTAATAATGTGTACAAGGGGACGATGAAGATCCCACCACAGATCCCCAGTAACAATAAGTTCAGAAATAGCGGCCACAGGTCGGCATTGGTGATAAAACGGGTAAATTCCATCGACGGCGGAAGTGTATCTGGCACACAGGTCACCAGCCCGTAACCAAACAGTGAAATGCCCAGACAAGCCAGTGGTACCAACCCGAGTTCCACGCGATGGCGTGACAGGCGATCACAGAGTAAAGAGCCGAGAGCGATCCCGACCGAGAACAACGTCAATAACCAAGATACAGCCCCTTCATTGCCATGGAGGAAATGCCGTGTGAAATTGGGAAACTGTGTCAGATACGTTGCGCCCATAAACCAGAACCAGCTGATGATCAATATGGTTCGGCGGTTCACCGGATCTTGTCTGGCAATTCGCAGCGTCTGGCGCGTGTGGAAGACGGGGCGCCATTGAAATCGCTGGTGCGGTGCGGTTGCCGGCGCATTGGGAATATAACGGCTGGCCAGATAGCCGCACACGGCAAATAACAAGACGGCACCCGCCGCGATATATTCTGCATGTGGTGTCGAAGCGATGACACCTGCCAGTAACGTCCCCAGCAAGATTGCCACAAATGTTCCGGTTTCAACCAATGCATTCCCACTCAGCAGTTCATCCGGTTTCAGTTGTTGTGGCAGTAAAGCATATTTAACCGGGCCAAATAAGGCCGATTGGGTGCCCATCAGAAAAAGCAACAAGAGTAAAACAAGATAACTGTGGGTAACAAACCCAATCGCAGCCAGACTCATGATGACAATTTCTAATAACTTGATGTTGCGGATCAGTTTGCTTTTTTCCAGTTGGTCGGCAAGCACGCCGGAAGAGGCCGAAAACAAAAAGAAAGGCAGAATAAATAAACCGGCTGCGAGATTAATAAACAGCGTACTTGAAATTGCCAGTTGATCGGCACTGCTGAACGCCACCAATAACAACAGGGTGTTTTTAAACACATTGTCGTTAAATGCACCGAAAAACTGAGTCATGAAATAAGGTAAAAAACGCCGAGACGAGAGGAGTGCTGAAGTCGTCTGAGACATGGAAACATCCTTTTTACAGAGTGATAAAGTCCAAGTGATTCGAGCAAGTTTGATTACCAGGCTTTTAAATAATGTGTCAGTAAGTTGTGAATCAGTTCATTGCCGTCAATCGGGGATGAAGCAAAAAACTTATCATCAACACTCAGTAAAGTGATGCCGTGCACACCGGCCCACAACACGCGACTGGTGGTGGTAATTTCTTCTTGTGAGCGCTGTGGTGACAATTGCTTGAGCAGGGTTTCGAGAATGTCTGTCATGTGATCGATGCGCTGTGTCTGCCATTCGGGCAGATCTTCGCCATTCATATTGTGTTCAAAAATCAGTTGCCAGCGATAGGAATGGCGTTGTGCAAAATCATGATAGCAGTAGGCGAGTTGAAATAAGGCATCCCGGTGGTCGGTACTCTGGCTGACGGCCTGTCGGGCGTCGGCAATCAGTTCATCGAGTGTTTGTGCAACCGCATGTAATAACAGGAGGTTATAGTTGCCGAACACATTGACTAATGTACTCGGGACATAACCAATCATGGCTGCGACTTTGCGTAGGCTCAGTTCATGATAGGAGTGATGGGTCAGAAATTGTTTGACATGTTCCAATGTCAATTGAATGAGTTCTTCTCGCGTATGGTCGTTTCTTCTGGCCATGGTTTGTAATCGTTAATGAACAATGTTCAATATATTATTGAACCCTGCCCTGAGCGTCAATCAAAGCCTGCAATATTCTGATACATGTCGAGTGTTTCTTTGGTCGGGTTGAGTGTCTATGATACATCTGATCCCTTTTAACAAGACGCAGGATAGACATGAAACGTTTTTTATCGTTAATAACCTTGTTGGTTGTTTCAGTGGCGGTGATGCCCGTTGCTGATGCGAAAAAATTCGGCGGTGGTCGCTCTTTGGGCAATAGTTTCAAGACGGCACCGGCACCGAAACAACAGTATAGCAATCCCAAAACGCAGGATACGAAAGCCGGTCAGACACAAAATGCCGGACGCAAAGGTCTGATGGGCGGGCTTCTGGGCGGTTTGCTTGCCGGTGGTCTGTTAGCGGCCTTCTTCGGTGGCGCGTTTGAAGGTATCCAGTTCATGGATATCCTGATTATCGGATTAGTGGCGTACTTTATCTTCAAATTGTTGCGTGGCATGCTGGCCGCGAAGCAGGGGAGTATGAATCAGCAGCAACCGGCATTTGGCGGAACCGCTCATCGACAATCTCATGTCCATGATTTTGAACAGCCTGAAGATTTTTCTGCCGGGGGTGGTGGTTTTGGTGCCCATGCTGCCAGCGATGTACCGCACCGTTACCCGCCGGCGTTTGACCGGGCAGCCTTTCTCAACGGAGCGCGGGAACACTATCGCATTTTGCAGGGGGCATGGAATCACAATGAGTTAGACACCATTCGTGAGTATGTTTCTGCAAGCCTGTTTGATGATTTGCAAGCCGAACGGGAAAAACTGACCGGTGAACAACATACCGATGTGATGTACGTTGATGCCGAATTTGTCCGGGCTGACTACGATGAAAATCGTGCACAGTTGAGCTTACAGTTCTCAGGCCGTTATCGTGATGTTGTGGAAGGGATTGAGGAAGAGATTCAAGATGTCTGGCACCTTGAACGCGATTTAACCGTAGCGAATGCACCTTGGTTGATCGTCGGGATTCAAGGTTAAGCGTCATCGATGGCTCACCGTTGATTGATGAATAAATGCCTCCGTTTGCGGAGGCATTTTTCTTTGTGTCGATTGCGCTGCTGATGTCATAGGCGCCCAGACGTCTTGCTAAACAAAATGCAGAGTATCACCATTCGGCAGCACCCGGGCCAGTCGCGGGAAAATCGTTTCAAAGGCCATGTGATGGTATTCGGCGGAGAATGAACTACACGCATTTTCAATGGTGAGCATGTTATATCCCAGCTCCCAGCCGTGGCGCAGCGTCGATTCAACCCCCATATTGGTGGCAATCCCGACGACAACAAGATGACGGATGCCGCGTCGGCGTAACTGCATGTCCAGTTCCGTTCCGGTGAAAGCCCCCCATTGCCGTTTGGTAATCCGTAAATCGCCGTCCTGAACCACCCCGTCAGCCAGAGTCATCCAGTGTTCCAGTGCTTCCGGTGCCGGTGTAGGCTGATCGACCAAGCCGGGCGGATAATCCTGTTGATCGGCAGACCAGCCGACATTGACACCGACTACCATTGCGCCGTGCTGGCGAAAGTGTGCGGCCAGTGATTGACACCGTGCCAATATTTCATCTGAGGGATACGGATAGCGTTGTGGTGCGAGTATCCCATGTTGTAAATCGATCAGAATCAATGCGGTTTCATGCGGATTTAATGTCAGCATCATCGTTTCCTTGAATTGATGAGAATCGGAGGTTACGCCCCCATCTGCAATTCAGGCAGGGGTGTGATCTTGGATTGCAGATCGTCAGAAAAATTCCCATTCAACTCAAATGAATCCAGTTGCGCCAGATAAGGCGCGATAGACCCGATATGTTGTTGCACCCAAGCCAGATTGTAATAGCAGTCCAGATAGCGTTCTCCGTCGTCACACCATAATGTCACCAGCGAGCCGGTTTCACCGTTGCGTTGCATCTGTCGGGCAAGCTTCAGGGTCGCATAGAGATTAGTCCCGGTTGAAGGGCCCGCTTTACGGCCGGTTTTTTTCTCCAGCCAGTGAATGGTCGCGATACTGGCGGCATCAGGAACAGCCATCATGGTATCAATGACGCCGGGAATAAAGCTGGGTTCAACTCTGGGGCGACCGATTCCCTCTATCCGGCTGCTTTGCTGGCAAGTCAGTTGAGTATTATTGTGGAGAAACGCATCGTAAAAAACCGAGTTTTCGCAATCTGCAACACACAACTGGGTGGGATACTGGCGGTAATGAATATGCCGTCCCAGCGTCGCGGACGTGCCACCGGTACCGGCTGACATCACCAGCCAGCGCGGGAGCGGAAAACGTTCTTGGGCCATCTGGTCAAAAATGGCATGGGCGACATTATCCGTACCACGCCAATCCGAAGCTCGTTCTGCATAAGTGAACTGATCAATGTAGTGTCCGTTGAGCGTTTCGGCCAGTTGCCGGGCCGCCGGGTAGATATCACAAGAACGGTCAACAAAATGTGCGGTGCCGCCATATTGCTCGATTAACTCAATTTTCTTACGGGCGGTGGTGCGCGGCATGACCGCATAAAAAGGCAGCCCCAGCATCCGCGCAAAATAGGCTTCCGAGATTGCCGTACTGCCGGAAGAGGACTCGATAATCGGGGTGTCCGGTCCAATCAAACCATTGGTTAAAGCATACAAAAACAGAGAGCGGGCCAAGCGGTGTTTCAATGAACCGGTCGGGTGCCGGCTTTCATCTTTGAGATAAATATCGATGTTCTGCAGTCCGGGTACAGTGAGTTTGATCAGGGGCGTCTCCGGATGATGGGCTTCTTCGGCCATGATTTGATGAATTGCCTGCTTAATCCAACCATGATTACTGGACATATGAACACTTCCTATTAAAGCGGGTAAGATGAATGAACAAGTAGAATAAAAATAACTGGATTCTCAGAGAAAAAGGTTTCCTTTTTTACTGTTTGTTGGCTAAATAGTAGAAAGTATTTCTCCTTTTGTGAGGTTTGGTAGCATGAATTTGGATAAAACCGATAAGCAACTACTCCGGTTATTACAACAGAATGCGGAGTGGTCTTTGAATGAGTTGGCCGATGCGGTCCATCTGACCACAACCCCATGCTGGAAGCGCTTGAAAAAACTGGAAGACATGGGGGTGATTCAGAAGCGCGTCGCGTTGCTGGATCCGGAGAAGCTGGGATTAAACTTCACCGCCTATGTGATGCTCAAAACCAGCAATCACTCGCATGAGTGGTATGTGCGTTTTGTTGAAATTGCCTCAGAATTTCCAGAAGTGATGGAATTCTACCGAATGGCCGGAGAATACGACTACATGATGAAAGTCGTTGTGAAAGATATGCGCTGTTTTGATGAGTTTTATAAACAACTGGTCAATCGCGTCAAAGGATTGAGTGACGTGACTTCGACCTTTGCAATGGAATCCCTGAAATATACCACGGAGCTGCCGTTATCATGAGTGCTTCAAAACAGTGACCTGTTCAGCGGCGGGGAAGGTGCTGACAGGCCACGAGCACGGGAAGCTGTCAGCAAATACAGGTTATCTGTTGATCCAAGTGCATCATTCAGTTAACCAAATATCAATGTCATCAAAATAATCACAGCAAATAAAACCCCGATATATTTCAGGAAGAGACCTATATTTTTACTCCCGCCCGGTGGGGGGTTATTGCAACATCCCATATTGACCTCCGGTGTTGATTATGACGACTACAGCATAAAGCTTCCCCTTGGGGGAAAGTAAAGCCTGTCGTCATAAAATATCACGGTGCTCACTTACTCAGCATCAGCTAAGCGTTATCGGATGGATGATTGCCATCTGAGGATTTTGGATTGGCGCGATCGGGAAAGCGCATCACGCCTTCTTGTACGGCACTGGCAATTAAATCACCCTGCTGATTATATATTTCACCCCGGACCAATCCGCGTCCATAGGTCGCACTCGGGCTCTCAATCGCAAACAGCAGCCATTCATCCATACTAAACGGACGGTGATACCACATCGAGTGGTCAATGGTTGCGACTTGAAATCCCGGTGTCATCAGTGTGACTGCGTGGGGATGCAATGCCGTGGTCAAAAAGCCCCAGTCAGAGGCATAAGCGAGCAGATATTGATGGATCAATTGATCACTCGGTAACTCACCGTTGGCCCGGATCCACAGATACTGCTTCGGTTCGATTTTTTCCGGTTTGAACGGGTTCACCACATTCACCGGACGGACTTCGATGGGTTTTTCCCGACAGAACATCTTCTTGACTGGTTCAGAGAGGCGGTGGGCGATTTGATTCATCAGCTCTGTTTCAGATGCATAATGTTCCGGTCCGGCAATATCTGGCATCGTATTTTGGTGCTCAAAGCCGGTGCCTTCACCGTGGTATGACGCAGTCAGATAAAAAATCGGCCGGCCATTTTGAATCGCCTTCACCCGCCGCGTACTGAAATTGCGGCCATCTCTGAGGTTTTCTATATCGTAAATAATCGGTTTTTCCGGATCGCCCGGATGAAGAAAGTAGCTATGAAATGAATGAACCGTCCGCTCAGAATCGACGGTGTAGCGGGCGGCTGAAAGAGCCTGACCGATCACTTGCCCCCCGTAGACCTGAGGTAACCCGAGGTGTTCACTATCACCCCGGTAGAGTCCTTCCTCTAGTTTTTCTAATTGCAAAAGTTCGAGTAAATCATTGAGAGCCTCGCTCATACTACCTCACTATGTTGTTCACACACCGATATCCAATGTTGTCAAAAAACAAATTTGTTCAATTGACATTTATCTCTATAATTATCGGCTTAAAATGGAAGATATATAAAATTTATAATGATGAATCATAACAATCAATGGCCTCTCTTTCTGACCCTCATCTGTGTTTTTTTCAGCATCGGGGGACAGGCACAAGCACAAATGCAACCGACTGATCCTGTCATTCATAAGATGACCGGCACCTTGATCGGTGATTATCCATTACCGAACGATGTGTTCGTGGTGGTATCACTCAATGATCAAACGCAGCACAATCAAGTCGTTGCGAAATATAAATTTCATGGTGATGGTTTAACGCTGCCGATTGATTTCCAACTTGCTTATTCTGAGTCGAATATCCGGCAAAATCATCGCTACCGCATTCAGGCGGAGATTTTCGAACAGGGACATCTGCGGTATACGGGAGCGGGAAATGCCGCCGAACTTGCTCTTGAGCCTGACGTATATGATGGTCAAATTCGAATGACCCCTGTGAACAGTGCGTCATCCCATTGAGTCGGGCCGCCAGCGATAGTGGCGGAGTGAAATCTTGCCGTTGCTGCTGACTGGTATGCCTTCGGCGACTAATTCGGCGCGTTGACGGTCATAATCCGGGCCGGAAAGCGAGATTTCTCCTTTGCTGTTAATCACCCGAAACCAAGGGAGTGTCGAACCTTTCGGGAGTTGCCCCAACGCCTTACCGACATGGCGGGCATAGCCGGGATAACCTGCCATTTTGGCAATATCCCCATAAGTGCTCACTCTGCCTGCCGGGATTTGGTGAATCACGGTAAACACCTGAGCAAGAAACTGCTTTTTATCATCAGAATGTGTCATCTCAATCGATCCGCTACCAAAGTTGAATGACATTGAGTCCCAGAATTAATGCGCACCAGTGTATGATCAAAAAGGGGGCCTGTCAGGTGGATGGCTGCAAAACAAGCAAATCTGATTAATCCCTGTCCACTCAGTTGGCATCTGGTCACTTTTATCAGAAAGGGACTTGCAATGCGGATCTCAATCCCTGATAATCACCCCGCTTTCGATGTTCACCATCAAAGCCCTTATCTATGGAGGCCCTGGTCCTCCCGCAACACTAATTCGTGAACTTGGTCAGGACCGGAAGGTAGCAGCCACAGCGAATGACGTGTGTGCCGGGATGTGGCTGGGGCTTCCACCCTTTTATAAGTTTAAAATGTTTTAAAACAATAACTTATTCTGCTTTATCCTTCTAAAGTCTCTTAATAAAGCATAGCCTAGTACTGCTTAATGGTACTAACATGCACTACATGACTCAACACCCCTCTGGCATTTGGTATTTTCGTTACCAGCTCCCCAAACCTATTCGAAAGTTCTATGCAAATAAGCATGAATTTAAACGCTCTTTAAGAACTAAAAGTTATGAAGATGCGGTTATAATGGCCCTACAATATGAGCTTAAGGTCAAAAGGGAAATTTCATTGATAAAAGAACGCTACAAGTCTTTGGATGATATCGGCGATCTAAATGAGTATGACATAGATGTACTTGAAGATTTGTTGAAGATAAGAACACTGACAGATGAAAACATCTATAACTATAACGCGATTCGAGAATTCGACGTTCTATACAGTAATCCACTCAACAAAGCACTTAATGAATTAAAAAACAACAATAGATACATTGCAGCACAGCAATGCCGGATCTCAATATCAAATGGATCAGAACTGGACTCGATCTTGCTCATTAAGGATGTACTACCAGATTATCTCGATCCAGACAAATTAATTGAGAAATATCTAAAGCAACTTACTTTTTTTGTCGGTGACGATAAAGATAACTCAATTGAATTTGAAGAAATTCGTAATGTCCTGACGACATATTTCTTGTTGTTAAAGATTGCCCGAGAAGCTTTAGAGAAATTGGATATTGAAAAAGCGGAACAGTGCAAAATCGCCATTGATGCGTTAGCGGAGAAAGTCAAAAATCATCAAGCTATTTCTATCCCTGATGAACTGGTTCGTGGAGAAGAAAAGGATCCTGTATGTACTATTGACGAAGGTGACATAGAAACACATCAAGTACCAATAGTTGAGATTGATTACAAATCTGTACTCGAAGGGTTTTGCAATGAGAAACGAGCTGGACATGTTAGTCAATCCACGATCACCCAGTATGTTTACAGTATGAATACCGTATTTGAACTGCTTGGAATTCAGAATATGAAAGCAGTCACCCGATCTGATGTCATTCGGGTGATTAATTTATTGTTCAATTACCCGAAAGACGCTCGCTCAGAGCGTAACAAAGGTTTCTTTGATGGACTGTCGGTTCTAGAAATTTCAGAAAAGAATCAAACGCTAAACTTACCTGCAATTGATCGGACAACGGTAAGCAGATATATACAGCGGTGTTCGTCTGTTTATAAGTGGGCAGTTCAGCATATCAGTGAGGTTACTTATAATCCATTCGAAGGCGCTATCGGCCGTGACAATGGAAAAAAACACTCTCAGAAAAAAGCTAAAGAAGACAAAATCCCATTTAACAGTGACGATGTTGAGACAATATTTTCACACAAAGTCTTTAAGACAGGTATCGTGGGTTATAACACCAGAGATAAATTGCGCTTAAATTATCAGTATTGGGTACCGTTGATCTGCTTATTTTCTGGTCTCAGGCCAACTGAATGCTGTCAACTCAGAATAGAAAATATCATGTTTGAAGACGGTATTATGTACTTTGACATAACTGACAAACATAAACGTCAAAACTTAAAGAATAAGAATTCTGTCAGAAAAATCCCTGTCCACGATGAGCTTTTGAATCTAGGGCTTGAAGGTTATATCAGTAGTGTTAATTCGGAGTGGCTGTTTCCGGAGCTAGCTGATGATGAGGATACAGGGTTTTATAGTAAGATGGAGTCGTGGTTTACTGATCAATTCACCAAGAAATTGGACTTAACAAAACAAAATAAATCTTTTTATAGTATGAGGCACACTTTTATATCTTTTTATCAGAAGATGAATATGTTTAATCCAATAGTTAAACAGATGACAGCGCATGCTAATAAAAATGTTGGAGATGAACGCTATGGTGAAAAATTTTCAGTTAATCTCCTTAAAGAGCATTTGGATCCCTATCATTCGGATATAGTTTCTGACATTGTAAAGCCTTGGGTATGTAAGGGCTAGGAGCTTGTTTGAATTGGTATGGCTTAGGTGTTTCTGAATAAGATACTGTTATTAAAAGAAATAATGGCGCCATTAGGCGCCGCTGTACTATAATTAATTATTTATTTCTATAATTTCTTCATCTTCTATTTGGTCTTCTTCATCAAATTCAAAATGAACTGTCGCATCCAAGATTTGAAGTACCTGAATAGCTGAGTCAAAACAACTGACGGTATCATCTATATCAAAATCAGGATCACCACCATGGGCAAAACTATTTCTAGCGTCTACCAAGTTTTTTAATGCGCTAGTAAGAGTTGGCTTGTTTGCTAAAGAAATTAGTTCGAGGAATTTCGAATGCCATCGGGAATCGAATTCGAGAATCATATTCTCTATTTGGCCCATTTTAGGGTTACAGGATGACTTTCTTATTTTTCTTTCAATAAAATTTTTAACTTGCTGGTGACTATCTTCATCGACTTTATCCGCGATAATTTTTTTGAATCCCCATTCTACAGCTCCAGTTGCTCGTATAACTGCATATTTTTTTACGTAAGGAGTAGGTTTTGCCTCTGGTCCTAATCCTGTAAGTAGTGCCTGTATACCTTGTAGTTCTTCTCTACACGTATTTAAGAGTATTTGGACATCTTGATTTATCATATTGGTTAATCTCCAAACAAAACCATATATGCAGTATCAACACGCTTTTTGATGTGTGGTGTTCGCATTGTTTCTTGGGATAAATAAAACTGATAGGACTCGTCACCTAACAGTACTAGTTTGTTTTGCTGGCACTGCTGTATATCAATATGAGAAGAATTGTAACCAGTAGCTTCGATGAATTTTCTACATGCAATAGCTATTGCATCAAAAACCGTTGGGCTGAATCGGGGAACATATTGTCCGGTGACGGTGGGGGATAAGTTATGGAAAGCATTTTCTCCGAAGACATTATATATAAACGACATAGTGTCTTCAAAGATGGCTCTAAACCCAATAATTTTGTCGTCTTCATTATGATTTGACATATATTGGTTAAGGTATTTTTTTAAAGAAATTCTTGAGGGAGCTTGTTCGTTTAATAATAAACTATCATCTGATAATGCAAAGAAACGTAGTATAAATTCTACATCTCTCATTCTATCATCGGGAGTCTCTTTTCCGAATAGAGCTCTCCAATGGACATTTTTATTCAAATCCATGATCAAAGAGTTCATTGGGCCTTGGTATACGCAGTTTCTAATTTCTTGAGGGAGTAAAATTCTACCACTAGAATTAATTCGTTCAAACACTTGAAACAGACTAGTGTCATCGTTTGATGGTTGTCTTTGCATGAAGATAATTGCGTGGATTGTTGTATTTCTAATCTTTCTTTGCTGTTCAGAATCTAACTCATTAAAACTTTTTCCGCGCCATCTTTCATGTATTTTCTCTGTACGAGAAAGTCTGAACAAACTGTCATCTTTAGAAAATATTCCTTTTACAAAATCACGGACACTCATTAGTCGTTGAAAGCCGTCTATGATTAGAAGTTTTTCATCACTTGTTTTTGCAAGGAAGATACTTGGGACTGGCAGACCTAATAAAATTGAGTCAATAAATCTAGATGCCTCAGATTTGTCCCAAACATAATTTCTCTGTAGTTCAGGTTTTACAAGTTCATCGTCATCGTATCTAGAGATCAACTCTCTAAAACTTAAGTCTGCACCCCATGATTGAATATTGAATAAGTCATTATCTGTATAGAAATCATCTTGCTCATCATTTGGTGTATCGATTAGGGTGGAAGGTGGGGAGAAAGGTCCGTCTAAGCTCATAACAATCCTTGCATAGTAGTTAAGTGACAATTAGTATCATACTTGACTAGTTTCATACATATAGGAATATATTTCAAGTAATTAATATATTGGTTGTAATAGAAGAGGCAATTATATGAGTAATCTGTCTAATCCTAGTTCCCTAATATCATTTTTCGATAAATTTATGATATTATTTTTAATACGTTTTATTTGACGTCGTTGTTGAACTAAATCACCTTTGTTTTTAGCTTCAGTAAGTTTTTTAATTTGATTTTTTATTTTACCCGGTCGAATAAATTCCAGCTCTACCTTGTTATTTTCTGCCCAGTCACACAGCGCGGTTGAAATAAACTCTGGCCCGTTATCCATCCTCAATTTGCCCGGCATACATCGCCAAGCAATAATCCGCTCCAGCACACGAATAACTCTCGGGGTCGGCAGGTTTAAGTCCACTTCTATCGCCAAGACTTCCCGATTGAAATCATCGACCACGTTAAAGGTACTTACCAAGGCATAATTCCATTAATAGAACCTTCAGATTCAGACAGAAATTGTCCATTTGGACCATCACTTTCTAATGTAGCAGCATGGACTATGATTTCTGCTGCATTCTCTGGCTTACCCGGCCCCGCGTAATTATTAAAAGCGGTACCAATAAAACCGGGATCAACAGAATTAACTTTAAATCCTCTATCACCTAATTTGGCAGCCATTGCTACAGTGTAAGCGTTCAATGCCGATTTTGATGGGAAATACGCATCACTTTTATAGGGATAAAAAGGCCATTCAGGATCACTTTGGCAAGTAAGAGAACCGATCCCACTCGAAACATTAACAATTCTTGGGGTATCGGATTTATGCAATAAAGGAAGAAAAGCTTGAGTTACTCGCATAACACCAAAAACATTAGTATCAAATACTCGCACGGTTTCTTCCACACTGATACTTCTATCCTCGTTATGCTTGCCCAAGATACCAGCATTGTTAATAAGCACATCAAGACTGTCCATCTTTGTGGATAGTGATTCTGAAGCTGCATCGATAATAGCTTGGCTTGTAACATCGAGTAACACCCAATCAACATTGGTAAGCGTTTCATTATGCAATTGTGTTACAGCTTCTTTTGCGGCTTCTTCTTTACGACAACCTAAATAAACAAAATAACCTAGTTTTGCCAAATGACGAGCGGTTTCAAAGCCGATACCTTGATTAGCTCCGGAAATTAAAGCAGTTTTCATAATATTGCTCCATCGTTAAGAAATGACGTAGCTATTATGAAAAACCATGATGGAATCTAGTAGGCGTAGATCCTGATATTATCTGGACAATTCTGCAAATTTATGGCGAAACTCAGAAATAGACTGTCCTGTTTGCTTTCGAAAAAAGCGTGACAAATAATTTTCATCAGAAAAACCGAGTCTCGTGGCCAGCTCTTTGACGGATTCGTCAGCATATAAAAGGCGCCTTTGAGCTTCTAAAGCAATTCGCTGATTAATGTATTTTTTAGGCGATATACCTGACCACTCTTTCACTACACTGTATAAATTACTTTCGCTCATTGCTAGTTGTTTAGCGATTGCAGCAACCGATAAAGGTGCCATGAACTGCTCTTCAACCAAATGCTGAAAACGAAGAAAAGGTTGAACATAACGTCCATTATACTGAGTCGAAACATTAGCAAAATAACTCTCTTCCATTTCAGTTAACACGCTTTGTAAATAGCTATGTGAGAGGGCAATTCCTGCATCCTTTTGTAAGGTTTGTCTCAGAAGTAAAATGACTTGATTCATTCTCTCCCAAGCATCAGCCGTAAAACTAATTTTCTGTTGTTGAATAGGATCTAGCCAAAATTTGAAAGTGAGTGGTAATAAAGAATATGTTTGTTCGCTGAACAATATTTTAAAAAATTCAGCTTCGCCTTTACTGGCCGGTGGCATTCGTACTTGCTGGGGCTTGATAAACAAAGCTTGCCCTTCATTAACCTGAACAGTACGGAGATCAACTGAGAATTCAACTGAACCTCGGTTGATGAACATCAAAAAATAATAGCTTGATTTATGGGGTTGAAGCAGTAAGTCCACAACTTCCTGAGGATGAGGATTATCTAAATGGGACCAAACTTCTAATTCTGATCTATTTAGCCAAGGCTCCATATCTATAATATTTTTCATACATTACCACTAAGAAGTTCTTTCCCATTGTTTACTTTAATGCTTGGTTCAGTATCTTTAGAAACCTAACATTCTGCTAATAGTATCCGTCACCAAGCACACGATTGACCATACAACAACGTCATTTCGACCACTGGACAGCTTTTAAACTAGTATAGGACTGGAATAGAGCGGCCCCCCTAAAATCGTTTTCATTTAACGGCCCACGACAAAACAGTCTTGCGCCCAAATCATTTACATCGGATCAAATTGTCCAGCTTAAGCTGGACAATGATGTCTATGTGGCTTTGAAACGGGCTGGTTTTCCTCTGCTCTCAGGGATATCGGGCACCACCCGGGATTTTTTAGATTCATCGATGAAAAACAGCCTTTCCCGATAAAACTGCTTCTGAGCATTATGGCTTTTATGAACGATTTCCGTTTTCACACCATGGCCGAGTGTTTTGCCGCGGCGATACAGTTCTGTACGAAGGAGCAGTTAAGCGAGCTGAAACTGGATAAAATCGAAACGCCGGATGGACTCTACCAGTGGATAGAGACTCAGCTGGCAAAATAAAAATCACGGGATCAAGTCTTGCATTATACTTTTCCTAATACGCTGGAAGTATTCTAAAGTGTAAGTTCTATAACATCTTTGTCCATCAACGTGTCAGACTGATCTCAAACATCTAACTTATTGGTTTGGATAATAGTAGCAACTTGATGAATGGACTCTTTAGCCGCATGGCTTATGCCTGAGAGTTGAAAAAAGCCGTGAGTTACGCCTAAATACCTTCTGCACTGGGCTTCAACGCCTGCATCCAGCAACTTGCGATATAGAAGTTCACCTTCATCAACTAAAGGATCGAATTCCGCAGTAAGAATATGAGTTTCTGGAAGGCCTGCAAAATCAGTTCGATATAGAGGACTTGCCTCAGGATGCTCTCGCGATACTTCGTTTAAGTACATATCATACCCTGTTACCAAGGTATCTTTGGTAATGATGTAGTGCTTACCATTATCTTCATAGCTTTGACTTGAAGCGGTCGCATCTAACATAGGATAAATAAGAATTTGCTTTGCGGGTTGCCAGTCAGAATTTTCTTTTAATCGTAAAGATGTTACGAGACATAAGTGACCTCCTGCGCTATCTCCAACAAGGCTTATATTATGTGGGTCACCACCCCACTCAGCACAGTGGTCACGTATAATCAACGTTGAGTTATATGCGTCATCGTGTGCTGCCGGATAAGTATACTCAGGCGCTAATCGGTACTTTACTGCTATGACAATTGCACCAGACACATTAGCCAGTTTTCTAAGTTGTTGATCATGGGTATCGAACCCACCACTAACGAAACAACCACCATGAAAATATATCGTTACTGGTAGTTTTTCTTCAGCCGATGGTTTATAGATGCGTAGCGTTGAACCATCAATCTCTACCTCTCTTACTTGATATACAGGCTCGCTTTCCCCAGCAAGAGAGACACTGTCCAAGTAGCCTTGTCGCCGCTCAGCAATAGACTGATTCCTGACGGAAGGGCATCCTGCCTTGATAAAACCTTCGACAAGCTCTTTTATCCCCTTCTCCAAACTAAGACTTACCATTCAAGACGCTCCTGTTATCTATTACATATTTAAGTTAGTGAATTATTCTTTTCAAACAAACCCGTTCCACCAATCCTTTCAACCGCTGCACTTCTGTTTCCAGATATGCCAATTCTTCCTCGGTGATCTCATAATGTTCTGAGTAGCGGGCTTCGATATATGCGCGTTGCAGGCGGCGGAAGCTGCGGCGGTGGAATTTGTTGTCGAGCGGAAAAATCGTTGCAAATTCAGCCTCGATTTGGGCGCATAGTTTCCCCAGTTTTTCGATATTGTGGGATTTGGGTAAATAATTGGTGCAGGTGAGTAGGGTACAGGCAAACAATTTTTCTGTGACTTGGTGAAGCTGAAATGCCGCAGTCTTCAGATGATGATTTGCAGTCATGAGTTCAAAACACATAAAGAATTCGCTGGCACTCGTAAACCACTGTTCATAATGCTTGCGAGCGATCTCCCGTTGCTCTGCTTCGGTTAAATCCCCCGGCTCTGCCAGCGGTTTTGGTGTGGCGGCAAACAGTTCAATCCCTTCTTCGCGGATATCTTTGAAGAAATAGTGCCCTTGCTGTAGCCGTTCGTTGACTTCCTGCAAATCATGGACAATCAATCCCAGCGGTGCCGAAGTGACTTTACGGTCGATCTGCTCTTTGGCGCGTTGCCAGACGACATCTTCTTCAACCAGCGCGGCTTTATTCACAATCACCAGAATATCGTAATCGCTGATATAGCCATTGACCGGATCGTTGACCCATGTGCCTTTGGCATGGCTGCCGAACAGGATGATTTTCACAATCCGAAACTCGCTTTTACTCGCTGTTTTGCCCTGAAGGTAGTCTTCCAGCGTATCGCGCAAAATGGCCGATATGGTGGCAAGCGCCTGCTGTTTGGATTCGGGCAAATGTTCGAGCGATGTTTTCATAAAGCGATATTCGGTCGGTGTGGATTGAATGGTTCATAGGATAAAAGAAGCGGGCAGCAAAAAACACTGTTTGTCATGGTTTTAGTTGGGTTGCCCAGGGAAATGCGACGGGGTTCGGTTTTAGTGGTTTGTCTTGTTGTAGCCTCCGGCTCCGAAATATGAGGTTGAAGTGTTGACGAGTCTGACAGCTCCGGTTAAAGAATGGACAGTGTCAGACCCTTTATTCGATATTACGCACTTTCACGAATCATTAGTTCAAACGGGAGTTCTTTGGAGAGACTGGTAACCTGTTTGCCTTCAATGATATCAACCAAGGTCTTAACGGCGAGTTTTGCCATTTTAGTCCGCGGTGTTCTGATCGTCGTCAGTCTGGGATTGATGACGCCTGCAAAATCAAGGTCATTGAAACCCACAATATCGAGATCCTTACCGACTTTAATATCAAAACGCTGACACTGCATGATGGCGCCGGCTGCCATATCGTCATTGACAAAAAATACGGCGTCGGTTTCAGGCCATTGACTTAAAATGGCTGATATTGCGTTCTCACCATTATGAAATGATGTTGTTTCTTTGGTCTGAAAAAAGCGATGGGATTCCATCCCGTGTTTTTCCAGTGTGTTTTCCCAGGCTAATTTTCTCAACATAGCCCGTCGATCCAACCAAGTGGAGCAAAACGCAATATTTTTACGCCCTTTAGTAATTAAATACTCGGTTAAACAAGCGGCGGCCTCAATTTGGTTCACACCAAAGTTTGCGTTGAAATTCGGTTTTTCAATGCTATCCATGATTTCAACCGTTGGCAGATTTGCCGAGTCAATCATCCGCTTCGTATCTAAGGTGTGTTCTGTTTCGCTTAAAATAAAACCATCAACATTTCTGGATAAGAAGTTTTCAACGACTTTTTCTTCGCCGAATTTTGTATAGGTCGCATCACCAATCAGCAGGTTGTATCCGAGTTCATCACATTCTGCTTTGACGACGCTGATAATCTCTGCGAAGACCGAGTTAGTAAAACTGGGGACGACTAAAACAATTGATTTACTCGAAGAGGAAGCCAGCGTTTTGGCGGCGACATTGGGGATGTAATTCAGTTCTTTACATGCCACCTCAATCCGCTCTTTGAGCTCAGTAGATACCCGGTTTGGATTGTTGAGTGCTCTGGATACAGTCGATTTATTAATACCCAAATAAGCAGCAACATCGGCAATTGTTGTTCGTTTGTTCATTGTGTGTACTCTTTTATGATGCATCCGATGACTCGGTACTTTTATCATTGTACTATTTTACTCATGGCACCACTATTGGCGTGGTCTAATGAAATGCGTATAACATCAAATAAATCATGATCATTCTCATCTGTTAACCGGGGCGTCGCTGATGGTGTTGTGCCTGCGTTCCGGTTGTGGATGATGCCATTCTCGCCATCAACTTCGATGATATCCCCATCCTGAATGGTTGCGATCGGGCCTCCTTTTTGGGCTTCCGGCGTAATATGAACAACTGCCGGGACTTTTCCTGAAGCGCCGGATAGGCGGCCATCCGTTAAAAGGGCGACCTGATACCCTTTATCTAAAACATTCCCTAATAGCGGCATGAGTTTGTGCAGTTCGGGCATGCCATTTGCGGTCGGGCCCTGATGTTTCAAAATCACCACACAGTCGCACCATAATTCATTGTTGTGATAGGCATTGTAGACAGCTTGCTGACTTTCAAACACTCTGGCTTTTGCGGTGACTTTTCTCTTTGACGGTGCAACCGCGGAAACTTTCATGATGCCCTGACCGATGTTGCCTTGCAGAAGTCTGATGCCACCGGTCGTGCTGAATGGTGCTTGGGTCGTGCGGATAATTGCGTTGTTACGGATGCCATTTGCTTTCTTCTGTATGTGTTCGGCGATTGTTCGGTTGTTGAAGCACTTCACATCACCATGGAGCAGTCCGGCGTTTAACAGTTCATGCATCACGGCAGAAACACCACCGGCCTGATGAAACTGGTTCACATCCGCTTCGCCATTCGGATAAATCTTTGCCAGCAGGGGGACAACGGCAGACAAGGCGTCCATATCTTCCCAGCGAAGCATAATTCCAGCAGAACGAGCAATTGCGACCAGATGTAAGGTGTGATTGGTTGAGCCGCCCGTTGCCAGCCAAACCACGCAGGCGTTGAGGATTGATTTGACGGTGATCAGTTCATACAGAGCCGGCGCTTCTGCAGACAAGATCGCTTGTATCACTTCTTCCATCACCGCAGATTTGTCACTGCACACACTCGCCAATCCCGAATCTATCGGCTGAATCCCCAGTGCTTCCAGCATGACCTGATTCGTATTGGCTGTGCCATAGAAGGTACAGGTTCCTTCACCGTGATAACATCGACATTCCGTCTCTAAAAGTTGTGATGAATCGATGTCGCCAAGGTGGAATTTTTGTCGTGCTGATGATTTTTCTGAATTGCTAATGCCGGTTGTCATGGTGCCGGAAGGGATGAAATATGAGGGCAGATAACCGCGAGATAAAGCGCCGATCAGCATTCCCGGGACGATTTTATCACATGTACCTAGTAAGATAGCCCGATCCGCCGTCGAGCATGTTAACGGAATGGCCGTCGCCATGGCGATGATATTTCTGCTGATCAGCGATAATTCCATACCTTTATAGCCCTGAACCACGCCATCACAAATGGCAGGAACCCCCCCGATAAAGGAAGCACTGTGCCCCAGACGGGCAGCAATTTTTTTGATCAACTCAGGGTAATGAACATACGGTGCATGCGCGGATACCATTTCATTGTAGGAACTGATGATCCCGAGTTTGAAGGTTGATTTTGAGCGCATGATGACTCGGCGATCGGTATCAATGGCTGCCAGCACATGAGCGGCATTACTGGGCTCAATTGCATCCAGATTCATGTGTTCGCTTTCTAATGCTTTAATTTTGGTTAAATAGGTATTTCTGGATGCTTTTGAGCGCTCTTCTATGGTTTGTGTCACATGTTTAATCACTTCATTGAGCATAATTCACCCCGTTGATTGCTTGTAAAGCAAGGTCAGCAACTTCTTGTAAATTTCTTGAATCTATGTCGATTTCAACATAATCAATCGATTCGGCAGGGTGCGGTTCAATTAAAGTTTGGAATTGACTTCTTAGCATTTCATCGCCGGAGAAATAATGGGCTGCCCGTTTTTTCATTCGTTCGCTAATGACCTCAAATGAGCCTTTCAGGTAGATAAACAACACATGTTCTTGAATACCTTCTTGCAGCAACATTCGATATTCAGGCTTAAGGCAAGAGCAGGCAACAATGAGGCCTTTGTTTTCTTTGTTGCATATTGTTGCCATTTGGTTCAATGCGTGCAGCCACGGTTTTCTGTCTCCATCGGTGAGTGGGATGCCGTTTCTCATTTTTTCCACATTCTCAATCGGATGAAAGTTATCTGCATCCTCATATCTATATGATTTATATTTAGAAATTAACTCTCCGACACTACTTTTCCCACAGCCGGAAACACCCATTACAAAGATTATATTTTTATCTTTCATTTTGCTTTGTCTCACATTTTTTTAATCATCTGCTTTTAATATAACCGATCAAAATATAGCATGGCAAGCGGTTGCCAAATTGACATTGAAAACGAAAAAATAGGAATGAGCATGGAAATTAAAGCGATAAAAGTTTCCGGGAAGCATCAGGTCAGTATTGAAAATACGTCTATCGAGGCTGACGAAAATGAGTGTCTGGTAAAAATTACACGCGGTGGGATCTGTGGATCCGATATCCATTATTACCAGTATGGTGGTGTCGGTGATTTTTCTCTCCAACATCCCATGACGCTCGGGCATGAAGTGATCGGTCGTTTATATCCATCCAATCAAACTGTCGCAGTTAATCCGAGTAAACCATGTGGTGCATGTGAGTACTGTCAGTCAGGTCGATCGAATCAGTGCCTGAAGATGGAATTCTTCGGGAGTGCGATGCGCAACCCTCATGTGGATGGCGGTTTTGCTGAGTATGTGAAAGTCACAAAGGACCAAGTCGTCCCTTATGACGAGACAATGTCGCAAGAGGTTATGGCCTTTGCCGAACCGCTTGCTGTCGCCATTCATGCGGTAAATCAGTCTGGTGGTGTCGTCGGTAAAAAGGTGTTGGTGACAGGATGCGGTCCTATCGGTTGCCTGATTGTTGCCGCTTGTCAGGCCGCGGGGGCGAGTGAGGTTGTCGGGTCCGATCTCTCCGAGAGATGCCGGGACATTGCAACGGCGATGGGGGCAACATCAGTTTTGTCACCGATGGATACGGTGCCGGATCTGTATCTCAAAGAGAAAGGTTATTTTGATGTTTCATTTGAAGCATCCGGCGCAGTACCGGCATTCCACTCATGTATCGATATGACGAAAGCGGCAGGGGCGCTTGTGCTTGTCGGAATGAGACCGGGAATGGTTGATTTTCCGTTAACCAAATGCCTTGCAAAAGAAATCAATGTCAAAGGCTCATTCCGATTTATTTCTGAGTTTGAAACCGCAGTCCGGTGGTTAGAAACCGGAAAAATTAATCCATTACCTCTGCTCACGAAAGTATTCCCCTTCACCGACATTATTGAAGCACTGGATCTGGCAGCAGATAAGTCTAAGGCAATGAAAATTCAATTATCATTTGAGGATTAATATGAAGAATTTATTCGATTTAACAGGAAGAAAAGCACTGATTACAGGTTCGGCTCAGGGGATTGGTAATTTATTAGCACAGGGTTTAGCCGAGCACGGGGCTGAAATTATTATTAACGATATTACTCAGGAACGTGCTGAAAAAGCAGCAGGTGAGTTGGTCAAGCAAGGGTTCAAGGCAAGCGGAATTGCGTTTGATGTAACAAATAAGACTGAAGTTGAAAAAGCAGTCAGACAAATTGAACAAGAAATTGGTGAAATTGATATATTAATCAATAATGCAGGTATTCAACGTCGTCATCCATTTTTAGAGTTCCCGGAGAAGGAGTGGGATGATGTGATTAACGTCAACCAAAAAGCGGTTTTCCTGATGATGCAAGCCGTTGGGAAATATATGGTTAAACGCCAACGAGGCAAAATCATCAACATTGGTTCGATGCAAAGTGAACTCGGGCGAGACACGATTACGCCTTATGCTGCATCGAAGGGCGCGGTAAAAATGTTAACCCGGGGCGGGTGTGTTGAACTGGCAAGACATAACATTCAGGTCAACGGTATTGCCCCCGGCTATTTTATTACCGAATTGACTAAACCATTAGTCGACAACGAAGAATTTACGTCTTGGCTATGTAAACGTACACCGGCAAATCGTTGGGGTAACCCCGATGAACTGATCGGTGCGGCGGTTTATTTATCCGCCCCGGCATCAGACTTCGTCAACGGACATTTGCTGTTTGTTGACGGTGGCATGCTCGCAGCAGTTTAAATCGCTTACCTATATGAATTATATGAATAAAGAATAATAACAAAAGTGCGCCCCATCATTCATCGCATGAAATGCATTACTGACAATAAATATATTACTAACAATAACTAAACGACTAACAATAAACAAAAGGTCTACCTATATGAAACTAAAAAAACTCATTATTGCTACGGCTTCTCTGGTTATTGCTGGCTCAGCATTTGCTGAAGGCGTCCATTTGAAGTTTCAAAGTTCAAATTTTACAGGAGAACAAGTCTACACGATTCAAAAAAAATGGGCCGATAATGCGGCAGCCGCATCCAATGGCCGTATTACCATTGATTTATTGCCTTTAAATTCCGTATTGAAATCTTCGGATATGTTAACCGGCGTCAGAAATAAAATTATTGATGGTGCCGTTGCGACGGCAGCGATGTATTCGGGAGAAGATCCGGGGTTTGGTCTGATTGGTGATACGATTTCTGCGTGGAATAGTGATGAAGATATCCTGAAATTTTATTATTACGGTGGCGGTTTCGAAGTCGTCGATAAAATATTTCAGGCTTATGGTGCAAAATTAATTGGTGTTTCTGTTACCGGGGCTGAATCTTTACCGGCAAAAGTCAAAATAGAAAAAGTTGAAGACTTCAAGGGTGTGAAAATTAGAGCGCCTTCCGGACCGATCCAAAAATTATTTGCACGCATGGGGGCAGCACCGGTTGGTTTGCCAGGCTCTGAAATTTATACCGCATTAGAAAAAGGGATTATTGACGCGGCAGATTTCTCAACCTTTGCAAACAATCAAAAACAAGGGGTTCATTCGATCGCTAAATTCCCCATTTATCCCGGAATTCACTCATCTCCGGCGGTTCATACGATTATGAATTTGAACAAGTGGAATGCACTCTCTAAAAATGATCAGGCGTTTCTGATTGAGCACTTTAAAGGCATGGCACTGGAGTCTCTCCTTCAGGCTCACTATGAAGATCAAATTGCTTATAAAGAAGCGATTAAGCAAGGTGTAACACCCGTCAACTGGAGTGCTGAGGAGCGAGAAAAAGTCCGGGCTTATGCAAAAGATATTTGGAAGGAAATCGCCGACGAATCGAAATTGGGTAAGATGTATTACGATACACTCCTTCATTTCTTAGATAGTCAGGGAATGTTATAAGTTAGCGGTGAAACCTCAGCCTGACAATATATTTTATTGTCAGGCTGAGTAAGGGATTTATCATGAAAAATAACGTAATAGCAAAGATTGATTCGATATTCATCCGTTTGGGTAACTGGCTTTCAATTATATTTTTCTGTGTGGTCGTCATCAGCTTTTTCGAAGTGGTGATGCGATATGTGTTTGATAGCCCAACCACCTGGGTTCATGAGACAACGACTTTTATTATTAGTTTGTCGTTACTTTATGGCGGGGTTGCCTGCTATGCAGATAATAAGCATATTCGTATGGAATTTATCAAACAAATCTTTAGCAATAAAATTCAATGGTATATGGAATTACTCGTTGAAATATTCATGCTTATTTTTATTTTAATGCTGACTTATGGTGCTTTTTGTTCTGCCCGGGATGCCTTCATCTCCCCATTTGGTACGTTTAAGATGCAAACATCAGGGACGGTGTTAGATACGCCATTTCCTGCGCTGAATAAAGGTTTTTTCTTATTAACATGTGTCGCAATGCTTATTTTATGCATGCTTCATATCACTCGGCATATTCTCACAAAAAACGAGATGGCAGTACGTTGCGAAGACGATGAGCAATCGTTATTAAAACAAGGAGGAAATAATGCTTAGTGCTTTGGGGTTGGGTACGGTTGGCATCGGGACGGGGACGGCTTTCATCTTCATCGCGATGATTTTTCTCTTGTTTATTGGGATGCCACTCGGTTTTCTCACCGGGTTTGTTGCTCTGGCATCTTCTGTCTTGTGGTTTGATACCACCACCATCATGCAGATGGTGGCTTCCCGGGTTACCGATTTTACTTCATCATACACATTTGTTGCCGTTCCCATGTTCGTGTTGATGGCAACCATGCTGGACAAGACTGGGATCGCTCGCGATTTATATAATGCAATGCGAGTGATGGCCGGCAGAATCAATGGTGGTGTCGCGTTGCAAAGTATGGTTGTTGCGGTGCTGTTAGCTTCTATGTCCGGAATTATTGGGGGCGAAACCGTATTACTTGGCATGCTCGCATTACCACAGATGCTACGACTCGGTTATAACAAAAATCTGGCGATCGGTTCGGTGGTTGCCGGCGGTGCATTAGGGACGATGGTTCCGCCGAGCATCGTATTAATTATTTACGGCATGACTGCCAATGTGTCCATCGGTGATCTTTTCCTTGCTTCGGTGCCTGCGGCGCTGCTCCTTTCCGGCTTGTACATGCTCTATATTTACGTGTTATGTAAATTGAACCCGGACTATGGTCCAGCGATGGATCAGTCCGAACTGGAAAATTTAACCAAGGAAGATAAAAAGAAAATTCTGATTGATATTGCGATCCCATTAGCGATTGCCGGATGGATTCTCGGCAGTATCTATGGCGGTATCGCTTCCGTGACTGAATCTGCCTGTGTGGGTGTCGTCGGTGTCATGCTTGCAGCATGGCATCGTAGGGAGCTGAACCGAGGCATCATCTTTGAGTCATTAAAACACACGATGAAAACGGTCGGGATGATTATCTGGGTGGGTATCGGTGCAACCATGATTATCGGTGTGTATAACCTCATGGGAGGAGATAAATATATTGCTGATATGTTTATGGGGCTGGATGCACCGCCGATTTTTACGATTTTGATCATGATGGCGGTACTTCTGGTGTTAGGGATGTTCTTAGATTGGATTGGGGTGGCTATGTTAACCATGCCTATCTTTGTTCCGATTATTACGAGTCTGGGCTTTGACCCGATTTGGTTTGGTGTGTTGTTCTGTGTAAATATGCAAGTGTCTTTCCTGAGCCCGCCGTTCGGACCGGCTGCTTTTTATCTGAAAAGTGTTGCGCCGAAGGGCATCGAACTGACGGATATTTTTAAATCAGTATGGCCTTTCATCATCATGCAACTGATTGTGTTAGCCACGATTCTGACCTTCCCGGAATTTGTCACCGGGTTCCTATAAGATCAAACGAATGGATTCAGTTCAAGCTTAAAGCGTATTAAACATTGTAGCGGCTGTGAACCGGATCCATCATATCGTGTATTGGTACTTCCCCCTCGCAACACCACGCAATATCAACGGGTATGCGGAGAGAATCGCTCTTTTCGCATATCCGAATCACATATTTCCATCTCGTTGAATCAGGGCATCAAGTGGGATGAACGGTTGTTGCTGTAGATATAGATAACATGGTTGTTAAGTTCTTTATTGAAATTAATCAATTGGTTATAAAATGTAAAATGACAATTGAGCAACTATTGTGTGATGTTGATCAATCTTTATCTGTAAATTAGTTTACGCTGAAATCATATACCATGAACTTATGAAGTTCATCACAGTAATGGTTTGGCATCCGTCCGGCTTGTTAAGCTATTTTTATGAAGTGAATCGCAAAAAATATTAAATTTAATGATGTTATTGTGAGATAAAACACTGTCATTCCAAACTATACACACTTCACAACGCCAGCAAATATCATAAAGTTCATCATGCAACGGATAGGTAAAAACAATGACTGAACTAAGATTTGCGACGCGATTGAACTCATTTGCATCAGGCTCTCACCTTTATTGGCCCGGGCAAAAAACGAAGCCGACAGTTGCTCAGATGATTGAACGGGCCGGTACGGTTGAAGGTCTCACTCACCTTGATTTGAATTACCCTCAGCACATTACGACTGACATTCCGACCATGAAGCAGCAAATTGAAGCTGCCGGTCTGCGAGTCAATGGGGTGCAAATGCGTTGGGACGATCCAAAATTCAAGATTGGAGCCTTTACCAACCCCGATCCCAACATTCGTCGTGAAGCGATTGAACTCACGAAAGCCGGTATTGACGCGGGCCGTGAGCTTGGCACCCATCTCATGACGCTGTGGATGGGACAAGATGGCTTTGATTACTGTTTTCAGGCGGATTACAAACGGATATGGGAAGACGCCGTGAGCGCGCTGCGCGAAGTCGCCGAATATGCCCCCGATTTTCAAATCAGTATTGAATACAAACCCAATGAACCCCGCGCTTATGCGATTTTCCCGAATGTAACGACTTGCCTGTTAGCGGTAGAAGAAGCCGGGTGTCCGAATTTAGGGATTACATTGGATTTTGCCCATGTTCTATACGCCAATGAAATACCGGCCTATGCCGCCGCTATGGTTGCAAGACGTTCCAATCTCTACGGATTAGATGTCAATGACGGTTGGGGGAAACGCGATGACGGATTGATGGTTGCGTCAGTCAATTCCCGCGCAACGCTGGAATTCTTGTGGCAGATGAAACGCGACGGATATCAAGGCGCGTATTACTTTGACACCTTTCCTGATGCGAGCGGATTAGATCCGGTCCGGGAGGCCGAACTCAACATCGCAACAGTGAAACGTTTATTGGGGCTTTGTGATTTATTAGACCAATCTGAAGCACTCAAAGACGCAATTGCAAAGCAGGATGCTGTTGCTGCGCAATATATTGTTGACGACATCATGTACGCCAAATAATAAAACTATCATTAAAATGAATGCATACCCTACACACCTGATAAGGATATTAAAAAAATGAAAAGACATCTTACCCCTTTAATGGCTGGATTATTAGTATCCACAGCCGCCTTTGCCAATCTGCCACCTTTAAACTCAGATACTGAAACTGACCGTATTGACTGGTCTGAGCTACAAACAAAATTTGGCGATGTCCCTACTTTTGAACACAAAATGAAAGTGGGGGGCGTCTCCAAAACATTGACCAATGAATACTGGCGTTCGCTGGGTGAAGGTTACAAAAAATACGCGGATGCCCACAATGTCACCGTTGTGTATCAGGCCGCAGCGAATGAAGAGGATCAATTGGGTCAGTTATCCATCGCCGAGACGCTGATTGCGCAAGGGTTTGACGCACTGTTAGTGTCACCGCAAACAGACGCAAATCTAGAGCCAGCTTCAATGACGGCTAAAAAAGCCGGTGTGGTGGTGGTCAATGTCAATGATGCGGTCATGCCGACGGCAACCAATTATGTCGGTAATGTCCAAAAAGATAACGGTGTGCGGGTTGCGCAATGGTTTATTGACCACCACAAGGAAGGTGGAAAAGTGGCGGTGATTGAAGGTCAGGCCGGTGTATTTGCTGCGGGACAACGTACACGGGGTTTCCGCGAAACAATTGAAGCGAATAAGAAATTCCAGTTAGTTGCCAGCGTTCCTGCGAACTGGAGTCGTGAAAAAGCCTACGACGCCTGTACGACGATCCTGCAACAGCACCCGGATTTGATTGGTTTTTATAACAACAATGACGGAATGGCATTAGGTTGTGTTGAAGCGGTACGTGCTCAGAAAAAATCGGATCAGGTTGCTGTTTTTGGTACCGATGGTATCTCTGATGCCTATGCTTCGATCCGTCGCGGAGAGTTGACCGGGACGGTCGATAGCTTCCCGGTTTTAACCGGAGAGGTGGCGATGGAAGTCGCATTGCGTCTGTTGGGCGGACAGAAACTCCCACGCGTTGTATCGACGCCTCAAGCGCTGATTACCAAAGACAATATTGACCAGTACGCGATTGATAACACAAAAGAACTGCGTGAATTGCTACACAGTCATTAAGTCAGGGAGGAGCGCTATGGAACGGTTGTGTATGACTGGCGTCACCAAAGTATATGGAAAAATTGCAGCCATTGAAGACGTCAATTTTTCTGTATTACCCGGCGAGGTGCACGCACTGATTGGCGAAAACGGCGCAGGGAAATCAACACTGTTAAATGTGTTGTCCGGCGTCCGGGAAGCGACGACTGGTTGTGTGAAAGTTGACGGCAAGCTCGTTGATATGAAATCACCACTTTCAGCGCGCAAAGCCGGAATCGCCATGATTCATCAGGAATTACAACTCGTTCCTGAGCTGACTGTGGCCCAGAATATGTTTCTGGGCCGCGATATAACCAAAGGCAAAGGTCTTTTTGTCGATAAAGAAGCACAATTTAATAAAGCAAGAGATGTACTTCGTCAACTGGACGATTCAATTGACCCGAATGCGCCCATTAAAGAGCTCAGAGTCGCTCAACAACAGATTGTTGAGATCGCAAGGGCTCTTCTCGATGATGCAAAAGTTCTTGCCATGGATGAACCGACCTCGAGTTTAACCCCAACCGAGTTTGAAAAACTGGCCGAAATCATTGCTGATTTAAAGCTCATGGGAGTGGGGCTGATTTATGTGTCGCACAAAATGGATGAAATTTTCCGAATCTGCGACCGCGCAACCATTCTGCGTGACGGTAAACAGGTGGGTGTCGTTAATATTTGTGATGAAACGCCGGATACCATCGTATCGAAAATGATTGGCCGTGAAATTGCAGCCGTCGGTCATCAGTCTTATGTGGGTGAACAAGAAATTCTGCGTATCGAAAACTTAGGTCGTGAAGGCGTTGTCTCGCCGGTTAACTTACGTGTCAAAGCTGGCGAAGTGCTCGGAATTGCAGGCCTTGTCGGTGCCGGACGTTCCGAGTTACTGAAACTGATTGCCGGGGTTGATCCGAAGACCTCCGGGCAAATCTATGTGGATGGTCATTTGCTCGAAAAACACTCGGTTCAAAGCGCCATAAAAGCCGGTATTGGCTTGGTTCCCGAAGATCGCAAGAAAGAAGGCATCGTCAAAGATCAGGCGATTAAGGTCAATGTTGCCTTACCTTCAATGAAACACTTCACTTCGTCAGGACTGATTCAACAAACCAAACTCAGTCAAAAAGTCTACCAAGTCATGTCTGAGCTGAATTTGAGGCCTTTAGATATCAATAAACATATTGGTGATCTATCGGGAGGCAACCAGCAAAAAGGAATCATTGGCCGTTGGGTTGCGGCTGACTGTCGCGTGTTCCTTTTTGATGAGCCTACCCGCGGCATCGATGTCGGTGCAAAGTCAGAAATATACAATCTTATCGAAAAACTCGCACAGAAAGGGAAAGCGATCATCGTCGTATCGTCTGAAATGCCAGAAATCATACGCGTTTCTGATCGCGTGTTAGTCATGCGGGAAGGGCGTGTTGCGACGGAGTTAGTGGGTGAACATATCAACGAAGAGAATATTGCCCAAGCAGCGATTAACGACTTTGACCAAAGCAAAGTATGAATAGGATAAGCATATGAGAACGTTCGAAAACAAAGTATCTGAGCCAGAGACCTTAAAACTGCCTAAATTTAAATTCAATGTTCGTGATGCTGGCACTATCATCGGGCTACTTCTGATTGTCGGTGCATTTTCCATCCTGTCGCCGGTCTTTTTTACGGTTCCCAATTTAATGAATATTCTTCAACAGTCTTCATTAAATGCTTTGATAGCTCTCGGAATGACGCTGGTCATCATTTCAGGTGGTATTGACCTTTCGGTGGGGCCGACCGCAGCACTTTCCGCCGTATTAGGCACGACGCTGATGATCTCCGGTGTTCCTTTACCCGTTGCCATTATGGGGACCTTATGTGTGGGGGCTCTATGTGGTGTGTTTAGCGGATTTCTTGTTGCTTACGCGGGACTTCAAGCATTTATTGTCACACTGGGGGGATTATCTTTATTCCGTGCGATTGCTTTGATATACACCGGTGGTAACCCCGTGTTTGGTGTCCCTCTCGAATTTAGAACATTTATCAATGGCGATTTACTGGGAATTCCGGTTCCTGTTCTGATTGTGGCTGCCGTCGCAGTGATTTTATGGGTCGTGATGAATAAGACCCCGCTGGGCATCTATATTTTATCGATCGGTGGGAACGCCGAAGCCGCACGAGTGGCCGGTGTTCCGGTCAAACAGACCAAAGTGGTTGTCTATGTGATCTCGGGCGTTCTCGCTGCCTTGTCATCCTTGATTCTTGTCGGTCGATTAGGTGCAGCAGAGCCAACGATGGGGCAACTTTGGGAACTGGATGCCATTGCCGCCGCTGCGATCGGTGGTGCCTCTCTGATGGGAGGGAAAGGGTCCATCGTCGGAACCATTATTGGTGCCATTATACTGGGGGCATTGCGCAATGGCCTGACGCTGATGAATGTTCAGGCATTCTGGCAGTTAGCGGCAACCGGTATCATTATTATCTTCGCGATGTTGGTCGATAGAGCGACCCGCGGTAACTAAGGTGAACTCATGCAAGATATTAGTGCGATAGGGGCACAAATTCGGAGTCGGTTACCTCAACTGACGCCCCTGGAGAGAAAAGTCGCTGATGCGATTATGGCGGATAAAAGCTTTAATCATACAACCCCCTTAAGAGAAGTGGCACACAGTAATGGGGTGAGTGAAGCGATGGTGGTGAAGGTCACCAAGAAGCTCGATTTTACCGGGTTTCGGGACTTTCGTGACCATGTGGCCCGCTACAAACAGCTTGAAGTCGCCAATCTTCACTCAGAAGTAAAATCGGATGACAGCTCGGCTGAGGTTCTGGACAAAGTATTCAGGACGAGTATTCAAGCCATTGAAGAAACCAGTAGTATCCTCGATGTGAATGAGTTTAACCGGGCGGCTAAGATCCTGTTTAAAGCTAAGTTTATTGGTGTCTATGGTGTCGGGGGATCAAGTTCTGTCGCGAGAGATTTTTGCCACAAACTATTAAAAATCGGGATTAAGTCAACGGTCTATGATGACTCGCATATGATGTTAATGTCAGCAGCGGTGTTATCTGATGATGATGCCATTGTTGCCATTAGTCATTCAGGTAATACCCGCACAGTGGTTGACCCGGCATCACTGGCTAAAAAAAATGGGGCCAAGATTATTGCCTTAACCAACTACGATCAGTCGCCATTAGTCAATGTGTCTGATGTGGTGTTGCAGTCAACTTCTCAGGGGTCTCATTTGTTAGGTGAAAATGCCGCATCCCGAATCGCACAGCTCAATATTATTGATGCTTTATTTGTCGCGATTGCCAGAGAAGATATTGAAGCGGCGGAACGTAACTATAACAAGACCCAGCAGGCCGTTTCACATTTGAGGGAGTTATAACGATGAGCGTGATATTGGTCGCAGGCAGCCTGCATTACGACATGATGATTGCTGTACCGCACCAGCCGGAAAAGGGAGAAACGGTGCTCGGTAATAAAGTTGCGTATAAATTTGGCGGGAAGGGTGGAAATCAAGCCATCTCAGCGGCTAAGCATGGGGAAACCGTACGTTTTGTCGGGGCTGTTGGTGCCGATGCGCATGGTGAGTTTCTCATCAGTACGCTGAAAGCATCTTCGGTCGATACGACGTATATCTCGGTGATTGACAACGAAACGAGCGGTATGAGTGTTGCCATTACCGATGATTCCGGGGATTACGCTGCCGTCGTCGCCTCTAATTCAAATCAATTGATCACGGAAGACGTTTTTGAATCAGATCTGTTGTGGAACGATGTCTCGCTACTGATCCTGCAAAACGAAATTTCACCCGAGACAAATTTAAAAGCAGCCGTAGCAGCGAAAAAACGCGGGGTGAAGGTTGGTATGAATGCTGCCCCGATAACCGATAAGAATAGCCCTGTATTTGACTATGTGGATCTCATGGTGGTCAATGCGGTTGAGGCCCGTGATTTATCGGAGATCGCGGTTGTATCTCTTGATTCTGCCAGAGAAGCCGCTGCTCACCTGACGTCAAAATTTGAACAAGTGGTTGTCACCGCTGGCGAACATGGCGTGGCGTTTTGCCAACAAGGGGGAAATGCAGCGGCGACCCCCGCAATCCCCGTTGAACTGATCAGTACACATGGTGCCGGAGATTGTTTTATGGGGGCTCTTTGTGCCGAAATAAATAAAAATGCAGCATTATGTGATGCGGTTGCTTTTGCAAACAGAATCGCAGCCAAACATGTATCAACATGATTTGAACGCAGCGATATCAACTGAGCCACTTTCGGCTTGTCTCGGAAAACTCCGGGGATGGATGCAATACGTTCAGAGGCGATCGACACGACGGTGACGTTGTGCAAGCCAACCATCAGTCATGAAAATAAAAAGTCAGCAGACGTGATCTGCTGACTTTCAATATTTAAAACGGTGAGATTAATAGAGGAAAACTGCGCCCGTGCCTATCCGTCAGATTGAATGCATTGGATGAGGGCGCATAGGTATAGCCAGAATGACATCCCAACAATGCATATTATGGCATCAGTGGCGAGACACGCGTGACCTTACTCAGCTGACACACTAGTCCTGATACTTGTCTAGTTTGTTGTATAGCGTTTTGACACTGATTCCAAGCTCTTGAGCGGATTCTGTTTTGTTGCCCTGATTCTTTTCCAGTGTGTTGAGAATGGCATGTTTTTCTAATTCTTCTAACCGTACGCCGGTGGGGATCATCTCTTCCAGACTGGTGCCGGTTTCCAATGGCGGGGTATCGTAAATCAGATGTTCATCTTTGATGGTATCATCCGCCAGAATGAATGCGCGTTCAATGGTGTGTTTCAGTTCCCGGACGTTGCCGGGCCAGTCGTGCATGACGATTTTCTGAAGAGCGGAATCAAGAATTGTCTTTGCTTTTGCTTCGTTTGCGTTGCGATGGGCAATAAAGTGTTTGGCTAATCCGGGGACGTCGTCACCACGTTCCCGCAATGGCGGTACGGTTAACGGGAAGTGTGATAGACGGAAGTAGAGATCTTCACGCAGAAATTGTTCTTCAATGGCAACTTTGGGATCGCGGTTGGTTGCTGCCACGATACGGGTATTCGCCATCTGAACGGTTTGGCTGCCTACGGGACGGTATTCGCCTGTTTCCAGTACTCGCAGCAGTTTCACTTGATGCTCCAGCGGCATTTCGGTGATTTCATCGAGAAACAGAGTGCCGCCTTCAGCTTGTTTAAAGACCCCTTGGTGAGTTTTGTTGGCACCGGTGAACGCGCCTTTTTCATGACCAAACAGCTCGCTATCCACCAATTCAGGGCTAATTGCACCACAGTTAATGGCAATAAAAGGTTGCTGGTTGCGGTCGCTGGCTAAATGGATCGTCTGGGCGACCAGCTCTTTACCTGAACCACTTTCACCCACGATCAATACGTTCGCCTCTGTTCTCGCAACACGGCGGATCATTCGGTACAGCTGATGCATTGGTGCAGAAGAGCCGACTAACAGACCGAACTGGTCCAAATCGCTGGTGGCGACTTTGCGTCCTTGCTCTTGCTTATGCTGGTAATACTGACTGATCTCTGTCAGGGTCTGAGACAAGGTGTTGAAATCGACAGGTTTTCTGTAGTGAAAAATGGCGCCGAGACTCATCAGTTTATCAAGGCTCTCGTTGGGGGCTCCTGAACTAATAATGATGAGGTCCATATCGTATATTGCATCAAGATCAGACAGTTGCTGATAATCTGCGTGTGTGAAATGAATGACTTCTACAATCGCGACATTGGGGCGGATATCGATAAAATGCTCGATCCAGTCCTCTTCTGTTTCAGCTTCATATAAACGAAATTTATGTAATTCCTGACAAGCAGCAATCGCCTCTTTGAGTTTCGGGTCTTGTATACTGAGAAACAGACTGGGTACTGACATAGAAATGTCCTCTTTATATGACAGGAAGAATTTACGTGCATTATGTCGGTAGTACAAGACAAAATATTGTAAAAGTCGATTGAGTATCGGGTCGGACAAGATGGAGATGGATTAAATAAAGTTGATAATCGATAAAATATCCGCGTTATTGGCCCGACTGTTTTGAATGAAATTTAATCTGACGTCGTTGATCTTGTGCAACACGGCCTTTCCCCGCCCAATATTGCTGCAAACTGAACGTATTGCCAAACTGAACATCACTCGGATGATTAAAAATTACATTTATCCTATGTAAATAATTCACGGATAGGGTGTGTTTGGATCTCTGTTTTTGCGTGGTTTATTCAATAAGTCCTTTTAAAACAATGGATTAAAAAGTTGGCACGTGCATTGCTATATGAGAACTACAACGTCAATAGAGGAGAATGACCATGAAAAACATCGCAGCTAAAATTGTACTGACGACCGTTCTGGCAACATCATCTACTGCAGTATTAGCCAGTAATCAATGGGAAAAAAAATCCATGGACGCTTGGTTAGATGGTAAAGCAGAAACCACATTACTGCTCAATACCAATTTGAACTCTTTTGATATTAACACTGATGTGAAAGACCGGGTGATTACCCTGACAGGGTCCGTCGACAATGATGTAGAAAAGTCGTTAGCGGGTGAGTTGGTTTCAGGCCTTGATGGCGTGAAAAAAGTCAATAATAAACTGACTGTGGTTAACCCGAAGAAGAACAATGCGGATTCTGATGCACTGGCGGTATTAAAGGACTCTAAAATTACGACCGTGGTCAAAACACGATTATTAATGAATACCAATGTGAGTGGTACGGATATTGATGTCACCACAGACAATAAAACCGTGACGTTAACGGGTAAAGTGCAATCGGACGCAGAGCATGATCTGGCTTTATCAATCGCGAATAATACCGATGATGTAAATAAAGTCATTGATAAGCTTTCAGTGGTTCAATAATAACGAGCCGGGTATTTCACTGGCGTGATTAACCACAAACTAGCGTCACTATCGATTGAGGATGGGGTAATGACGCCATTGATATCAGCATTATTTTCCTCGAAGTGAGTTACCTCAAAATAAAGGAGGCATAACAATGATTCGGTGGATATTTATCTTCTTGGTTTTAGCTCTGGTTGCCGGAGTCCTTGGATTTAGTGGGATTGCCGGGGCAGCCGCAGCAGTGGCACAAATTATATTTTATCTGTTCCTGTTGTCTCTCATTGTATCCATTGTCTTGATGATTCTCGGGAAGAAAAACATAAATAGGTAGGAGTTTATATGAAAGTTACATCATTTATTTATCGTATGGTTGCAGTTTTAGGTTTGGTATTTGCTCTGGGCGCATGTAGTGATGAAGGTCCGATGGAAAAAGCCGGTAAAAAAGTAGATGACGCGGTACAAGATACCCAAAATGCAATTGAAGATAAGTGTGAAGATGTCAAAGATAGTTTGAACGCGGAAGATAAAGATTGTTAAGCCGGTATTTAATCCATCTGTATTATCCGCACAAAGTGAATCATAAAGGGTGGCGACAACGCCACCCTTTATTCTATCAACTATTCTTAATTCAAGAAGGAGTCAGAGATGAAGAATATATTTGATGTACTCACAGAGAGCCATGAGAAACAGCGTCTGTTACTGGATTCATTGATGGAAACATCCGGCGACTCACCGGTCCGGAAAGAGTTTTATGACAATTTAAAACAAGAGCTGGAACAACATGCTGCTGCTGAAGAGCGTTGCTTTTATGCACCCCTGATCGAAAGTGATAAGACGATTGATATGTCACGACATGGTATCGCAGAGCACCACGCTATCGATAAAATGATTGCACAGCTTGATGAAACGGATCGCCGTTCACCCGCTTGGCTCACGCTGATGAAAACATTGCGTCATAAAGTGTTGCACCATTTGGAAGAGGAAGAACAACGCTTTTTCCAGATGGCCGGTAAAGTGATGTCAGATGAGCAAAAACAGCAGTTAGCTAATGATTATATCCAAGAGATGACGCAATAAGATCCATATCATCCGTGATGGTTTAAGGAGGGAGCATGTTTATCGTCAAATATTATCTGCTGGGTGCATTCGCATCGCTGCTTGCGGCTATTTATATGCCATATATCATTGTCAGCATCTTACTACTTTGGGTCTCTCTCTCCTTAGTATTCGTCAGTATCGCCTATTTATTCGATTTCCCATCCATGTTCAGAAAGAGTCAAGACGGTAAGATTGTCTGGTGGATACGGTGGGCGTTTATTCCTTTCTTACTGGGGGCGAGGGCCTACAATGCCTGGGAGAGGCGCCACGATTCTGTCCCACCGATTCAGCAAGTCAATGACCATCTGTATCTGTCCCGCCGCTTATTCCCCGGCGATTTGACGTTTCTCGAATCTCACGATATCTCCTGTATTGTCGATGTTACGGCGGAGTTTGCCGGGTTAGAAAGCGCCACAACCGACAAGCAATTTGATTACCTGTCTATTCCCGTTCTTGATCATAAAGCGCCGACCTTAGCGCGTTTACGTCATGCGATGAATTGGATCGATACCCAAATTGCGTGCGGGCGTTCAGTGGTGGTTCACTGCGCACTGGGGCGTGGCCGCTCGGTATTTGTGGTGGCGGCTTACCTGTTGAGTCAAGACCCGTCTCTGTCGGTCGCGTCGGTGATGGAGAAAATCAGCAGCGTTCGCCAAACGGCAAGGCTGAATCGGTTACAGATGAAAATACTGCAAGCCATCAGCGAAAAAGGCGTATTAGCGCTTGATGACCCGACCTGGATGATCGTCAACCCGGTGGCCGGGGGCGGTAAGTGGCAGCAACACGAACAGCAAGTGATTCGTGAACTGACTCGCAAGTTCCGTCTTCGCATTCATCAAACCACGGAAAATACCAGCGCGGAAACGCTTGCGAAGCAGGCCATAGAGCATGGTGTGAGCCAAGTGATGGTATCAGGGGGAGATGGCACGGTGACTGAAGTTGCCAGCCAACTGGTTGATACCGATATCAATCTTGGGATTATTCCGTTGGGAACGGCAAATGCGCTGTGTCATGTGCTTTATGGGATTGGGATGAAATTTTCACCGGTTGAAAAAGCCTGTGAAGCGATTCTCTCGGGACATAGCCAACGTATTGATACTGCCACATGTAATCAGCGTTTGATCTTGATGGTGCTCGGTATTGGTCTGGAGCAGAAAATGATCGAACACGCACAGCGTGAAGAAAAAAATACCTTCGGACAGTTGGCGTATTTAACCGGCTTTTTTAATGCGGTGATTGCAGAAGAGACACAAACCCTGCAAGTGACCATGCAAGGACAGGCAGCGGATGAGCATCGGTTTGATGGTCAGGAGATTGAAGTTCATAGTTTCATCGTGGCCAATACTGCGCCATTCAGTACGGTGCTGGCACAAGGCGGAGGAGAGCCACGCCCCGATGACGGGCAATTGCATATTACTTATCTTGACCACACGCAATCACTGGGCGGGCGTCTGGTAGCGTTGTCCGATCTGACGCTAACCAGTGTCGGTGTGCAAGAAAAGTCGAATCTGTTTCAGTATGCTAGTGCCACCCAAGTGACGATTCAGTCACCAAAATCGATCGACTACGTCATTGATGGTGAGCTATATTCAGACCGTTGTTTAGAGATTGAGCTTCGTCCTCAGTCGCTGAATGTGTTTGTTCCTGACAGCGGTCAGTAAGGCGAGTCGGGTTACCCGCCTTGAGGTAAATATTTTTCCAGTTCATCGCTTTCGACTTGCAATGCTGCGATCCAGTACGAGAGTAGAGTCGCCAGATTGGTATCGTCGAGTTCCCTGAGACGCTGTTTTAACTCTCTCAATAGCTGTGCGTTCATAAAATGCATCTCTTGATAGTTATTGGGGGTTGCGATGTCATGTTTGTGGGTATGTTCCGCAATAAAGTCGTCCCCATCTTGATCAAAAAACAGCGCGGCTATCTTTTTGATCATCACTTTTTCTATTTTGACGAACCGATAAGCCGATCGATCAATATTCTGATGCGAATGGGGATCGACAAGCGGTAAACACGTTTGTCGGTGGTGTGCGATTTTCACCAACAACTCTCTCACCCGCTTATTCGTAAATGTCATACTAGCCTCTTTTTTTCATTCTTAAATATTCATACTTTTGGGTTCTGATATTGATGTGATGATGGCATAACATTGATCTTTTTCAGTACATGCCTATATCCCAGTACATACTTCTATGGCCATCGTGAAGGGTATTTATCATTGCCTGTGAGGCGCAAGTACAGGGTCAATCTACCCTGTAACCGCGCCATCCGGCATTTTGTATCAAGCATTTTGTATGCCAGAGGTTATTGATGGCCTTTGATATCAATGAAGAGAAGGGGTTACAGCGATTGAGCATCCGGATGAAACAGAAGTCTCCCTGACGGATAAGAAAAAATTACAAAGATGACTCAATCAGAAGGAAATAATTACAGGTTATGATGTGATTTTGGCAGAGAATGAATATTTTAATCAGTAAAAACAATCTCTTAACGTGTTGGCATGATAATCGCTACACAAGGTTATGAACGATAAGGGATGAGTCAGATATATCAGTCATGTTATGGCTTTATGGTGACTCGGCGGTTGAGCAAGGTGTTTTTAAAGCCATGATTTTCAAGTCAACTGCTTTGTAAATAAAAACCAACGGAGAAGAGTTATGCCAACGACAACAAAAGCAAGCGCAGCTAAAACACAAGAACAAATTGAAGAAACGGCTGATGCGATAAAACAGCAGGCCAAAGAGAAGCTGGAAGCCGGTGCAGAGAGTATTCAGCAAGCAACCAAATCAGCAGAAAATGTGGTTAAAGATCACCCGTTGCTTAGTCTTGGTTGTGCATTTCTGGCCGGTTGGGCGGTGTCTAAGCTGATCAAATAGACGTTCCCGATGTCGTTTTTTATTACGACGTTCATCAAGACGACGTTCATCAGGAGGTCGTTGATCAAGGAGGAAGCGTTCAATGAATGATTCCGGGCATATGACCACTGAAGACCAAGGCCCGACGACAGACGCGGCTCGCCGGGCCGCTGTCGGGGCCGATACGCAGGATGTTAAACAAGAGGCTGAACAAGCCGTGAATAGCATCCGGACAATTTTGACACAGATTGAGGGGCTTGCGACATCACTCAAAACATGGTCTGACACAACGTTGGATCTGTTTGTGCTCGAAGTGAAAACCAACATTGCGGCAGCGCGACAAATCGTCTTGTGTAGTATTGTTTTTATTCTGCTTGCAGTACTGTTTATCTTCAGCCTTTGCCTGACCGCAGGGATTGTCACCTACTATCTGACGGCGCATGTGTTGCTGAGCTGCGGGGTATTTATTGGGTCACTCGGTCTGGCACTGTTCGGTTTGGCTTGGTGGCAGCAGCGGCTGACGAATTTCCTTGGCTTTAAACATACCACGGAACAATTACGGGAGGGGTGGGATGCCTTATCTGACAAAACTCAACCGGGCGATGCAGATCAAACGGACCGAGGGTAAAGCCGCACTGAGGCAGTGTCGGTTAGACAAGCAAACTCTGATGTTCTCTTCGCGTCGTTTTGTCCGGGAAAACCCGTGGCTGACTCTCGGTATTGGTGCATGTGCCGCACTCGCTGTTACCAAAGTCCGGGGCATTTCCGGCATGATGTCTTCAATTTCCTCTATCAGTGTATTGTTTGGCAGCACCATGGAACTGAGTCGCCAGTTCGCTGATCAGGCGGCTTCTGAGCAATCAATCTCCGAATCATCAATTTCAGAACAATGAGCGTACCAGCGTTCATCCCACAGATTTTTGACGTATCAAGTGGTGAACAACGCTCTCTGTGGAGACAGTCATCGGTAGTGTCTCCACTTGAGTCACAGACGATCAAACCAAATGATTGATCTTGTCAGAAAGAGCTTTGATGCCAATCCGGAACGCTGCGTAAGTTGAATTTTTGATTCTCATTTCCGTTACACTGATAAATTTTCCATTGAACACCAGAGCTGGTTGTGGCACCTGGCACATCCATACAATACCTGTAGTCTTTATCCCGGTTTTTAAAGCGTCCGTCTGATGTAATTTGCCATTTCTCCGAGTTCCCACCATCGCAGTCCCACAGGTGAAGTACATCCCCATTGTCGGCAGAACCTGTGTTGAAATCGACACAATATTTGTTATTTCCTGCCGGACGCAGTTGTCCTTCAGCTGTATATACGAAACGTTGAGCAGGCGTGTCCGAGCAATGCTCTTGAATCAGATCTCCACCGTTAGAATAATCTGAGCGTTTAACGGTTAGACATTTTTCTGTAGATATACTTGGCCTGATGGTGAAGTAGCCCGGCAGGCTTCTACGTACTCCTACTAACGGAATGGATTCTATCCACCTTGGGGTATTCGTAGCACTACTGATATCCCAGCCAATGGCGGATACGCCATGCGCAATGGCAATCCATGTAGCCGCGTAGTCAGTGTTCGCAAAGTCGCCGGCTGAATGCCAAAGGTGCATCAACTGTTTGGTATCACTGGCCGCATTTGCTGTGACTTGGTAGTGATCACCCGCTTTGACATTACCACAGAAAAAGCGTTTAGAATTTGTTGCCGAGATTGCATCAATCGTTCCAGTGAATTCTGAGGCATCTGCAGCATCAATATCAGGACATAAAAATGTGGATTGTGTGCCGCTCATCATGTTCATCGCTTGTTCCATGCGATGATTGACATCTCCCTTATGTCCACCAGTAAGTATAACAATGGCTTTCCCTCTGAGGCTTGAGACTGTTGGCCATCCCCTCATTTTTAGGGTCTCCCGATAGTCGTTTGAGTTTCCTAGATGAGTGAGTAGCTCCTGATAGGTAAACATTTTGGGTCCGAAGTAGTTAGAAATCCACCAATCTAATTCTGCTACCTCATCATGTTTCCAAGCAGATGCTGGATCCCAGCTAGACTTCATGTCCACAAAAATGAGAAGAGGTAATGCATTTGGGTTGTTATCCATCCAAGCCGCAATATCGTCGAGGCAATCTCCCAGCCGATCATTATCTTCTGCGCGACAATTTGCATTCATTGGGTTTAAACCATGTGCGACATAGGGGCCTTTGGCCTCATCTTCCCAGTCGCCACGATCAATGACATCGAGTTCGATAGCACGATAACCAGCATTTAACCAGTCACGTAGAACACCATTATTTTTGTATGTATTGTGTGGCTGAATATAATAGAGTTCGTCAAGACGACTTGATTCGCTAGGCTGAGAGGCTTCGAATGGAGGAATGAATTCTTTAGCATAGCTCGGTTGATATAGCAGGGTAAGGTAAAGGAAGAATGCAGCACGAATATATACAAATGTTAGTCTCGTTATCTTCATAAACAAAAACTCCCAATATAATTGTAGTTGCATAAAAGTATAGTCAGGTTTTCACTGAAAACTTTAAATCGAAGCAAATGAATCATATGCATCTGAGTAATAACCATCAATCGCGAGCAGTACTTTGTTGGTGAAAGCGAACATTGATTGTTGTAACTCACCTTCGGTTTTCATCATTAACCATGTACTGCTGAGCAGGGCGTAGATTGCGACCAGTGCAAAGCCGCAGAAAATCGGGAATAGTGTCATCCAATCCAGTTGTCCGCCGACGAAAACGCGATTTTCGATATCAGAATGTAATCAATAGAACAGTAATAAAAAGCCGGATCCTGTGACAGGATCCGGCTTTTGGTGTTATCTGACTGACCGAAATATCTCGGGGGTCAGATGGTTGCTTACCTTACTCAGCAGGGGGACCTGCGGGTTGATCAACTGGCGGATAAGCATTTTCTACCAGATATTGGAACCCTGCGGAATACCAGCGACCAGCGTGCGGTGCATTATCCATTGCGCCTGTAGGTACTGATGCAGAGGTACTCATTTTATCCGGGTCACACATTGCGTCGTATTGCTTGGCTGGGTCATCCGGGTCTGGCTGATAGTCTGGTTCAGAGACACCGTCTGATTCACCCGGTGGTTTCACCCACACGAAAGCATCAACGCCGGCATAAGGGTCAGCCCATGGTTTGTAGCCAATACCACTGGGTTGGTTACACCAGTTACCGCGGTGATAGCGACGGTCAATCCGGGATTCATCCACATAGGTGTTTTTATCGGATGAAGTACTGACATGTGTCGGCCGGTCAGGACCGCCCCAGCCATTTCGACCTGTATCAATCAACATCCCGATGGTTGTTGGTGCACCTTTGGCAATCATGCGTTTCCGGAACTCAATCGCGTAATGTTTTTCATCAAAGTTCGGATTCCATTCATAGAAATCAGCACTCCGAATCGGACCACCACCGACATTTTTGTCTGGATTAGGAAGGTAGGTTTCAACCAGCGGACTGTAGTTCGCTGTGTTAGTGACGAAACCGGCAACACTATCCCAGCCCGCATCTGTACCTTTAATGACATTAGAAATCATGGTGATAGCCGGATCAAAGTTACTATCCCAGCCTAACCAGCCTGAGTGAGCCGCATCAATGTACGAATAGACGTTCTTAATCGGTGAGAACTTATTCAATGCGTAAGTGATCCCTTCACGATAGCCGCCAGGGCCATTTGCTTCTGCACATTTTGGAATGTCCAAATTGGTAACGAGATTTGGTAACGAGTCAATCTCGATCACCGCAGCAATGCGGATGCTCTGATATTTCGGATCGGCAAAGATTTCTGCAATTGGGTCGATAAACTCATTTTTATAGCGAACGATGTCGCCTCTAGAAATGAGCAACTCACCATTCGATGCCAGCGCTTTACAGTCACGGTTTGGTAAGTCATAAACGACAACCGTAAACAGGTTCGCACCTTGTTTAAGTGCCTCATCTAAGTGAGCGCGCAGACCCATTTTACTGTCGGTTCCTTCGATCGCACCGATGCGGTCGAGCCAGACCCCGGTGTTTTGATCAGAGATTGCGCTACCGCCCGGTTCTGCAGCTGCTAACGCAGACCACTCTGGGTTGACATACCAAGTTGCATCACGGAATGGGTTGTCCACTCGTTCCACGGTTGGTGGGACATCGTCATCCGTTACATTGACGGTTTTGACCACTTTGCTGGTATCAATACCATCAGAGACAATCAGTGAGACAGTATACTTACCGGCTTCGGCATAGGTGTGAGACGTCGTCACGCCAGAACCTGTCGCGCCATCACCGAAGTCCCAGATGTAAGTCAGGACATCGTTATCGGCATCCGTTGACGCAGAAGCATCAAAGTTGACCAATAATGGGGCTTGTCCGGATGCTGGTGTCACGGTCATTGCAGCAACAGGTGGTGTATTCCCTGATTCTGTGGTGACGTTGATCACAACCGTAGCCGTATCGACACCGGTGCCATCGCTCACTGTCAGTTTGGCAGTGTACTGACCCGGTTCGGTATAGGTATGCAGCACATCTTTACCGGTACCGGTTTCGCCATCACCGAAGTCCCAGATGTAGGTCAGTGGATCGCCATCCGCATCGGTTGAATTACTGCCACTGAAGCTAACTTCTAACGGTGCAATGCCAGAGACAGGGGTCGCCTCAGCAACGGCATCAGGAAGGTTGTTTGGCGGAGGTGTATCGCCACCGGCACAAGTTGAACCCATGAGTTCAACATTGGCAGCACTGACACCATTGCGGCTTCCCATAAAGTTAACCGCTAGGCTTTGACCTTTTTTAATGGTGCCGTTCCACTCAGTATTGACAATGTAATAGGGGTTAGTCCCTGAAAGTTCGCCACTCCAAGATTGTGTGACAGCCACGCCAGCTGGATATTTCATTCCAATTTGCCAGCCATTGATATCTGCATTCTCGTCATTGGTGATGGTCACAACACCTTGAAATCCACCCTCCCACTCATTGGTTAATGAATACGAACAAGATGCCGCTTGTGCGCCAACTGACGACAATGCAGCACCCAGTGCAAAGACCAGCGGTAACAACCGGAGTTGTTTCTGCCTTTTTCTCATTTCTAGCCTCCTACGGTTAGTTTTATGCATATTTTCTCAATCTTCCCGATTAAGATTTTCTTTTTATACTACTGATTAAAATGTTATTTGTACGAATGGAATAACCGATAAATATTCATACTATTTGGATCTAGAAGGTGATTATATTAGCGTCAAGAAATGACATTGAAATAATATAAATAATTCTATTTATTGTGAGGGTAGCCACGAAATTAAGGATGGTGAATAAGTAAATGGTCAGTGTAAATTGAAGTTTTTAATGAAAATAAAATGAAATTTCACTTATTTGTTTTGTGTTTAAATGTTTGATTTTTATATTTTTGTTTTTTAATATTCGATTTATCTTTTTTCGTTTTTTTTATTTAAGGTGTTGTATTTTAATGTAATGTTAAATCCTATATTTATATAATATATATTATAAGATAACGTACTCTATATTGTGTTTTTTCTGAATTTTTAATTATATTTCCACTGTATTCAGCGTTGCCGTTGCAAATATTTGGAATGCTTGTCACTGATTATTGAATGTGAAACATTTTTTTACAATGTGCTTTTTTAAATAAATATCATGGGATGGAAGAATCACTATTTATGCAATTAGATGAGTATTTAATGCGCGTCAACTTGGCGGGCGTTTCAGGAGGAGAGGTGTCTTGAAATATGGGTATTTGTTCTCAGTATCCGTAAGATGGGCATTATTTTCTCTGGGGTGGGGTCGCGTTTCATATTACACTGCTCCTTTGAAAAACGACTGGTAATCCAAGGCCCGCAAGATGAAAAAAGTTCTGTTACTTGTTGACGTACAAAATGTGTATTACACCACCCGACAAGCTTATCAACGTCACCTGAATTACAATAAATTATGGGCCAAACTGACTGAGAACAGGCAAGTGGTGAAGGCGATTGCCTATGCGATTGACCGGGGAGACCCGAAGCAAAAGGAATTTCAAAATATCCTGAGAGCGATTGGTTTTGAGGTGAAACTCAAGCCCTTTATTCAGCGGGCTGACGGTTCTGCGAAGGGCGACTGGGATGTCGGTATCACAATTGATGCGATGGAGTATGCTGCGGATGTCGATATTGTCGTGCTGGTTTCCGGCGATGGTGATTTTGATGTGTTGGTGAAAAAGTTATCCGGTGACAAAGGGAAATGGGTTGAAGTGTATGGTGTGCCTGAACTGACCTCGGTTACTTTGATGCAAGCGGCCAGCCAATATATTCCGATTGACGCTGAATTGTTGATGGCATAAGGCGCTAACCGGATAGACAGCGGGTGATTGATATCGATCCAGTCATGGCCGGTGTGATCATGACTGAATCGGGGAGTGTGACTGAAGGTTCCATGTTTCTGTTTACGCTTTGGGCTCAGCATCATCGGTCTGTTGTGCGAGATAGTGCGCAATGGTTTGTGCCAGATCGGCCTGTTCTGACATCGCGAGTGCGAACATCTGTTTGATTTTATCGTGTCGGAGAGGCGTTTCTTGCAGCGTTTCATTTTCTATATTTGACATCATTTGCCGGAGTCGTGCGGCACCAATCGAACCATAGGAACCTTTTAATTTATGGCTGTAGTGAGCAATTTGCGTGGTGTCTTGTTGCTCGATCGCAATCGCAAGCTGTGATACCGACGCAGGGATGCTCTCTGCTGATATACGCAGCACTTTATGAAACAGAACTTGATTGCCTGCCATCCGGTTGAGCGCCTGTGTTTTATCCCACCGGGGGATATTTTCCCATTCAGCTTGCTGCTCAGGGCTGTGCTCTGGCTCCGTGGTGTGTTTGTCATTCGGTTCTGGCAGTCGCTCATCCAGTGCTGGCGGTGGCGTTATCTCGTTACCGACAGTTGGTTTCGGCGGGAGTGCCGGTGACTGCGCATCCTGAGTGAGTGGCTGATTGTTCACTGGATCGCCAATGGGGTCTGACGCTCCGGGTTGAGCATACTGCCGCGTCCATTGAATCACTTTTTGGTGTAATAAAGCTTGATTGAGCGGTTTGGTCATGTAGTCACTCATACCGCTTTCGATGCATTTTTCTTTTTCTCCGGAAAAGGCGTTAGCCGTCATTGCAATGATCGGGGTTTTTTCATGGCCAGTGTCCGGGTTCTCAAACCGGATCTGGCGTGCGCAATCATAGCCATTCATGACCGGCATCTGACAGTCCATCAAAATACAGCGGAACGGGCGGTTTTCCTGCGCTGCACGGGTCAGTATTTCAATCGCTTCTTGCCCATTGTTGGCCACTTCAAATTCAAAGTGCAGATCTGACAGATAACCTTTGGCAACTTCCACATTAATTTCGTTATCTTCAACAATCAGAATTCTGACCCCGGCAAAGGACAAATTGCTATCCGCTGTCACGGGGGAAGTGGTTTTCTCAATGACATACGGGAATGCAGTATGATTGGTGAGTGCATTGGCGAGCATTCTGATGATAACCGGTGAGTGTAACAGCACGATGTCCAGCGAAGTCGGGTTATGCCACGTTTTGAGTGGCTCATCGCTAAGCGCCACAATTTTGAACGGATGGGCCGGTGGATAATCGGCCAGCCGGGTACAAATAGTCTGAAACTCAGGTGACTCCAGATCGAGAATCAGCGCATCATATTGTGTTATCGTGCGATAGAGATGAGATTCATCTTGCAGCGAATGAACCTGCCCCCCCATTTGTTGAATCGCTTCGGTCAGCATGGCGGGCAGCGTTCTCGATTGAGGGAATCGATGAGGCAGATATATCCCGATTTCCATCTGATGAAGAACCTGAGGGAGTATTTCTGTCCGGCAGTCATTGGCTGGCATGTTAATCGAGAAGTAGAAACGGCTACCGATGCCGTGCTGAGATTCAAAACCAATGTCGCCGTTCATCAGTTCGCACAGCTTTTTACAAATCGATAAGCCTAACCCTGTTCCTCCGTATTTGACCGAGGTTGTCGCATCTTCCTGAGTAAAGGGTTGGAAAAGCTTTCCTTGATTTTCGGGGGCAATGCCAATCCCGGTATCAATAACTTCGATAAACAGACGGACAGTTTCCGGTTGTTCGGAGAGATTTTGCGACGATGCCCGCACCACAATTTCACCTTCATCGGTAAACTTGGTGGCGTTGGTGAGCAGGTTATTGATGATCTGTTTTAAACGGTTTGGATCGGTGGTGATTTGATTGTGGTGCAGATGATTGATATCAAGCACCAAATCCAGTCTTTTTTCTTTAATCCGAATGGCTGCGGACTGCACCATATTTTCAAGAAGTTGACCGACATGGAATGGTTGATGGGTGATTTCCAGTTTTTCAGACTCTATTTTGGATAGATCCAGAATGTCATTAATTAACACCGACAGGGTACTGATACTCTGTTCTGCCATATTCAGATAACGCTGTTGGTTGCTGTTTAAAGGGTCGCGTTTCACTAAAGAGAGGGTGCCGATCATCCCGTTGAGCGGGGTACGCATTTCATGACTGATCACCGAGATGAAATTACTCTTGGCCTGACTGGCTTCCATGGCTTTCTGGTGGGCGACTTCCAACTGTTGAGTATATTGCGTTAACTGTTCGGTGCGCTGTTGGACTTTTTCCTCCAGCTCGGCATTACTGGATTTGAGCTGTTGTGCAGCGGTTTCTTCAAGGGTCCGGTCCTGAACCTGTATGGTGTAAGCATCGACGTGATTACTCTTATCCACGACTGGATTGATGGTGATTTCCAGATATTTGGTGTGACCACTTTTTTTATCGAGCCATGAATCGGTAAAGGTTGCTGAAATATTGGTGGTTCTGACGGAGATAAAGGTAGCCATCAAGTCTTGATGGCTGAGGATAATACACTGATCTAACGACTGGTTTAACGCAATATGTTCAGGAATATCAAACAGAATTGTCGCCGCATGATTCCATGTTTTGATTTGACCTGTTTTATTAATCCCAATGATGGCATTCGGAGAGCTACCGACAATTGACTGATAGGTTGAGTTGACCTGATTTAACCGTAAACTGGTGCTGTAGGTTCGATAGAAAATGATTAAGATGATGGTGAGAGCACCCACGGTTAATCCCACCAGCAGTATTTGTTCTTGGTGGCGGGCTGTAATTTTCTGTTGGAGCTTGCTTTGTTTGAAAATACCGTAGAGATACAGATGTTCCTCAAAACTGGAGCCGGAGTAGACTCTTTGTCTGTCAACTAGCAGTTTTTCTGGGGTGCGGTTGTTACGGATTGCCGAGAATAGGCCGTTTTGACCAATATCAGATAACTGATACTCACTTGCCAGCGTTACCTCGGGATGAAGCTGTTTACTGAATCGCAAATTTGGATCCGGATGATAAATAAAGTAGCCATCCGCATCGACCAACCACATACTATCAATCGTCCCTTGCCTTTTGGCGAGAGAATCCAGAATACTGCTCGCATCAATATTCATGATGAGAAAACCGAATCGTTCCCGGTTGCTGAAGAATATCGGGGTGATAATGCGTAACGTCGGCTGGAGTGGGTAGGCAATTTTTCCATGTTCGACATTCAGGTCGATTGGCGCGACATGGATTTCATTCGGTTTCAGCTGGGAGGCTGTGGCATAGTAATCTTCTTTGTCTTTATGTTGCAAAAAAGCTTCAGGGACTCTCACCACTCTGCCGCCATCCCGATCTACCCGCAGGAACTCTTTTCCTTTATCGAGCACGGAGATAATCCGTAGCTGCTTGATATCCGACTGGTTTTCAATCATGGACTGAAAAATCACCGAGAGCCGGTTGAGCCATTGGACCCTCGTAGTCGAGTCTTTCGGGTCAACATCTTCATTTTCGAGCGCACGAGTGAGCCCTGAAATCGGGGGGGTGCTGTGAAGAAATTTAACCAGTGCTATTTTACTGGCAATTGCCCCTTCGATTTTCTTGACTTCATAAATGGTATCTTCAATGAGCGTTGCTTTGGCTTCCGCTTCGATCTGTTGGGTGGCATAGTCGTTGTATTGGGTGACGATGAAGCCAGCCAGAACCAGAACTGCTATGAATATGATGATATAGGATGATTTTGCTACCATGTGCCAGCCTTCTCGTGATGGTCTTATCCGTTCTCGTTGAATCAATCCTGAATTTCAGCCGTTATCCGTCGATGCGTTCGTTACTCAATCCGGTGGTATGCGAACCTCAATGTTTGGTCTGTGTCGCTTGGGTCACGATGAAGCGGTTTCTTCCTGCCTGTTTTGCCTCGTAAAGGGCATGGTCAGCCATGACTAAGGCATCATCGACATGTTGCGGGAGATGTGCCCAGTCGAACGTTGCGCCGCCAATACTGACGGTGACATGTCCAAGCTGTGTGGATTGGTGCGTTATATGTTGTTCGGCGACAGCGGATAACAAAACAGCGGCTATTTTTTGTGCCCCTTCAAAATTGGTGTTTGGCAGCAATACCGTAAATTCTTCACCACCATAGCGAAAAACATGATCAGAGTTACGTTTGATACTATTTTTCAGGATGTTGGCCACCTGTTGCAGACATTTGTCTCCCTGAAGATGGCCATAATGATCGTTGTACTTTTTGAAATGATCGATATCGATCATCAGGAGTGACAGGGGATGTCCGTTGCGCTGGCATAAGCCCTTGCTCATCGGGTAGAAATTATCTAATGCACGGCGGTTAGATAATTGCGTCAGACTGTCCCGGATAGAGAGCGTGGTCAGCAATTCGGTCGTGAGCTTATACCGCATGTGCATTTTCACGCGGTGTTCTAAAGTGACAAAATTAAAGGGTTTGGTAATAAAATCAGCACAACCGGCTTCCCAACAACGAATTTGGGTTTCGTCATTGTCATGTGATGTGATGAAAATAATCGGAATACTAGCGAGTGACGGTAACGCTTTCATCTGTTGGCAGACTTCCCAGCCATTCATCCCTGCCATCATGATATCCAGCAGAATTAAGTCTGGTTTGTTTTCACTGGCCCGTTTGATGGCTTCCCGACCATCTTGTACCAGTTCAGTCTGAAATGTTTCTGACAGACAGGTATTGAGTAATTCAAGATTCATCGGGTCATCATCGATAATTAACACTCGGGCATTGTTGTAACGTTCTTCCAATTCATCAAGCACAGCATTTTCCTTATGATGTTGACTCAGCGTTCAGGCGATGAATCACTTTGATGCCATTACATTAACAATAGCACCAAAATTCATATCTTGATGGTTGAGAGGAAAGGGGATGATGATTGAACGCCGCGGTCCCGGAGAAGGTCGCGGCGTGTCATCGGATTGTAAGGTATGCAATGTGTCGTGATTGGTGCGGGGGCTGTTGCGCTTAATCTAAATAAGCTTTTAAACCATCCACTAAACGTTTGACCGCCTCGGTCAGTTCCGACGGGGTGGCATTGGTAAAGTTCAAGCGTAATGCTGCAGGTGATAAGGCTGCATCTGGATAGAATACCGGGCTGGGGACCACCGCGACACCTTGCGCCAACATGGTTTTTGCCAGCGCAAATGTGTCGCAATCCGGCAGCGAAAGCCAGATGAACATGCCGCCGTCAATCGGTTTGAGATGGCAACTTTCAGAGAGTTGCTGACGCAGAGCGGTATACAGACAGTCATAGCGGGACTGATATAAATTGCGAATTTGCGCCAAATGCTGATCGAAATCCGGGTGTTGCAGCAGCCCGAGTAATAATGCTTGCATCGGTACACTGGAGTGCAGATCTGCCCCTTGCTTGACCTTGATTAATGGGTCGAGATCACTACGTTTTCCCGTCACCACACCAATTCTGAGCCCCGGAGAAGCAATTTTAGAAAATGAACGTAAGACGATCGAATGGTTCGGGCAGAAATCAGAAACCAGTGGCAGCGCTTCACCGTTGAAGCGCAATTCCCGATAGGGCGCATCTTCAATCAGAACCACATTGTACTGGCAGCAGAGCGCCGCGACTTGCTGGCGGACTGATAAACTCCAGCATACCCCGGTCGGGTTGTGAAAATCAGGTACCGCATAGAAGGCTTTTGGCTGCTGTTGCTGAAAACACTGTTCGAGTAACGCGACATCGGGTCCTTCTTCCGTTTGAGGTACAGTGACAATATTGGCCTGAACCAGATTAAAGACTTGCATCGCACCCAAATAGCTCGGGGCTTCCATCGCAATCGTATCTTGCGGATTAAAGTAAGCTCTGGCGATGAGATCTAACCCTTGCTGTGAGCCGGTACAGATCATGGCTGTGTGCGTGTCAGGTAACTGATACCGCTCGTGCAGATAGTTGATAAGGGGTTCATAACCGGCGGTTGCACCGTATTGAAAGATCTCCGGCATGTGTGCCAGTTTTTCCAGTGTCGGTTGCATCAGCGCAATCGGGAATGTCTGTTCGTCTGGTAGGCCTCCGGCCAGTGAAATCACATTTTTATCGGTGGCGGCGCTGAGGATCTCTCGGATATAAGATGAACGGGTTTGTTGCAATGAGTGCGCAATTTCCATGTCTGTTCCTGTGTGCTGTTTTATCGTATCGGGCTGTTTTCTATGGAGTACAGCCTCTGGAAGAGAGATAGTACAGGGGATTGCTTAAATGCAAATGTCCATTTATGCTGAACAATATGTCTATTTATGCGATTTATCTGTCATGAGCCGCCACCATATTTCCCGGATTAATGATGTTCTCTTTTATATTCATAAAGATATCAGTAGAGAGTTGTCAGCCAAGGCGCTTGCTGATGTGGCTGCTTATTCAGAGCAACATTTTCATCGGGTGTTCAAGCAGACCGTCGGTGAGTCGATTCATCAGTATATCCGACGCACGCGGATGGAGTATGCTGCCAATCAGCTGATGTTTGATCCGACATCTTCCGTATCAGAAATCGCCAACAATTGTGGTTTCAGTTCGGCATCCTCATTTAGCCGGGCGTTTAAGGCTACCTTTCAGATGTATCCCGGTCAGTGGCGTCAGCACGATATGGCAGTGGCAGAAAAACCCTATCTCAAAGATCCGGAAATCGCTGCCGGCTACCAGCGTGTGGCGAATCATACCCTTCAGTTACCTAAGATTTTAGAAACCCCGGATCGGATGGCCGCTTACGTGCGACACACCGGATATAATCGCTCGATTCGCCATACTTGGTTGGTTCTGAAAGCGTGGGCAGAGAGTGAAGGACGTGATGATACGACTCAGTTTGGTTTACATCATTCGAACCCTGCCTGGGTGACGTTAGACCAATGTCGTTATGTGGCCTGCCTTGCCATTGACCGACCTTTGTCGTTTCGCGGTGCGGTCAATCAAATGGTGATTCCCGGTGGTTTACATGCCGTATTTCATTTACAAGGTATGTACGGGGAGTTGCTGCCGTATATCAGCCTGATCATGGAGCAATGGTTGCCAATATCAGGGTTTAAGCTGCGCTCGACACCGGCTTATGTCCACTATCAGCAAAATCATTTTCTTCATCCCGAGGAACAGTTTGAGCTGGATTTCTATTTACCGGTGAAGTTTTTTTAAGTCGTCATGCTCTGACAAGCGCTGATTCTGATACATGTTTTTATGGTATTGATAGCTGATTAATGGCAAGTTATACGATCAGTTCCTATACCATTGCTGTCATATAAGAGAGGCCCCGTGAAGAAAATTAATATTCGTGACAAATTTGAACGGTTCAGCGAAGTGTGGACGCCAAAAATCATCGCTGAATCCAATGGTCAGCTGGTAAAAATTGCCAAAGGTCGTGGTGAACTGGTCTGGCATGCACATGAGCATGAAGATGAACTGTTTATTGTATTTCAAGGCCAGCTGACTTTGCAGTTGAGGGATAACAATATTGTGCTCAATCCCGGTGAGATGTATATCGTCCCCAAAGGTGTCGAGCACTGCCCGAAAGCAGAGCCGGATACACATTTCATGATGATTGAGCCTTCATCGACAGCCCACACCGGGGCGGTTCAAAGTGAAGTGACGGTCTCGTCAGATCAGCAAGAGTGGATTTAACGACACAATAGGTTGGCTTCGTATGTATTCGTTTAATTTCTAGCCTTGGGAATCGAAATGTGACGCACAATTACGTTTTGCGGTTTCAGAGGCATTTGTGCTCAGTGCGCCAGTTACTCTTGCCAAGATGCAAGCGTAACCAGAACATCTTTTTTGTTCGGCTTGATCGCACGTTGTCCAGAACCGGCTTTTACGGGCGTCCTGCCCGGAAAATCCTAACCATTCTTCCTTGAATGATTTTCTTTGTTTGGTGGTTGATTTGCGTGCGGTGAAACATTTTTAAAAACTGAGCTTCCCTGCTACTCAACTTCCAAGAGGGGCGATCATGCCGAGTTCAGAACTTCAACCAATCAATAAACCCTTACATCTTCTTGCCCGCCAATACCTGATGATCCTTCAGGGCTCATGTACTGATCCCTTTACCAATTACTACGAACTCTGGCATGTGCTGACTTTTCTGCATAATTTGATTACCGTTTCAGAAGAGGAATATCTGCGGGAAGATTAAATCTAGAGAGGCAGTTTTAACCTCAGGCAAGGGCAAAACCAGGACGGTTCTTGAGGGTTTTTTGAGCAAGGGACTGCTCATAAAAGCCATCCCGACAACGCGGATTGCCTGCGGATGGTGCGATGAAGACTTTAGAGAGACAATCAATACTGGTATTCTGGTTGTTTTATTAAAATATCAGTGGTCTACACTGGCCATCATGTGCCAAATATAGCGAATGGATATTTGTGCTGTTAAAGCGTTAATTTCCGATATGGAAAGATTAAATTATGCATAAAAAACAAGTAGTAGAACCCTCACAAAAAACGAAGGAAGAGGCGATGGATATCGCTAGAGCTACACAGCTTCCTGGTCAAAAGAAAGCGGAGACACAACGTATCGCTCAAGGTATTGAAAAAGGTATTGCTCTTTACAAGAAACAACAAAAAGCTAAGGCAAGAGCTGCTGACAAAGCTAAAAAGCAAGAAGAGAAATCAAAGGCTAGACGCCAAGACAATGAGCAAGTGACATTAGTAGAAACCAAGATTGAAACAAAGGTATCACCACTACCTTGGGTGTTATTAATTGCGTCATGGATCGGCTTTCTATTGTTCTATTTTTTGAGATAGTTTCGCTTCACTAGGAGCTCTTACACCAAACAAGCTTATGACTCAGCTTTGATACTGTTAAGCTTGCTACGATACTTATATTTCTATATATATGTTTTACTTTTTTTATTGTCTTCATTGCTCTCTCAAAACATTTAACACCTCTTAAAGTATCATGCCTATCTCCAACAGCATCAAGAGATACAACCAGAACTATTTTTTCTTGATCTATATAGAACATCAAGAATTTCAATTATTTTTTCAGTTCGTATACCATTCGTTGTAAAATATATTTCATTTACATTTTTAACTTCAGATATTATTCGTGCAATTTCAATGATTTCCGGGTGTAGTGTGGGTTCTCCTCCAGTTATTGAAATTTCTTTTAAATTTTTTAAACTTTTTTGATTCAAAAAGTTATTCAGATCTGAAATGTTTATATTAGGGCTATCTTTAATTTTCCATATCTGACATGAGTTACATCTACTATTACAATTATATGTAACACAAAGATTAATTGCATTAATGTTTTTCATTTTCTACCTCCTTTAGTTATCCACTGATGATTCTAGTGCATTCTAAATAATAAAATAATTCAATATGTTATATATACTTGTAACAATTGATTTTTACATTGAATATTTTTATAGCAATAGCATGCTAATATTTTGATGTAGATTTTATTATTTATATTTAGATTAATGATTCCCTATAATAAAAATCGGAAATCAAAAATATTTGAATTATATAGCAGAGGGTTTGCTTATTATTCTAAAAGATAGCTTTTTTAATTGTTCATTAGTAGACTTTTCCACAGAAATCTATAACTCCATCAGGTAACTTTGAATTACCAATCTGCTTATGGAGTCCCCCTTTATATACAAACTTTTTCCACTCATTACAATTAGAATCGAAAAATTTAATTTCATTTGTTAGATTTCTATATCCGCATGATAAATAAATTTTTGGTTCATAAGCAAATAAGAATGAATGTTCTATTTTAAGTTCGAAATTAAATGAATTCAAAACATCTAGCATTATTTTACACAAGCCTCTACCTCTATAATTTCTGGATACAACAACATCACCTATTATTGAACCCTTGAAAGTATAGTCATCAATTCTCATGCTTCTTATATACATTGCTGCGTGAGAAATTACATTTTCATGATCCATAGCGATGACTCTCATTGCCAACTCAGATTCATCACCTAAACACGGTCTATTCTCACTAAAACATTCGTTTATAAGATTTAATGTTGAAAATTCGAGAGATTTTTCAACAAATTTTTCTAGAGTTACAATCTTCACTGAAAATATCCTTTTTAAATCTAGCGATATTAAAAATACGTGTGTAATATAATTATATTACTAAAATTAATAGATTTACTGACTGCCAAATAATCCACAATAAATTCCACCATCACTAATTAGTTTATCATTGCATCCTTCTTCAACAATTTTACCTTTATCTAATACGATAATCCTATCCATCTGTTTTAGTGTAGATATTCTATGAGCAATAGATATCAGAGTACAGTGTTACCGATATTGCTTTCGAAGCCCAGTTTGAAAGTCTGGAAGATTTTTCTCGTGCTTTCTCTAGGATATTTGGACAATCACCTTCCCAATTTAGAAATCAGCCGGAGTGGCGTGCTTGGCACGCCAAGTATGAATATCATCCACCGATAATAGGAGAATGTGTAATGGATGTTAACGTGATTGATTTCGCAGCAAAAGAAGTTGCATTAATTGAGCATAAAGGTAGTCCTAAACTGGTATATGATACCGCTGCTAAGTTTATCAATTGGAGAAAATCGACAGGATTATCCCCGGTTAAAACCAGTGAAACATTTGGCATTCCCCATTCTGATCCAAGTGATATGCCAGATGATGAATTCCAGTTTGATATCTGTGGCTCGCACGAAGGTGAGGTGCCTGCAAACGCTTATGGTGTTAAATCTGGCATAATACCGGGTGGCAGATGTGCCATTGCGACTCACAAGGGAAGCCATAACACGATTAGTGATACCGTGTATTACTTGTATCAACAATGGTTGTCAGCCAGCGGTGAAGATTTGAGAGATTTTCCTTGTTTCTTCCGTTATTTAAATTTTGTTCATGAAGTCGATGAATGTGACTTATTAACTGAGATCTATTTACCAATAAAATAATCGGAAGTCATTAACGTTAGTTGACGAACGGCAGGCTGTAATGGTCTGCTGTCTTCTAATCCAACCAAATGGTGTGTCATTGATGAAAATTGTAATCGCCCCGGATTCTTATAAAGAAAGCCTCAGTGCAATTGAGGTCGCTGAAGCAATTGAAATTGGATTTAAGAAGGTTTTCCCTGATTGGGAATATGTTAAGTGTCCGGTGGCTGATGGAGGAGAAGGCTCCGTAGAAGCTCTGGTCGAAGCATCAGACGGTCATTTTATGCAAGTTGAGGTCGTTGGGCCGCTTGGTGAGTTGCACCGCGCATTCTATGGTATTTCTGGCGATCAAAAGACGGCTTTTATTGAGATGGCCGCAGCCAGTGGTCTCGAATTGATTCCTGTAGAGCAACGTAATCCATATATAACAACGAGTTATGGCACGGGGCAGTTGATTGAGCATGCGCTTGATCTGGGTATCCGGCATCTCATTGTGTGCATCGGGGGAAGTGCGACCAATGACGCTGGTTGTGGCATGATGCAGGCTATGGGGGTTTCGTTTCAGGATCATCAGGGAAAGGAACTACCCTATGGCGGATTAGCACTAGAAGCGCTGCAACGTATCGATGTGAGTGGGCTTGACCCTCGTTTGAGCCAATGTCTGATCGAAGTGGCCTGTGATGTGACCAACCCGTTGACGGGGACCAATGGTGCGTCATATATCTACGGACCACAAAAAGGAGCGTCTCCCGAAATGGTGGAGCGCCTTGACGCGGCTCTCGCAAACTATGCTGAAGTCATTGAACGGGATATGAATATTCAAGTAAACGATATCCCGGGTTCTGGTGCTGCCGGTGGGATGGGCGCTGCCTTTTGTGCTTTCTTGAATGCTGAACTCCGCCCGGGGATTGATATTATGACTCAGGCATTAGGATTGGAAGCCCTGCTTCAGGGCGCTGATCTGGTGATTACCGGGGAAGGGCGTTTAGATCGTCAGAGTGTGAACGGTAAAGTTCCGGTCGGGGTGGCAAATATAGCCAAGCGTTACAACCTGCCGGTGATCGCGATTGCGGGGGCTTTAGCCGACGATATCGATGAAGTTTACTCGCATGGTATCGATGCAGCGTTTGCGACCATTTACAAAATCACATCTTTCGAAGAAATTATCACTCAGTCCAAATCTAATGTAATACGGAGTTCATTTAATATTGCTACAGCCTTGAAATTAGGACAGCAGCTCAAGGAATCAACGTGATAAGATTAAGCGAAGTCGTCAGTTGTATTGCGGTCTTTGAGTAGGAACATGATCGTATCATGCCAAAACGTTACCATAACGAAAAAGCCCGAGCGCTTGTCTATCAAGGTCTCGGGCTTCTAAATGTGGCGGAGAGATAGGGATTTGAACCCTAGGTACGCTATTAACGTACGCCGGTTTTCAAGACCGGTGCTTTCAACCACTCAGCCATCTCTCCATTAAGTGCAAAAATCATAACCATGATTACTTTGCTTGTAAAGTCTTCAAATTGATTTTTATCAGTATTATGCGACTTTGATTAAAATTTTATCAATGAAGGCGAGTTTTCTTATGCTTAAACGCATGAAAAAAGGGAAGTCTTCATAAGAAAACTTCCCTTTAGGTGTATGGTCGGACTGAGAGGATTTGAACCTCCGACCCCCGACACCCCATGACGGTGCGCTACCAAGCTGCGCTACAGTCCGATGGGGTGTAATCTAACGCCTTTCATAAAACGAGTCAAGCAATAGGTTGATTTAATTGTCTTTGCTATAGAAACGTTTCAGTTCGGTCAATCCTTGCATGAGGACCGGTAGCGTCGGATTGGTATCCGGCAATCGGTGGTAGTTGTCATCAAAGACTTTAAAATTACCAAACTTATCAATGACAGTTGTTTGATTATTCGTCACTAGGGCTAATTCCCGGGCATCTCCGGCTAAAATCCAACGTCTTTTGTTTTCGTCAAATAGATTCTGACCACTACTATAATCATTCGGATTTGAAGAGACACCGAGTAAGTCCTGCAACAGTGTCACCGAGAAGTCGAGGTGACTGGTACGCCGGGTATATTGAGCAGCAACTTTGCCCGGCCAATGGATAATCATGGGGACTTTCAGCTGATATTGGCTGTAGTTGGTATTTGAGCCCCAGCTATTGGTGTTGGTCTCATTAAACTCCGTGCCGTGGTTGGAAGTAATGACAACAATCGTTGAGTCCATTAATCCCATCTCATAGGCTTTCTTAATCAGCTGGCCTAGCTCATGATCCGCTGCTTCAACTGAGAGTTCATAATTGGTTTTGAGTTTATCTTGGGTCGATTTCCCGAATGAGTTATCCGGCGCATCAAATTCTTGCACGGTAGTTAGTTCTAAATAACTGAACCAGCGGCCTGACTGATTAGCGGCCCATTTTGACCACGCGTCGATGGTTTGTTCATCCCGGCTGGCGTCTTTAGTAAATTGGGTATGGTTTAACGGTAGCCCTCTGAAGACGGTTTCTGCATAAAGCGGGTCGTTGAAATTGTTGCCACTGAACAGACCAAAATGATATTTCTGCTCTTCGAGTGTATCGAGCAGAACCGGTAACGTCCCCTGAACTTTAATGCTTGATGCATAGCTGCTGGGCAGGCCATAGAATAGTCCGAAGATGCCGAACATATCATTACTGGAGCTGTAATGATTGCTGAAATTCAGGTTATCTTTGGCAAAAGTTGTTGCCAGCGGCATATATTTTTTGCTGAGCATATCGGCCCGTAAATTGTTGACACTGACGACCAGAATATTGAGCGGATTGATCCGGCGGTCAAATTTGATGGGCTCCAGCGGATAGTTCACCAGCACTGATCGGTGCGTCTGTTTTTCATGCAGGCGCTTGAGGTATTCGTCGCGATTAAACAGCCCATGTCGTTCCATAAACGATTTTGCCGTCATCGGATAAGATAGCGGGAAATTCGCTTTTTGGCTGGTAACCGGTGTATACAAAGAAGCATCAGACCAGACATAAATCAGGTGGCTGGTAATAAAACTAATGAAGAAAATAGTCGCCAGTGGGCGGCCAATGTGCTTATGCGATAAGCGTCTCTGTTTGCGCCATACCCATTCGGATAAACCGATCTCCATGGCAAAAATCAGCGGTAACAACACGAACAGATGCTGAAGATCATTGGTTGTTGTTTTGGAATTATCGCTAAACAGAACTTCCCAGACCACCGGGGTTAAATGGAGGTTGAGTTTGAAATACAACTGAGTATCGATGAGCAGGACGGTCAGTCCGACGGTTGCAAAACAAACGGCAAGAAATCTAAATAGCTTGCGCGAGGGCACAAGAAACGTCAGTGGGAATAGTATCAACAGGTAGAGCGCAAAAACGAGGAAGCCAAAATGCCCGACCCATGAAACAGCCAGATAAAATTGTCCCAACAGCGTTTCTGGCCATGGCGACTGGGAGATATAGCGCGTACCGATCAGCATGGCTGCGATAATGTTGAAAAACGCAAACCAGTGTCCCCAGCCAACTAAGCGGGATACCCGCTCTCCGTAGGTGTTTTCACTCTCTACCATGTTCTTTTCGTTCTATCCGTTCTTTAGTTAGTGAATCGTACTGTCAATTGACGATATCAATGCTTGAGCAAACTTCTCAGCGATAGCTTTTCTTTGGCTCTCTGCAACATTCTGATTTAATACATTGGTTGCGATATTTCCGGCGATCATCAGAACCAGATCCGGAGATGCGTCATGTTTATCAAAAACGGCAGCAATTTCAGTCAGGATCGTTTCAATTTGTTGATCACTATATTTTGATGTAATGGGCATATAGACTCTAACGATGATAGTAAAAACGGCTTATGATAACCTACTATACCTGTCAACTGAAACCACAACGATGATAAATTCGCTATGAGTCTTGATCTCTCCAACGTAATACTACACCAGTTACTGAAAAATGAATCGGATGAGCTGGTTGTCAATTATCGCTCACAGTCTTTAGAAAACAATGCCTCAACGGAAAATCTGGTGGCTGAACTACACCGGGTTTTCAATGCAAAACCTTCAAAAGGGTTTGGCGCTTTTCAGGCAGACAGTGAGTTTCAACACTGGTTGCGTGAACTCAAAAGTGACGCCTTAGGCTTTTATGAGTTCTCACAGGCCAGTGTCAGAAAGTTAAAAGATGAACTGATTAAATATCCTTTTGCCGATGAAGGGATTCTGGTAATGGCTGAGTATCAGTCATTAGCCACACAATACCTGTTCATCGGTCTTTTACCCATGAATCAGAGCCTGAAAATTACAGAAGGGCTGGACATCAGTGCCACGGATTATCTGGATATCCGGCAGATGGATATCGCTGCCCGGATCGATCTGTCGCTTTACCAGTCCGATCCAGATTCCAACCGTTATCTGACTTATATTAAAGGTCGGGTCGGGCGCAAAGTGGCTGACTTTTTCCTCGATTTTCTTCAAGCAGAAGTGGGACTGGATTCAAAACAGCAAAACTTGGTATTGATGCAAGCGGTGGAAGATTTTTGTAGTGATGCGCAGTTTGAAAAAGATGAAACAATTACTTACAAAAAGCAGGTCTATGACTACTGCAATGAGCAACTGAAATCAGGTGACGAAGTTCAGTTGAAGGATTTGTCGCAAGAGTTACCCGATGATACCAATGGCACAACGCTATGGGATTACACGCAAAGTCATGGTTATGAGATCGAAGAGAGTTTTCCTGCCGATCGGTCTACGGTACGGAAACTGACAAAATTTGTCGGCTCCGGAGGCGGGTTAAACCTGAGCTTCGATAGCTTATTACTCGGTGAACGGGTTTTTTATGATCCTGAATCCGATACCCTGACAATTAAAGGCACACCTCCTAATTTGCGGGATCAACTGACCAAAAATAATCGTTAGGGCGCCTTTTAAAAATATCAAGGCGCCTTGAATTTGGGTGCCTTTTTATCTTATCTTTTTGATATTAATATATATTTTAAACACTTGTGGCGGTAGTCGTTTCGGTTATCAAGTCGAAAAACTTATGGTCAATTCCAAATTGAGCTTGAGATTTTGTTCTGAACCGCTTATAGATGTTTAGTTAGATTTGAATCAACACATGGAGAGTTTGTGCAATGAGAGTAGGTTTAGTCGGGTGGCGTGGTATGGTTGGTTCTGTACTGATGCAGCGGATGGTTGAAGAAGGTGACTTTAATCATATCGAACCTGTATTTTACAGCACTTCACAAGTTGGTATCGCGGCTCCTGATTTCGGGAAAGATGCCGGGTTACTGCAGGATGCTTATGATGTTGAAAGCTTAAAACAGTTGGATGCGATCATTACATGTCAGGGCGGTGGATATACCGAAAAAGTTTATCCTCAGCTCAGAAATGCAGGCTGGAAAGGGTATTGGATTGATGCCGCATCAACATTACGGATGGTTGACGATTCCATTATTACGCTTGATCCGGTCAACTTGAAACAGATCCAGCAGTCCATTCATGCAGGAACCAAGACTTATGTCGGCGGAAACTGTACTGTCAGTTTGATGCTGATGGGCTTAGGCGGGCTATTTGAGAAGGGTATGGTCGAGTGGATGAGCGCCATGACTTATCAGGCGGCCTCTGGTGCCGGTGCACAGAATATGCGTGAACTGATTTCTCAGATGGGTGTAATTAATGATTGTGTCAGCTCTGAATTAGCCAACCCAGTCAGCTCTATCCTTGATATTGACCGCAAGGTTGTCGAAACCATGCGTTCAAGCTCTTTCCCGCGTGAAAACTTCGGTGCGCCGCTGGCTGGCTCACTGATCCCGTGGATTGATGTCAAACGTGATAACGGCCAAAGTAAAGAAGAATGGAAAGCCAGTGCCGAAGCCAATAAAATTCTTGGGCTGCAAAGTTCTCCGATCCCAATTGACGGAACTTGTGTGCGCATCGGTTCGATGCGGTGTCATTCTCAGGCATTAACCATCAAACTGAAGCAAAACGTCCCAATGGATGAAATTGAAGAGATTATTGCCTCTCACAATGACTGGGTCAAAGTGATTCCGAATGAGCGCGATATTACCGCGCAGGAACTGACACCAACCAAAGTTACCGGAACGTTATCTGTTCCTGTTGGTCGTTTACGTAAAATGTCGATGGGGGATGACTTCCTGAATGCATTTACGGTCGGTGACCAGCTATTGTGGGGTGCTGCAGAACCATTGCGTCGTACTTTGCGGATTATTCTGAACGAACAGTAAAACTGTGAATCATCACATGTCATGATGGTTTTCACATGAATAAAAAAGAGTGCATTTTATCTGCACTCTTTTTTTATGGTTATTTCCAACGCCCTGTTTGTTGGCGTAAATCATAGGGATTATCTTTGTGGGGGTGTACCTGAGACAACACGCTTATCCGGATCAGCCAACTGGCTGCCGCAGTGTTTACAATAAAGAGCGTCACTGTCATGGCCAGTTTGAGAGCAGTTCGGGCATTTGACCAATTGACGGTGAATGTTCATCTCTTTGCTCAGTTCGGCGGTAATAATGCCAGTCGGGACTGCAATAATTGAGTAACCCAGTAGCATGGTCAGCGAAGCCAGTCCTTGTCCCAGTGGTGTCTGAGGTACTAGGTCTCCGTATCCTACGGTTGTAATCGTGACAATCGCCCAGTAAATACACTTTGGAATGCTTGAAAATCCGTGTTCCGGCCCCTCAATCACATAAATCAGCACACCAAAAATGGTCACTAGAATAGAAACGGAACTAAAGAAAATGAAAATTTTGCGGCGGGCCATGAGAAGCGAGCGCATCAGAATATTGGAATCCTGCAAATAGCGCACTAGTTTGAGAATTCTGAAAATTCGCATCACTCGGATGAGCCGGACAACCGCCATAAATGAAACAGTCGGAAAGAGTAACGAGAGATAAGTCGGTAGGATGGCGAGTAAGTCGATAATCCCGTAAAAACTTTTTGCATAGGCTTTAGGGTGAGGCGAGCAGTAGAGCCGGACCATATATTCCACCGTAAAGAGTAAGGTGAAACCGTACTCAAAATAACGGAGCTGTTGATGCCATTGTGCATTGAAATCAGGGATTGACTCCAGAATCAATACCAGCAGAGAGCCCAGAATGATCGCAATCAGGCAGAGGTCAAATATTTTCCCTGCCCGGGTATGTGTTCCGAAAATAATGACATAAAGATTTGTTCTTACTGACGATTCAGTCATAGCTTTCCTATTGATAGTTTTATGTTATCTGTTTTTTGAGTGACTGGTCATTTGCAGCCATATATGTAATCCGTTACAGTCGTTTTGATAGCAGATTGATTCATGCCAGACCTATCGGTTGTTGTGCGATATGCGACACCACGGATTCATTTGGCATCCGGCGATTGATTATCCCGTGATATGAATAAGATGTCATCTGTTCGATGATTTTGCGGTGAAGTGACGAGAAATCATCGAAAGAGGATCTTTTACATTGGATGATGTCAAACCGGTTTTCAGATGTGCTGGCTGGTTTGTGTCTCACATGTAGGGATATTGTAAAAAAGTGCGTTTCAAAATGGTGTTCTCAATCATGGCTTATATAATGATTAGTAGCACGAAAACAACGGATTAGGGCGTTCTCTGTTGTTTTATCATGAAATTTTATTACATGAAATTGTAGTTTTTTTATTTTATGTCTCGGTAATATTTCTTTATGAAACCGGTCTCTTTATTTGTTTTATATTCAAATTCATATGGTTATGTACTTTTCGGGTAATATTTCGACAAGTGAAGGAATTATTTTTTAGAACTGATCTGGGTCAATGTTTTCAAATACTGAAAGATTATACTCAGAGATGAAAGCTATTTACTAAGCTTGTTTCTGAGGAAAATCTGGATTTTGCCCGTTTAGACCGGATGACAGTCTTAATAAAAAGTTTTTAACATTTTTTTAATTTTAGGAGATTCACTATGCCTGTAACAAATATGGCGGAACTAAATGCTCTTGTTGCGCGTGTGCAAGCTGCTCAAGCAGAATTTGCAACTTACTCTCAGGAGCAGGTTGATAAAATTTTCCGTGCAGCATCACTGGCAGCAAACCAAGCTCGTATTCCTCTCGCTCAGCAAGCGGTAGAAGAGTCTGGTATGGGGATTGTTGAAGACAAGGTCATCAAAAACCACTTTGCATCTGAGTACATTTATAACAAGTACAAAGATGAGAAAACTTGTGGTGTATTGGAAGAAGACGAAAACATGGGCACTATGACGATTGCAGAACCAGTCGGCATTATCTGTGGTATCGTCCCAACAACGAACCCCACTTCAACTGCGATTTTCAAATCTCTGATCTCTCTGAAAACACGTAACGGTATTATCTTCTCTCCACACCCACGTGCGAAGAATTCAACCAATGATGCTGCCAAGCTTGTACTTGAAGCCGCTGTTGCTGCGGGTGCACCAAAAGACATTATCGGCTGGATTGATCAACCTTCTGTTGAGCTATCGAATGCACTGATGAAGCACGAAGGGATTGCCCTGATTCTTGCAACGGGTGGTCCGGGCATGGTTAAGGCCGCTTATTCTTCTGGTAAACCAGCAATCGGTGTTGGTGCCGGTAACGTTCCTGTTGTGATTGATGAAACCGCAGATATCAAGCGTGCCGTCGCTTCTGTTCTGATGTCAAAAACCTTTGATAACGGTGTTGTGTGTGCTTCTGAGCAAGCGGTCATCGTTATGGATGAAGTTTATGATGAAGTCAAAGAACGTTTTGCAACACACAAAGCTCATGTACTGAGCAAATCTGATGCAGATAAAGTTCGTAAAGTGTTGCTGATCGACGGTGCACTGAACGCAAAAATCGTTGGCCAACCGGCAACAGCTATTGCAGAGATGGCTGGTGTGAGTGTTCCGGCGGATACGAAGATCCTTGTTGGTGAAGGTATTGGTGAAGTTTCTTACGATGATGAGTTCGCTCATGAAAAATTATCGCCAACATTGGGTATGTTCCGTGCCAGTTCTTTTGAAAACGCGGTAGACCAAGCCGTGAAAATGGTAGAAATCGGTGGTATCGGTCATACATCTGGTTTGTATACCAATCAGGATGTGAACAAAGATCGGATTCGTTACTTCGGTGACCGGTTAAAAACTGCACGTATTCTGGTTAACATCCCAACGACCCACGGTGGTATCGGTGACCTGTACAACTTTAATGTTGCACCATCTCTGACACTGGGTTGTGGTTCTTGGGGCGGTAACTCCATCTCAGAAAACGTCGGTCCTAAACATTTGATCAACAAAAAGATTGTTGCTAAGCGAGCTGAAAACATGTTGTGGCATAAATTACCGAAGTCTATCTACTTCCGCCGTGGTAGCCTGCCTATCGCACTGGGCGACCTTGAAGGTAAAAAACGTGCATTCCTGGTGACAGACCGCTTCTTGTTCAACAATGGCTATGCTGACGATGTTGTGAGTCTATTGAAAGCTCAAGGTATGGAAGTTCAGACGTTCTTTGATGTCGAAGCCGATCCAACATTGTCTGTTGTGGAAAAAGGCGCTGCACAAATGGCGAGCTATCAACCTGATGTGATTTTAGCACTGGGTGGCGGTTCTCCAATGGATGCTGCAAAAATCATGTGGGTGATGTATGAGCATCCTGAAACGCATTTCGAAGAGTTGGCAATGCGCTTTATGGATATTCGTAAACGTATCTATAAATTCCCTAAAATGGGTCAGAAAGCTGAACTGGTTTGTATTACTACAACCTCTGGTACAGGTTCTGAAGTGACACCATTTGCGGTCGTTACCGATGATAAAACTGGTGCAAAATACCCACTGGCTGACTACGAACTGACGCCAAATATGGCCATCATTGATGCAAACTTGGTGATGAACATGCCGAAGTCTCTGACTGCGTTTGGTGGTTATGATGCCGTGACTCACGCATTAGAAGCTTATGTTTCTGTACTGGCTAACGAATATTCAGATGGTCAGGCACTACAGGCGCTGAAAATGTTGAAAGAGTATCTGCCATCCAGCTATGCGAATGGTGCAAATGATCCGATTGCTCGTGAGAAAGTGCATAACGCAGCAACTATCGCCGGGATTGCATTTGCCAATGCCTTCTTGGGTGTATGTCACTCAATGGCGCATAAAATCGGTGCTGAGTTCCATGTGCCTCACGGTTTAGCGAATGCGCTATTAATTGCCAACGTTGTGCGTTACAACGCGAATGATAACCCAACTAAGCAAACTGCATTCTCTCAATATGACCGTCCTCAGGCTCGCCGTCGTTATGCTGAGATTGCTGATCACTTGGAGCTTTCTCGTCCGGGTGACCGTACGGCTCAGAAAATTGAGCGTTTATTGGGTTGGTTGGAAGAGCTGAAGCATAATCTGGATATCCCACTGTCTATTCAGGCAGCAGGTGTCAATGAAGCTGACTTCCTTGCTAAACTTGATGAACTGTCTGTGCAGGCATTTGATGACCAGTGTACTGGCGCAAACCCTCGTTATCCGCTCATTAGTGAGTTGAAAGAGGTGTTACTGTCTTCTTACTACGGTCGTGCTTATGTTGAAGGTGAGACGGTTGAAGGGACAACCGTTATCAAGAAAAAAGCGGATCAAGAAGCAGCTGCCGAAGCACCAAAGAAACGGCCAGCGAAAAAAGAGAAATCTGAAGCTTAATCGCCCGTATTCTGCATAAAATATGAAAATGCCCCGGCCAAGGTCGGGGCATTTTTATGTGCATGATATTCCTGAAGTTATCAGCTATATGGGGACATCAGCATAAAGCTCGAACCGATACTTTTGGTTATTATATCTATCCATATCATCGGATGCGTAAATCACAGCGAACGAAAACCTACTGCGCATCATGCCGTACGTGTTCAAGTCTCGGTGGGGGTGGGACATTCGCGTGTATTGAATTTGATTGAAACGGCAGGTGAATACAATGTATACGAGAGATGCGGGTTGCTTCTGCACCATAAGAAAAAGCCGTTGTTTCTGTCATGAAACAACGGCTTTTTAATCGCTGTCAGGACTCCGACATTGGCGTCCGGGACTTATTACTTATTATCCTGCAAGAACGTCGGTTGCAACTTTGTAGGTTGGATCTTCTTTCACGTTCGTTTCTATCAAGCTACTGGCTTTATGAAGTAGCTTGCGACAGTCCTGACTAAGGTGACGTAGATGAAGCGTTTTTCCAACGGCTGCGTAACGCTCCGCAAGTGTTTCAATCGCATCAATGGCCGAATGGTCAGTCACGCGCGATTGGGCAAAATCAACAATCACATGCTTTGGATCTTGGTGTGCATCAAACAGTTCTAGAAAATTCGCCACAGAACCAAAGAATATAGGGCCATGGATTTTGTACTCTTTAGAGCCATCTTCGTTGGTGTGGCTGGTTGCATAAATATGTTTGGCATGATCCCAAGCAAACATCAGTGCAGATGTAATTACACCGACAGCAACGGCAATCGCTAAATCAGTAAATACGGTGACAACAGTCACCAGTACGATCACGAAGAAATCTTTCTTCGGAACTTTTCTGGCCAGTTTAAAGGTTGCCCATTCAAAAGTACCGATCACGACCATAAACATAACTCCGACCAGCGCTGCCAGTGGAATCATCTCGATGAGTGATGATGTAAATAAAATGAAGCACAGTAACATCACCGCAGCAACGACACCGGACAGTCGTCCTCTGCCACCCGAGTTGACGTTAATCATCGACTGGCCAATCATTGCACAACCGCCCATGGCGCCAAAGAAGGAACAGGTGATATTGGCAAGTCCTTGTCCCATGCATTCACGGTTTGACTGGCCGCGGCTATTGGTCATTTCATCAAGTACGGTCAGTGTCAGCAGAGATTCAATTAATCCGACGGCCGCTAAGATGACAGAATAGGGCAGAATAATTTTCAGTGTTTCAAACGTAAAAGGTACAGCCGGTACAGAGAATGTCGGGAGCGTTCCGGCAAGCGTCGCCGTATCATTCCCAGACATGGTGCGTAGAAAATCAACTACGGTACGGGTTTCTAAACCGAGTCCCTGTACCAGTAAAGTGATCACAATGATTGCCGCCAGAGACGAGGGTATCGCAGTTGTGATTTTCGGTAGAAAAAAGATAATCGCCATAGTCAATGCGACGAGGGCTAACATGAGCAACATTTGATCATAGGGTAGCCAAGTCATGACGCCATTCAGAGATGGCACTTTGAACTGTCCTAACTGGGCGAGGAAGATGACGATAGCCAATCCGTTGACAAAACCGATCATGACCGGGTGAGGCACAATTCGGATAAACTTTCCGAGTTTAAACAGACCTGCGCTGATTTGGAGAATACCGGCCAATAAAATGGCAGCAAACAGATAAGAGATGCCGTGTTCGGAGACCAGACTAACCATGACGACAGCCATTGCTCCGGTGGCACCTGAAATCATCCCGGGGCGGCCGCCAAAAATAGCAGTAATTAGACCGACAATGAAAGCGGCATAAAGACCGACCATCGGGTCAACACCTGCAACAAATGCAAAAGCAACGGCCTCAGGGACCAGTGCCAGTGCGACGGTCAGTCCGGAAAGGACATCGTTTTTAATTGAATATGTTGATTGATTTGGGAATTCAAGCATGAGTATGATTGTTTTCTGTTAGTGGCTGAACAAAAACCGATATAGCTCTTATAGGTTGGATAGAAGTATTCTAATCAAGCAATATGAACTAAGTGTTTCGGGTTCATGGGCCGCAAGCACCCTCATAACTGAAAAGCGATTTCTGTCTGGGTTTTACTTGGGCATAAGTTGGCGAATGCTACAGAAAAGTGTGATTAAGGTCAACTGCTCGGTATGTGAGTGATTGGCGAATAGGACATCACCGATAGTTTTACGGAGCAGTGATCACATAAAAAGAGAGCTGCATAAGCAGCTCTTTTTAAGACCAAATTTACACAAAAGTTATTCAGGATACCTGAAGTGGTTTTGCCATTGCCGAACTGGCATGATTGGTTGCGGCATGACCACCAGCCCCTTTTAACGGATAGCGTTGCTCTCGTAAAGGTGCAGCTTCAAGAATCACTTGCATCAGTTCGCCATTTCCGGGCGCTTTTGTCATCGGTGAAAAGGCATGTCCTTTCACTGAGATGACGGTTGCTGGTGCCGACTGGACAGGCTGCTCTGCGATTTCCTGAACCGGTTGTGGTTCCTCGCGAGGACTGTCCTGAATCACTGGTGATACGGTTGGTTCAGTGGCAACTTCATTGGTGAGAGCTGCTGCGACAGAATCAGAAGACAGTGGGGGTTCACCCACATTTCCTGCCAGCGTCACAACCTTATCGTGTCCGTCTGAAGGTTGATTTGTTGCCTGAGTCACTGTATTAACCGTTTCAGGCGTCGTCACTGCTTGTGACGGTGCTGTGATCGGTGCGCTCTCTGACGCGACTTCCGGTGTTGCCGAGGTAGTCGTTGCACGAATGATCACTTTACCCATAGCCATTTCAGGGAATGCGACACCACTGAGTTGCTCCCGAACTTGCGGCTGAGCCGGTGATTGTTCAGGCTGCACGTTATGAGCAGGTTTTTTCGTCAAACCGTAGCTTGGCATTACTTTACCCATGGCCATTTCAGGCGATGCAACACCACCTTTACGTAAGCGGAATGGGTTTGGCCGGCGCTCTCTTCCTCTGCGACGACGTTGTCCATTGGCCCGTAAATGACGCGGTGAACGGCGACTCCGGCGTTGTTTCGGCTCTTCGCTCACATTTTCATCGGCATCATTATGGTTGGAAGTCTGATTTTGTTGCGTCTCTTCAGATGCCGACTGGACTGCTAATTGTGATGATTTCTCATCCGCCGCTGTCACCGGGGATACTGCTGGTTTGATCTCATCCTGTTCAGATGCACGCGGAGCACTTACCAAAGTATCGTCAGCCGACTGAGACTGAAGACGAATCTGTTTGGTTAGTTTACGGCGTTGACGACGCTCTTTTGCGACCTCGGCTTTTTCTTGTGTATTCCGTGGCTCTTTTTTCGCTTCGGACTGTGCATCCTGAGCAATTTTCTGTCCTTCTTCGGCTAACTTCGTCGCCGTATTTTTATCTTGATTCCCGCGCTTATCCTGTTTCGGTTTGCGAGACTGAGACTTCGTCGGTTTCTTCTCATCAGAAGATGGTTGTTTTCCTTCTGTAGAATCTACTTTCTCTGATTTCGGTTTATTGCCGTCCTGAGTTTGCTGACGCGGACGTCTACGCTGCTCATTATTGCGAGAACGACGAGGTCTTCTATTTTCTGTGCGCTGTTCTTGTTCTGATGTTTCTGTGTGAGTCACAGATGGATCTGGTTGGGTTGATTCCGAACCCGAGAACAAACTTGCGAGGCCTTTCATAAAGCGACTGAATAATCCAGGTTGTGCAGGATCCTTCGATTCACTTTGAGGGGTAGCCTGAACTTGAGGCGCTGGCGCTGCTTTCGGTTGCGGTGCCGATGTGGCTGGTGCTGCAAAACCTTTTAAGACCGGCTCTTCGATCCGACGTTGTTTTGTCTCTGTTTCAACTGGATCTTTACCTTCAACCTCACGAATACTATCTAGTCGTTTTGGCACGAGGTAAGACAGCATTTCCTGCTCTTCGCCTTCCCTGACTCGAATTACCTCAAAGTGAGGTGTTTCCATGTCAGAGTTCGGTACGATGGTAATTTTGACATCCTGAGTTCGTTCAATGTGATTGATTGAGCGACGTTTTTCATTCAACAGATAAGATGCAATTGGCACAGGGACAACGGCGAGTGCCTGTGACGTGTTATCTTTCAGAGCCTCTTCTTCAATCAGTCTCAGCACAGAGAGCGCAAGAGATTCGTTATCACGAACAACCCCGGTTCCGGAACAACGCGGACAGATATGATGACTTGCCTCTGCCAGCGAAGGACTCAGGCGTTGTCGCGACATTTCCAGTAGCCCGAATCTGGAGATTCGGCCAATCTGAACACGGGCTCGATCAACTCGGACGGCTTCTCGTAGCTTGTTCTCCACTTCACGTTGGTGGCGAACGGGGGTCATATCGATGAAATCAATGACGACAAGGCCACCTAAATCCCGTAAACGAAGTTGACGGGCGATTTCTTCAGCGGCTTCCAGATTGGTATTCAGCGCTGTTTCTTCGATATCGCCGCCTTTGGTCGCACGGGCAGAGTTGATGTCGATAGAAGTGAGGGCTTCTGTTGGATCGATGACTATCGAACCACCGGAAGGTAAACGGACTTCACGCTGGAAGGCTGATTCGATTTGACTTTCGATTTGATAGTGACTGAATAGCGGAACTTCACCATCATATTTTTTGACCCGATTAACAAAATCAGGGCGAACCAATCGGATATGTTCTAATGCACGTTCATAAATCGTATTGCTATCAATTAAAATTTCGCCGATATCGCGGCGCAGATAATCACGAATCGCACGAGCAATCACATTACTTTCCTGATGGATCAGGAACGGTGCAGGAATAGAATCAGACGCCTGTTTGATAGCACTCCAGTGATTAAGCAGGACGTTCAAATCCCATTCTAATTCTTCAGCACTTTTACCGACACCTGCAGTACGAACAATCAACCCCATTCCCTGAGGAAGTTCAAGTGTACTGAGCGCTTCTTTCAGTTCAGTTCTTTCGGTGCCTTCGATTCGACGGGAGATACCGCCAGCCCGAGGATTATTTGGCATCAAGACCAAATAACTGCCCGCAAGAGAGACAAATGTGGTGAGTGCGGCTCCTTTACTACCGCGTTCTTCCTTCTCAATTTGAACGATGACTTCCTGACCTTCCTTCAGAACTTCCTTAATACTAGGACGTCCTTGATATGTGTATCCGGCCGGGAAATATTCTTTCGCAACTTCTTTGAGAGGAAGGAAACCGTGTCTTTCAGCACCATAATCAACAAATGCTGCTTCCAGACTTGGCTCAACTCTTGTGATTTTTCCTTTGTAAATATTGGCTTTCTTTGATTCGTATCCGGGACTTTCTATATCCAGATCGAAAAGTCGCTGACCATCGACCAGCGCGACACGCAACTCTTCTTTTTGAGTTGCGTTAATTAACATTCTTTTCATTTAAAAATCTCGTTGTATTTCTTTTGTTTTGATTATTTGTTGTTCTTATTGCTTGCATTTCGTCTTCATGGTGCCTGATCCCATGGCTTTTTTTGCAGCCTCTCGGCTGGAAGGGACGCTCAAAAAGGCACTTCAGTCCTCATCCGCTGATTGTTTCACCAGTGATGAGCCGCCGTGTGCGGTAGATACTCAACATGAATGACGATGAGTAGAACAATAAGAAGTTACGGTCATGTCTGTCTTACGCCATTTGCAGCATACAAAGAACCGTAAGTTTCTACCCAAAATTGCTCGAAACATGGCGTCATGAGTTAAAACATCGCCAGTGTGTCTATTGCAGCTATGAACTATAGCAGTGGCAACGTGTTTCAGCAATCTGCTTTATAAAAAATAAACCTAAAAAAATGGATGCTGACAGGTAAAATGATTTATGAATTGGCTGCTTTGGTATTGTTTATCCACGATTAAGGCTCGAGAGGGGAGGAATCGCAAAATATTTATCACTATGATATCGAACATCAAGATAGTATGATGCGCGCCTTGAAGCCAATTGGTTATCCCTGTCGACTTGTATGCCCTGTGAGCAGGCACAAGGTTGAACGGATTGTCTGTATCAGCAACTTCTTTTTATAAACAATAAGCAAATGAGTGAAATCAGAACCCAAGTCCAGTTTGTCAGCATTGATGAAGATATGGCCGGCCAGCGAATTGATAACTTCCTGCGTAATCAGCTGAAAGATATTCCGAAGAGTATGGTTTACCGCATTTTGCGTAAGGGCGAAGTACGTGTGAACAAAAAGCGGATCAAGCCTGAATATAAATTGCAGCCGGGAGATGTGATTCGCATTCCTCCGGTGACGTTGTCTCAGAACGATACAAAGCAGGAATCCCTGAGTCCCAAGCTGGCAAAAGTGTCAGAGCTGGAACAATGCGTTTTATTTGAAGATGATGCGCTATTGGTGCTCAATAAACCGTCTGGGACAGCCGTTCATGGCGGGAGCGGGTTAAAATTTGGTGCAATCGAAGCGCTCCGGGCACTCCGGCCGCAGGCTCGTTTTCTGGAATTGGTTCACCGGATTGACAGAGACACTTCCGGAATCCTTCTGGTTGCGAAAAAGCGTTCGGCCCTTCGTCATTTACAAGCTCAGTTTCGGGACAAGTCAGTTCAAAAGCACTATTATGCGCTTGTGATGGGGACGTGGGATGCCAAATGTCGGAAAATCAATGCACCACTGTTAAAAAACGAAGTCAATAGTATTGTCCGTGTCAATTCACAAGGAAAGGCTTCGGAAACCCGTTTTAAAGTGATCGAAGTTTTTTCTCAGGCGACATTAATTCAGGCAAGCCCCGTGACAGGCCGGACTCACCAAATTCGAGTCCATACCCAATATGCCGGTCATCCGATAGCCTGGGATGACCGTTACGGTGATACTCGTTTTGATGCATATACCGGAAAATTAGGACTGGACCGACTCTTTTTACATGCAGCGCAGATCCGTTTTATCCACCCCACGAGCGGTGAAAAAATGGAAATTACGGCGCCGATGGAGAAGAAGCTTGAGCATGTGCTGACCCAATTGCGTTCATAACACCATCATCCCTTCCGCTTCGAGCAAGTCGATGAGCTTAATCAGTGGCAATCCTATCAGTGCGTTGGGATCGTCACCTTCCAAGCGGTTAAATAAAGCAATCCCCAATCCTTCGCTTTTAAAACTACCTGCACAATCAAGCGGTTGTTCTATTTCAATATAATGCTCTATTTGCCTGAGGGTTAATTGGCGGAAGTGCACATGGAATTGGTCCACAATACATTGGGTTGTCTGAGTGACATTGTTGTAGACCGCAAGACCGGTATAAAATGTGATTTTGTTTCCCGACTGCGCCATGAGCTGTTGAATGGCTTGTTTCTTGGTTTGTGGTTTCCCGACGATTCGCCCCTGTACGACACATACCTGATCTGAACCAATGACCAGACTTGGTTGTTGTTGTGGGCAACTTTGTGCTTTCTGTCGTGCTAACCGTTGAACCAGCGCTTGTGGTGATTCATCGGTAAATGGGGTCTCATCACAATCGGGTGCTACCGATATAAAGGGAATCGCGATTTTTTCCAATAATTGGCGTCGATATTTTGAGGTAGAAGCTAAAACAAGTTGGTAATGGCTCATATAGATATTTAATGAATTCTTTGGTGTTGCGCCGAGAATATATGATAATGCTATGGAGATCACCGTAAGTGGATCGGAATGGCGAAAAAAAGCTAACTTTTTTCCCTTTTTCTTTGACTAAATTTGATTTGGAAGATAATATTCGCGCCCTATGCAAAAGGTAAAAATCCCGCGAACGGTTGATCCGGTAAAAGCAGCTCAGAAGCGACTCGACTACAATGGTATCATTCAAGTCGGTCTTTTTAAGCGCTTAGAGGAAGCAGTCGAAGGCGTAAAATGTGACGCTGATGTCTCATTGTCATTTGGGTTTGATGAACAGCGACTCGTTGTTATCTCTGGTAAAGCTAGCATCGAAGTTGATTTGCAGTGTCAACGCTGTAATGAGGTTTTTCTACATCATTGTGATGTGGATTTCACTTATACCCCAAACTTAGGGAAGAAAAGTGAGGACGCACCGGCATCATACGATTTGGTAGATCGGAATGAATACGGTGAAGTAGACCTGATTCAGTTGGTTGAAGACGAGTTCATCATTGGTTTACCCCAAGTTGCAATGCATGATCCATCGGACTGTCGTGTTGATTCAGACAATATGGTATTTGGTGATATTCCTGATGAAACTCCGGAAGATAAACCCAATCCATTTGATGTATTAAAGAGCTTGAAGCGCTAGTTTTTATCGCTAAGCATTCATTAACATAGGAGTAGGGTCCATGGCCGTACAACAAAACCGTAAAACACGTTCTAAGCGTGGTATGCGTCGTTCACATGATGCGTTGACTACAGCTGCTTTGTCTGTAGATTCAACCTCAGGTGAAACTCACCTACGTCACAATGTAACCGCAGATGGTTACTACCGTGGCAAAAAGGTAATCAACAAGTAAGGTTGACCTTTGCAATATTATACCGTTGCACTTGATGCAATGGGCGGGGATTTCGGTCCTCGCGTTACAGTGCCTGCCGCCGTGCAGGCACTGTCGCGTTTCCCAGCGCTAAAAGTGATTTTGGTCGGTGATCGGAACGCAATCACCTTTCAATTGTCTCAGTTAGGTTACTCTGACAGCTCGCGTGTGAGCATTGTTCATAGTGACCAAGTCATCTCTAATTCAGAAAAGCCTTCTCTTGCACTGCGTCGTTTTATGCATAGTTCAATGGGAATGGCAATTGACTTGGTGACAGAGCAAGTTGCAGATGCATGTGTCAGCGCGGGGAATACTGGTGCGCTGATGGCCCTGTCGCGTTTTCGTTTGAAGTTGCTTCCCGGTATTGATCGACCTGCGTTGATCTCCGCACTGCCGACCGTTTCTGGCAAACGGCTATGGATGCTGGATTTAGGCGCAAATGTTTCCTGTGATGCAGATTCTTTATTTCAGTTTGCTGTGATGGGGAGTGCCTTGGCTGAAATCCACTTGGGACATAAAGCGCGTGTGGCTGTTTTGAATGTCGGTGAAGAAGACATCAAAGGTAATGACTTTGTCAGACGGTGTGCCGATATGTTAAGACAAACACAATCAATTCATTTTATCGGGAATGTTGAAGGCAATCAGATATTCAGTGATCTGACCGATGTTGTGGTTTGCGATGGTTTTGTCGGTAATGTCTGTTTAAAGAGTTGTGAGGGCACGGCCCAGCTGTTTATTGATCAGCTAAAAGCTAAAATGTTTGGTTCATCAATAAAGGGTTGGATCGCAAGAAAATTATTTTCCAAACTATTTCTTGGGCTAAAAAGCCTGAACCCCGACCACTATAACGGCGCAAGTTTGTTAGGATTGCGTGGCATTGTGGTGAAAAGCCATGGTAGTGCTGATATATCCGCTTTTGCCAATGCGATCGGAGAAGCGGTACACGAAATTAAAGAGCAAGTACCCAGTCGTATTCGCGAACGATTAGAAGCAGTTTTACTCGAGAGGCATTATTAGTCTTCATGTATAGCAAAATATTAGGTACAGGCAGCTACCTGCCATCTCAGGTGCGGACTAACGCAGATTTAGAGAAAATGGTAGATACGAGTGATGAGTGGATTGTTACACGCACGGGGATTAAAGAACGGCGTGTTGCTGCAGAAGATGAAACGGTAGCCGATATGGCGTATCTGGCTGCAGTAAAAGCGCTGGAGATGTCCACTGTTTCTAAAGATGATATCGATATGATTATCGTCGCAACGACCAGTGGTAGTCATTCATTTCCTTCATCAGCTTGTCAGGTCCAGGCTCAGCTTGGTATCAAAGGATGTCCTGCTTTTGACATAGCAGCAGCTTGTTCTGGGTTTATGTATGCTTTATCGATTGCCGATCAACATATTAAGTCAGGTATGTGTAAAAACATTCTTGTGATTGGTTCTGATGTGTTGTCAAAAACCTGTGACCCGACTGATCGCTCAACCATTATTCTTTTTGGTGATGGTGCTGGTGCTGTTGTGCTTGGTCGCAGTGAAACCCCCGGAATTCTATCAACCCATATTTATTCTGATGGTGAGTATGGCCCGCTGTTATCTTTGGAAACGCCACAGTCTGGTGGTGATTCTGATAAATGGGTTCATATGGCAGGGAATGAAGTCTTTAAAGTTGCCGTGACTCAATTGTCACAGCTCGTCAAAGATACATTAGCCGCAAATCAAATGGATAAAACAGAACTCGACTGGCTGGTTCCTCATCAAGCAAATCTGAGAATTATCTCAGCAACGGCACGGAAGCTTTCCATGTCTATGGATCAGGTTGTTGTGACTTTAGACAGACATGGTAATACATCAGCGGCATCAGTCCCCACAGCTTTAGATGAAGCGGTTCGGGATGGTCGTATCCAACGTGGTCAGACCCTGTTGCTGGAAGCTTTTGGCGGTGGTTTTACATGGGGCTCCGCACTAGTCGTATTTTAATACTGAAAAACAATCCATTTCATGGGGTGAGCACATCCTGTGGCGGGGATTGTTTGGCGAGAGGAATGAAAAATGAGCAAATTTGCTATCGTGTTTCCCGGTCAAGGTTCGCAAACCGTTGGAATGCTTGCCGAGCTGGGTGAACAATATGATGTAGTTCAACAGACGTTTGCTGAAGCATCAGATGCATTGGGGTATGATCTGTGGTCACTGGTTCAAAATGGGCCCGCAGAAGATCTGAATCAAACATTCCGGACTCAACCGGCACTGCTTGCTTCTTCGGTTGCAATTTGGCGGGTGTGGCAATCTCTAGGATTAGAGATGCCAGCAATTTTGGCCGGACATAGTCTTGGTGAATATTCTGCTTTGGTTTGCGCTGGCGTTATTGATTTTAAACAAGCGATCAAGTTAGTTGAATTACGTGGTCAATTGATGCAGGAAGCGGTTCCTGCCGGCAGTGGTGCGATGTTTGCCATCATTGGCCTTGATGATGATGCCATTGCGAATGCATGTATTGCTGCTGCAAATGGGCAAATTGTATCTCCGGTAAACTTTAACTCTCCGGGTCAAGTTGTGATTGCCGGTGAAAAAGATGCCGTTCAACGGGCAGGAGAGTTGTGTAAAGAGGCCGGTGCGAAACGTGCGCTGCCATTACCTGTCTCTGTACCGTCTCACTGTGCTTTGATGAAGCCAGCCGCTGACAAACTTGCAGAAACATTGAAAGCAATGACCTTCAATTCGCCTGAAATTCCAGTGATTAATAACGTGGATGTGATTGCGGAAACAGATCCGGAAAAGATCAAAGATGCGCTTGTTCGTCAATTGTATAATCCAGTTCGTTGGACGGAAACTGTACAAAAGATGCATGATCAGGGGATTGAAAAACTATTTGAAGCCGGACCAGGAAAAGTGTTAACGGGTCTGACGAAACGAATTGTTAAAACACTGACTGCAGAGGCAGTAAACGATACTGCTTCATTGAATTCAGTTCAGTCATCATAGGGAAAAGAAACATGAGTAATTTCATGAATCTAGACGGTAAGATTGCATTGGTTACAGGGGCTAGCCGAGGTATCGGGCGTTCTATTGCTGAACTCCTTGTAGAGCGTGGTGCAACGGTTATCGGTACTGCAACCAGTGAAAATGGTGCCGCTGCAATCAGTGAGTATTTGGGTGAAAAAGGTAAAGGCTTCAAACTGAATGTCACAGATCCGGATTCTATCGAATCGGTTCTGAAGGCTATCGGTGAGGAGTTTGGGGTGATCGATATTCTCGTGAACAATGCCGGCATTACTCGTGATAACTTACTGATGCGTATGAAAGATGAAGAATGGTTAGAAATTATGGATACCAACCTGACTTCTATCTATCGTCTTTCAAAGGCTGTTTTACGCGGTATGATGAAAAAGCGTTGTGGTCGTATTGTCAATGTGGGTTCTGTTGTGGGAACCATGGGGAATGCGGGACAAGCGAACTATTCTGCTGCGAAAGCCGGTGTAATTGGCTTTAGTAAGTCGATGGCTAGAGAAGTTGCTTCTCGTGGTATTACAGTCAATACTGTTGCACCTGGTTTTATCGAAACTGATATGACAAATGCTATGAATGATGAGCAAAGAGCTGCTACACTCGCTCAAGTTCCTGCAGGAAGATTAGGTTCTCCTCGTGAAATTGCAGCGGCTGTGGCGTTTTTAGTTTCTGAAGAAGCAGCTTATATCAGTGGAGAAACATTACATGTCAATGGTGGCATGTATATGATCTAAACCTATGGTGAATGTGTTTGTAAAAGTGGATAAAATTCAATTATTGCTTTTTATAAGCATTATCGCCATGAGTGTTTAGTATTTGTGCATGATTTATATCAAAAATGGTCTGAACTTCGGTTAAAATCGTAAAAATTGTGGTTTGACCAGCGATGACCCTCTTGCAACTTTCCCTAGTTCTAATAAACTACGGGACATCGCATTAAGCGAAATCTGTAAAGGAAAAGAAAAATGAGCAACATCGAAGAACGCGTAAAGAAAATCATTGTTGAACAGCTAGGTGTAGACGAAGCAGAAGTTAAAAACGAAGCTTCTTTCGTTGAAGATCTAGGTGCTGATTCCCTAGATACAGTTGAGCTGGTTATGGCTCTTGAAGAGGAATTCGACACTGAGATTCCTGACGAAGAAGCTGAGAAGATCACAACTGTTCAAGCTGCGATCGATTACGTTAAAAGCGCTCAGTAATCTATCTCTCCAGGCGGCTATCTGGCCGCCTGAGTTTTAATTAACTCGTCTCATCTCTTCTATAGAACTTTTTCAATTCCGGAGAATATGATTGTGTCCAAGCGTCGTGTCGTTGTTACTGGTATGGGGATGTTATCACCAGTAGGCAACACAGTAGAATCTTCTTGGAAAGCTTTGCTTGCAGGACAAAGTGGCATTGTTAACATTGATCACTTTGATACTGAAGGCTTTTCAACTCGTTTTGCAGGATTAGTGAAGAACTTTAACTGTGAAGACTATATGTCTAAAAAAGATGCCCGAAAAATGGATTTATTTATCCAATACGGTATAGCCGCGGGTATGCAAGCATTAGACGATTCAGGTCTTGAGATAAACGAAGCAAATGCAGCACGTGTTGGTGTTGCAATCGGTTCTGGTATTGGTGGTTTAGATCTGATTGAGGCTGGTCATCAGGCTCTGGTTGATAAAGGTCCACGTAAAGTCAGCCCTTTCTTCGTGCCTTCGACCATTGTCAATATGGTTGCCGGAAATTTATCAATTATGCGCGGATTGCGCGGACCTAATATTGCGATCTCCACTGCTTGTACAACAGGTTTGCACAACATCGGACATGCCGCTCGTATGATCGCGTATGGTGATGCGGATGCAATGGTTGCTGGTGGTGCAGAAAAAGCTTCAACACCGCTCGGTATTGCTGGGTTTGGTGCAGCGAAAGCACTATCAACCCGCAATGATGAACCTCAGAAAGCGTCTCGTCCATGGGATAAAGGACGCGATGGGTTCGTTCTCGGTGATGGTGCCGGCATCATGGTGCTGGAAGAATACGAACACGCGAAAGCGCGTGGTGCAAAAATTTATGCAGAATTAGTTGGTTTTGGCATGTCTGGTGATGCTTACCACATGACTTCACCAAGCGCAGATGGTTCTGGTGGTGCTTTGGCGATGGAAGCTGCCATGCGTGATGCGGGTATTACCGGAACGCAAGTTGGTTATATTAATGCGCATGGAACTTCGACACCAGCTGGTGATTTGGCTGAATTGAAAGGTGTCAAACGTGCATTAGGCGAAGAAGGTGCCAAGCAGGTACTGGTCTCGTCGACAAAATCGATGACAGGACATCTTCTGGGTGCGGCTGGTTCCGTTGAAGCTATTATTACGGTGATGTCGCTGGTTGATCAAATCGTTCCACCGACGATTAATCTGGATGATCCGGAAGATGATTTAGAGATTGACTTAGTCCCGCACACTGCGCGTAAAGTCTCTAATATGGAATATGCGATTTGTAACTCTTTCGGGTTTGGTGGAACCAACGGCACTTTAATCTTTAAAAAAGTGTAAGTTGTCATTTTATCCACTTGTATTGATACGGCTTGATGCATAGCATTAAGCCGTTTTCTTTTTGTAGGATGCAGATATGATTTTGATTGACGGGATGCCAGTTTCATCGATACCTGCGGATGACCGATCTTTTCAATACGGTGATGGTTGTTTTTCAACGATTTTGACCATCGATGGTCAGATGCAGTACTGGCATTATCACCAACAAAGAATGGAAGACTGCCTGGATAGATTGCAGATTCCATACCCGGACTGGGATGAAGTAGCACAATGGATCAGTCAGATTGTTGTGATGGCTCCCAAAGGCGGTATCAAAATTCATATCAGCCGTGGGAGTGGGGGGCGAGGATATACTCCTAATGCAAAGCGCTCGCCTCGAGTGACGGTCCAGTCATTTGATTATCCGAAACATTATGATGTGTTTACTTCAAGTGGTGTTCAGTTGGGGGTTTGTCAGCAACGCCTCGGACATAATCCATTGTTAGCCGGTCATAAACATAATAATCGTTTAGAACAGGTTTTACTGAAAGCTGAAGCCGAGACATCCGGTTATGCAGATGCGGTTGCACTCGATTTGCATGATCAGGTGATAGAGACAACCATGGCAAATCTATTTTGGTTTCGGGATAATAGACTTTACACCCCGGATTTAACATTGGCTGGTGTTGCCGGCGTCATGCGACGTGTGGTGCTTGATATCATGACTCAGCAGGGAGTCACGGTACATGTTAGTCATTTTTCTCTGGATGATTTGCTTGGTGCGGATGAGATTTTTATAACGAATTCTATTCTGGGGATTGCACCGGTTGTTCAGATTCAGTCAACGTGCTTTGTACTAGGAGAGCGGGTACGAGATTTACAAAAGAGAGTGAACCTGTGTTAAAAAAAATATTATTTGGATGTGTTCTTGTTGCGTTGGTTGTGATTGGCAGTGTTACTATCCTTTATCAAAAAGTGGATGCCTACCTTACTCAGTCACTTCAATTGCCGACGGAACAGCAGTTGGTGACAATTCATCAAGGCGAGTCATTGCGCTCAGTTCTGAAGTCTTTTGAAGACCGATCTTGGTTATATCCTTCTATCGCAGCGCATGTGATGCATCGATTCTATCCGGCACTGGCCAAAATTAAAGTCGGGACCTATCAGGTTCATTCCGGAGAATCTTTGCATCGTGTCCTGCAACGGTTTACCGCCGGAGAGGAATATCAATTTACGATAACCCTTATTGAAGGCAGCCGTTTTCAAGATGTTCTGCAAAAGTTAGCTACAGAGTCTCATTTGAAACATGATATCCAGTCCATGTCAGAAGCCGAGCTTGCAAAACGACTGTCGATCAATGAGCCAAAATTAGAAGGCTTATTCCTTGCTGAGACTTATCACTATACGGCCGGGACCAGTGATCTAGAAATTCTGAAGCGAGCAAATCAGAAATTAAAGTCGGTCCTCCAGAATGCCTGGGACTCTCGACAAAAGGGTTTACCTTTGCGATCCCCTTATCAAGCATTAACATTGGCTTCTATTATTGAGAAAGAAACGGCCATTAAAGATGAGAGACAGCTGATAGCCTCTGTTTTTATTAACCGGCTCAATAAGAGAATGAGGTTGCAGACCGACCCGACAGTCATTTACGGTATGGGCGCGAGCTATGACGGTAATATCCGGAAAAAAGATTTACTCACGCCCACGCCCTACAATACTTATGTGATTTACGGTTTGCCACCGACCCCGATTGCGATGGTGGGAAAAGCATCTATTTATGCGGCGTTAAATCCTGAGGTCAGCGATTATCTTTATTTTGTCGCAAGTGGAAATGGCGGCCATGTTTTTTCTAAATCATTGGCGGAACACAATGCTGCGGTAAAACGTTATTTAAAACAATTAAGAACGAAGAAATGAAAGCAAAATTTATTGTAGTGGAAGGATTAGAAGGTGCTGGGAAAAGCACAGCGATTCAAACCGTAGTTGATACGCTGAAAGATTTTGGTGTTTCTTCTGTCGTCAAAACACGAGAGCCGGGAGGAACGCCGGTTGCGGAGAAGTTACGCAGCCTTGTTAAGGAAGAGCATGAGGGGGAGGTCATCTATGATATGACCGAACTACTGCTGATTTATGCGGCCAGAGTACAACTGGTTGAAGGCGTGATCAAACCCGCCCTCGAAGCGGGACAATGGGTGATTGGGGATCGGCACGACCTCTCTTCCCAAGCTTATCAGGGGGGCGGAAGACAGATTGACCCGGTGATGATTCAAACGTTAAGAGAATCTGTTCTGGGACAATTTGAGCCAGATTTTACGCTTTATCTTGATATTAATCCTGAAATAGGACTAGAACGGGCAAGGGGACGCGGAGAACTTGATCGCATTGAAAAAATGGATTTGAGTTTTTTTGAGCGGACTCGCGCTCGATATTTACAGTTAGCGAATCAGGATAAACGAATTCAGATTATTTCTGCAGAGCAACCGTTAGCGGATGTACAGAACGAGATACGGCATGTCCTGATGAATTGGTTATCTGCGCAATAGCAATAGAGGCTTATACAGATGTCACTATACCCTTGGTTTCAACAAATCTGGCAACAATGGTGTCAAACGCTGGCAAATCATTCTGTTTCGCCAGCGACACTGCTGGTCGTCAAAGAGGGAATGGGAGAAGCGACTTTCATTGAAACCATCGCTCGTTCACTGCTATGTAATCATGGTTCAGAGCTTTGTGGTTACTGTCATGGCTGTCAATTGATGGATTCTCAAAGTCATCCCGACTTTCACTGGGTGAAACCGGAACAAGCAGGGAAATTCATTACTGTCGATGTCGTTCGGCAAATTAACCAATTAGCGCAGGAATCTTCTCAGTTTGGCGGCTATCGGGTGATTGTGATTCAACCTGCGCATCTTATGAATGAATCTGCGGCAAACGCTTTACTGAAAACGTTGGAAGAGCCACCAAGCCACTGCTGTTTTGTGCTTGTGACGGATTGTATTGATCGCGTGTTACCAACCATTTTAAGTCGGTGCCGTCAATTACATGTCTCTGAGCCGGCCCAGACGGTTGTGGCTGAATGGCTAGCCAAAGAGACGGGGCAGGATATTGCGCCGTACATGATTAAACTGAATGATTACGCACCGATCCGGGCGCTTGATTTTATTCAGTCACAGGAGCATGAACATTATTTACGACTGGTTGAGTTGTTTTGTCAGTTTCTGCATGCGCCTTTGCAATTTATTCATGCATTGCTTGACGAGATTCAAACCTCTCCGCAGATACGATTAACTTGGCTATGGTATTTGCTGACTGATGCACAAAAGTTTCACTTTCAGACGCAAGATAAAATTGTGTTGCCGAAGAGCGAAGAAGTTGCGCAATGTCTTTCTTATAGTATGCTTTATCAACAATACCGAGAATTGATCACGTTGTTGCATCATTTGGAAATGCATCGTGGTTTAAACTCAGAACTACTGGTTTTTGACTGGTTATCAAAATTTAAAGGAGCCCCATGTTTGTCGACTCCCACTGTCATCTAGATAAACTCAATTACGATGAGTTACATGAGAATATCCAAGATGTTTTAAATAAAGCGCGAAACGTTCAAGTTGAGCAGATCCTCTCAGTGGGGGTGACGCTGGCATCCTTTCCCCAAATGCTAGAGATGATCGAACCGTTTGATTGGGTTCACGCCTCTTGTGGTGTTCACCCGCTGGATGTTGAAAGTGATTTTGCATTAGACACTTTTTACGACTACGCCAATCATGCCAAAGTCATTGCAATCGGAGAGACCGGGCTGGACTATCATTATCGTCCGGAAACAGCGGAGTTGCAGAAGCTAAGATTCATGCAGCAGATTGAAGTCGCCGTCGCGCTGAATAAGCCATTGATTATTCATACCCGCAATGCAAGAGAAGATACGCTGGCATTATTGCGTCAGGGAAAGGCGGAGCAATGCCGTGGTGTAATTCACTGCTTCACAGAAGATATGGCATTTGCTCAGGCTGCGATGGAGCTGGGCTTTTATATTTCCATTTCCGGTATTGTGACCTTCCGTCAGGCGACGGAATTAAAATCCGTTGTCAAAGACCTGCCTTTAGATCGTCTGTTGATTGAAACAGACTCTCCTTATTTAGCCCCTGTTCCGCATCGAGGACAAGAGAATCAGCCAGCCTTCGTTACCGAAGTTGCAAAGTGTATCGCACAGTTGAAAGAGATACCCGTGAGTGAGGTTGCACATCAAACAACCAAGAATTTCTTGGATCTTTTTTTTCTCTAGAAATAATGTTTGTTGTTAAAAATATTACTATGCACGGTATTGGGGCGATAAATTAATTCACGACTCAAAAAAATAGATTTTTAGTCGGTTGTTTCGCTGATTTAATCGACACAAATCTAGAAAAAGTTAATTTGTAATGATAATTAACATAAAGACGTCATTTATTTTCGATGAAAAATTAGATTTTCTGATGATTTAATTTTTATTTATCAATGAATTAAGTGCCTTGTAATCCATTTCACAGGGTGCGCTATGACTGTGATCTATATATTACTTTGAAACTAAAGTTGCTAACTTTCTGGAAAGTTTGAGAGACGTCAATATATATTTAGAGCCGGAAAATATAATGCCTATGTGGTTAACTTTCCACGAGAACTTGGGGAATGGCGACGGGGGTGGCCATGAAGTTCTCGTTTTATTAAATTCTAATAACTTACTCAGGAGCATAAAATATGTCTAAGAACCTTTTTGCGGAGCTGCAAAAAGTTGGTAAATCACTGATGCTACCCGTATCAGTTTTACCGGTTGCAGGTATATTACTTGGTGTTGGTGCCGCGAATTTCAGCTGGCTACCAGAAGTCGTCTCTCATCTGATGGAGCAGGCAGGTGGTTCGGTATTCGGACAGATGGCATTGTTGTTTGCTGTCGGTGTTTCATTAGGTTTTACAAATAATGATGGGGTTTCTGGGCTTTCTGCAATCGTGGGTTACGGTATCATGGTTGCGACATTAAAAGTCATGGCAACTGTGATGGGTGTTGAATCCATCGATACAGGGGTGCTCGGGGGGATCCTTTCGGGTGGTCTGGCCGCGTGGGCATTTAACCGTTTCTTCAAGATTCAGTTACCAGACTATTTAGGTTTCTTTGCTGGTAAACGTGCTGTACCGATCATCACGGGCTTTCTGTCAATTATTCTGGGTGTCGTACTTTCGTTTATCTGGCCACCGATTGGTTCTGCTATCGCTGCATTCTCTGATTGGGCCGCGCAACAGAACCCTGTGTTGGCATTCGGTATTTACGGCGTAGTTGAACGTTCTCTTATTCCTTTTGGTCTGCACCACATTTGGAACGTACCATTCTTCTATGAAGCCGGTACATGTACAAACAATGCGGGTCAAGTTGTTCATGGTATCATGACTTGCTTCCTGACTGCTGATGACGCTTCTCGTGCTGCAGGTAATGGCTTTGGTCAGCTTGCTGGTGGTTATCTGTTTAAAATGTTTGGTCTGCCTGCTGCTGCTTTTGCAATTGCGCGTTGTGCTAAACCTGAAAACCGTGCAAAAATCATGGGTATCATGGCGTCAGCTGCATTGACTTCATTCCTGACTGGTATTACTGAACCTATCGAGTTCTCATTCCTGTTCGTTTCACCATTACTGTATGGAATCCATGCGCTGCTTGCTGGTCTGGCATATGTGATCACTAACTACTTGGGCATAGTTCACGGTCATACATTCTCAAATGGTTTCATTGACTTTGTCGTGCAATCTGCACATGCACAGAAAATGTTACTGCTTGTTGGTGTCGGTCTTGTTTATGCTGTGATCTACTATGTTGTATTCACGGTTGTCATCCGTGCTCTGGATATCAAAACACCAGGTCGTGAAGACGAATCATTGATGGATGATGTGGTTACCGGTGATTCAGAAATGGCATCTGCACTAGTTGCTGCATTCGGTGGTAAAGCGAATATCACAAACTTAGATGCATGTATCACTCGTTTACGTGTCTCTGTTGATAACACAGATGCTGTGGACCAAGAGAAGCTGAAATCTCTGGGTGCTGCCGGTGTTGTTGTTGTTCAAGGTGGTGTTCAGGCTATCTTCGGTACTCGCTCTGATGTGCTGAGAACTGAAATGGATGAGTGGATGCGCAGCCATAACTAAAATGGTGTGATGTATTTCATTTCGTCACTAACAGAAGGGAGCTTTGGCTCCCTTTTTTAATGCTCGGTCTGTCTCTAACTCACTGGCACCGTGACCCCCGATTTCTATTCAAGAGCTCAATCCCTAAAGCGCCTATCTCGATCACACATACCGTCGTACCTGCTGAAGCACCCCTGAACATTGAACATCTTCTCCCACCAATGAATTGAATTTTTTGAATATCTTGGTTTTACATTGACTCATTCATGACATTAATGACTCTTAAGTTAGTAAAGTCATCGTTATTGCTTCATGTTGATAAGAGAGTCGTATAATGAGAATAATGACTATTGCTATCGGTGCCTTAACGTTGTCATCATTTGCTTACGCGGCATCATCAGCAACATCATCTCCTGAGGTTGCTGTCGGATTTGGTGTTGATCAGGGGTTAAGTGCAATATTGGAACTGAATGACCAATATCGCATTACTGCTGGCAATGATGGTATGAGTGCTGACTATTTGTTTAAGAAGGGGCAATTTGAACAGCCAAACATTCCTGTAGACTGGTATGTGGGCGCCGGAGGCTGGACTGAGTGGGGTGACGGTGACAATGATTTTGGTGTCAGGCTGCCTCTTGGCGTGGACTGGACCTATAAAAACCGTATTCATGTTTATGGGCAGGTTCATCCAGAGCTTGATTTACATGATGATGTTGAGCTTCAACTCGGTGCTGCGGCTGGTGTGAGCTATCAATTTTAAATGATCAATGCTGAATGATGCTATTGATACACTTCTTATAGTATTCATTGACCAGAGTACAAGCGTATTATTGCAAAAGAATAAGCCGACAGATGGTTTCTGCCGGCTTATTTTTTGTGTGACCTTACTCAGATCGACGCATTGCTTTTTTTATACAGATGAATGCGCCGCCCCATGTAATGCCAAGGCCAATAACCATCATAATAATTGCACTGATATCCATGTTATCCCTCCTGAGAACGACTTTTCAGGTTAATTGAAATACCGACGACGAACAGAGCGATAATCAGAACCCAACCGATAGTTAAATCATATCCGCCATAACCTTCCGTCAATAACGTATGAATTTTGGTGGTTAGAATCATCGCCAATATAACCGGGGTGATAAAGCGTAAACAAATATCAAACCAGACCCCGATCGAAAAGTCAGATTTTGAATTGGCGTATTTACGGACATCAGACACTTTGAACAACCAGGTCATCATGACAATTTCGACGAAACAGCCGGTCATGATACCGATATTGTTGGCAAAGTGATCGACAAGGTCGAGCAACAGAATGCCACCATCAGTGACGAAAGCCATGGAAACGATGAAGCCGGTACCAATGACAATACTCGCGGCCTTGTTTCGGCGCCATTTAGTTTTATCAATGATGGCTGATGTGACTGCTTCCATAATTGATATATGAGAACTCAGCCCCGCAACCACCAATGCAAAGAACATCAGCGGACCGAAAATGTACGGTGCCGGTAATAAGTTAATTGCTTCAGGGAGGGTAACAAATGCAAGTCCGACACCTGACGAAACGACATCCGTCAGTGCTTTTCCTTGCTCTTGCGCCATATAACCTAAAACAGAAAAAATCATAATCCCCGCAAGAATTGAGAATCCGCAGTTGATTAATACCGTCATAAACGCATTATTGGTGATATCTGATTTTTCCGGCAGATAGCTAGAGTAGGCGAGCATAATGGCAAAACCGATACTGAGGGTAAAGAATATCTGCCCGTATGCGGCTGCCCAGACTTTGACATCCCAGATTTTACTGAAGTCTGGTTTGAACATATAGTTAACGCCATCTAGTGCACCGGGAAGCATCGCCATGCGGCCGATCAGAACCAACACCATGACAAACAGAATTGGCATCATAATTTTCGATGCGCGCTCAATCCCCGATTTGACACCATTAACAATCGCAATGTAGGTAATCGCCCAGGCAAGTGCAACAGTCAAGGCAATGTTCCAACGAATACCCCCTAAGTTTGTCGGTGTGTTATCCCCGAGCCCTAGATAATTGCTGAAGAAGAAGGTATTGGTTTCGGTTCCCCAACCTTGAGTGAATGACAGGCCAAAATAAGAAATAGCCCAGCCAATGACGGCGACGTAGTAGACACCGATGAGCGCTGCAACCCCGACTTGAAACCAACCGAGCCATTCAAATTTCGAATGGATCTGAGAAATCGTCTTCGGTGCGGAACCTCGGTGTTTCTGCCCCATACTGAATTCCAGAATCATAAATGGGATACCGGCTGTGAGCATGGCGAAAAGGTAAGGGATAAAAAATGCGCCACCTCCATTTTCATAGGCCATATACGGAAAGCGCCAGATATTACCCAAGCCGATAGCGGATCCGACCGCAGCTAAGATAAAGCCAGCACGAGAGCCCCATTGTTCTCGCTTCATTTGATACTCCTTTGGTAATGCTTTCTGAGGGATGAAATTTCACCCTATCGTCAATTGTTGATTATAGTTAGCCAAAATATGGAAGGTGTGAATGTTAACCCTTGATTTATTTTCACTACTTATAATCGCTAATTTTTAGAATTATATTTTTATATCTAAGCGATATCTCAGAATATTGTTCTGTATGTTGTGATGTGTGTGTGCTACAGATGAGATGTTCACCTGTGCATGGTTACCGAGATTACCGATTTATAAATAGAAAGGCAATAGATTGTAAATACAATGGGTATTTTGTGTTGCAGGTATATATTTCATGTATACCTTTATGCTTGGGTCATTGAATTGTTACTTTTCTATTGCAATGTTTAATTCATCTGTTTTTGATGGGTTGAATAGTTTTTTTATCTATACCAATATCGTTGGTGCTCTGTCTGATTTCTATCCAAGAACTAGTGTATTACTCGCTGAAGAAGTAAATTTATAGCAGTGTTTATTGCCACGTCATGATTTTCAATCACGCGCATCGTTTTGTTTGGTGTCAAGAGGATGCATTTATTCGAGTCATATTTGTGATGTCCTTTTCATAAGTGTGATGAAAGAATTGACAGTAATTGCCATCTTATTAGATAGGTATAGTTACTGGCATTGTCGCCAGCGTCGTCTTTCTTCTTTTTATGAACAGGGCCTGATGGCCCCAAATACTGGAGGTATTTATGGATGTTGATCTGAAATATGCTGTGGTTATTACAGCCATTATTTTTGCGGTATTGATTGGTTCTGGGTTGATCGCCATTGCGAACTAAATTACAACAGCCGCCTATGGAGAAAAATATTGGTATAGTTTCTGAACAGCAGGTCATCGACGATTGTGACCGTTTGTCTCGATTCATTGGTGGGAAGAATGCTTTGGTTGCGCAAGGTGGCGGTCAGCGTGGCATTTTTACTGCCGGTGTTCTGGATGCCTTTAACCTGTCTAACTTTGACCCGTTTGATGTTTACTATGGTACGTCTGCAGGGGCGCTGAATTTGTGTGCTTTCCTGTGTCGTCAGCACGGACTGGGTAAAGCATTCATTACCGACTTAACAACGGACTCCTCTTTTTTTAATCTTTTTGCCTATATCAGAAAAAAACAGTATGTCGATCTGTCTTGGGCGCTTGAGCGTATCGTTGAGTATCCGTACCGGCTCGATTTAGATATGGGCCGTCAGGTCTTAGGGGACAGAAAGGCATACGCGGCGGTGACCAGTTCAGAGACGTTGCTCGATCATTATCTGCCGATGGTGCAGCCAAACTGGCAGGAAGTCCTGTTAGCTTCATGTGCTATTCCGACGTTATGCCATCATCCCATCCATATCAATGGCGAGTCCTATGTTGACGGGGGGATTTCGGCATCGATTCCTGTTCAGGAAGCGTGGCGGCAGGGGGCGCGTTTTATTGCCGTTATTCGGACCGAATCTGTCACCAATAACAAAGCCGGATTAGCATCTGCGAATCTTCCACCGAAACCGAGTGAGGCATGGTTACGCCAGTCATTCAGCTTCCTGCAAAATCAATGGCAGCAGAAAGTCACACAATGGCGTCAAGACTGGCGCAACTACCTGCGTCAGAAAATGTCGCTTGTTCCTCAGGAAGAGATGTTAAATGGGGGGCGTTGGTTATTTGGCTCAGAGCAACTATATCGAATGAGTCATTTAATTGGGGGGGCTGTGGATACGCGTCTGACCGATATGCTGATGGTTCATTATCAGACATATGCGTTGACCCTTGAATTCTTAAAACGGCCGCCAGATGATGTGTTCGTGATTCAGATTGCTCCGGAGCAGCCACTTCGGTCTAATACTTTGCTGAGCAGAAAAAGCGATTTGTTATGGGATTATGAGCAAGGGCTGCAAGCCGGCTATAATTTCATTCGTAGCTGGGAGGTCGCCCAGGCCTTGAGCGGCCAACCGTTGAAAGCGTCAAAATCAGGGCTACTGGAGTCATAGCAGCCCAATCAGTGTTTTGGCTTCATCTCCATTTATTTTTATTTCACTAAAAGACAGGGAGCACACGCATACAGTTCGTGGTTCCCTCGACCCCCATTACATCGCCCTGAGTGATGATCACAATATCGCCAAATGCCAGTTGTTTTTTCTCTTTGAGAACTGAAAGGGCTTCGAGCGCGATTTCATAGGCTGACTCTTTGTGGCTATCAAAATACCAGGGGATTACACCGCGATACAACGCACAGCGGTTTAACGCTTTTTCATTGCTCGACAGAGCAAAGATAGGCAGTTCTGAATTGAGGCGTGAAGTCATTAATGCTGTTCTGCCTGACTCGGTCATCGTCACAATGGCTTGAATACCATCCATATGGTTGGCCGCATAAATTGTCGACATAGCAACGGTTTCTTCTGCGGTGACAAATGTGCTCTCTAACCGATAACTCTGAGTTTTTACTTCCATCACACTTTCTGCACCAATACAGACTTCTGCCATCGCTTTGACGGTTTCAACCGGGTATTTGCCCGCGGCTGTCTCTCCGGATAACATCACAGCATCGGTGCCATCGATGACGGCATTGGCGACATCCATCACTTCGGCCCGGGTCGGCATCGGGTTTTCAATCATCGACTCCATCATCTGGGTCGCAGTAATCACAACTCGGTTCAGCGCTTTGGCACGGTAAATCAATTTTTTCTGAACTCCGACCAACGCCGGATCACCGATTTCAACCCCCAAATCGCCCCGGGCGACCATGATCACGTCAGAGGCCATAATAATATCATCAATATTGGTTTGATTTGCGACGGTTTCTGCACGCTCAACTTTAGCGACGATCTTCGCTTCCAGACCGGCATCCCGTGCCAGACGGCGAGCATACTGTATATCTTTCCCGTTTCTGGGAAACGACACGGCCAGATACTCCACATCAAGTTCTGCTGCCAGCAGAATATCCTGCTTATCTTTTTCGGTGAGGGCCTGAGCGGAAAGGCCACCGCCCTGACGGTTGATTCCTTTGTTGTTGGATAACGGGCCGCCCACCGTCACGGTCGTGTGGATTTTTTGTCCTTTAACCAGCGTCACTTGTAATTGGACCCGGCCATCATCCAGCAACAGGATATCGTTTGGTTGAACATCATTAGGGAGGTTTTTGTAATCAATCCCGACGGCTTCCTGATGACCCGCGCCGGGAGGCATATCTGCATCCAGTGTAAATCGATCTCCGACATTCAGGGTGATCTTGCCGTGTGTGAACGTGGATACCCGAATCTTTGGCCCTTGAAGGTCTCCCAGTATCGCAACGTTGCGCCCGAGTCTGGCGGCAATTTCACGGACTTTTCTTGCTCGAAGGCGGTGATCATCTGCGGTACCGTGTGAAAAGTTCAGGCGGACAACATTGGCACCTGCGCTGATCAGAGCTTCAAGATTATTATCCCGATCAGTGGCGGGGCCGAGGGTTGTTACAATTTTAGTTCTGCGTTGTACTTTTTTGGGCATGATTGACTCCTGACTGGAAATCATAGCTTGAGCTGTGTAAGTATACTTGAGAACGCTCAATACGTTGGGAGAATGAACAACTATTTAACATTTTTGCAAAAAAATGGCGAGAATTCAGCAGGCTTTTGATGTGTGAACATTTGACTCTCAACACAAACTTGATTGATCATGCGTGATGCCTGTCACGCTCGCATATCAAATTGCTTCACAATTACTTTGCAAAGTAAAAAAATTAGCAGGTTGTTGATTTCTGGAGCACATCATGTATACGGCTCAGCCCGGACATATTGATCACATCAAGCAAATTAATGCTGGTCGTGTTTACAAATTGATTGATCAAAAAGGTCCTATTTCACGTATTGATCTGTCTAAAGAGAGTGAACTTGCTCCGGCAAGTATCACGAAGATTACACGTGAGCTTATCGATGCCCATCTTATCCATGAAACAACCGTTCAAGAAGCCATTAGCCGCGGGCGCCCTGCGGTCGGTCTGCAAACCAGAAATGAAGGGTGGCAATTTCTTTCGATTCGTTTAGGTCGGGGATATCTGACAATTGCACTCCATGAATTAAGCGGTGATGTGCTGATCGATACCAAAATTGATATTCATGAAGTTGATCAGGATGACTTATTGGCCCGGCTGTTCCACGAGATTGAAGAATTTTTTCTGACCTACACTCAACAGCTGGAGCGGGTGACTGCGATTGCCGTGACCTTACCGGGATTGGTCGATGCAGAGAATGGGGTCGTCCTGCAAATGCCCCATTATCATGTTGATAATCTTGCGTTAGGCGCAGAGATCTACCAAGTGACTGGCTTGCCAGTCTTTATTGCCAATGATACCCGGGCTTGGGCTTTGGCAGAAAAACTGTTCGGTCATTCTCAGGATGACGAGAACTCGGTTTTAATTTCCATTCATAATGGTTTGAATGCCGGGATCATTGTCAATGGCCGCGTATTACAGGGCAAACATGGCAACATCGGTGACTTAGGGCACATTCAGATAGATCCGCTGGGTTTACCCTGCCATTGCGGTAATCGTGGTTGTCTGGAAACGGTGACAAGTTCGAAAGCTTTGCGAGAGCAAGCGATGTCCAGAATTGCTAACGGTGAACAATCGTCGTTGAGCCGTTTGGCAGAGATTGCAATTGAGGACATCTGTATTGCCGCAGCGCAAGGGGATCCATTATCGTGCGATATTATGGATCGGCTGGGTCGGCATCTCGGTCAGGCGATTGCCATTGTCATCAATATGTTTAATCCGGAGAAGGTGCTTATCGGTGGTGTGATCAATCAGGCGAAAGCGATTGTTTATCCCCCGATGCTCAATTATATCGAAACGCAATGTAATCCGGGTTACCGCGAGCAGGTCAAGATTGTCGAATCCCGTTTTTATAAGCAGTCAACAATGCCCGGTGCCGCGCTCATTAAACAAGCTTTATATGACGGTTCATTATTGATGACTATTGTTGATCGCTAAGCTGAGTGACAGGTCAGAGGTAAGATCTCCGCCAGTTTCCCTACCATTGTCTATTTTCTGATGTATTCTCCTAGCTTTATTGCTTAATATGTTTCACAGTTATATTCAGGCATTTTGACGACTTTCTCGGTCTGTTCGGTCTTTCCGTGGTCTGACTTGACCCAAACCGTTTAGATAGATACGGAAAGCCGAAAGTTTTGTGTTAATCAATACATTTTGTGTTAATCAATACAAAGTATAGGGTGCTGAAACAGGTATATTAGACAGCATCCTAAAGCGTTTAGGTATATACTATTAACAGTTTTTAATTGGTGGAATCTCGTATGTCAGGTGTTTTAAATACGGTTGACCAGCGCACGAATCTCGTCGGAGAGAATCGCCTTGAACTGCTCCTTTTCAGATTGAATAGTCGACAGATTTTTGCGATTAATGTGTTTAAAGTCAAAGAAGTGATCAAAGTTCCGGTTTTGACCAAAATGCCCGGGGCGCACCCGCATATTACGGGGGTCGCTTCTTTGCGCGGAGAACCGGTTCCTGTCATCGACTTGAGAAGAGCGATTGGTTTTCCGGCTTCTCAAACCGAGTCTGAAGAACAGAACTTGATTATCACGGAATATAATCGGTCGGTTCAGGGCTTTTTAGTCGGTCAAGTTCGCAATATCATCAATACAGCCTGGACCGAGATTCAGCCACCGCCGCGGACTGCGGGACGGGCCAACTATCTGACGGCAATTACGCAGGTCAAAGAACAAGATCAGGCTCACATCGTTGAAATTATCGATGTCGAGAAGGTTCTGGCAGAAATTGTACACTATGATGTTTCGATTTCAGCGGAAGTGCTCGATGAGGATTTAATGCCGGAAATGATGGGACGCAAAGTGTTGATTGTCGATGACTCAGCAACCGCGAGAAATCAGATTAAAGGAACATTGTCTCAGTTGGGATTAGAGATCATCGAATGCCGGGACGGATTAGAAGCGTATAACCTGCTTCGGCGATGGTGCGACGACGGTAAAAATGTCAGTCAGGAGATCCTCTTTATGATCACAGATGCTGAGATGCCGGAAATGGACGGTTATAAGCTCACTTATGAAATTCGCAATGATGAGCGGATGAAAGATCTGCACATTACCCTGAACACATCATTGAGCGGTAGTTTTAATGAAGCGATGGTGAAAAAAGTTGGCTGTGATCGCTTTATATCGAAGTTTCAACCGGATATGTTAGTTCAGGTCGCACAAGACCGATTGCGTGACGTTTTATCCTGATTGGTCAAGTCTGTGTTTTGAAGTAAGAGCCGGGTCATCTGTCTGATGACCCGGTTTTGTATTGAGTTGCCGTTGGTGGAATCCTTGGCAGACTCCGGGCAATCCTAGTTAGTCTTTTGACTGCGCAGCGATACATTCTCCATGCACAGCCCGACCTTCGGGAGCCATCAGATACAGGTATAGCGGCATGATATCTTGGGGTGTTTTCAATGTGCCCGGATCTTCAGACGGAAATGCTTGTGCACGCATGCCTGTCCGTGTACCGCCCGGATTGATTGCATTGACGCGAATATGGGTCTCTTTGAGTTCATCTGCCAGAATCTGCATCATGCCTTCTGTGGCAAATTTGGAGATGGAATAGGTTCCCCAGTAAGCGCGCCCCTGATGTCCCACGGTTGAACTGGTAAAGACAATTCGCGCATCATCAGAACGACGCAGGAGTGGTAAGAGCGCCTGAGTCATCATCAATTGTGAACGGACATTGACTTGCATGACGGCGTCATAAGTGGCGAGTTCAATTTCCTCCAGCGGACAAAGTGTTCCTAACAAGCCGGCATTATGCAGGACACCGTCTAAACGACCGAACTGTTTTTCAATCGACTGCATCAGCTCTTGATAATCCGGTTGGGTTGCCTCTTGTAAATCGATAGAGAGGATGGTCGGCTCCGGCAGTTCGAGCGCCACAATCTCATCATAGGTCTGTTCCAGTTTTTTGACCGTACGGCCGAGTAAAACGACCGTTGCGCCATGTTGAGCAAAACTGATTGCTGCCTGCTTACCAATGCCGTCACCCGCACCGGTAACCAGAATCACACGGTTTTTGAGTGTGTTTGGTGCAACAGAATAATTCATCTAGCCTCCTTTTGTTATGCTTTGTTGTTTAAGATGGTTACAATACACCAATTCGTAAAGGAGAGGATGAGAACATTGGATTTTTTATTGGATTATGGCCTGTTTCTGGCCAAGATTGCGACGTTGGTTGTTGCGCTTATCGTCATACTTGTGATTGTCAAATCAGTCAGTGGAAAGAGTCACGGTGCCAAAGGTGAGCTGGAAATTATCGACCTGACAGAAACCTATAAACAGACAACCCATCACCTGGAATCTTACCTGCACGATGACGCTTATCTGAAAGCGCGTGATAAAGCAGAGAAGAAAAAAGAAAAAGCCAAGCATAAATCGGCTGAAAAAGAGATCAAAAAAGCAGCGAAAGAAGGGGCGCTTGAATCCCAGCGAGAACCACATCTGTTTGTGCTTGATTTTCATGGCAGTATCGATGCCAAAGAAGTGACGTCTCTGCGTGAAGAAGTCTCAGCCATTCTGGCAGTTGCACAATCCGGCGATGAAGTCCTGCTGCGACTTGAATCCGGTGGTGGCATGGTTCATGGTTACGGCCTGGCAGCGTCACAGCTGGATCGTTTGAAGTCCGCCGGATTACCCCTCACGATTGCCGTCGATAAAGTGGCCGCAAGCGGTGGATACATGATGGCATGTATTGCGGATAAACTGGTTGCTGCACCTTTTGCGATTGTGGGGTCAATTGGTGTCATTGCTCAGTTACCGAATTTCAATAAATTATTGAAAAAGAATCATATTGAGTTTGAACAGCTGACTGCCGGTGAATTTAAACGGACTTTAACCATGTTTGGTGAGAATACCGATAAAGCACGCGATAAATTCAAACAGGAGCTGGAAGAGACACATGTGCTGTTTAAGGATTTTATCCGTGAACACCGGGCATCCCTTGATATCGATAAAGTATCAACAGGCGAACACTGGTTTGGCACGCAAGCGAAAGATTTAGGGTTGATCGATGATATTCGCACTTCAGATGATTTGGTGACTGAAGCTTGTCAGCAGAAAAAAGTGCTTTCTGTCCATTATGTACAAAAGAAAAAGTTAACCGAAAAACTCCCGGGAATGGCTGCTGAAGCTGCCGACCGAGTGTTACTCAAATTGATCAGCCGGGGACAACGTCCGATCGTTTGAGAACCGATTGTGCCCCATCATCAGTATGGGGCACAATCCATTCCGATAGCATCACAATGTGCATAGGATCAGCGAGGTTAAGGTGAATATGGCAAATCCGTATCAGATTTATTTCTTGATCAACTCGCAAATCCATTTACTTGATCTTGCCGGCCCGGTTCAGGCGATCAATAACGCTAACCAACTGACGGATCAGTTTGAGACTCACTTCATTGGTTTTTCTGATCATATGGACAGTCATCAGGGGCTTGGGTTGGCTCACATTGCGCCCCCTCCGGAGCAACTTCCGGACCGTGCTGTCATTTTTGTCTGTGGTTCAAAATATTCACAAGATATCTATACCGATGCCATCGCGCAGCAAAGTATCGGCTGGCTGAAACAAGCGATTCAACCAGATACTTATGTTGTGGGTATCTGCACGGGGACTTTCTTGCTCGCGAAAGCGGGACTCACTCAAGGTAAAGATGTGACCACGCACCATGATCTGGTGCAGGTGCTGGCTAACCAGTTCCCCGGGACACAGGTACTGGCGGATCGAATTTTTGTTCACCACGACAACTTGATCACCAGTGCTGGTGTGACCGCAGGGATTGATACCGCCTTGTATCTGATTGAACGGCTGACTTCCGTCAAAACCGCAGTGGATGTCGCAAGGGAAATGGTTGTTCATCGACGCAGAATGGCACATGATCCACAAATTTCGGTTCATTTTAAGCATCGTAACCATATCAGTCCGTTGATTCATGCCGTTCAGGATTACATTCTGGATAACTATCAGCACCCTTTAGCGATCAGCGATTTATGTCAGCATTTCCGAGTATCACCACGTCATCTGCAACGGACATTTAAAGCACATACTGAAGCAACATTGCGTGATTATATTGCCGAAACTCGCCTGCAAGAAGCCAAGGTGTTGATCGACAATGGTATGAGGATTGAACAGGCTGCTTATTTGTCCGGGTTTCCCAATCCGGCTGCGTTGCGTACCGTGTGGAAAAAACGGTTTGCTTCATTACCCAGTCAGCTATCTTCACATTTGTCGTCAACAGGACGTTCTGACTCTCCCCGGGACAATAGACTTGCGGCAAAGGCCGCACCGACACACAGTAAGACTAACAGCAAGATAAGATAGCGGTAGTGATGGAAGGTGTCATACAGTAATCCTCCGGCTGAAACCGTCACAAATACACTGAGCTGGTGGGCGGTGAACAATAAGCCAAACAAGCGTCCCTTGAGGTGGGTGCCAAAATAATTCAAACACATCAATGAGGTGATAATGACGGTTCCCATATAGGTTAATCCAAACACAATCGCGAATAGCAGATAGGCGAGTCTCGATTGCGTATCATAGATAAGTAACAATGAACCTCCACGCAGCAGATAAAGTTGGATTAATAAGCTCACCGGTGATGAGCGCCTTAGTCGCCAGCCAACGATAACGGCACCGCATAACTCGGCGATACCGAGTAAACTCAAGGTAGAGGCTGTGACTTCCTGATAAGTCGAGAACGTCGTGAATTGCTGTTGAATCAATGGCACGAGATGAACATCGATAAATCCCATTGATGCACCGCAGCCAGCAAAAGAGACTGCCAGACAGATGAAAGTCGGTGTATACATATTTTTGAGTACCTGCCGTGATGTCACCTGACGGAAGGACTGTTGTGGTGGAAAGGCCGAGGATTGAGTCATTTGACGATGGAGCAGGAGAATCAAGGGCACGACGCAACCGAGAAAAATCAACCCAATTGCCGTACAGAGCATTGACCATGATATAAATCCGCTCAACCAGACTAAAACCGGTGAGAGTAAGATAAACCCGATAGCTGTACCGTTTGAAATCGCTGCAAAGGCCATTCCTTTGTGCTGTTGGCTGAAAATCTGATCAATAAAGATACCCAGTGGAATATAGGTCATGGCGGTTAAAGCGTAGGCCGACATGATACCGTAGAGCGCCAAAAAAGCGGCATAATTGTCGGTAATCGTGAGCAGCAGGAAAACTACCGATGCCATGAGTGCGCCACTCAATATCGTAAGTAGTGCGCCATATCGGTCACAGACCCATCCGACAAGCGGTGACATCACGCCAACAGACAGCCCGAATAATGCACCAGAGACGGATAGCTCACCCCGGGTGACTGAGAGGAACTCTGTCAGGGGGATAAAATAGATTTGATAGCTACTTTTGATCGTGGATGCCAAAAAGGTAATGCTGATGCCAGCCACAACCATGAGCTGAAGTTGAGCGCGTGTGAAAGTCAAAGTGCAAACTCCTTTGCCAAATACGTCCAATACAACGGTTATACCCTCATTATCGGGTATCTGAACAATGGAATCCGTTGAAAATACGCCATATTTCCGGCACATTTGTGCACACATCTGAATCATTCTGTCTGCTATAGACACAATTCGGTTCGTTTTTGTGGTGAGTCGTTTGTGTTGCGGGTTAGTCAGAGCATGAAGAACGATAACTATCAATCGATTTGCTGGTGTGATGTCGCGTGACGATGTTTCGGTTTGAGTGAACGGGATCTGCAAAAACAATGCAGAGCCCGTTTCAAAACGAATCCCTTTGCTTATTCGTGGTGGCTGTGGCTATGCGTCGGCATTTTTTTGAACAGACGCTGGTAGATTCGCGTCAGGAGGTCGTTGCCAATCAATAGCATCAGGAGCAGGGCCGAGATTCCAGCCAGCCAGAGCGGCATGAGATCATGACTACTTCCCAGTTCACTCTGAATATTGATATGCCAGAAATCAACCAGTGCGTTGGTGAGATAGCCAAACCCAATCGCAACCCCAATCACGCCAGTCAAATAACTTCCGAGTGCATGCCAGCCCATTTCGCGACGCACAATGCCTAATGTGGCAACGTTTGTCGCCGGACCAGCCAGCAAAAAGACCAGCACGGCACCGGGTGAAACTCCTGCCATTAACAGCCCGGCGGCTAACGGGGTTGAGGCGGATGCACAGATATACATGGGCACGCCGATACATGCCATGACCACCATCGCCCAGCCCCCGCGGCTGACTTCAGCCAATGCATCGTAAGGGACCAGTGCGACGACACCGGCAGAAATAATCAGGCCTGCCAGAAGCCAGAGGGAGAGATCCCCTAACAAGTCAGTAAAGGCATAAACCTGACCTTGCCAGATTCTGCGCCATATTGAATCTGAGTGAACTTGATGGTTGGCAGGTTGCTGTTGCTGACTGTTACAGCAACAGCGACTGCTATTTCCTTGGGTACCGGCAGCCCCACAGGTGGCTGATGGTTGCTCAGTGCGTATCTCTGACTGGGAAACCGATTTTTCTCCTGCCAAAACCAACATGGCGGCGGCAATGGAGGAACAGACGGCGGCAATGGGACGGATGATGGTCATGAATGGGCCGAGTAGCGCGTAGGAGACCGCAATTGAGTCAACGCCGGTTTCCGGTGTTGAGATGAGAAAAGCCGTTGTTGCCCCTTTGGATGCCCCGGCCCGGCGAAGACCCACCGCGGCGGGAATCACCCCGCATGAACATAAGGGCAGCGGAATACCTAAAATTGCGGCTTTAATGACCGGCCATAACCCCGGGCCTTTTAAATGTTCACCCAGCTTGTCACTCTTGATAAATGTATGTAACAGTCCGGCGATCATCAGGCCTAGCAGAAGCCAGAATGCTGCATCCAGCCACAGATCGACAAAGGCCTGACTAATGCGTGCTATGGTGCTCATGAACGAACTCCTCTGTCGATGACTCAGTATCGGCTAATGCAGTCAAAATAGTGCAATGCTCCGCGGAGTGCGAGCCACCGCAACAGCGATTATTGAGCACGGTCAGTGCATTGTACATATGTTGTAATTCACTGATTTTTTGCTGGATCTCTTGCTGTTTTGCCTGAGTAATCGCTTTGACTTCTTCACACGTATGTTCACCCCGGGCGATTTCCAGCGCCAGCAATTCGCCGATTTCTTTGAGACTTAAACCGACATGCTGGGCACGTTGAATAAATTTAAGCCGGTCAATACAGTTCGGGTCAAAACGCCGGTATCCGTTGTTATCCCGCTGCGCTTGCAACAGACCTTGCCGTTCATAATAGCGAATGGTTTCCGGAGAGACACCGACTGCTTTTGCCAGCTCACCCCGTTTGAGTGTTCTCATACCCATGCTCTCTTGTTCGGATAACATAGGATGAGTTTAAACCCTGTATCTGGGTACAGGGTCAAGGTTTTTTTTCATTTTTAACGCAGGAGGTGTTCTCTTTCTCTCGCCATGCCATGACCGAGAATCAGCTTCGTTATTCCTGATCGATAATCCATTTACGGAATGCTTTGCGTTCCTGTTGATTTGATTTCTGATACCAGCGTTTTAGCTGCGTAAGGTTCGGAGAGTCTGCAGATAGCGGTTTTGATGGGGTTGGTGCTTTTGTGGCTGACACATGCGTTTTTTGGGCCGACGAGGCTGACTGAGGCGTGCTTACCGCCACAGCATGAGTCGTGGGTGCCGGACTGACATCAATGGCGGCAATGCCTGCCTCCGTATTGTAATGTTGGGCTTCCTGTACATAATCCCGGCCAATCTGAAGGCCATTTTTCTGTAAAGTATCTTCTGCGATGATGACATTATTCCCCTGTGCATCAACGAGCGCCCATTGCAGATGGTCGATTTCTTGCCGGGCCTGTGTCAGGCTGCGATAGGACGGTAGTTGGAAATGTAGCTGAGTATCAGACGCTTTAAATTTAGCAATAATGACCGGACTATAGGCGTGTCTGATATCTTTACCAATTTCAAATGCAGGCGAATATTTAAAGACGATCTGGTTCACACCATCGTTTAATTCTTCGGTATCTGAAGGGAACAGACCGCTTGCTTTGGCAGGCGCTTGCGCATTGATAGCCAACACATCAACGTTATCTGGAATCTGTAAAACAGTTTTAGCCGCGGCTGTACATGGAATCATCCCCAATGACAGTGTAAAGAGTAATGGCAATGCGATTTTCATTTTTATTCCTTGAATCAAACAGGTTACGAACGGACGACATAGATTGTAGGGATAAAGGGAGGTTTATACAAAAAGATGATATGAATCAATCAGGTCACAGCCGAAGGCAGACGACTGTGACCATCCATTTTAGCGATTACCAGTAAATACGAACACCGATACCCCAGTAGCTGTCGCTTCCTAGCTTATTGGAGTCGTTAAATCCGGTTTCAGCATAGACCTTGGTCCAGCTCGCATACTTATACAGCAAGCCGGAATATACGCCATCGAAGTCATTATTTTCTTGCTGAAAATCTTTAATATATTCATAACCACCATAGAGCGAGAGCTTTTCAGTAAAGCTATAAGAACCAGCCACGGCCACAGAGTCAGATGTGAGCTTGGTGTTTTTCACATTATCGTCTACCTGAGCGTGCCAGTAGGTGGTGCCTAAGTTCCAGCCATCGCCTTTATAATTGACGGTGAGCATGCCATGTTTCAGCTCTTTGCTGTTGACCGTAGTGATCTTGGATTCAACCGTGTGTGTTGCACCGCCACTGGTAATGATAATATCTTTGGTATCTGTTGATGTAGTTTTATCTTCCAGATAACCGACACCCCCGTATAATTCGATGTTACCGAAAGTGGTCCCGGCGAAGATTTCCGCGGTGGTCGGGTCATCATTCCCATTCTTGTATGAATAAGCCGCCTTAAACCAGCCCGCAGAGCCTTCCAGCGTATACTTGATCATTGCATCCTGAAGCCAGTTCATGTCATAACCGTTCACTTCCGGAAGGACGCTATAACCTAAACCAATCCAGTCGTTTTCGACCCCCCAGACGTCATCAGTCAGAATACTCTGTTTACCAACGGTCACGGTGCCCCATTCCTTGGATGCAAAACCGAGGTAGTGTTTACGGCTGGTGCCGCTGTTGCTCTGACCGATGCCAAATTCAACGGTTGCCAGTACGTCAAGATCATCGTTGATGGTGTAAATGGAATTGACTCCGGCCCGGGATGAGCCTGAAGAGAGGGTAGTACTTGTATCATCACCTTTTTTTATGTCCGAACCCACCTGTTTCAATTCTTCGCGGAGTTGGCCATAAAAATCGACGGATGCGGAGTCTGTTTTGAGAATTTCAGCAGCATTAACCACATTTGCAGCTGAAAGCACTGCGAGCGCTATGAGCGTTTTTTTCATAATAGTCCATTACCTTTTTTATTTAAAAACAAGAGGCCCTTTCCTGGCTCTCTGCATTTCTGCTTATTTATGTGTATCTACGATTAGTGACATGAGTCAATAATTGAGGGGATTAGATTGCAGAAGACATTTATATGTGTCAAGTGGTATAAATTTTTGGTTGTTTTTGAATTTTTAATGTTAAAAAACAATATCTTATTTTTATTTTACGTATAAATTCATAGCATTTTTACATCTAAATGATGCTGAGATGACAAAATTATTTATATTATTTAATTTTGAATGGTTCGATATATATTTGTTATTTATTTATTAAAGTAGTTATTTATATTAAATTTAAAATTAAAAATGGATTTATCATCCGTTGCTTTTTTTGATTATTAAAAATGTATGTTGATTTTTTATTTTTGTGATTCAATTCAAATAATAAGGCGTATTAAATTTCAACAAAATGTAAATAAACATCCTGAAATCTGGGCAGTATGACGTTCATCTACGGTAAAGTGAGCAGAAAAATGTGGGTTAATATTGGGAGAGCGACGGAAGAAAAGAGACTGATAGCAGTCTCTCAAGGGGATGATATCGGCCTCTTCTGTACAACATGAGAAGCAGACCGATATCGGGCACTCTGTATCAATGTTCAAATCAATGTTCAGGCTTGATTGACGGGGCGCCTTAATCCAGTAAATCGATACTGTCGATGCTATAACCGGCAGACAGATACCCACTCAGGCCTGAGCCACTGATCGCGGTAACGACCAGACGGTTCCAGTTACTCCCACTCGCCCAGGCACTGGCGGGGACATCAAATGTATAGGTTGTGTTATTCCCCCGATACGTGCCAACAGTCAGTGTTCTAGTTTTCGGTTGGGCTGGTGGTGGCGGGTTTGATGATGTCCAGTTATTCACCGAGATTTTAGGGCGACCACCTGCATAGGCGACGGTGATACCAATCCGGACCCGGTGTGCTTTCGCTCGCTGAGCATCGTTGAGACGGAAATAAATAATGTGATCATTGTTGATATCCTTCCACATGTAGGCAGGAAACGCACTGGCGGGGGTATTGCCGACAATGAAGTTAGCAGGATCCCAGTTTGCCATTCTTACATCTGAAGGGTGCATGGTGGTTAATTTATCGCCATTGAGAAATTCTTGCGGACTACCATCCCAGTCACCGATCCGCCAGATGGCGCGATCATGACTTGGATCGCCGGTAATCTGGAAAGAGTTTAAAACGGTTGTCTGACCCGGATTGACTGTAACGGTTTGCGTGTTTACCGCCAGCTCATTTTTGTACGTGGTCATGGTATAGGTACCGGGCAGCATGTTATCCCGGCTAAAGTAACCACTGGCAGGGTTTGCAGTCACCCAATACTGGGCCCGGCTATTGGCGAATCCGACTGTATATTCATAGTTGGTGTCTCGCCCGGTGATGCCAACACCTGCAACGCGGCCGCGGTTGGATGCCGCAACATAGCCTTTTAATCCCATTTGCGAGAACCAGGAGAGGTCAATATTGTCGTCGGCTGGGGGTTGTTGACCACTGTTGACGACCAGTGTGTAATGGTTCAGCACGCCTGTACGGTATGCTTCTGTCTGGGCTTCCGCATAGTTCACGATATAAGTGATTTCTTGGTCGGTCGCGGTGCCTTGATTGAGCAGACTGCGATAGAATGGTCCGCCTGAACCGCCTTCATGATTGTCTCTGACAAGCCAGACACCCACATTTGGCCCTCGCGCACCAATGGCATCCCAATCTTTTAGCCGCATATTGGAGTAATGTTTAGAACGGGTTTCCCCATTGGCGAGTGCAAAAATATCGCCGGACTCAACCGTGGATACCGTTTGGGAAATATCAGACGGTTCTGGTCCATAAGGAAGACGCTGGCGTTGCAGTCTTAAAATATAACGAACATGACCATGAACATTTGGCTCAGATGAAAAATAAGTTGCCATATAGATATGCGGATAACCGTTTCTGGCCATATAATAATGCGTCAAATTACCCGCTTGAACCGTGATTTTTATATATTGGTTCTGATAATTTTGTGCATAAACCTGTACTTGGTCAGTGTGGTTATATAACCAGTCAAATCCTGAGTTAATCTGAGAGCCTCTTTTCTGGTTTTGGTACTCGACGCCATTAATTTTCAGTGAGGCAATATCTCCCGGTGATTGAGTGCTTACCCCCCGATCCACTCTACGGATACTAAATACCAATCCCGCATTCGTATCGACAGTATAAAAGTCTCGCGAGGTCGATAATTGAAAGGCTGCCTGTGTACTGAAGCTTGACAGGCAGGTCGCAGCTATCCACGTGATTAAATATATCCATTTGATTTTTTTCATATTTTTTCCTAGTGACGTTGTTGGTTTTATCAATAAGTGGGTTGAAGCTATTTCAAGTGCTTTCTTATTTTATTTGAGGCCGTTGTTCACCTCTGGATGTCATTAACCGCTGATAAACAGCACCGTCCTCTGAGGGATTGGCGCTATTTACCGATAATTTTATTAATGAAAACCAGCGTGAATAACGAGCAACATTCCTGTAAGTCTAACAGAGAAAAAATAGGGTGATGTGATTTCGTTTAATAAAATTGATCGCGACTAAAATATGCTCATTTTTCAATCCAGATCAAAAAAGAAATAACGTTTCATTTTAAAAGAAAGATTGTTTTGATATATATGGTTTGCTTTGTTTTTTCGACCACGTTTATCAGAATGCAAAATGATAAGGAAAGGTTTTTATAAAGCATGAGATTAACCCCAAAAAGGGGAATGTAAATAAAAGTAATTGAAAAATAATTCATTTATCAACAATAAGGTTTGTCTCTGCCGTGAATGACAGACTGGAAAGATAACCCATATTCTTAATGACTAAATTAGATAAGGAAGAGCATGATGACCAACAAACAATTTAAGCAAACCATAATTGCTTCCCTCATATCATCGCTGGCCTGGGCTGCTTCACCTTCATTTGCGAATGGTTTCCATACTGAAAATGGTGGTACTACCGGTGGTGAAGGCGGACAAGTTGTTCACGCAACGACAGGGACACAAATTCATGAAGCATTATGTAATCGTGCATCAAGTGATACACCCATTGTGATTCAGGTTGAGGGAACCATTAATCACAGCAATACCTCGAAAGTCTCCGGTAAGAGCTGTAATACCGCAGCCGACAGAATTGAATTAAAGGGCATTAGCAATGTGACCCTGATTGGGGTCGGCAGTGGGGCATTATTTGATCAACTGGGGATCCATGTCCGTTCCTCATCGAACATTATTATCCGTAATGTGCATGTCAGAAACGTTAAGAAATCCGGTTCTCCGTTATCCAATGGCGGGGATGCGATTGGGATGGAGAAAGATGTCTCAAACGTCTGGGTTGACCACGTTACACTAGAAGCCAGTGGTGGTGAAAGTGACGGCTATGATGCTTTGGTTGATATGAAAAACGATACCAAATACGTCACCGTTTCCTACAGTATTTTTAAAAACTCCGGACGGGGTGGGCTGGTTGGCTCAAGCGACAGCGATGATAACAACGGGCCGGTTACCTTCCATCATAACTACTACGAAAATATCAATTCACGCACACCGCTGCTTCGTCATGCAACAGCACACTCCTATAACAACTTCTACGATGGTTTGATCTCTTCCGGGATGAATCCAAGAATTGGCGGTAAGATCAAAGCCGAAAATAACTATGTTAAAGATTCCAGAGATCCACTCGGAACGTTCTATACCAACGACATGGGATTTTGGGATGTGAGTGGCAACATTTGGGATAATGTCAGTTGGTCAGCAGACAGAAGTAAACTGCATCCGGCAGGTCCAAATCCTGTTTCAACGACATCGATTAACATCCCTTATCAATATCAGGTCGATCCGGCAAGCTGTGTACCTGCAATCGTACTGGCAACCGCAGGGGCAAATAAAGGTCTGGCCGTTTCTGATGGCAGTTGTCATGCCACCACGCCGGGCAATGGCCAACCGGGCAACGGTAATGACAATGGCGGTGGTAACGATAATGGCAGCGGTCAGGATAACGGCGGAGATAACGGCAACGGTTCAACCAATGGGGTCAACGTTGCGCTCAATGCCGCGGCTGACGGCAGCTCGAAGGGAAATGGTACCAGTTATGGCAACGTGACCGACGGGGACAGCAGTACCTACTGGTCACCAAGCGGCAGCACCGGTACCATCAGTGTCAAACGTCTGAATCAAACGATTAACGCAGTGCGTATCGTCGAATTATCCGGTACTCAAGGCACCGTGACCTCTTGGTCTTTGGTCAATCATGACGATGGCGCGACATTGGCATCAGGAAGCTCAATTCCTAGCGTGATTTCATTCCCGGATACCAATCTGAACAAAATCAGTTTTGTAATTCATGCCGCGAGTGGTACACCTGCGATTGCTGAGTTTGAAGTTTATAAAAACTAATTGACCCGGCAGGGAAGATGTAACCTTGAAAAGGGGGGCCGTTCATGGCCCCCTTTTGCTTGGTTTGCTTTTATGTCGTTTGCTTTCGTGTGATGCATCCGGTGATGTCTGGAAGTTGTCAACTTGAGCAGCTTAATCGGCACTTAAAATCAGTTTGACCTGCGGCTGATGACCATTTAATTCCGTTTTACTATCCAGCAGGAAAATACGTTCCGGAGGCAGCCCGGCCTCATTGACCAGAAATGCTTTCACCGCATTGACCCGGCTTTGAGCCAGAGAACCCAGTTCATCATCACTCACCACTTGAGCATTCAGCAGCTGATTGTACATCGCAATATGGAGTCGGGTCGTGACCGCGGCCGGATCGGGAGTAACATCCGGATTTTCACCTTGCAGTTGCTGAATAATCATTTGTCGTTCGGCATCCGGTTGTTTTTGCAGCTCGGTATCAAACAGCGTGTTTAAGGCCGCCACTAAAGGGCCGCTGTCCGGAAAGCGACTGGCACTGAGATCTGCCGGCAAGTCAACCCCACTCTGTTTGCTGAGTTGTTGTTGCAACTTCATTGCTTTGAGTGCCTGACTATCTTGCGTGAGTGATACATGACCTTTGGCACTGACTTTGAGTTTCGGCCGGTCGGTCAATGCCGTTGCCAGCGTTTTTAGCCGCTCTTGCTCTGCTGTACTTAAGGTTGCCAGACCGGGCTCAAACTGAACCATGTTGAGTTCATCATCACTACCGACTAAACCTGCCAGTAAACTAAATGGTGCCGTGACGGCTTTCGCGATCATGTTGGTCAGGGCCGTCATAATAATACTGCCGAAACTGAAGCTGGGGTTATCGAGATCGCCAGATATATCCAGCCCCAGATCAATCACGCCGTGGCGGTCCTGTAATAGTGCAATGGCGAGTTTCAAAGGCAAGTTAAGGGCTTGCTCGGAATGGCTTGCTTTTCCCAGTTGCAGCTGGTCGATCACGATGTGGTTTTTACCGACGAGCTGATTCTGTTCGAGTTGATACTGTAATCCCAATGACAGCTGTCCTTTATCAATATAGTAACCGGCGTAAGTCCCGGAGTATGGATTAACCGATGTGAGTTCAACACGATTGAAATTCACGGCTAAATCGAGATAAGGAGGCGTGGAAAGTGGGTTGATTTCTCCGTCGATGGAGACCGGCGCATATTGGTCTATCTTACCGGTTAAATGAACCTGTGCTTTGTTCTCCGGGTCAGATGAGAGTCGACTGATTGTACCGTTCAGAGATTCAATCCCGGTTGCGAAATTCGGGGTAAGCGACTGATCGGCAAAAAAAGCCGAACCATGCCTGATTTTGATGGCACCGATTTCAAGCTGAAAGGGGGAGGGGGATTTCGACTGCGTCCGGGCGTCAGATTTGACCGTGGTGGTTGTTTCAGAAGGCTCCCCGGACTGAGGCCCAGTCACAAGATGGTCAATATTGGTATTTCGATTTGGGTCGATCAATATTTTTGCATACGGTTTGTCTAACGTGATTTCGTGAATCGTGAGTTGATGTGCGGCTTGCTCAAAGGCGATCGCATCGATTGACATCGCCTCCCATTTCAGCAGCGGCTGACGATTACGCGAGTCTTTGACCATCAACTGATTGAGAGCCGCAGTCCCCTGATAACGGACACCAGATGTCGCCGGGGCGACCTGAACATGGCCTTGGGTCGAAAATTCCCCGTGGCTGAGCTGTAAGTTCAGGTAGGGTTGTAAATACGGTTGAAACTGGCTGAGATCCAACCGTTGCAGTTCAATATCACTCTGGGTGCTCAGTGATTGCGGTGCGACGATCCCCTGAGCAATGAAATGCCCCTTCACCTCTTCAGGCGGGTGGTGAGGATCGGAGGCAAGGTCGAATGCCAGTTGATAATCGATCGGCTGACTGAGACGACTGTCAATCTCTCCGGTTGAGAGCGACAGATTATGAATTCGCCAATAAACCCCGGAGGTCAGTTGTTGTTCCTTGAGGTTCAAATCGGTCCCCGTCATCCGGAGCTGATGAAGGCGCACGAGCCATGAAGACGGTGCCGGCGATTGGTTTTCAGGCGGTGTCGGGGAGGGCTGAGATGTTGGGGCACCGGCGTTATGAATCGGGGTAAACAGGTGTTGTAAGTCGAGCTCTTGCGCGTTGAGTTGTCCGTCTGCCCATAAACCGGACAGTTTGAGTTGCCCGATATCAAGGGTCTGTGCAGGGCTGTCTAACACGATGTCACTGAGCGTTAATCGGGATAGTTTGAGATGCGGCTTACGACTGGCCTGAAAAACCAACTGCTGTAGCATCAGCTGACCTTGTCGGGTGGTATAAGCGAGCCGGTTGCGGGTCTCTTGCAGATCATAACGTGTGTGGAAATCGATGACACCGTCAGTTAAGCGGGCGGGGATTAGGTCCGCAACAAAAGGCCAAAACGGTGCCAGTGTGACGGACTGAACCGACAGCTCACCACTGACTTTAAGGGGCAGTAGCTGTACCTGACCACGCAGTTGCACCTGACCCTGATCCGCGCCGGTGATTTGTAGCTGATATCGGTTCGGTGGCAGGGGGGATGCGGATGATTGGTCTGACGTTGATGAGTGGCTTGGTTCTGACTCAAGTCGCGCCATGCTTGCTTGTGTATCGAACTGCTGTAAACGGATATCCAGTCCGTGGTAGCTGAGCTGAGCACCGCTGACCTGATCGGAGAAATGTATCTGCCCTTGCGAGAGATGAATATCTTCGCTGCGGAAAGCGGCAATCGTTGTCTCACCGGCTTCATCTGCGACTGACGGTGGCTGAGATGTTGTGGTTGCTTGGGACGCGAGACGCTCAACAATATCACTGATATTAAAACGGACTTGCCCTGCGGCCGACTCGAACCGCACAAGATGAAGCGACGGTTGACTTATCCAGAGGTGATCGACGGTTGGCGTCAGATGCAACAGACTACGCCAGAAACTCAACATCAGTTCGGCATGGTCGATTGATGCGAGCACCCCGGGTTGATCGCGGGCCATGATCTGAAAACCTTCAACCCGCGCTCGCAGTAAAAAAGGATTGATACGGATGTGAGCGATCTGAACCTCTCTCCCTAGTCGTTCACTCAGTACTTTCGGCATTTGTGACTGGAGAATCAGTGGTGTGATCCCCCCGAGCAGTAGCGCATAAGTGATGTAACCGAGTAATAAATAGGCTGAGATGCGGTGCAGACGGGGAAGTTGCCGGAAGCGACGCCAGAGTTTGGCAAAAATATGAGTCATAGCAAGAGTCCAATACGGATGATAGACATGTCTTTATTTTAGCTAAGTTTTTTTAAAATAACGGCTTGTCTTTCACTCAGTGGAATGGAGAGCCGTATGCTGACCGACACTTTAGTGCACTAAAGTGTGCGGACACCGACATGAATGACTTGTTTTCATATACAAATTAATGAGTGTGCCGGGAGTGTCACAAAAATGTAATAATGAGCGGATGAAAATTCTATTTGTTCGAACGAACATTCGGTTCGTGCTTTATTTTCCGGTGCTGATGAGTTGTTTCGTCAGGACATTGATATTATCACTATCGCTGAGGTCATCATGTTTGGAATTTTCAAACCACAGGCTCATATTGAGCCCCTTCCCCGAGAGCAAATTGACGGGGTTTATACCCGATTACGCTGGCAACTGTTCATCGGTATTTTTGTCGGTTATGCGGGTTACTATCTGGTCCGGAAAAATTTTAGTCTGGCCATGCCATTTTTGATTGAACAGGGATTTAGTCGCGGTGATTTAGGTGTTGCGCTGGCGGCGGTTTCGATTGCCTATGGCTTGTCTAAATTTCTCATGGGGAGTGTTTCTGACCGCTCCAACCCGCGTTATTTCCTCAGTGCCGGTTTAGTGCTTTCTGCCTGCGTCATGTTGTGTTTTGGTTTTATGCCTTGGGCAACCGGTAGTATTACCGCAATGTTCATTTTACTGTTTTTGAATGGTTGGTTTCAGGGCATGGGGTGGCCGGCCTGTGGGAGAACCATGGTTCACTGGTGGTCGCGTAAAGAGCGGGGGGAACTCGTCTCCGTATGGAATGTTGCACATAACGTCGGCGGAGGGCTGATTGGACCGATCTTTCTGCTGGGATTATGGCTGTTTCACGACGACTGGCGTACGGCATTTTATGTCCCGGCGTTTTTTGCAATTCTGGTGGCGGTGCTGATCTGGGTAACACTGAGAGATACACCGCAGTCGTGTGGTTTACCTCCGATTGAAGCGTATAAAGACGACTATCCCGAGGACTATGACCAGTCACATGAGCAGGAAATGAGTGCGAAAGAGATCTTCTTCAAATATGTGTTGACTAACAAGCTGTTATGGTCAATTGCGGTTGCGAATGCTTTTGTGTATCTAATTCGCTACGGGGTCCTGGACTGGGCGCCTGTCTACCTGAAAGAAGCCAAAGATTTTACGGTCGATAAATCATCGTGGGCTTATTTTCTGTATGAGTGGGCCGGGATTCCGGGCACCTTATTGTGCGGATGGATTTCCGATAAAGTGTTTCAAGGACGCCGTGCACCTGCCGGTATTTTGTTTATGGGACTGGTGTTACTTGCGGTACTGGTGTACTGGCTGAACCCGGCAGGGCATCCGGGAATCGACATGCTGGCACTGCTTGCAATCGGCTTTCTTATTTACGGGCCGGTCATGTTAATCGGCCTTTATGCATTGGAGCTGGCTCCGAAAAAAGCCGCCGGAACCGCAGCCGGTCTTACCGGTCTGTTCGGCTATCTGGGCGGGGCCGTCGCAGCAAATGCGATTTTAGGATATACCGTGGATCACTTTGGCTGGGATGGTGGATTTATCATTCTGGTCGGGGCATGTATCGCTGCGATTATCTGTCTGATTTACGCATTGATCGGTGAAAGAAGAGTGCATCGTGACAAGCAGGAGCAAGCCTTCGTCTAGTTCGTCGGTGACTGAATGTGACCGAGCAGATGCCCCCGGCGTGATAATTGACCGGGGGCATCTGTTGTTGACAGCCGTTGACCGGCTGTCGCCTGAATGAATTCTAACGTGACTGAACGACATCTGAAGCGGAGAACTGCGGATAACTATCGGGCTTGCCGCCATTTAAGCTACTCAGAAAACTGCTATCCCTGATCGGCACATTCGCTGAGCCGTAATCATAACGATTGAGTTGGTTTCTCAGCGTGTCGTTACTGACCTGATCGCCATACATGGTATACCAACTGATAATATCCGGCGTGACAAAGTAGCCGTATGGGTTCTCAGCCACTTCTCCCATCTTACTGAACCGGAATGCATGAGTCAGGAGACCGTCCTTGTGATAAACGAATTTGATATGTTTGCCATTGGTATCTAACTCAGAGACGGCACGTGTCGTCAGTTTTCCGTGAGCGCTGTAGCTGCCGTGTGTGACGCGGCCATTTTTCGTCCAGATCACCACATTTTCCCAATCATGGCGATGACCACTCTGGATACCGTTGAGAATCTGATCTTTGAGGAAATATAACGCGTAGAAGTGACCACAATACTGATCTGAGCCATTGATTTTGCAGGCATAGCGATGATAAGTATTGGATAAATTGAGGAAGTTGGTGTTGCGACAACCAGAGGTTAAGCCACCAGAGGGTTTCAAGCCGCCATTTTGCTGGCCGGTCCGGCTGATGCCGCCACTCGGCAGACAACCATCCGTATCGAAATCAAATACCGGAGCAATAGAGTAGGCATCGATATTTGCAGGGAGTGCCTGATCCAGTTTAGAAAAATCATCGGCATAAGCGGTGTTGAAAAATAACAGAGATATGGAGAGTGCTAAACCAGAGTGACGTATGTGTTTCTGCATGGTCATGCTTCCTTTCATTCATTGAGTAAAAATTAAGATTGGGTGAAAATTAATATTCAACTGAGTGCTTATGTTCGTCAAGTTGTTTTCACTTGAGCGAGTCAAGTCTAAACTTGATAGATGACAAGAAAGCGACTCTTTTCAGTCATGGACGGCACTTTTTGTCTCGAAGGGACTTCTTTCTCTCCCGGATTTACCGCACAATAGTTTGAGTGAAATTTTGAGCGAATTTTTTCGAATAGATAACGTCATCCTCAGGAGCTATTTATACGTGTTGTGACGCGTTCTGGATCTGCGAGTGATGAGTGAATGAGACATGGAGCCGGATGTGAAGCAAATTCCGAGACATCAGAAAATAATAGAACTGGTCAAAAAACATGGTTACATCAGTACCGATGAACTGGTGACACGCTTTCACGTTAGCCCGCAAACGATTCGTCGTGATTTGAATGAGTTGGCTGATGAAAATAAAATCCGTCGTTATCATGGTGGCGCAACCGTACCCATCAGCTCGGAAAATGATTCCTATACAACCCGGAAGTCACATAACTATTCTGAAAAAGATCACATCGCCGAAGCATTGGTGAAGCATATCCCGAATCACGCGACGCTGTTCATTGATATCGGGACAACCCCGGAAGCCGTTGCCCGCGCACTGAGCCGAAGTCATAAGCAGTTGCGAATCGTGACAAACAACCTGAACGTGGCCAGTATTCTGCTCTCAAAGCCGGACTTTAATGTCATTCTGGCCGGTGGGGAAGTGCGTAACCGCGATGGCGGGATTATCGGGGAAGCGACATTGGATTTCATCCAGCAGTTTCGGCTTGATTTCGGTATTCTCGGGATCAGTGGCATTGATTTTGACGGGTCTTTACTGGACTTTGATTACCATGAAGTCCGGGTCAAACAGGCGATTATTGAAAACAGCCGGAGTGTTTTTCTCGCCGTCGATCACTCTAAATTTGGTCGTAATGCGATGGTCAAACTCGGCAATATTTCTCAAATTAATACGCTGTTTACCGATAAACAGCCACCACAGGAAATCCGTTCGATTCTGGAAGCAAACCAAGTGTCCTTAGAAGTGGCCGGTCAGGCATCATCTCAGCAACCCGAGACCGTCGTTCCGGACTTGTCGTCTCCCTTGACCTGAGTCAGGTGCAACACTCAGTTCGGTGATCATATTAAAAACCTTCTTTTAAGAAGGTTTTTTTTAGATTTATCGATGAAACGAACATAATCGAAAATAAAAGGTGCATTTAAACGGCAGTTAAGTTACGCTCACAATGTTTGTAAATGTTCGTTTGCTCATTTTGAGGTTACTTTATGGATGTGATCACACCCAATCAAGAAAATCGTCTGCTGGACTTAATTGTTGTCGGTGGTGGCATTAACGGTGCCGGCATCGCTGCTGATGCTGCCGGACGGGGTTTGTCCGTCGGACTTTATGAAGCGCAAGACTTTGCCTCTGCAACCTCCTCATCCAGTTCTAAACTGATTCACGGGGGATTGCGCTATTTGGAGCATTATGAATTTCGTTTAGTCGCAGAAGCACTGGCCGAGCGAGAAGTCTTGCTCAGAAAAGCCCCTCATGTTGCGCGTCCGATGCGTTTCCGGTTGCCGCACCGCCCTTATTTACGGCCTGCATGGATGATTCGCTGCGGACTGTTTTTATATGATCATCTTGGCAAACGGACCACATTGCCGGCCAGCCATAAGGTCAATTTGGCGGAAAGCGGATTGTTAAAACCTGAAATGAAAACCGGGTTTGAGTATTCGGACTGTTGGGTCGATGATGCGCGTTTAGTGATTTTGAACATTTTGGCGGCACAAGAAAATGGTGCCGAAGTCAGTAATTATTGCCGGGTTGAACGAGCGGTTCGTGAGAATGACATCTGGCGCGTGACGATCCATGATCAGCAATCGGATACACGGTTTGAACGCTATGCGAAAGCGCTTGTTAATGCCGCAGGGCCTTGGGTGAAGCAGTTTTTTGATGAGGGTTTATCTACGGCCTCACCCCGCAATATTCGTTTAGTGAAAGGGTCACATATTGTTGTTCCCCGTATTCATCATGAAGAACAGGCATACATCTTACAAAACAAAGATAACCGAATCGTATTTGTCATTCCGTACATGGATGACTTTTCCATTATCGGGACCACCGATGTCGAATATCATGGCGATCCCCGTCAGGTCGAAATCGATGAGCAAGAGCAGGATTATTTAATCGATATTGTCAATCAGCACTTTGTACGGCAGCTTTCCCGTGAGGATATCATTTGGTCATACAGTGGGGTTCGCCCATTATGTGATGACGAATCAAGTTCACCACAGGCTGTTACCCGGGATTATACGATTGAGCTGGAACAGACCGGCGATCAGGCACCGTTGTTATCGGTGTTTGGCGGCAAACTGACGACGTATCGTAAACTGGGTGAAGCGGCACTGAATAAACTGAGTCCGTATTTTGAACAGATGGGTAAACCGTGGACCGCCCATGTGCCGCTCCCCGGTGGTTCTTTTAGCTGTACCCGGGAACAACTGGGTGAATCACTGCGAGCCAGTTATCCGTGGTTGAGTGAAAAATTAGCGTTGCGTTATGCGATTCAGTTCGGGACCTACACCCGAAAAATGTTATCTGGTGTCAATAACTTAGAAGAGATGGGCCGCTGTTTCGCCGACGGCGTCTATCAACGGGAAATCGACTACATGATTGCCTGTGAATTTGTGAGAACCAGTGATGACTTTTTATGGCGCAGAACAAAGCTGGGTTTATATCTCAATCAGGAAGCGCAGCAGGCCATTGCAGAATATATCGCAACCCGATGTACTGAGGCCTCGGTTACCGACCTGTTTAAAGTCGGGTAAGCTGTGTCTGGGAAATTGCGAGTCATCCCACACTGAGATGATGAATCACATCAGGGTTGAGATTGTTCCGGAAGCATGGGTTCAAGGTGGTTCCGGAACTGCTCATTGTAGAGCAAATGGTGTAATGGCTCCGGCGGGAAATGAAGGAAGCCTTGTGTATAGTGGCAGCCGATTTTCCCCAACGCTTGTTCGACACTGTAAACTTCCACCCCTTCTGCTACAACACTCAGGTTCAAATCTTGTGCCAGCCGGACCAATGCGTAGATAATAGTACGGTTAGATTCTTTCTGGTGGTACTCCGTGACAAACGAGCGATCAATCTTAATCTGAGAGATGGGTAATTCACGCAAAATCACCAGCGAAGAGTAACCGATACCGAAATCATCAATACTGAATCGAAAGCCCAGTGCATGGATTTTATGAATCACGCTCTTGGCCTTTTCAATATCTTCAAAGACGGCACTCTCGGTAATTTCAAACACCAAATCATCCGCTTGTATCTGCCCGGCATGCAGAAGTTGACGCAATTGATCGACGACCTCATCATCCTGAAAGTCTTTGGCAGAGAGGTTGATGTGAAGACTCCCGTGAAAACCGTGTGCTCTTAACACATTTAAATCCTGAGCGGCCCGATGGATCACCCACTGTGTCAGGACAGAAATCAGCGCACTTTTCTCAGCAATGGGAATAAAATCCCCCGGTTCGATAAAGCTGCCATCTTCCTGCGGCCAGCGCAATAAAGCTTCGAGACCGGCAATACCTTGAGTCTGGCTGCGGAGAATCGGTTGGTAATGCAGTTCAAAAACGTCGTTTTTGAGTGCCTCAGATAATTTGATAGAAAGTTTAAGCTTTTTATAAGAATCTGAACCCAGTTGGTCATGATAAAAGGTATAGGGTTTATGCTTTTTCTTCGAGTCGTACATGGCCAAATCTGCCTGCTTGAGCAGGTTGGAAACCTCATGACCATTGAGCGGATACTTGGTGATTCCAACGCTGGCCGATGTCTTCATTGAGTAAGTCATCACTTTCACCGGCGCATGGAGGGCATCATGAATTGAGTCCACCACATTGAGGATGGTGTCTTCATCATTACCGGGTAAAATCAGCGCAAACTCATCGCCTCCCATCCGGTACAACCGACCATACTGTTTGGTGTTTTCCTGTAACAGATTGGCAACTGAAATCAGAAATTTATCACCGAAATAGTGGCCTAAACCATCGTTGATCTGTTTGAAATTATTCAGATCAATCAGCAGCAGACTAAACTGCTGTTTTGTTTGCACAAGTGACTGGAGTGAACGGAATAAATATTTACGGTTTGCCAGTGAAGTCAGGCTGTCATGCAAAGAATGATACTGTTCATCCTGAGTGGAGCGGTTGGCTTTGTTGAGCAGGTTGCGAAACCGTGAAACCAGCAATGCAATAAACAGACTGGCACCGAAGAGAATCAGTGACATTGCGGACAGATCGGAATTGATCGGATGGTATACCAGTGCTATCAGCACGGAAAGATAGCCAAGAATAACGGCAAAGAGCAACGTGATAAGCATTTTCCAGCGTGACGCCTGTTCAGTGCAACCTATCTCATGGGTGGGTTTAATACTGAAAATCAATAGAAAAATGCCGACAGCGACATTCGCGAAGGCGATATATTTAATGACCATACATAGACCCCAGCGATGTAGCGTCCAACAGCCCCGATGGGCATACCACGTAGTTTGGTGAAATGTTACACAGTTTTTCTTTTTATGACAATCTCTTAGCGGCACTTCTTTGGTTGTTCAAGCGAATATATCCTATTGCATACTCAATCGCATGAGCATCTTTTCCCGCTGAAAAAATTATCTGTGGACGCCTGAAAACAGTCTGATTGTATTAAGCGTAGAATACTTTTTACATCAACGTTAGATCTGATTCATCGGTGAGAGCCTGACGTTGCATCTTCGGCGGCGCTGCCGGAAAGATTTACCGGATCATCTGATACAAGCGTCTTGGCCGGCCACCGGTATTGTAGTTGAGGACAAGCCGTAATACGCCTTCAGATTCAAGATATTCTAAATAACGTCTGGCTGTGATTCGGCTGAAATTCATTCGTTCACTGATATCATCTGCGGAAAAATCGTGTAACTGTTCCCGATACAGTAAGGCTTTCAATGATTCCAGTGTTGTGGCATCAATGCCTTTCGGCGTCTGACGAATCGGCTGAATCGGGGCTTTACGGAGTAACTGATCAATATCATCCTGATCGACGGTTGAAGCACTGATCAGCTTCTGTTTATATTGCAGATAATCATCCAGTGCCTGATGAATTCGCGACATGCGAATGGGTTTGACTAAATAGTCGATCACCCCGAGCTGGACCGCTCTTTCGACAGTCGTGGTTTCACGCTCAGCCGTTGTCATGATGAAATGACAGTCGGTCGCTTGTTGACGCAGTTGCTGAATCAGCGCCAGACCATTGCCATCAGGCAACGTAATATCAACAAACACCAGCTGGGGTTGAAATGCATTGAACTGGATCTGTGCATCCGCACAGCTTTCACTGACCGCAACGACCTGAAAATGAGGATGTTGGTTGATCGTTGATTCCAAGGTATAGCTGGCTCGAATATCATCCTCAAGCAACATTACTCGGGTCTTCATCGTCATGCACCTCTTCTGATTTTTCTAAATAGATACTAAACAAGGTGGTGTGTTGTTCAGTGCGTTCCCAGTCAATACTGCCATGAAAATAATCGACCAACTGTTTGACCAGATACAGGCCGACGCCATTTTGTTCATCTTCTTGCTTTGAACTCACACCAAATTCAAGGATATGCTCGGCAATTTTATCGGGGATACCAAGACCATTATCCTGAACTTCCAGCATGATATGTCTGCCACGGTCACTGAGATAGACGATCACTTCAGGTTGGACGGCCGCCCGGTTTTGCCAAGCCGCGAGCAGCGCATTATCTACCAGATTACCAACAATCGTCACGAGTTTTTCAGACGTTTGTTTGGCGTAACTGGCCAATGTTGTATCGACGTCGATGGTAAATTTAATCCCCATTTCGGAAGCTTTATTAAATTTAGCCAGTAGCAGCCCTGCCACCGCACTGTCTGAGACACTCAACACAATATGATTGATGACCGCCTGATAGCGATCCGTTTCTTGCTGAATAAAATCAATCGACTCATCATATTTGCCGATTTGCAGCATCCCCGACAGTACATTTAACTTATTTGAATACTCGTGAGTTTTACTGCGTAGTAGTTCGGCATAGTTTTTCAGGTAGGTTATTTCTTTTTCCAGCTCATTGGGAGTCAGGTTGGCAAAAAACACAATGACATGACCGATTAAACCTTTAACTGTCTTGATTGGGTACAAATTAGCCCGGTATTCGAGTTTTCCGATCGTGAATACGTCTTGATGAAAGCGCCCCTGATTTTCCAGTACCAAATGGCTTAAAGGGAGCGAATAGTGGGACAGCGGATGACGCTGATAGTCATAACGGCTTAACACACCCATCGACAGGAGTTTCATCGCACTGTTATTGATCATGGTGATGTTCATCTCGTGATCAACGGCAATAATCGCATCCCGGATGCTGTCGAACACCATACCGTGCTCACGGAATTTATTGACGATAAATTCCGGCTCGTAATCCAGAAACGTCTTCTTCATCTTCATTAAAAAGGCAACACTTGTGCCGATACCGAACAGATAAATGAGCGCGATTAATAAGCCGATATGGATGTGCTGACGAAAAATGATATCGGAGATTCTCTCGGACAAATAACCGATACACACGGCACCCACTTGTTTTCCGTGGTCATAAATGGGCACAAAATTGCGAATCGCCTTTCCGAGAGAGCCTTTCGCTTCCGTACTGTAAGACTGACCGGTTTGCAAGACCCGGTTGATATCTTCACCGATGAAATGTTTGCCGACCCGGCTTTGATCCGGATGGCTGAGACGCATCCCTTGCTGATCAACCACCACAATATAAGAAGCGTCGGTTCGAGAGCGGATCGACTCAATATAATGACGGATATTGCCCGTTGATGAGTTGGCCGTTTTTGCCTGTAGCGCCTGAATCACCTTCGGGTCATGGGCAATCACCCGGGCAAGCTCCAGCCCCCGGGCTTCAAGACCGGACTGATAAGAGTTCTGTAACAGATATAAGATGGCGATCGTGATGACGATGACGATCGATGAAGTGGTCGCAATGGTCGTCAGGGTCAGATAACTCTTTAGTTTCATAAACTTCGTTTCTTCACACGGTCCGGTGGCTTGCATCGCGTACGAGTCACAATCGTGCACAATGGAGCAAGACACTCAAATCAAGATGGCGGCATTGTATCACGAGGATCGTGTCGGAAGAGATACGCGTGAAGAGAAGACTTGGGAAGTGAGAGTCTGCTCCCGTACCATACGGCTGTACGGAAGCAGGCGGGGGGAACCTCAATCAGTGAATCGCGGTTGAGATAAAATAACCGACCACAGTTGCGGTAAATACACAGATAAATCCCGGCAGGATAAAGCTATGATTGAGCACGTATTTGCCGATACGGGTTGTGCCGGTGCGGTCAAAGGTAATTGCCGCGAGGTCACTCGGGTAGAACGGGAAGAAGAAATAGGCGTAACAAGCGGGTAAAACACCGATCAACACTTTCGGTGGAATGCCCAGAGAAAAGCCGAGCGGCAACATAATGGTGAGCACCGCAGCCTGACTTTTCAGGAAGATCGATACCGAGAACATTGCAAAGGCGAAAGCCCACGGATGCGAATGAACAATCCCGCTAACCATATCAATCAGATAGGTTTTATGGTAGCCGATGATGGTTTCACTCATCCAGGCAATCCCAAAGATGATAATGACTGCCGTCATCCCGGCGATAAATACATTACTGTGGACGATTTTCTTCGGTGATACATTGGTGCTGATCAGAATGATTGCGCCGACAGCCAGCATTAAGAACTGAATCCCGACGGACATTTTGACTCCCGGAGGCAGCAGGTTCAGGTCTTTACCGAACATGGCGACAAACACCACGGTTGCAATCCCCAGCATGAAAATGATCAAGCCTTTTTTCGCACTTTTATCGATCTCATTGCCTTGCTCCAGCGCACTGTTATCTTCGAGTTCCTGAACAAATTCAGGATCTTGGCAACGTGCCTGAAACTCAGGATCTTTATCCAAATCTTTACCGCGTGTCAGACTCCAGGTACAGGCAACCAGTAAGCCTGTCAGCGTGGCAGGAATGGTCACAATCAGCACATCGATCAGACTAATATCCAGATGATTATCGACTGCGGTTGCCATGACGACAGCAGCAGCAGCGGCAATCGGGCTGGCGGTAATCCCCACTTGCGATGCCACAGAAGCGATTGCCATCGGGCGTTCCGGACGAATGCCTTTTTTGTAGGCAACATCATAAATGACCGGCAGAAGTGGATAAACAGAATGGCCGGTCCCGACCAGAACCGTCAGGGTATAAGTACACAGTGGCCCGAGAAAAACGATCTGACCGGGGTGTTTACGCATTAATTTTTCAGCGTATTTGACCAGTAGTTTCAAACCACCCGTGGCTTCGAGTGTGGCTGATGCGGCAACCACGGAAAGAATAATCAGCATGACACTGACTGGCGGGTGACCCGGTGTGACTTTGAATACAAACGCCAGAATGGAGACACCAAGTCCACCCAGCAAGCCGAATGCGATCCCACCATGTCGGATACCGACAAAGATGATCGTAAGCAGCAGCAACATATGAATATAAAACATGTCATTATCTCGTTGATGAAGTGATTCTGGCGGCCCGGAGTCCGGAGCGCCAGATCACAGGGGAACTATCCCAGCATAAATACAAAAATGGCAGCGATGGCAGTTGCGGCAAACGCAATGGCATAGCACAGAATTTTGCCGACCACACCGGTATGGATTTTCAGGTCATGCATCCCATGATGAACACGGTGCATCGCATGCCACATTGGCAGGGCAATTGTGGCAATCACAAACAGTGCGCCAATGATATTGGTTGCAAAACCTGCGACACGATCATAGCTCAGCGCATCGGCATCAAGCATACCCAGCGGGCCCATGACCCCCAGCACAAAAATAGTGATTGGGGTAAGCATAGCAAACCAAGTCCCGCCGGCACCGAACAGGCCCCACCAGACAGGTTCGTCTGAACGTTTTGGATTTTGGTTAATCACGGTGCCTCCTTAAACAATGATGAGCACGAAAATAGAAATAACGGCAACAGCGACCCATTGGCTCAGCACCACGATTTTCTTATCGATAAGCTTGCCTTTCAGACGCATCGGTACCACCTGTGGCATCATGCCGAAGAAGGTATAGGCATGAAACAGACTCCCGGCCAGCGCAATCAGATTGATGACAATGACCAACGGGTTCGCCATAAAGTTCAGCCATGACTGCCATGCTTCCGGTCCTTTAACCAGACATCCCAGACCGACCGTGAGGAAGAGGGTAAACACGATTAAAGGCAGAACCGTCGCCTCACGGATCATATAGAAGCGATAGAACGGATTGCTTTTCCACCACGTCCGTTTGACTTCCCTTACATAGGGTTTACGATGACTCATCTCTTATGCCTCCTGAGGTTTTAACATGGCAATGACAAAGTCCATCGACGATGCCACTTTCCCCTGGTTCACCGCCGCGGCCGGATCAACATGCTTCGGACACACTTCAGAGCAGTAGCCGACAAAGGTACAACCCCAGACCCCGTTTTCACCATTGAGCAGTGTCATCCGCTCGGCCTGACCATGGTCACGGCTGTCGAGATTATAGCGATGAGCCAGAGTCAGCGCAGCCGGACCGATAAACTCAGGATTCAACCCGAATTGCGGACAAGCGGCGTAGCACAACCCACAGTTGATACAGCCGGCAAACTGTTTGTATTTTGCCATCTGGGCCGGGGTTTGCAGGTTGGTACCGTCTTCCGGTTTGCGGTCATTACCGATGATGTAAGGCTTAATCGCTTCGAGACGCTCGATAAACGGCGTCATGTCGACAATTAAATCTTTCTCAATCGGGAAATTGGCCAGCGGTTCGATTTTCACACCGTCCGGGTAGTCGCGCAGGAAGCTTTTACAGGCGAGTTTCGGCACGCCATTGACCATCACACCACAAGAGCCGCAGATCGCCATCCGGCAGGACCAGCGATAGGAGAGATTCTTATCCAGATGATCTTTCACATATGAAATCGTGTCGAGGATCGACATGGTTTCATTGAAAGGGACCTCGAAAGACTGTAAGTAAGGTTCCGCATCTTTTTCCGGGTCATAACGCAGAATATCCACTTTTTGCATACGTTGGGTGACCATGATTAATTCTCCTCTGCGCGCTGTTTGGCTTCTTCTGCAGCGGCTTGCTCAGCAGCGGCACCGTAAAGACGAGCTTTCGGTTGTGACTTGGTGATGGTGACATCACTGTAGTCAATCCGGGGCGCAGCATCTTTTTGATAGAAGGCCAGTGAGTGTTTGAGGAAGTTCACATCGTCACGCTCGGTACAACCTTCATCGAGACGCTGATGCGCGCCCCGAGATTCCTTGCGGAGAATGGCGGAGTGCACCATGGCTTCGGCAACTTCCAGACTATGGCCGATTTCAATCGCGTACAGTAAGTCGGTGTTAAAGACTTTGCCTTTGTCTTTGATACTGATTTTTTTGTAGCGTGCTTTCAGCTCAGCCAGTTTATCAACCGTCTGTTGCATCAAATCGGCCTGACGGTAGATCCCGCAGCCCGCTTCCATGGCATTGCCCATTTCAGTCCGGATATCGGCCCAGTTTTCATCGCCTTCCTGATCCATCAGAGACTGAATGTGTTGTTCAACGGATTTGACCTGTGCTTCGATGGCTTTATCGTTCCAGCCTTTGAATGTTTCAACGCGTTTAGCCGCATGTTCACCGGCAACACGACCGAATACCACTAATTCAGCCAGTGAGTTAGAGCCGAGACGGTTGGCACCGTGCAGTCCGACGGATGAGCATTCCCCGACAGCAAATAAGCCTTGGATACGGGTTTCACACTGACCGTTCGTTTCAATCCCGCCCATGGTGTAATGCACCGTCGGACGGATCGGGATCGGCTCTTTGACCGGATCGACATTAACGTAAGCTTTAGCCAGCTCGCAGATAAAGGGCAGACGTTCATGCAGATATTCCTCACCCAGATGACGCAGATCCAGATGGACGACATCGCCGAGTGGGTGCTTGATGGTGTTCCCTTTTTGTTGCTCGTGCCAGAAAGCCTGAGAGACTTTGTCACGCGGGCCGAGTTCCATATATTTGTTTTTCGGCTGACCGACCGGTGTTTCCGGGCCCATGCCATAATCTTGCAGATAACGGTAGCCGTTTTTATTAACGATAATCCCGCCTTCACCCCGACACCCTTCGGTCATCAGGATCCCGGTTCCGGGCAGCCCGGTCGGGTGATACTGGACGAATTCCATATCGCGCAGCGGTACACCGTGACGATAGGCCATCGCCATCCCGTCACCGGTAACAATGCCGCCATTGGTATTGCAATGATAAACCCGGCCGGCACCACCGGTCGCGAGCACAACGGATTTTGCTTTAATAGCGACCAGTTCGCCTTCCGCCATATGGATCGCGATCAGACCTTGTACCTGACCATCGTCCACTAACAGGTCAACGACGAAATATTCGTCAAAGCGTTTGATTTGGGGGTATTTAATTGAGGTTTGGAACAGGGTATGCAGCATGTGAAACCCGGTTTTGTCTGCGGCAAACCAAGTTCTCTCGACTTTCATACCACCGAAACGGCGAACGTTGACTTCACCATTTTCTTTCCGGCTCCAAGGGCAGCCCCATTGCTCCATCTGAATCATTTCGCGGGTGGCATTGGCGACAAAATATTCAACGACATCTTGCTCACACAACCAGTCCCCACCGCCAACGGTATCATTAAAGTGGTTGTCCAGACTGTCTTCTTCTTTGATGACGGCAGCAGAACCACCTTCGGCAGCAACTGAGTGAGAACGCATGGGATAGACTTTAGAAATCAGGGCGATTTCCAGATCTGGATTTGCTTCGGTGGCAGCAATGGCAGAACGAAGTCCCGCACCCCCGGCACCAATAATTGCGATATCTGTGGTTAAAGTTTTCACAGCTATCCTCCAAGTGTAAAAATAATCAATTCAAAAGTACCGAAGTACCTTCCACATCGAACAGGTGGTATACCGACCCTTGCGGGTCGGATACCGGTGCATTCTTGTTATATTGAAATGAATGCTTATTTTCCTTGGGCTGACAGTATTGCTTTTTTAGTCTTGTCTGAGAATGAAACGTGACTCGGTGCTGAGCGGCTTCCGGACACTTATCAAATAATTATGTTTCATCTTCGTTTTATTATTTCCCGGACGGTTCAACCCATCCGGGGGATATTGCATGACATTGCTGTTGCTGTAACTTTTAATCCTTTTATTTTAATGGTTTATTTTAACGAATAATTTCAATGACTTATTTTAATAACCCTAAAATTACGGTGGCCAGAATCAGCATAAAAGCACCACCGATGCGGGATGAAATTTGTGCAAATGGCATCAGTTCCATGCGGCGTGAGGCGGCCAAGACAGCCACATCACCCGTACCACCCATATTGGCCATACAGAGTCCCGCAGTGATCGCCGCTTCAATGGCGTAGAATCCCATCATCCGGCCAACCAGCGCGGCACCCACCACAGCACCGACCACGGTTGCAAACACCATCAGAAAGTATTCAACGTTCAATGAAGCGACAATTTGATTGAGATCGGTATAGGCAACTCCGATACCGACCAACAACGCAGGGGTCAGGTTATCGACAACAAACTTGTACCATGCGTGTGCGGATTTCTCGAGTTCACGCGGGATCATCCCGGTGACTTTGACCAGTGCCACGAACAGGATCATCAGCGCGTAGGTATGCATACTGATCACCTCAGTCAGTAACGTGCCGACAAAGAACATGGTAATGGCGAGCAGTGCGCCGATACCCAATGTATCGATTGACGCTTTTTCATCACTGTCTTCGAGAGTTGGTTGTTGTGAACCCCGGATCAGTTGCCCGTTGCCGGTCAGAGACGGATAGAGGTTGCCTAGTTTATTCAGCAGGCCTGCGATCACGATCGCCATCGCATTACCAATCGCCAGTGCCGGAACCATTTTTGACATCAGCTCTGCTGCCGTCATGGTGGTGTTACCGGACATAATCTCAACCAGCGGTACTGCACCGGCACCCATACCACCCCCCATGATGGGCAGGGCAATCAACATAATTGAATCGAAGAAGCCATCACCGACGATAAGACCGACAAGTCCGGCGAACAGAAACGCAAAAATGACCCCACCAAAAATCACCGGAATATACTTGAGCGCGGCTTTTTTCAGAATTTCTCTGTCCATACCTAAAATTGAACCGGTGACCAAACTGGCGATAAAAAAGGAGAGGAAGCCACCGCTTTTCATAAATGTGGTAATGGAGCCGGCAATCTGCTGCGGCATGAAATCACTATGGAACAGATAAGACGAGCCAAAAATAATGGCAATCGCACCGCCACCGAAGAACTGGTTCAAAATGGGGGTTTTATCGCCGATGACATTCAAAATATATCCGACGACGGCCATGACACCGATTGCGCCGATAATGCCTGTCGGCATTTTATTTTGGACGGTCGCGAGTAAAATGACGGCTGCGGCAAGCGCAAAAATAATATGAATCATGCGCTTATCTGTAGGACTAATAGGGGTATTGGTTAACATAGCTGACCTGCACCTTTTCTGTTTCTGTAGGGGTGGTGTTTTTGATTTTGTGGAGGAAGTCTATCAACACTGCGGGGAAGAAAGATTGATTTTATGGCTAATGTAACTATCTTGTGCTTTTGTAACTTTTGTTCACAGGCGGTGCCACGGTATGAACAAGGTTGCCGGGCAAAAAATGAGCATCTTGATCAAATCATCGACGTCATTCGGTGCTGATCCGAATGGATGATGAGAAGGATGGACGGGGCATGGGGCATGAACCACTCACTTCCTGTCAGAGGCGGTGATGACGCGCTCTCACAGGAAATCGATATACGGTGACAATGTGTGGTGCATCTCTGCAATGGTGCGGGGCGATGCGTTCCGGTTTTTCTCTTTCCGGCCCCGGTTTATACAGAAAACCGTTTAATTTGTGTCGCCAGTGACTCAATGCTCCTGACCGCATCTTTCACGGCACTGTTGACCGTGTTTGACGTATTGCGGATCTGTTTCGACATCTCTGACAGATTCGCTAAATTGGTATTAATTTCATTGGCAACGAGGCTCTGCTCATCGGTGGCACTGGCGGTTTGTAAACTGAGTCCTTGAATTTGATCGGAAGATGATTTGACCGTATCCAGCAGATTTTTGGTCTGCGCATTGAGTGTTTCAGTGTTGGAGGCAATATCAACACTGGTGTTGATCGAGTGGACCGCTTCTGACACCTGACTTTGGAGATCGTTGATCATCTGACGAATATCTTCCGTGGACAATTGCGTTTTGCTGGCCAGATTTCTCACTTCATCAGCTACAACCGCAAATCCCCGGCCTTGATCTCCGGCCCGCGCCGCTTCAATCGCAGCATTGAGTGCCAGTAGATTGGTTTGTTCCGAAATATTGAGAATGACATCTAAGACCGATGAAATCTTTTCGGAGCTGTGCGATAACCGGCCAATGACGACTGAGGCATGTTCAATTTGGTGAGTTAAGTCGTGTAAACGCTCGGTTGAGCTGAGAATCGATGCTTCACCTTCATCGACCAATTGCGACAGTAACTCCACCTGCGTCGCGGTTTCGGCGGCATTCTGAGCAACCTCTCGGGTTGCGGCACTCATTTCCTCGATTGCAGTGACCACCAAATCCAAGGCCTGATCCTCTTCATCGCTGAGTGAGGACGATTCTGCGGCGGCATGGCTGATGGTCTTCATTTCCTCTTGTATACTGCCGCAACCGTTGCGGATATGGCGGATAATCTGACCGAGCTTATCGACAAAACTGTCCAGCTCACGGCTCAAATCACCGGTTTCATCCACTTTTTTACTATTGATCCGTCGTGTTAAATCCCCGTCTCCCTGACTGATCTGATGAATATCCGAGGTGATTTTTTTGATCGCACCGGAAATATTCTTCGGCGCAAACCAAGCCAGCATCAGGCTCGAAAATAAGACAATCACGGAAAGAACAGAAACAAATAATTTAAATTGATCCGCGTGCCGGTCAATTTGCTGTTTCTCTTGCGCGGCATATTTGGTGATTAATTCTTCAGAGCCGTCATATAAACTTCTTAATGCTTTGAATGACTCTAAATTACGGGTCAGGAACAGTTTGACGGCGGAATCGTGTTGTTGACTGTCTAATGCTTTTAAGATGGCGACATATTCGTTGGACCACTGTTGATAATAATTTTGAAAAGGAGAAAGGTAGCTGACAATCTCTGGCTCATCTTGAGTCATCTGAATAAATGCCTGCATCCGCTCCAGTGCCTGTTGTGCATTGGCAACGACTTCTTTTTTGAGAACCGGGGGTTGAATCAGTGAATTATCGGGTGAAAAAATTAAAGTAGAGAGGGCAAGTCGCGACTGATAGAGATCCCGGTCTGCATTCTGGATCAGATTCGCGCCCTGAGAATATCGTCCCGTACTGTGCTGAATATAATTGACCAGTTGATAAGCCGCGACCACGACCACAAGAAATACAATACTGAGTAACGAAAAATTAAACGTATATCTCGCTCTGATTGTTCCCATACTAAATAGGCTCATCCTATTTCTCTCCTTAGCCAACCTACGATCCGAAATCTGCAACAGCCATATCTGGCTGGCGCAGATGATTGATATGGTGAATCATTTATTATTAATAATATTCATATCAAATATAACGAATAGTATAGGGTGATTATTTTTTCAAGAGATAGCCGACAGCCGGTTGTATTTGTTGTGACGCTCTCTGAGGTGCGGCCGGTTTGACGATGAACCCAATGCCGACTAAAAACATCACACATGCAACAACCTGTGCAAGACTCAGCACTTCATGATACATCCAATAGCCGGAGATCAAGGCAAATACGGGCACCAGTAAAGTTAATGGTGCGGTGGTACTGAGCGGATAACGAATCAGCAGCCGGCTCCAGACCCAATAACCAAACAATGTGGTTGGGTAGGCCTGAAAAACAACCGAAATCGTTGTGTTGATGTCCCATGTTGCAATCGCATGCAACAGAATATCGGTGCCATAAATGCTCGTGGCAAACTTTACTCGGACAAATGGGGCGTCAGATTGTCGAAATCCCGTCGTTAGACGAAGGGATCGATCTTGACCAGCTGGAACAGCATTTACGCCAAGGTAGTGTGAAAGCCGGTATTTTTTGTACATCCCATATGAACCCGCAAGGGATCACCATGTCAGTTTCACAAAAGCAACGGTTGGCGGCACTGGCAAACCATTATCAGATACCGGTGATCGAAGATGATGTCTATCTGGAACTCTCTTACGCAGAACACACGCCTTTACCTGCGAAATCTTATGATCAGGGGGGATACATTCTATGGTGTGGTTCGATCTCGAAAAGCTTATCACCAAGCTATCGTCTGGGGTGGTGTTTGCCCGGGCGGTTTACCGCAGCGTATGTGCAGCAGTATACGGCTGCTTTCTTTGGGGTGTCTCTGCCGATTCAGCTTGCGGTGGCTGATTTTATTGAATCCGGGCATTATGCCAAACAAGTGAAACGCCGTCGGAGCCGCTTGCTTCACTTCAGGCAAGCCTATCTCAGTTTTTTATCGGCCCGCTTGCCCGAGCAGGTGAAAATCAGTCATCCTCAAGGCGGGATGGTACTCTGGCTCCAAGTGCCGGATCTCAATCTCACTCGGTTCACTGCACTGATTGAAACGTATCAAATCGATATTCGTTTGGGGCAGCTATTCAGTACACTCTCGCTTTACGATGATTGCTTCAGGATTAATATCGGTTTTGAGCTTACTCAGGATGTGGCGGATGAGTTAAATCTTTTAGTCGAGGCGATCCGACAATCGAGTGGTGTCGGTCACGGCAATTGACGGCGGTCTGAGATGACAAGGTTGCGAAGCGAGGTCTCGGGCACCCAAACGGGTGCCCGGTGTCGTTGCGGAGATGAATCAAATAACTTAATCGTTCCGAATTAGTCGGACTGAGCGACTTGACCCAATTTCAGCCAAGTATCTATCACCGTATCCGGATTGAGAGATACGGAACTGATGCCCTGTTGCATCAGCCATGCGGCCAAGTCGTCATGATCCGAAGGGCCCTGACCGCAGATACCGACATATTTACCGGCCTGAGTGGCTGCATCAATGGCCATTTTCAGCATGGCTTTCACCGCCGGGTTGCGCTCGTCAAACAGATGCGCCACATCCCCGGAATCCCGATCCAGTCCCAGTGTCAACTGGGTCATATCATTCGAGCCGATCGAGAAACCGTCAAAGTGTTTCAAGAAGTCATCCGCCAAAACGGCATTGGATGGCAGTTCACACATCATGATTACTTTGAGCCCTTGCTCGCCCCGTTTCAGCCCAAATTTTGCCAGTAGGTCAATCACCGATGATGCTTCATCGGGGGTGCGAACAAATGGGATCATAATCTCGACGTTTTTCAGCCCCATCTCCTGACGAACCCGTTTGATGGCCTGCGTTTCGAGAGCAAAGCAGTCTTCAAATGCCGGAGAAATATAGCGAGAAGCGCCCCGGAAACCGAGCATCGGGTTCTCTTCATGGGGCTCATAATGACGTCCGCCGACCAGATTACTGTACTCGTTCGATTTAAAATCAGACATCCGTACAATCACCCGTTTCGGCCAGAAGGCTGCCGCAATGGTGGCGATCCCTTCCGTGAGTTTGCTGACGTAGAAATCAATCGGATCGCGATAGCCTTTGATCCGTTGGCGAATTTCAGCCTTGAGGGCATCTTCCTGAGCATCGAACTCAAGCAGGGCTTTCGGGTGAATCCCAATCATCTTGTTGATGATAAATTCAAGGCGTGCCAAGCCAACCCCTTCATTAGGAATCTGAGCAAAGTCGAAAGCGCGGTCCGGGTTACCGACATTCATCATCACTTTGGTCGGTAAATTGGGCAGTTCATCGACGGAAGAGCGGCGCACTTCAAAATCGAGCTGGCCCCGGTAAACATAACCGGTTTCACCTTCAGCACACGAGACAGTCACCAGCGCACCATCTTGCAGATCGCTGGTCGCCGTACCGCAGCCGACAATCGCCGGAATCCCCAGCTCTCGGGCGATAATCGCGGCATGGCAGGTGCGGCCACCCCGGTTGGTGACAATTGCCGCCGCTTTTTTCATCACCGGCTCCCAGTCGGGGTCGGTCATATCCGTGACCAGAATATCTCCCGGTTGTACCAGTGACATTTGATCGAGTGAGTCAACCTGACGGACCGTGCCTGAACCGATTCGCTGTCCGATGGCCCGGCCTTCCAGTAACACATCGGCTTTGGCATTGAGCTGAAAGCGTTCAATCACACGGGTTTCATTCTGAGAGCAGACCGTTTCCGGGCGGGCTTGAACAATATACAGTTTGCCGTCAATACCATCTTTGGCCCATTCAATATCCATCGGCCGTTGATAATGTTGTTCAATAATCAGCGCCTGCTGTGCCAGCGCTTGGATTTCTGCATCATTTAAAGAGAACTGCTGACGCTCTTGTTCGTCGGTATCAATAATCTCGACTTGTTTGCCGATTTCTTGCCGCGCTGAGTAAATCATCTTCACCAGCTTTGAACCGAAGGTTTTTTTCACAATCGCGGTCTGACCGGCTGCCAGTAGCGGTTTATGCACATAAAACTCATCCGGGTTGACTGCGCCCTGAACAACCATTTCACCCAGTCCCCAAGCGGACGTGATAAATACCACTTGGTCAAAGCCTGATTCGGTATCTAAGGTAAACATCACGCCGGAAGACGCTAGATCTGAGCGGACCATCCGTTGAATACCGGCCGACAGCGCAATACCACGGTGATCGAAGCCCTGATGGACCCGGTATGAGATGGCACGATCATTAAACAAAGACGCATAGACATGCTTGGTTGCTTCAAGCACCGCATCAATCCCTTTGACATTGAGGAAGGTCTCTTGCTGTCCGGCAAAAGAGGCATCGGGTAAATCTTCTGCGGTGGCAGATGAGCGAACCGCCACTGAAATTTCAGGGTTGTTTTCGGTCAGTTCCGCATAGTTATCACGAATATCTTGCTCTAAATCCGCAGGGAAGGGGGCTTGTAAAATCCATTGGCGAATCGTGGCACCCGTTTGGCGTAAGGCATCGACATCATCCACGTCGAGCGCATCAAGTAATTGATGAATACGGTGATCTAACCCCTCATAATCGAGAAACTGGTTAAATGCATACGAGGTGGTTGCAAAGCCGTTTGGCACAGAGAATCCGGCATTGGCAAGGTTGGACACCATTTCACCGAGTGAGGCATTTTTGCCGCCGACCTTATCGACGTCGGTCATGGATAGGCTGTTGAACCAGAGGGTATTCTTGGGCATGTCTTTCTCCAGAAGTATGACTTTGTTATTGGCTAAAGTGGTAATCGTTTACATTGGCGGCTAAAAAACATCGGAGATATTTTTAAAGCTGTGGCGTATGTCGTTGAATACCGTTTGTCGTTCTATTTATAGTGTGACTATGATGCTAATCAAAATAATTTGAAAGTTTAAAGAAAATATGCAAATTGATAGTCAAAGTCGTGACGTATTCTACGTTTCTGATGGTACAGCGATTACATGTGAAACCTTAGGACATGCTGTATTAGGCCAGTTTCCCTTCATTGCCAATGAGCAGACGTTTCCGTTTGTTGAAAATGATGAAAAATTGACGGATCTGATCAAACAGATTGAGTTTTCTTATCAGCGACACGGGGTTCAGCCGTTGGTTTTCTTCTCGATTGTGGTGCCTGAAATCCGGGCCAAGCTGATGCAGGCTTCTGCTCATTGCTATGATGTGCTGGAAAATATTGTGCAGCGCGTTCAGGCCGATACCCAAACGGAGCCGCAGCCAAAACTGCAACGTTCACGCAGCATCGGTAAAAACACCGATACTTATTTTGATCGGATTGCTGCGATCGAATATACCCTGGCCCATGATGACGGGATGTCACTGAAAGATATTGAACAGGCAGATATTGTGCTGCTCGGGGTTTCCCGGAGTGGGAAAACGCCGACCAGTCTGTATATGGCAATGCAGTTTGGGTTGCGGGTGGTCAATTATCCGTTTATTCATGATGACATGCGTTCACTCAAACTCCTGCCGGCATTTGAGATTCACCGACATAAATTATTTGGCCTGACGATTAATGCAGAACGCTTAACCGCCATTCGCCAGAATCGTCTGGCGGGGAGTGAATATGCCAGCGTTCATCAATGTGAGCATGAGCTGGCCAGTGTGGAAGCATTATTTCGCCGCGAGGCGATTCCTTATATCAATACCAGCTCACTGTCGGTTGAGGAAATTTCAGCCCGCATTCTCGAAAAAGCAGGCCTGAAACGGCATTTGTGTTAGCCAAGCAATTGCGACTAAGGGAAGGTCGGGACATTTACCCCTGTTCGGCAAAATCGAGCAGGGACTGACCGGTCATCCGGTAGATAATCCATTCATCCTGCGGCTCGGCCCCGATACTTTGATAAAAGTCGATAGAGGGTTGATTCCAGTCGAGTACGGTCCACTCAAAGCGGCCACAATCTTTGCTGACTGCCAGACGAGCGAGATATTTCATCAAAGCTTTACCGGCCCCGAGGCCCCGGTGCGCTTCACTGACATATAAATCTTCCAGATACAGGCCATATTGACCCAGCCAAGTCGAATAGTTGAAGAAGTAAACGGCAAAACCGATAGGCTGATTATCTGCTTCACAAATCAGGGCATGGGCACGAACGTCGTCACCGAATAACTTGCGTTCAATGGCTTCGACTGTATTGGCGACCGCATTTGGTTCCTTCTCATAAATCGCCAGTTGATTGATAAAATCTAAAATGGTCGCTGCGTCTGAAATTGTGGCAGGTCTGATATGAATGGTCATGATTTCCTTGCTTTAGTTGACTCAGGTTAGTGACAGTGTATGCTCAAATGAATTATGAATGAAGTGCACTTTATTCAGGCTTCATATGAACAGTATTCATGACAGATGGTTATCCATCAAGAAACAGTCCCATGCGTAAATTTCCTAATCTAGATTTGAACTTACTTAAGGTGTTCGCCAGTTTATATCATACGGGCTCGGTAACGCTCAGTGCCGATGAACTGAATATCACTCAGTCAGCGTGTAGTCATGCCCTGCAACGTTTGCGAGAGCGGCTTGGGGATGACCTGTTCATCCGGATTGAAAATCGTATGTTACCGACCGCTTATTCTGAGCGGTTAGCTGAACAAGTGTTGCCGGGATTGGCATTACTGGGGCAGGGGCTGGCCTCATCGCATCCTTTTACACCGGAGGATACGCATATATTCCGGATCGCCGTGACGGATTATACATCATGGTGTCTGCGGGAATTTATCACTGACCTGAGCGAGTCGTTTCCTCATATCCACATTGAATTTATCCAGTTGGCCGAACGGTTACCGGAGGCAGCGCTAAAATCGTCAGCTATCGATATGGTCTGTGGGTTTGCCCATCAACAGGAAGAATCAGAAAGTCTGAATCGCTTGGTCTGGCTGAGCGACTACTATGTCAGTGTGCGGTGTCAGAGTCATCCGGTGGCTGAGCATCTTTCACTGGCTCAGTTTCTTCAGTATCCACATATTTTGGTCACACCGTGGAATGAATCCAGAGGAATTGTTGATATTACATTGTCACGGCAAAGAAAAAGGCGCCAAATTGCGATTCGGACTGCCAGTGTTCTGGCTGCCCCTTATTTTTTGCAGCAGACATCTTATTTGCTGGCCGCACCGTCCCGGTATGCTGAGACCATTGCTGAAAGCTTATCGCTGCGTTTATCACCTATGCCGTTAGATGTACCGGATTATCAGCTGACGCTTTACTGGCATAAAACCCGTCATAATGATCCGAAAATCGCATGGTTTGTCCGGTTGTTCAGCGATTTTCATCAATGTTCATGAATGACGGTGACGGGAGTGGTTGATTTGGATGGCGTGAAACATTCTTAAAAAGTCAATTTGGTCACTGAACTCAGGGTGAAAAATCACGGATGATTTTTCAGGATTGCCTGAGCAGGATGCGAATCAATCCGACCCTGATGAGGTGCGCTGAACCCAAAAAGATGCTTTTGGTTCCTTTTGACATCCATCAAAAGGAACTGGGGCGAGGTCGGAGATGGCAATGAGATCGGAGAAAGTCATTGCGTCCCAAACTCAGCATTACCCTTTTACTTTTCCAGCCTCCGGCGTTGCAGTTTGACGCACAATTACGTTCCTCAATTTCAGAGACATTGTTACTCAGTGCGCCAGTTCATCTTTCAGAGATGAAAGACGAACCAGAAAATCTTTTTTGTTTGACGGAGTCACACGCGTTCCAGAACCGGCTTTTACGGGCGTCCTGCCCGGAAAAGCCTAATCATTCTTCCATGAATGATTTTCTTTGTTGGGTGGTTGATTTGAATAATGAAACATTAAATCAACGAAGCTCAATTGCTCGATGCTCTCAGGGTAAAATTCATGGATGAATTTTAAGCTTTTCGTGAGCAGGAGCGAATAAAAGCGTCCCTGATGACGCGCGCTGAACTCAAAAAAGATGCTTTTGGTTCCTTTTGACATCCATCAAAAGGAACTGGGGCGCAGTCGGAGATGGCAATGAGATCGAAGAAAGTCATTGCGTCCCAAACCACAGCATTACCATTCCACATACTAAAATACAGTTTAATTACCTCAACCGAGCCTCCCTGTTACCCCGATTCCAAAAATAACCACTCCCCATCAAAACCCCAAATTTAAACATGTTTTATAAATCCATTTGAGTATAATTATGAATTCATATGAAAACAATCTTGTCAATAAGCATCCATCGATAAAATAATCATGGCCCAGCCAACAACGTCAATGAACTATCAAACCACTCAAATCGATAACCTGATGAGGTATGAATTTACTCAAGTTGAAGGAGATTTTGCCTCCTTACGTGAGTCAGATGTGAAATCCGTTATCCCTGCCGGAATACGCTTTGTAGATTTTCTCGAACAACTTCACTACGGTCATCAAGTGTTACTGACGGATGTGCCATCGATTCCGTTGTTGATTCGGGATCGGGATGAATGGGGCAATCAATATTGGCGAGTCAATCCTTCGGTTGAGCCTCATCTCGATTTGCTGGCTAACAAGGCTTATACCGCCAGAGTTGAATGGGTCAATCATGGCATCGGTTCAACTTATTCCGGCAGTGTGAACGCTTCTGTTTCTACCGAGCCTTATGTTGAAAGAAAAACTGTGAAACTCACTCTAGAAGAGCGGTTGGTCAGGCAGCGTCAGGAGCGGTTACGGGAGCTGGATAAAATCCCACTGCCTTCATCCGCATGGCAAAACGCATTTAACAAGTCGGCAGTTAAGCCCTCCCGTTTCGCCAAATCTGCATTGGTGCCTAGCGGTATGTGTGACATCGGTACACAAAGAGAGCCGCTTTCTGCGCTGGGGGATTATGCGGCTTATACACTGGCCGTCGGGCAGGGGATCAGTACCGTTTCTGAAGAAGCTTTTTTGACGCGTATTGGTGGTACGGCATTGGCAGAGCTGCCGGGAATGGCGCTGAAAATCGTCGGGCGAGTAGGCATTCTGGCTGCATTTGTGCCGAACAAATTAGCGGACAGTACGCTCTACAGTGCAGCCGATATGCGCAATAAAGACACGGTTGAAACCAATATTCGCTTGGGTTTCAATACGGAAGGGCGAATTTACGGTTATCACGTCAATGGGGCGAATATTCCCAAGCGTGAAGTAAAACAGGTTGGTGAACGGTTTGCTGTTGAGTTAGAGCCGAATATCACTATTGAATGGGTGCCGATTAGCGGTGATTTTGGTGGTAAACCGATTCTGGTTAATCCGATCCCGGAGATGGAAAAGTTCGATATCTGGATCCATCCGCAAGCGGATCAAGGGCAAGAATTTGATAACACCTACATCACCCCAATTGCTGATGCAGATCTGCAAGACTATATTCTGACTTTTCCGGCAGAGACTGGGTTACCACCGCTGTATGTGGTGTATAAAGAAAGCGCTCGCAACGAGTCAGGTGTCGTGACCGGCAACGGTGAAGATATCACCGGCCAGTGGTTAGAAGCAGCCGGAAAAGAGTTAGGCTCGCCGGTGCCGTCGCAAATTGCGGATCAGCTTAGAGGCCGAGAGTTTAGTAGTTTTGATGGGTTCCGGAAAGCGTTTTGGAAAGCTGTAAGTAGGGATGAAGTTCTTTCATCACAGTTTAATGAAGGAAATCAAGAACTGATTCGAAACGGGTTTGCTCCGTTTCCTCGTTTTAGAGAGCAAGTCGGTGGTAGAGAGAAATATGAAATTCACCACGTTGAAGAAATTCAGCATGGTGGATCGGTGTATGATGTTGATAATATGACAATTACAACACCAAAAAATCATATTCGAATCCATTCAAACAAGAGATAAATTATACAATGGGCATTGAAGAATATACGGAAAGTGAATTTCTGAAATTGGTTCAGGATATCATTTCCGTAAAAGCAGAAAATGAAGAAACTCATACAAAGATGGTAAGGATGTTTTGTAAGTTAACAGAACACCCTGATGGTTCAGACCTGATTTACTATCCAGATGATCCGGCAGATGCCACACCGGAGCGTATTGTTGAGATTGTTAAACAATGGCGGATGTCGCAAGGCTTGCCATGCTTTAAGGACTGATTCGGTCTTTTCATTTCCAGTTTTGGGCTCCCAAATTTGACGCACAATTTCTTTCTGCGGTTTCAGTGACATTCGTGCCCAGTGCGCCAGTTACTCTTGCAGAGATGCAAGAGTAACCAGAACATCTTTTTTGTTGGGCTTGGTCACACGCTTTTCAGAACCGGCTTTACGGGCGTCCTGCCCGGAAAAGCCTAACCATTCTTCCGTGAATGGTTTTCTTCGGTGGGTGGTTGATTTGAATTGTGTGAAATCTCTTTAAGGCGAAGCCAACTTGATCGATGATCTCAGGGTAAAATTCACGGATGAATTTTAAGCTTTTCGTGAGCAGGAGCGAATAAAAGCGACCCTGATTACGTGCGCTGAACCCAAAAAGATGCTTTTGGTTCCTTTTGACATCCATCAAAAGGAACTGGGGCGCTTTCGGAGATGGCAATGAGATCGGAGAAAGTCATTGCGTCCCAAACCACAGCATTACCATTCCACATAATAAAATACAGTTTAATTACCTCAACCGAGCCTCCCTGTTACCCCCATTCCAAAAATAACTACTCCCCATCAAAACCCCAAATTTAAACATGTTTTATAAATCCATTTGAGTATAATTGTGAATTCATATGAAAATAACTTTATCAATAAGCATCCATCGATAAAATAATCACGGCTCAACCAACAACGTCAATGAACTACCAAACCACTCAAATCGATAACCTGATGCGTTATGAATTTGCTCAAGTTGAAGGGGATTTTGCCTCCTTACGTGAGTCAGATGTGAAATCCGTTATCCCTGCCGGAATGCGCTTTGCTGATTTTCTCGAACAGCTTCGCAGCGGCCATCAGGTATTGCTGACGGATGTGCCATCGGTTCCGTTGCTGATCCGGGATCGGGATGAATGGGGCAATCAATATTGGCGAGTCAATCCTGCGGTTGAGTCTCATCTCGACTTGCTGGCTAACAAGGCTTATACCGCCAGAGTTGAATGGGTCAATCATGGCATCGGTTCAACTTATTCCGGCAGCGTGAATGCTTCTGTTTATACCGAGCCTTATGTCGAACGAAAAACTGTGAAACTCACTTTAGCAGAGCGGCTGGTCAGGCAGCGTCAGGAGCGGTTACGGGAGCTGGATAAAATCCCACTACCTTCATCCGCATGGCAGAACGCATTTAACAAACCGCCCGTCAAACCCTCCCGTTTCGCCAAATCTGCGCTGGTGCCGAACGGTACGTGTGATATCGGTACACAAAGAGAGCTGCTTTCTGCGCTGGGGGATTATGCAGCTTATACACTGGCCGTCGGGCAGGGGATCAGTACCGTTTCTGAAGAAGCCTTTTTGACGCGTATTGGTGGTGCGGCATTGGCTGAATTACCGGGACTGGCGCTGAAAATCGTCGGACGAGCTGGCATTCTGGCTGCATTTGTGCCGAACAAATTAGCGGACAGTACGCTCTACAGCGCTGCTGATATGCGTAATAAAACCACGGTTGAAACTAATATTCGCCTAGGATTCAATACGGAAGGGCGAATTTACGGCTATCACGTCAATGGGACGGATATCCCTAAGCGTGAAGTAAAACGGGTCGGTGATAAATTTATCGTCGAGTTAGAGCCGGATATCACCATTGAATGGGTGCCGATCAGTGGTGATTTTGGCGGTAAACCGATTCTGGTTAATCCTATCCCTGAGATGGAAAAGTTCGATATCTGGATCCATCCGCAAGCGGAGCAAGGCCAAGAATTTGATAACACCTACATCACCCCAATTGCTGATGCGGATCTGCAAGACTATATTCTGACTTTTCCGGCAGAGACCGGATTACCACCGCTGTACGTGGTGTATAAAGAAAGCCCTCGCAACGAGTCGGGTGTTGTGACCGGCAACGGTGAAGATATCATCGGCCAGTGGTTAGAAGCAGCCGGAAAAGAGTTAGGTTCTCCGGTGCCTTCGCAAATTGCGGATCAGCTTAGAGGTCGTGAGTTTAGTAGTTTTGATGGGTTCCGGAAAGCGTTCTGGATTGAAGTCTCCAAAGATTCAGAACTCAAAACACAATTTATAGACAATAATGTCGAGAGAATGAGTAAAGGATATGCACCTCGTGCAAGGAAAAAAGACACGGTTGGTGGTAGGAAAGTTTTCGAACTGCATCATGTGGAGGAAATCCAGCATGGCGGTAAAGTCTATGATGTTGATAATATTCGTGTCACAACCCCCAAGAATCATATAGATATACATAAGGGCAAATAAGTGAATTTGAAAAATAGTATTAATGAATATTCTGAAGATGAATTTTTACGGCTATTGCAGAAAATCTGCAAAGCTGATGCTTCTTCAGAAAGTGAACTGGATACCTTAATCGATCACTTTGAAGATATAACAGAACACCCTGATGGTTCAGACCTAATTTACTATCCAGATGATCCGGCAGATGCGACACCGGAGCGTATTGTTGAGATTGTTAAACAATGGCGGCTGTCGCAAGGTTTGCCATGCTTTAAGGACTGATTCGGTCTTTTAAATTTCCAGCCTTGGGCATCGAAATGTGACGCACAATTGCTTTCAGCGGTTTCAGCGGCATTACTTTCCCTGATGATCAAAACGCTGCAATTTTGTACAAAACCTACCTGCATCAAAAAATGTCATATTGGTGTCAATTTTTTCTGGCGATTTTCTATAACCTATCCAATGCTATTTAGTGTGTTTAGGTGCTTATTTGCGAACAGATAGCTTTTATCCGAGATGTGCGCAGGTGAATTATTTGTGTGCGTATTAGACAGTACGGTAGTGTAATTTCCACTTGGTAATGATTGTTTCTCTGATATTTTTGTGTGTTTCCATGCTATTACGGAAAGCACCTTATCGGATAGTGGTAAGTTATACAGAAGTATTCTTATAGAGTGGTTTTGTATAATGAACTGTTAGCTCTAAGGAAGAATATGGACATCGAGTCATTCTCTAACTTCCATGAGATCTTTTCGAAGTATAGAAAGGATAATAGGTGGATGTTTCGTGGCCAAGCAGACGCGAATTGGCCGGTAAAACCAAAGGCAGGAAGAGAGCCATATTCAGAGCGCGATGATTTAGATTATCTTGCAAGCTGGAAGAGGAAGGCATCTGAATATATACCAAACAAACCCGAAAATGATTGGGAATGGATGGCTATTGCACAACATCATGGTCTACCTACAAGACTGTTAGACTGGTCATATAACCCACTTGTCGCTGCCTTTTTTGCATGTCTTTCAGAGCATGAAAAAGATGCTGTTATATATTGTCTTCTGCCACACTGGAATATTATTCCTGATAAAGCAAAACCAAGTAATTTTTCAAAAATTGCCAAGTATAAGCCCAATATGGTTGCGTCTAGAATTGGTCTTCAAAGCGGCCTTTTTACTACGCATCCAGAACCGGAAGTAGATCTAACTAAAGGCATCAGCGATAAGGATAAGTTGGAAAAGTATATTATTAAGGCCTCTTACAAAAAGCAAATGCTATTTGAGTTAAACCATTATGGTATTAACAAGCTCACCTTAATGGGGGATCTAGACGGTTTATCAGCACATATGTGCTGGACATTAGAAAATCGCCGGTACTGGGCTAATCACGATGAATTTATGCGAGAGCTTGCCGGTGAAACGGCTAACAAGTAAGGGTACAGGATGCCAAAACCTTGGCTGTGCTCTGGTTTTGGCATCCTGTGCTTTAGGCGTTATGTTCACAGCAGAAAAGTAGAGTCTACCAAGAGGGAGCGAAATGATAATTTACGTAAATCAGTTTGAAATAGTAGGAAGCGATAGTTTTTCTGTTGCTCTTAGAACAATAGCTGGCTGGCTGAAAACCGTTACAAAGCTTCATTTTACAAGCGATATGTTGCTGAGTGGAGAAGAATTTTCTATTGAAAAAACCAAAGTGAGAACATTTGCTGCTTGTGAACTAGCGCCAGCAATTTACTCCATCTTACTTAGCCATCCAGATCGAACTGTAAGAGGAAGACAATGGATTACAGAGATTGGAATTAAATATGAAGGTGATGCTACAACTGTTTCGGTCCTACTTGAAACCAGCGATATCAGTACTTTGGTAAAGGATATACCGAGCACTACTAGACCAAAACTGGTCAGTTTCCTACTTGAAAATGCCAGCCTCAACCCAAAAACCACAGTTGGACTTCGTGTTCAAAATATTAAAAATAATCTTGATGATTTCAAAGCACTTAGTTTTGAAATTGAACGTTCAGAGCGAAACTATCCACTTGTTTTTGTTAGCAATTGTAAAAAAGATAATCAGCCACTAGTTAACCCTAAAATATTGCAGCAGCAGTTAGTTGGCTTAGCGCAAGTGGTTTGCTCTGAAGAGGAAATTGATAGTTGGGAGTTAGAAGGTACCTTGACGCGACAATACTCAGCTTGGGACGGCGCTATAAACATTATCTATCCTTCTTTTGGTCGAGGATATTGCTATAGTCAATTATTGAGGCGAGATACCCTAACAGATGTCACTCAGTCTAATGAAAATTTAATACACCATATCCTTTCATTTATCACCCATACGACTAACGGTTACAATAAGAAAAGGCATTTTAGTCCAACAGATGTCAGGGCTAAGAGGCAAAAAGACTCCAGAATTCAGCTAAAGAAACGTTTTGTAGAACTTAACAATGATAGTGAATATCAAGCGCTTGCAGAAGAAGCTTTTTCACAGCTTGAAGAACAAGAAAACGTTATTGAACAACTTAAGGAAAAGTATGAGTGCGAAATTAATGAACAAATACTTGCAACAATCGGAGCCCAAGATCAACTAGAAAAATATAAATCTGATTATAAAGTATTGAAGCTTAGATTTGACGATCTTCAAGGTAACTCATCAAAGCAAGGCAGCCCAATTCTAATTTTCGGCAATGAGGAGGAAAAATTTAAGGGAGAGATTACTGATTTAGTCCTTGATGTTCTTAATGACTATGCAAAATCATTTCAGAAGAATTCTAGAAAGTATCAGCTACTCAATGATATTTTAGAAAATAATCCTGTGGATGGCACTCGGGATCGACTTTTAGAAGAGTTAAAGCAAATTTTTAACAATTATAACGGGATGACATCTAGCATGAGAAGCTCTCTTAAAGTCATGGGTCTAGAAGTAGTTGAAGATGGCAATCACAACCACCTACGGTTTATTGATGACAGTCGTTATATAGTTGCTTTTGCTAAAACCCCTAGTGATAGAAGAGTTGGGGCTAATATCATTAGAGATATCAAATCAGCAATCATGTAGAAACATAACAATTCAATCCAGCCGATCACTGTCGCGGCTGATTGAGGCGTTAAAATGCTGGACTATAAGTTCTGAACTAAAGAATACAGAGAAGTTATATGCAATCATCACCAACGCTTTGTATCTCCATCGTTGAGTTTCGTTTTTTACGGTGTAATGGTTTAGGCTAGGTGGTAGCGTTGCTTCCTGCTTACAGGCATTATATCCCCCAATAAACCCAACGCCCCATAATCTAAAAATGATAAGAAAATACAGCGAAGAAGACTTAGATTCAGTGCTGGATATCTGGCTGAAAGCATCAGTGAAAGCCCACGATTTTGTTTCAGCAGAGTTCTGGGAATCTCAAGTCGAGAACATGCGCAATATTTATATTCCGGCCTCAGAGGTCTGGGTTTTCGAAACCGAGTCTCAAGTAGTCGGGTTTTACGCATTGTACGAAAATACCCTTGCTGCTCTATTTGTCGTGCCTGAACTTCAGGGGAAGGGTATCGGTAAGCAACTGTTAAATCATGCTAAAACGCAGAGAGCCCGGTTAAGTCTGTCTGTGTACCAAGAAAATCAGGCCAGCTATCAGTTCTATGTATTGCAAGGTTTTCATGTGGTGAGTGAACAACGCGATGAACATACGGGATACCCCGAATATACCATGCGTTCGGCCACATAAGCATCATTGTGTGTGATGCCTCGAAGCCGAAACCTGAGACAATCATCGGGGACAGAAATAAAAAAGAACCGCGTCGCATTTTACCCTTCAATCATGCTAAAACTATGATAAACAGTGTTTTTTGCTGGATGCTTCTTTTATGCTAGAGCCATGTTATCCACCAAAGCGAAGCACGATTATGAAAACCTCCCTCGACCACCTGCCTGAATTCAAACAGCAAGAGCTTGCCACGATCTCGACCATTCTGCGCGATACGCTGGAAGACTATCTTGAGGGCAAAACGGGGAGTAAAAGTGAATTTCGTATCCTGAAAATTATTCTGTTCGGCAGCCACGCTAAAGGCAATTGGGTCAGCGATCCGGTCAATGGTTACATCAGCGATTACGATATTCTGGTGATCGTCAACAAAGCTGCCTTGGTGGAGGATTATGTAGTCTGGCAGCGGGCGGAAGAGCAAATTGATCGCAAAGTGAAATCCGCGCCGTTGGGTTTGATTGTTCACGATTTGCAGGAAGTAAATGAACGATTGCAGCAGGGGCATTATTTCTTTAAGGATATCCGTGAAGAGGGGATTGAACTGTTTGCCGCAACACCGAAACCGCTGATTGAGCCGGGGGATTTGACGGAGAAAGAATTGCGGGAAATAGCCCGAAAGCATTATGAACAGTGGTTAAAAGCGGGTAGTGATTATGTAAAAACATACCATTACCATCAATCAGAAGAAGATATGATTAACCTTGCGGCTTTCGATTTACATCAAGCCACAGAAAGATTCTTTGCTTGTGTGTTACTCACATGCACCAACTACTTACCCAAATCCCACAATATCGAAAAGCTGAGTAAACTGTGCGCGCAAATCGAGCCTGAGTTTAAAACAATTTTCCCGCTCGACAATAAATTCCACCGTCGCAGCTTCCGCCGTTTGCAACGCGCCTATATCGAAGCCCGTTATTCCGAGCATTATGAAATTACCGCAGAGGAGCTGGCTTATCTCGAAGGGAGAGTGTTGCAGTTAAAAGCAGTGGTTGAACGGGTCTGTTTAGCGCGGATAGATTCTGCTTAACCATTCATCCGTGAATAGTTTTCTAGATCAGGTGGTTGATTTGAGTTGTGTGAAATCTTTCTAAGACGAAGCCAAATTGATCGATGATCTCAGGGTAAAATTCATGGATGAATTTTAAGCTTTTTGTGAGCAGGAGCGAATAAAAGCGTCCCTGATTACGTGCGCTGAACTTAAAAAGATGTTTTTGGTTCCTTTTGACATCCATCAAAAGGAACTGGGGCGCTTTCGAAGAAGCTAATGAAATCGAAGAAAGTCATTGCGTCCCAAACTCAGCATCACCCTTTTACTTTTCCAGCCTCCGGCGTTGCAGTTTGACGCACAATTACGTTCCTCAATTTCAGAGACATTGTTACTCAGTGCGCCAGTTCATCTTTCAGAGATGAAAGACGAACCAGAACATCTTTTTTGTTCGGCTTGATCGCACGTTGTCCAGAACCAGCTTTTACGGGCGTCCTGCCCGGAAAAGCCTAATCATTCATCCTTGAATGATTTTCTTGGTTTGGTGGTTGATTTGAATAGAGTGAAATCTTTTTAAAAAAGCTAAATTGATCGATGATCTCAGGGGGAAAATTCAAGGATGAATTTTCAGGATTGCTTGAGCAGGATGCGAATCAATCCGACCCTGATTATGTGCGCTGAACTCAAAAAGATGCTTTTGGTTCCTTTTGACATCCATCAAAAGGAACTGGGGCGCTTTCGGAGATGGCAATGAGTTCGGAGAAAGTCATTGCGCACCAAACACCTGCATTACAAATTTTATCTTCCCAGCCTTGGGCTCCCAGATGTGACGCACAATTACGTTTTGCGGTTTCAGAGGCATTTGTGCTCAGTGCGCCAGTTACTCTTGCCAAGATGCAAGCGTAACCAGAACATCTTTTTTGTTCGGCTTGATCGCACGTTGTCCAGAACCAGCTTTTACGGGCGTCCTGCCCGGAAAAGCCTAATCATTCAGGACGTGACGATTTGTGATACGTCACCTGCCTCGCTGAACAACTAACGTTCCATCGTGGCCAGTTTTATTCCCATTAATACAAACAGTCCGGCGAAGCTTTTTTGGATCCGACGGACAATTTGGGGTGACTGGATGATGGCATGACGGATTTTATTGGCCAGCAGGCCGTAGATGACAAACACGACGAAGGTCATCAACATGAACACCAGACTCAGGATCAACATGTGCAGTATCGGAGCCGTCTGTTGCGCAGGGACAAATTGAGGTAAGAAAGCGAGGAAAAAGATCGACAGTTTCGGGTTGAGTAAATTAATCAATACGGCTTTGGATGCAATAGCAAGATAACCCGTTTGAGATGTGTTCTCATTCTGAAGTGTCAGTGCGCCGGCGTCTTTCCACATCCCCCAAGCCAGATAAGCCAGATAGATCACGCCAGCATATTTCAATAGCTGAAACAGGACTGCGCTGGTATGTAAAATGGCCGCCAGCCCGAAAACGCTGGCAACCAGATGCGGAATAATACCGGCGGTACAGCCGAGTGCCGCATAGAGGCTGGCTTTGGCACCGCGAGTCAGGCCAATCGATACGGTATATAACACCCCCGTCCCGGGAAGCAGAACAACAATCAGTGACGTCAGAAGAAATTCAATTGGCATAAACAATCCTTGTGCTGAGCCAGCATGTTTCGAAAACAATTGGATTATCATATCGGAGTGGTGAAGTATTGACCATTATTGTTTGGTTTGGGGCGTTATCGTTCCATCGATGCCATCCAGTCACTGTGATCGTATTGAGGTATAGAGATCAGCAGATATGGGATCCTCGTGTTGTTGTCCCATGAGGCCGGAACGTCTCGGCATCATGGGCATATTCATACCTCGAAAAGGCGGCGAGTGGATACGATTTATTTGCTGTTCAGCGCGTTAGTATACTCTACGGGTAACCAGCGATATCCGTGTTGCGCTTTCACGACATGCCCGAAGCCCGGGAAGGAGATATGCGCAGCCGCAACGAGATCGCCTTCTTTGACCACTTGTTGCAAGACTTTCTTCCGTGTTTCAACGGCTTTTTGCTGATTGACGTCAAAGTGAATTGCGACCGAAGGTGAGGGGAGTTGGATGGTTTTGATATGGATAATATCGCCCCACAACACCAGATTTTTCCCTGCGCTGGACACTTTGTAAATCACGCTGCCCGGTGTGTGTCCCGGTGCCGGAATCGCTTGTATGCCCGGAAATAATGCTACCGGTGCCTGAAATGTGGTTAATTTACCGGCATCTTTGACCGGGCCGACCGTCTTTTGGGTGTCGGCAAATGTATGGCGCTGGTCTGCCTCAACATGGCTGATGTTTTTCTCGTTCAGCCAAAAGTCAGCATCATGCTGATCGACATACACGGTGGCGTTAGGAAATGCCACATGTCCGTTTCTGCTGATGCCACCGGAATGATCGGCATGGATATGGGTCAGTAATACCGCATCGATGCTCTCTGCCGGATATCCGGCGGCGGCAAGATTACTGAGCAGGTGTCCGCCCAAGTCGCCAAATAGATCGCCTGCGCCGGCATCGACTAAAATCTGTTGTTTACCATCATCAATCACAAATGTATTGATTGATGTTTCTACCGGTGATTGCAGATAGGCGGATTGGAGTGCCTGATGAATCGATTTTTTGCTGGTATGGGTCAGGATTTTATCGAACGGTACATTGACCGTCCCGTCTGAAACTGCCGTCACAAGTAGTTTACCGAGTTTAATCCGATAGTAGCCCGGCGCTTGCTGCGCATCGAGATAGGTGGATGCATTGGCGAAATTCGCTAGCAATATAAAAGATATGATCCAAAATTTTTTCATGGTTTCCTCTGATGAGATTGATCGATTGAGTTTCTGGAGTATATTCATCCTCTGTTTATTAATTAAATTGATTGTCTTGATGAACCATATTGTTATTGATGATATTAGACGAGTGGACTTAAATTTGCTGGTGGTGTTATTGGCTTTGTATCATGAGCAAAGTGTCACCAAAGCTGCGGAACGCTTGTATCTGGGGCAGCCTGCCGTAAGCGGTGCGCTGAAGCGACTTAGGGAGCTCGTCGGCGATCCTTTATTCGTGAGACAAGGCAGCGGGATGATTGCAACCCCCCGTGCTGAAACATTGGTTCAAGCGCTGACACCGCTGATGGGATCCCTCCATAGCCAGTTATTTGATGTACCGGTTTTCTCCCCCCAGACCAGTGTGAAAACCTTTCGGATTGGCATGAGTGAATGGGTTGAACAATGGGTGATGCCAACGCTTTTACAACAGATATATCAAGATGCTCCGGGCGTTTATCTGAAGGTGGTCAATGTTGATCCTTATACGGCGCGTGATGCTGTAGAAGAAGGGATTGTGGATGTAGCTATCTCGTTGGATACCATATCGACGTTGGAAACGGAGAGTTTACATGTCCGGCGTATGGGCTACAAAACGGTTTGGTCACCCGCGCAAATGTCACTTTCAGACCCGATCACCTTGGATGAGTTTTTGAGTAAAGAACATCTGTTGGTGTCCTATCGTAATGCAACCAGTAGTCAACTGGATCAATTTTTGGCACAACAAGGCAAATCACGCCATATCCGTTATGTTTCACCTCATTTCTCTTCTTATCCGTTGCTTTTAAAGCAGCAGCCATTTTTGGCAACGGTGCCTCATGGGCTCGCTGTCATTTGGCAGCAGCATTACAATCTCATGATGAGTGATGTGCCGATGGGATATGAGGACATTAAGTTATGTCTGTTATGGCATAAAAGGTTGAGTCAAGATGCAGCCCAGCGGTGGTTGTTAGAACATTTGCAGCAAGTGATGCGATGAGCTTGACCTGTGAGATATAAAAAAAGCCAACCACAAAGAGTGTGATTGGCTATCGATATGAACAATTTGGTTCACTAACAACGTCAGTTGGCTAGGTGACCCTCGGCTTAATAAGGGTCATACTTGTTATTGCATGATGTGTGCCAAAAATTAAAATGTTGATAACTAATTGATTTTAAACGGCTTGGTTAAATATTAATCAAAACTCAATACAGTTACACTCATATCTTATTTGCAAAATGATAATTTGTTTTTATTTTGCAACAAACGTGATGTGATTTATGCAACCAGATGTTATGGTCGATTGACAGCTTTGAGCAACACCGGCGGGCGTGAAAGATAAGGGGGCGAGAAAACGAGTCGATTGAGAAACATAAGAGGGAGCAACATCGCGGGCATAACGTGGGGTGAGGAGCAAATGAAGAGGATAAAAAAGCGGGCCACTGGTGACAGTCGCCCGCTTTTGATGACATTGATTGGATGAACACTCATCTGATAAACATCGTGAGCTGGTTTTAATATCTCGGCCAGCCGTTACTATCCCAGTTTAATGTGCTAATCAGCAATTTTGAATTGCCGTTATCGGTCGCGTCATAAGCATGACGGACGATAACATCGGTATTGGCAATGTCCTGACCGCCGGGGCCAATCCACCGTTTGTTGCCCCCATCGAGTAACGTGCCGCCACCATTCATCATGTCTTGACCATTTTTATCCAGATATGGACCAGTGATACTGGTTGCTCGACCATAACGGATTTGATAGGTGCTGTCGACGCCACGACAACAGCGACCTGTGGACACAAACAGATAATAGTAACCACGACGATAAACAATACTGGGGGCTTCAATCCCACCGGAACGACTGGCCAGACTCGATAGCTCACCAATCGGTTTCATGGTGATTGGATTGAGACGAACCAGCTTAATCCCTGAGCCAAAAGAGCCAAAGGTCAGCCATGGATCGCCGGCTTTATCAATCACTAAGTCAGGGTCAATGGCATTGTAATCATTGGCCGTGGTCGTATGAATGACCATGCCGTGATCTTGCCAGTCACCAGCCGCTAGACTTGAGGCGGAAGCCAAACCAATCGCTGACACACGGGAACCAAATGTTGAAACCGCATAATAGAGCCAGACTCGGCCATTATAATGTTTCACATCCGGAGCCCAGACATCATCGTTTTTCAAACCGGGGACATAGGTGTACCACCAGCTTAAACCATGTGGAAAAACCGATGGTAACGGATTCCAGTCCAAGCCGTTGTAGCTGACTTTGCCATAAATCCCTTTACCGGTTTGAAATTCCCACCAAGTCCCGTTTTCATAGGCAATGGTTGGATCATGTGTGCCTAAATTGCCGCTTAAAGGCCAATGATTGGTTCTGCCATTGGTCGATGAGGTATCTACCGGCTGACCACCAGAGGCCCGCACTAAATTGAGACGAAACTGTTGCACATCGAGATTATTGACCTCCCACTGATCGATATTTGCGCCGTCAGCGGTATCCCAGTCCCATAAATCCAGCGCTTTCGCGCTATTTTTATTGACCAGTACATAGTAGCTGTTATTGAGATCCCGAATGTCCCACTTTTGAGTGTCGCCACCCCAATATTGCCATTGCGAGACATTGTCACCGTCCGCGGTGCCAGAGCGGTATACTTCCATTGCTTTGGCACTGTGTAGGTTGATGATGGAGTAATAACCGTCATCGCGCTGAGTAATGATCCAACGTTGCGTATTATGGCCGTTATCCGGCCACTGGCTGATGTTGGCGCCATTCTTTTGGTCAGCATTTGCGACTTCGACTAATTTCCCGCTCACCTTCGACTGAATGGTATAAACACCATTCCCGACGTTTGCTTGTACCGTTCCTGCGAGCACGAAGCCCGCAAGAAATATAATGTCGCGTGTTCTCATTGAAACACCTTCACTATCATGAGAGGTCAACGATCAACTGTTACTTAACGGTGTTTGAATCCCACAACCGTTGTAACATGTCCCATTTTTCAGTTTCGAAGCCAGTCCATTCACCCCAGCCAGATGTGTTAGTGCGTGCATCATAGGCGTGAGTGTACAAACCACCGGTGTCGTCTGATTCTGGGTTGATACTCCAGTAGCAACCTTCAATGTTCTTGTCTGACATGTAGTCAACAAGCGCATTTTGCCATTTTTTATCGTAGTCAGAACGAGGGAGGTAGCCCCACATATCCTGAATCCGGACGGCACCTGATTTCGGCCAGTCATAGTGACCACCGAACTCACCGATCACAATGGCATAACCTTCATCTTTGAGGTAACCGAAGTGTTCTTCCCAACCTTGTCTGAGCAATTCTGGGTTGATCACAATGTTACATTTCGCTTTTGCCGCTTCTTCTTCAGATAAGCCAGCACACTCAGGTTGTGCCGGATCCATGAACTGTTTCTGTACAGAAACAGAAGGGCCGTAAGTGTGTGGTGACAGCACTAAACGATCTTTTGGAATGTTCAGTGGGCTTGTTGCCATAGAGAAGAAGTTTTCACCCCAGTTTGGATTGGTTGCTTCATCGCCATGAGGGCTTGGTGTGCCATCGGAAGTGCCGCTACTGATACCTTCAACCCAGATCAACACATTTTTGTTTTCTTCGTTGATGGCTTCATAAGCATGTTCAGCCAGTGTTTTCCAATCGGTCCAAGTGTAATCCCATGGTTCGTTAAAGATATCGATCCCGAGGATGTTATTCACTTTCAGCTCATCTGCGAAACGAGCCAGTTGACGCAGGTCTTCAAGCCATTTCTGTTCGTTGTATTCCTGAACAGTCACGCCAGGACCGACATCGGTACCACAGGAGTAGTCTTCACGTTTGTAGGGGTAGTTGTCACGGTTTGCATCAGCATAAGGTGGGGTTGCGTCTAAACGTCCCGCACGCCAGCCCAGATAATTTGAGCAGGAGTGGATATCGAGCAGAATATCGATACCATTTTTGTCAGCCAGTTTGATGAAGTCTTCCAGTGCCTGACGCGCATTGGTGGCACGAACAGATTCATGGTTTTTAAAGACACGAGGCTGACCTTGCGGGTCATCGGGATCCAGTGTTTGCGGTGCAATCGGCAGACGAATCAGGTTGATACCTTTCTCTTTGATTTCATCCATTGTCTGTTGGATTGTCCGGCCGGTGCCTTGGCTGTTGTTCGCCCAGAACGTGTTACCCATATAGAGTTCCATCGGTGCGCCGCTAGGGTTTACAGAGTCGTTCGCCTGTTCGTGACGACCTTCCAGACCAAACCATGAGCCGCAATGTACTGGTTTAACAACATCATCTTTAGTGATATGGCCATTTTCGTTAACACGGAAAACGACTTGATTGCCGTCGCCGCCGTTATCACCGCCACCGTTGTCGCCACCGCCGTTATCGCCGCCGCCATTGTCGCCGCCGCTGTCACCACATAGTGAACCGGTCAGCGTTGGTACCTCGGCAGCACCTGTGCCCTGAAAGCCGAATGTGGTGCTAGAGCCGGGTTGTAGACTACCGTTTGAAGCTGTACTACTTGCAGTATATGGGTTGGTACCGGATAGTACCGCATTCCAGATATTGGTAATTTTAGCGCCTTTAGTATATTCCCAGCCGACATTCCATGCCGATACCGCACTGGTGGTATCATTTTTTACAGTCACGTTAGCAACGAAGCCTGAGCCCCAGTCACTCTGAACTTCATAACTACATGCTGCATAGGCAGAACCGGACATCGCCGCTAAAGCCAGACTGATACCAATACTAAGCGTTTGTTTCCTGCAACTGATGTTCTTGAAAACTCGCTGTTTTCTCATTTGTTACTCCTTTCAATTATTTTTAACTATTTATTTTTAAGTAATTATTTTTAATGCTGAAAATGATGTGTTGCTATCCATAAATGAATGTTCATCCACCCCCTGACTCGACCCTGAGTCCATAAGTTGAAATAAAAATCCGAGTGATAGATTTTGCTTTTAATTGATAACAACTCGGCAGAACCAGAAAATTATCAGTAAAAAACTGAAAATAGATCGAAAACAAATGATCTAATTAAACACACTAACTACTAGTCACTGGATAAAGCGCTGTCAAAAATAGAATGGAATATTTTTTAGATTAATTATTGAACTGTTATTTTTATCGAAAAAAATAACACAATAATTTATATGCTTGTCATCATAATTTATTGTGTTTCGGTTTGAGTTCATCAATTCAGTAAATAATTAAGGATGTTTTTGTAACCAGTAAATAAGATGTCATACGTTATGCTGAAGATGATTCGAGTGAATTGAATGATGATGTTGTTCATAAGCGGGATCTCACTGTAATTATCTTTCATTATTTTATTTGTTTGATTTTTATATATTTTATGTGTTTTTTCTATCCTGTGTGATCATCGAGTCTGATCAGATACTGACTGATTATTTGAAATGGCTCATTGTTTTCAATTATCCCTGAAATATTTCATGGATCTTTATTTGATAGCTTTACATTATTTAGTAATGGTATTGATAAATTTTGTTTTACAGTGAAATATTATTTCAAGGTGGTTATAAAATATAAATCTGGCAGAAATTTATATTTCAATAAGATTAAACTTTACAGGGAATCATACAGTTTAAGAAAGGCAGTTTTTCAGCAAATGTCAAGGAGAGGTTGAAATAATAGATGTGATAATTTTCAAGCAAAGCACGGTCTCGGTATGTATTGAAACACGCATAGTTTAGTGATGATATTTAGACCGAAGCGTTGTGCTTCGGCCTGATTAATCACGAATCGCATGATAAAGATTTATTTTGAGGTTTTATCGTAGGCTTTGATTAATACCGAAGTATCCATCCGTCCCAGTCCCCGTTCCTGAAGTTCGGCGTACATGGCATCGACTTCTTTTGTCATCGGAAGATCAATCTGGTGACGCGCTGCTTCTTGAAGACAGAAGCCTAAATCTTTTCTCATCCAGTCGATAGCAAAACCGAAATCAAACTTATTCTGTGACATTGTCACGGCACGGTTTTCCATTTGCCATGAGCCGGCAGCGCCGTGTTTAATCACATTGACCACTTGTTCAATATCCAGATCAGCGGCTTGTGCCAGTTGTAATGCCTCACTGAGTCCCTGTAGCGCGCCGGCAATACAAATCTGGTTGACCATTTTACAGCGCTGACCCTGTCCGTGAGTCCCGAGTCGTTCTGACTGCTTGGCATAGTGGGCCATAACGGGTTGGATCTGGCTGAAAACATCAGCTTCACCGCCGCACATAATAGTGAGCGTGCCATTCTCGGCACCGGCTTGTCCTCCGGATACCGGGGCATCGATAAATGAGATGCCTTTTTCCCGGCAGGCCTGAGCCAGTTCAAGCGCAAGTTCTGCAGAGGTCGTGGTGTGATCAACGATAATCGCCCCGGGTTTCGTCCCGGCAATAATCCCGTCATCACCATACATGACGCTGCGGACATCCTGATCATTTCCGACACAGAGAAAAATGGCTTCACAACCTTCAGCAGCAAGTTTCGGGGTCGGATGGGACTGACCTGAGTAGTCCTGCTCCCAAGCTTTTGCCTTGGCAGGGGTTCGGTTATAGACGTGAGTCTGATAGCCTGCTTTGGCAAGATAACCTGCCATGGGATACCCCATGACGCCCAAGCCGATAAATGCAACATTGGTAATATTCATAAGTGCTCCTTGCGCAAGAAAAGAGAATTGAGATAGGTCATGCGTTGTGTCGACATCGATTAAAGATACAGACAAATCATGTTGTTATCCTGTGAGTGCTGGTGACTATAATTGAACTTATTGACATATGTCAATCGGTATTTACGAGTGGTGCCTGTTAGAACATATGTTGACTGTTTTAACGACGTTCGCTGTTTCAGCATGGATGAATGGCCAACCCAGCGAAAGAGCCGCGACGATGCTAGTGTGAATCATTTGAGCAGACGCGAATAACAAGAGATCACACCATCAGCAGATAAACTGAGATGTAACGGGTTATTTTGTGCATACGATCCAAATATTGAACATTTTTAGTATAGAATTGAACAATAACTTCTAGTTATATCATGATGGGCCGATATAGGTTGTATTGAATTTCGTGAACTAAACTGTCATTAAGCACGAGATGAATCAGTAAGATGATTAAATAGAGTTGGGGGAGGTTACTCGGTTGGCATTACCTAAGTACGGAAGTCGCAAACTAGGATTTGATATGGCAGAGCATCCATCCGACAAGTTGCACAAGACAAATAAAACCAGGTCATACACTTTAGCGTTGAAGCAACCAGTGCAATTGATTTTTTTGACCATTCTTTTTCTTGGCATTTTTGCACAAATGATGATGACGACATTTCATCGTGAAGAAATGAAAGGGGTGGCTCATCTTGCCCTCAGCCATGCAAACCAAATTGCAACACAATTGACGGCGGCGATAAAGCTACTGGCTGACAGCGGTACGGTTGCATGCAGTCAGGAAGATCAGCATTTGATGCAGGACATTCTGCATATTAACCATTTCATTGCTGACATTGGCCGAATTGAGCGAGGGATGGTTCAATGTCTGACGCTCAACAAATTAGAGGGACCGCTTCCGCTGCCCAAAGCGCAATATATGTCGAATGGTTATTCTTTTGTCCAACGTTACCAGTTTGAGCAGTTGCCGCGTCATATTCCGGTTGATTTGACTTTTCGCGATAACGTTATTGCGATGACCGCTCCCCGAGCCTTTGAAGGCTTTGAAATATCAACCAGTTACACCGTCGAAATTCGCAGTGCCAGCTTGAAGCACACTTTCGAGCGGTTGGGTGATACGACGTTACCGAAAATTGATCCGGTCGGGCACCTGTCCCGTTTGTTGATCGAAAAACAGTGTAGTGATAAACCATCGCTTTGTGTGCTGGTCAGAGATAACCATCCCTTTATCTATCATGCTTTGAGTGGCCCGACTCTGGGTGCTTTTATGATCATCATTCTGTTTATCTTACTCAGCTATAAAATATGGGGAGTCCCCGTCTCCCGGGATAAACAGTTGAAGAGTCGGTTGCGTAAAGCGATTACACACGGACAACTCTCATTGGTCTATCAACCTAAATTTGTCCTGAAAGATGAACGAATCCAAGGATTTGAAGTGTTGTGCCGCTGGCATGACCCTCTGTTGGGAAGCATCAGCCCTGAGGTCTTTATTCCTTTGGCAGAGCAGACAAAGCAGATTCGTCAGTTGACATTGTTTGTGATTGAACAGTCGATTCAGGATATGGCACGGGTGTTACAGCAATATCCGGAATACACCTTGAGTATCAATCTGGCTGTGGATGAGTACCTGACGAAATCTTTTATTGAGCGGGTGACTGAGATTGTGAAAAAGCATTCAGTCAATGTGAATCAGATTATGTTCGAAATTACCGAGCGCTCTTCTTTTGGCTGTCAGGATGTGGTGTCGGTGTGTGACGTGCTTCGAATGCATCATTTCCGAGTGTCGCTTGATGATTTCGGGACAGGATATTCAAACCTGTCGTGGCTGAGTGATATCTATACGGATGAGATCAAGATTGACCGGATGTTTACCCATGCGCTGGGAACCGACACGATTGCTGGACGAACCGTTAACATGATGTTAGATCTGCTGGAAGGATTTGAGGATGTCACGATTGTGATGGAGGGGATTGAAACCCCCGAACAGGTTGATTATCTGCTTAAACGAGATATCGCGGTGATTGGGCAGGGCTGGTACTACGCCAGTCCGATGCCGATTGAAGAGATTAAAGCTTTTATTCGTCGTCATTCGATCAGAAACATTATTTAAGGTGAATACACCAGAGCCCGGGCCCATGTATCTTGCCGTTTGTGATTGTCATCGTGTTGATTCTGTGATGTCAGATATGACGAATATAGCGGGAGGTTTGAGTGAAAGAATCGGTGCAGATGCCTGACATTTACCCGTTAGGAGAGCATTGTTATGTGCTTCAGGCACCAGAGCCGGTGACGTTACCTCAGCAACAAAAAATCTGGGCGATTGCAGAACAGCTGAGAGCCCGGCCGGAAATGATCGATGTGGTTCCCGGTATGAATAACCTGACGGTTCGTGTTCAGCCCAATGCCGTCACCCATGACGGCTCAGACGAATATCGCGATGTATGCGCGTTGTTCTGTCACTATTGGGCGACTGATGACATGATACTGACCACCGGACGATCGCTGGAAATTGCCGTCACGTTCGGCGGAGAGGCCGGTCCTGATTTGGTGTCCGTCGCAAAGCATGCCGGTTTGAGTACCGATGCGGTGATTCGCCTTTATACTGCGGCTGAATATCGTGTTTATTTTTTAGGATTTCAGCCGGGGTTTGCTTATCTTGGCGGGTTACCCGAAGCGCTACATACGCCGCGACATACCTCTCCGCGGACAAAAATTCCGGCAGGTTCGGTTGCCATTGGTGGTGCGCAAACCGGGATTTATCCCAATGCTTCTCCCGGTGGCTGGCAAGTGATCGGGCGCACGGATGTGGTTTTATTTGATCCGCAGCGCTCGCAGCCTTCTTTTTGGTTACCGGGGGATCGGGTGACGTTCACGGTTGCGGAGGTTGATGGTGATTGACGTACGACACTGCGGCCCGTTGGTGACGGTTCAGGATCTCGGGCGAGAGGGATTTCGTCATCAAGGCGTGTCTCGTGCCGGTGCGCTCGATCGTCTGGCACTGACCCTTGCCAATCGACGGGTCGGTAATGCTGATAATACCGCCGGATTGGAAATCATGTTCGGGGCCAGCACGTTTCTCTTTCAGGCGGATGTTTGCTTTGTGCTGACTGGTGCGGATTGTTTCGCCCGGTTAGATGATCTGCCGGTTTATCCGGGGTGGCGTTATTGTGCCCATGCCGGACAGCGTTTGCAGCTTCGTACGCCTAAGCGCGGTTTGTGTGCTTATTTGGCTGTTCGGGGCGGGATCGAAGTACCGCTGGTGATGGGCTCGGCTGCGACCGATTTACAGGCTGGTTTCGGTGGTATGGAAGGGCGAGCGTTGCGTAAAGGTGATCGACTGGTGGTCGGCGCAAATCACCCTATCTGTGATGGGGGAGCCGATGACCACTTTGGCCTTTTACTGCCGGAGCCCGATGCCATGATTCGTGTGTGTATCGGCCCGGAATTTGGGCACTATTCTCTTGCTGCTCAAGAACAGTTTTTCACGACCGCGTGGCAAGTCAGTCCTCAGAGTAATCGGATGGGGTTTCGACTCTCGGGACCGCCGATTGAGGCGCAATCTCAGGCCAAACTTATGTCTCATGCGGTATTCCCCGGGGTGATTCAATTGCCACCCGACGGGCAACCGATTATTCTGGCGGCAGAAGGACAGACGAGCGGAGGCTACCCGAGAATGGCTGTTGTGATCGACAGCGATTTGTGGCGTTTGGGCCAGCTGCGTCCGGGTGAATCCGTCTATTTTCAGCCCGTTTCTTTGGTTGAGGCGCAGATGGCTGCCGAGGTTCAGGCGCGTTATTTACAACGTGTGACGCTGGCATTGAATGCTCACTGAATGTTAATCACACAGGGGAAGTCATCAAATGAGCGAAGCGGTGAGGGCAAGATGAACAGAGTCGATCTGAATTGTGATATGGGAGAAAGTTTCGGGGTATATTCACTCGGCAATGATGTCGCGCTGATGGATTTTGTCAGTTCCGTGAATATTGCCTGTGGCTTTCATGCTGGTGATCCGGGTGTGATGCGTGAGACGGTCAGGTATGCATTAGCGAAAAATCTAGCCATTGGCGCACATCCGGGACTCCCAGATCTTGCCGGGTTTGGCCGTCGGATGATGGCGATTTCTCCTCGGGAAGCGTATGACATGGTTGTCTATCAGATTGGCGCATTATATGGGTTTGTTCGCGCAGCCGGAGGACGTTTACATCATGTCAAACCGCATGGTGCTTTATACAATATGGCCGCTCAGGATGAATCGCTGGCAGCCGCCATTGCTCAGGCAGTGAAAGATGTTGATCCGACTTTGGTCTTGTACGGATTATCCGGCAGTGCGCTGATTCGCGCCGGAGAAACGGAAGGATTGCGGGTGGCTCATGAAGTATTTGCGGATCGCACCTACCAGCCTGACGGGACATTAACCCCACGCGATCAACCCGGTGCCTTGATTCACCACGACGATGCAGCGCTGAATCAGGTTCTTGATATGGTCTGCCAGAGGCAGGTTCGGGCGACTGACGGGCAATGGGTCAACATTCAGGCCGATACGATTTGTATTCACGGTGATGGTGCCCATGCCCTTGAATTTGCAGCGAAGATCCGTCAGACATTACAACAGTCCGCTGTGATTCAGTCGATGTAATTCATTCATTGATAAAGGTTCTGACCACGCGTCGGGTCAGTTGAATCACCAGTTCATACGGAATCGTTCCGACTAATTTGGCAACGTGCTCGACCGGCACATGTTTACCCCATAGCTCCACGCGGTCTCCAACCTGATCGGTTGCATTGGGGCCAAGATCGACGGTAATCATATCCATCGATATCCGGCCGGAGATTGGCACAATCCGGCCATTAATATAGACCGGCGTTCCGTTCGGCGCTGATCTCGGATAGCCGTCACCATAGCCCATTGCGATCACGCCGATGTAAGTGTCTCGCGCGGATGTCCAGTTTTCACCGTAACCGACGGGTTGATTGGCCTGATGCCGACGGACGGCAATTAATCTCGATTGCAAGGTCATCACCGGGGTTAAATGCCGTTGCTGACCGATTTCATCCAGATGCGGTGCAATACCATACAGCGCAATCCCGGCTCGTACTGCGTCAAAGTGGGCGTCTGGGCAGGTGATAATCCCGGCTGAGTTTGCCAGTGTTTTCATCCCTTGATAGGTTTGTGTCTGATTTTTGAAACGTTCAAGCTGAATCTGGGTTGAATGGGCATTCGGGTTATCCGCACAGCTGAAATGGCTGATAAAGCCAACGTGGCCTGCAATTTTGCCGCTTTTTTCCAGACGAGTGATGTAATCGCTGATTTCCTCGGCCTGAACGCCGAGGCGATGCATGCCTGTATCTAACTTTAACCAAACCGAGGTATGTTGCGTCAGGGGCGTTTGCTCAAACTCCCGGAGTTGCTCCGGGCAGTGGATCGTGGTGTGGAAATTAAGTTGTGCGGCCAGCTGAAGATCTTCCGGACAGAAACAACCTTCTAATAATAAGATGGGCTGAAGAATATCTGCTGAACGTAATTCAATGGCTTCTTCAATGCGAGAGACGGCAAACATGTCAGCCTGTGGCAGTGCGCGTGCGACTTGGATGGCGTTGTGCCCGTAAGCATCACCTTTGATAACCGCAATCATTTTTGTGTCACTATCACAGTGGGATTTCAATAAGGTGAAGTTATTTCTTAATGCATTTAAATCAATAACCGCTTCAGCAGTAATCATAATCGTTCCTGGTTTGGGCAAAACATGTAGAGGGCATTTTTAATTTTCGGTGATCACAGTGTATATCGCCTGCTTGAGCAATGCATTTATTAATCATTAACATATTAATCATGCATATCCTATCGCGTCATGCCACGAGCATGTCATCAGCGAATGAAATTTGTGCAATTTTCGATTGTCATTCTATCCAAATAGCCAGACAGAAGAAGCAATATACAGGCCAGTGCTTTGACATTACGGGAAGCTTTCCAACCGTATATTGGTGTGAGCAGACGCCATATGCGCCGGATGTGTTTGGGAAATATGGTAAACGGCATGAGTGATGATGCGGTTTTTCATTTTATGCTGCATATTGGTTATTTTCTGGTTTTAAATTTCAATGCGTAATCAGCGTCATTTGATATTTCATGCTGCGGATACAGCCATCAAAATTTATACAACGGGTCTTTGACGAAGCAGTTCAGACCGGTAAACGGTCGACATTAAGCACTAATAATGTGCAATTGGCACCATTATTGGGCAATGTCAGTTTTGCAGGATATAGATATATACATAAAATATCATTACTTTGGTGATTTAAATCACATCTTTGTAAGATTCTGTTTGGGTGATTGAATAGCTTTAATCACTGATAAATAGTCAATTCTGCGAAATTATATAAATTTGAAAAAGGGATGTAGGCCGTGCATTTTTCTGATTCGGTCAGTCGCTTTAGAATAAGACTCTGAAAAAAAGCACAGAGCTGGCGGTTTCTATCATATGAGTGTTTTGACTTTGTGTGAATTTTTATTCGGTAAAATACAAATAAATGAATGTTTATTCATGTTTTGTGCTCAAAAATGATTCTGTTGCTCATTTCCTTTCCTTAATGTTGTCATGTATTTTGCTCTGTAAATGGTGATTGACTCATAACGAACATTTTTATTTGTGTTGACTAGGATGGAGTGATTGCGAGATGGAACTGAAGAAACCGTATTTATTATTTTTAGGTGATGCAGCGGATGGATTAGCTGCAAAAGTGGCCCAAGGCATCAAGACGTGGCGTCCAGAGTATTGTGTCGGGCAACTTCGTCTGGAAAATTGTCATGCAGATTGTGGTTTACCTGATATGAGTATATCGGACGCAGTTGCTGCCGGCGCAAAAACACTGGTCATTGGCGTGGCAAACCGAGGCGGCATTATTTCTGACGAATGGACGAATGTACTGGTTGAGGCGTTAGAAGCCGGAATGGATATTGCGTCGGGATTGCATAATAAGTTGACCGATATACCCGCGTTGGTAGCGTGCGCAGAGAAGCAAGGTTGTGCTTTGTTCGATGTGCGTTATCCGACTCAGGTTTATCCGGTTGCAAATGGTAAAAAGCGCACAGGTAAGCGCTTGCTCACGGTCGGGACCGATTGCTCGGTCGGAAAAATGTATACGTCTCTCGCGATTGAGAAAGAAATGCGTGACCGCGGGATGGATGCCGATTTTCGGGCCACCGGTCAGACCGGGATTTTGATTTCGGGAGAGGGCGTCAGTGCTGACTGTGTCGTCGCCGACTTTATTGCGGGGGCAATTGAAACGATTTCTCCCGCCAACACACCTGATCATTGGGATGTCATTGAAGGGCAGGGTTCTTTATTCCATGCGTCGTTTGCCGGTGTGACAACCGGATTAATTCACGGCGCTCAGGCGGATGCACTGGTGTTGTGTCATGAACCAACCCGTCAGCATATGCGAGGACTGCCGGATTATGCTTTGCCCGATATTGAAGTCTGCATGGCTGCCAATCTGGCCACGGCGCGTTTAACCAATCCGAATGTTCAATTTGTCGGGGTGTCGATCAACACCTCCGGACTGGATGAGCAAGCGGCATTGTCTTATATGGCGACGCTTGAAGAGCAGCTTGGATTACCGGTTGTTGACCCTTTCCGACAGGGCGTCGGGCGTCTTGTTGATCAGCTGGCGGTGTGCGCATGAATATTCGTCTCTATCGAAAAAGCTGGCCCATTCGGGGCAGTTTCACGATTTCTCGCGGGAGTAAGACTGCCGCCGAAACTATTGTGGTTGAGATTGAAAAGCATGGCTGTATCGGTCGGGGGGAGTGTGTTCCTTATAACCGTTATGGAGAATCGATTGACAGCGTGATTGCTCAGATTGAAGGGATATTTCCCGAAATCCGATGTGGTATTAGCCGTCAGCAACTGCAACCCTTATTACCGGCCGGCGCTGCCCGGAATGCGGTCGATTGCGCGATGTGGGATCTGGCATGCAAGCTCAGTCAAACCACGATTTGGTCTCAACTCCAGATCACACCGGGAGCGTTAACAACGGCTTATACCTTATCGCTGGATAAACCTCACAAGATGGAAGAAGCTGCCGTTGCCAATGCCTTCCGCCCGTTGCTCAAGTTAAAGCTGGGCGGGCCGGAGGATCTGGAACGTGTGCGTGCAGTTCGTCGGGGCGCTCCTCAGGCAACGATTGTTCTGGATGCTAATGAAGCCTGGGATGTGGCAACCTATCAAACATTGATTCCCGAATTAGAACAGTTGAATGTTGCGATGATCGAGCAGCCGTTTCATGCCGATGAAGACTGGGTCTTAGATGACTTGCCCCGGCCAATCCCGATTTGTGCTGACGAATCTTGTCATGATCGGCAGAGCCTGAGCCGTGTGGCAGGGCGCTATGACATGATTAATATTAAGACCGATAAAACGGGTGGCTTGACGGAAGCATTAGCATTGAAGCAAGCCGCACAGGCCGCCGGTTTACAGATTATGGTGGGGTGTATGCTGTCTTCTTCACTGAGTATGGCCCCTGCATTTGTGGTTGCTCAGGGGGTTGATGTCGTCGATTTGGATGGCCCGCTCTTACTGAGTCAGGATATTGAACATGGTTTTGAGTTTGAAAAAAATCAAATGCTGCCTTTTGGTGCGGAACTATGGGGATAAAAGGGAAATTATTTATGGAACGGATTGTTTATGTCAATGGGACGTATGTTCCTGAATCTGAAGCGAAAGTGTCAGTTTTTGACCGTGGTTTTCTCTTCGCTGATGCTGTCTATGAAGTGACGTCGGTATTGGACGGTAAACTGATTGATAACGCGGGTCACATTGCCCGTCTGGAACGCTCTTGTCGTGAGCTGGGAATAAAAATGCCGGCGACTGCGGAACAGTTGACAGTCATTCAGCAGACGCTGATCGACAAAAATCAGTTGGTTGAAGGGGGCATCTATCTGCAATTAACCCGGGGCAATGAAGGGGATCGTGACTTTGCTTACCAAGCGGCGATTGAGCCGACGCTGGTTTTATTTACACAGGCCAAGCAATTGGTTGATCACCCGAAAGTGAAGCACGGTATGAAAGTGATTTCTTTTGAAGATATCCGTTGGAAGCGCCGGGATATTAAAACCACCAGCCTGTTGCCTGCATGCTTGGCAAAACATGCCGCACATGCCGCAGGTGCTGATGATGTGTGGCTGACTGAAAATGGATACGTGACAGAAGGGGGTTCCAGCAATGCTTATATCGTGACGCAAGCCGGCACATTAGTCACTCGTCCATTGAGCCATGATATTCTGCATGGGATTACCCGGGCGGCGCTGATGAAACTGGTTCAAGACACAGGCGTCAAGGTTGAAGAACGTTTGTTTACCATCGAAGAAGCACAGCAAGCGAAAGAAGCCTTTATCAGCTCGGCGACCACGTTTGTCTGGCCGGTTGTTGCCATCGATGAACAACCCATCGGTGATGGCCAGCCGGGGCCAGTGGCTCTGAAGTTGCGGGAGATTTATATTCAGACTGCGAGAGCGCACAGCTAATTTAAATTGAGCGGAACGAATCAATTTGACAGGTCACACAAAACCCAATTATCCCGGTTGGGTTTTTTAATACTTTCCTTGCGAATCTCAGTTCATTCGGGTCATGATTTCATATTTTGCAATCTTTATGATAGTTGCGGTGCCATGATTGAGGCATGATAGGATCTTTACGTCGCATCTTCATTGATAAAAATATTAGATTAATGACTTCAATTGTCTAAAAGATGATCATCATTAACCACACTTTAACCCTTTAAATATCTAGAATATAGTTAGTTCTCTCATTTGGTGACAGTATGATTTGTGACGGTCGGTAAAGTTGCTTCATAACAAATACATATGAATGACAATTGATGCTGCTTGTTGGTTGGTTGATGGAAATTAAAGCTGCGTCACTGTGAACACAATGATGACTGAATCACAAACAGAATAAAGAATGAGGCGCTGGAGTCATGTGACTCCAGCGCCAGTAGCATAGTTTTAGGAGCGTAATTCATGACGAAAACCTTCCCTCTTTATCGCCAGTCATTGGTCGCCTTCGGCTTGGTGCTTGCTCTGGCCGGGTGCCAACCGGATGGCACTCAGGCTGAAGCAACAACCCCACAGAAACCACAAGCTGTCGCGGTCGATGCCGTTGCGATTCACTATCAGCCAGTTGAGTTAACGACTCGTCTTCCCGGCCGGACAAGTGCCTATCGGGTTGCTGAAGTCAGACCGCAGGTGGCGGGGATTATTACTAAACGTTTATTTGTTGAAGGCAGCACCGTCAAAAAAGGTGAGGTGCTATACCAGATTGATCCGGCAACATATGAAGCGACTTTAGATAGTGCCAAAGCCAGTCTGGCTTCTGCCCAAGCGACATTGGAAAAAGCAAAATTGCAGGCTGCGCGTTATCAGACACTGGTAAAAAGTCGTGCGATTAGTGAACAAGATTATGAAGATTCTCGCGCCACGTACCGTGAAGCACTCGCTGCGGTCATGTCTGCTGAAGCCTCGGTGAAATCTGCGCAAATCAATCTAGATTATACCCATATCAAAGCGCCGATTTCTGGACGTATCGGTAAATCAAGTGTTACCGAAGGTGCGCTGGTTACCGCGAATCAGACCAATTATCTGGCAACGATTCAGCAACTCGATCCTTTATATGTTGATCTGTCCCAATCCAGTAATGAGTTGCTCAAATTGAGAAAGCAGACGGTTGGTAGCGATAAAAAGCTTAACGGTATCAGACTGAGCTTGGATGATGGGACCAAAATCGAACAGGAAGCGACGTTACAGTTTGCTGATGTGACGGTCAACGAAAAAACCGGCACGGTCAATCTGCGAGCCTTGCTACCGAACCCTGATCAAGTTTTTCTGCCCGGTCTGTATGTCAGGGCTGATTTACCGACAGAATATCGTGAAAAAGCAATGTTAGTCCCTCAGGCTGCGGTAGTTCGTGATGCCAAGGGTCAGGCTCATGTCATGGTCATCAATGCAGAAAACAAAGTCGAAGATCGTGTCATCATCACCCATCAGATTGTCGGGTCTCAGTGGTTGGTTGATTCTGGCCTGAACGCCGGGGAAAAAGTGATCGTGAGCGGATTACAAAAAATTCGTCCGGGAGCGGTGGTGACGGCAAACATGGTAGAACAGGGGCAATAATATATGGTTCGCTTTTTTATCGACAGACCGATTTTTGCGTGGGTGATTGCCATTGTCATCATGCTTGCCGGTATTCTGTCCATCAAAACTCTACCGATTGAACAGTATCCGCAAATTGCACCGCCAGCCATTAGTATCTCTGGTGTTTATGTCGGTGCTTCTGCGAAAACCGTTGAAAATAGTGTGACACAGGTTATCGAGCAGAACATGAATGGTATCGATAACCTGCTGTATATGTCTTCCAACAGTGATTCGTCTGGTTCGTTTTCGATTAGTCTGACGTTTGCAACAGGAACGGATCCAGATATTGCACAGGTTCAAGTACAGAATAAATTGTCTGCTGTTGAGTCTTCTTTGCCGGATTCAGTTGTGACCCGGGGGATTACGGTTGCGAAATCAACCAGTAGCTTCCTGATGGTGATCGGCTTTATTTCATCTGATGGCGCGATGGACAACACTGACATCGCGGATTACATCTCTTCGAATGTCAAAGACCCGATTAGCCGTGTTCAGGGGGTGGGTGAAACCCAAGTCTTTGGTGCGCAACATGCAATGCGCATCTGGCTGGATCCGCATAAACTGAACAAGTTTAGTTTGACCTCCAGCGATGTGCTCAGTGCGATTAAGGCTCAGAATACGCAGGTATCCGTCGGTGAGTTGGGGGGAACGCCAGCAGTAAAAGGACAACAGCTCACTGCGACTATCACCGCTCAGGGACGTTTGAGTCGCGTCAGCGATTTTAAAAATATTCTGCTCAAAGTGGATACGGATGGTTCTCAGATTCGTTTGCAGGACGTTGCGCGGATTGAAATCGGTGGCGAAAGTTATGCGGCTGTGGCGGAGTTCAATGGTTCTCCTGCAACGGGGCTTGCGATTCGGCTGTCAACGGGTGCCAACGCATTGGATACCGCAGATGCTGTACGTGCCAAAATGGATGAATTGAAACAGTTCTTCCCGAGCTCGCTGAAAATTGTTTATCCATACGATACAACGCCATTCGTTAAAATTTCGATTGAAGAGGTTGTTCACACCTTGATTGAAGCGGTCGTACTGGTCTTTTTGGTTATGTACCTCTTCTTGCAGAATTTCCGTGCAACGCTGATTCCGACGATTGCGGTACCCGTGGTGTTATTGGGGACGATGGGCGTTATGGCTGCCTTCGGGTTCTCAATTAATACCCTGACGATGTTTGGTCTCGTACTGGCGATCGGTCTGCTGGTAGATGATGCGATTGTTGTGGTTGAAAACGTCGAACGGGTGATGGCTGAGGATGGGTTATCCCCCTTAGAAGCCACCCGGAAGTCGATGGGGCAAATTACCGGCGCACTGGTTGGGATCGCCTTAGTTTTGAGTGCGGTATTTATCCCGATGGCTTTCTTCGGCGGTGCTGCCGGGGCCATTTATCGACAGTTCTCTCTGACAATCGTCTCTTCTATGGCGCTGTCTGTTTTAGTTGCAATGATTCTTACGCCGGCACTGTGTGCGACCATCCTCAAGCCACTTTCAGAGGGAAGTCATCAGGCGAAACGTGGTCCGATTGCGCTGTTTAACCGCCTGTTTAATCAAGGAACGGTACGCTATAAAGGCACGGTTGAAAAAGGCATCCATCAGAAAATCAGATATTTATTTATCTATGTGTTAATTGTCGGTGGATTAGGGGTGCTTTGGAATAAATTACCGACATCTTTCCTGCCTGATGAAGATCAGGGGGTCTTGATGGTGATGGTGAAACTTCCTGCCGGTGCAACGCAGGAGCGGACACTCCATGTGATGGAGAAAATCCGGAATCACTTCTTGCAAGATGAGAAAGATGATGTTGCCTCAGTCTTTACTGTGGCCGGGTTTAGTTTTGCCGGTCGGGGTCAGAACATGGGGTTGGGATTCGTCAAGCTCACTGACTGGAGTCAGCGGACCAAGCCTTCACAGTCGGTTGAAGCGATTATCGGCCGGGCATGGGGGGCTCTGGGACAGATTAAAGAAGCACAAATATTTGCCTTTAACTTACCACCGATTATCTCGCTGGGGACCGCCAGTGGTTTCGATGCTTATCTGGTTGACCGGGGGAATCTTGGTCATGAAGCACTGATTCAGGCACGTAACCAGTTATTGGGTATGGCGGCAAAAGATCCGAATCTGATGGCGGTCCGGCCAAACGGTATGGAAGATACTGCCCAGCTTCGAATCGATATCGATTATGAAAAAGCGATGGCAATGGGTGTTGCCGTGAATGACATTAACTCAACGCTGTCAACCGCATGGGGCTCGACATATGTCAACGACTTTGTCGATAACGGACGGATTAAGAAAGTGTACGTTCAGGCTGATGCACCATTCCGGATGAATCCAGAAGACTTCGATCTGTGGCATGTTCGTAATGCCGAGGGAGACATGGTGCCGTTTAATGCCTTTGCGAAAACTTACTGGACCTATGGTTCACCACGGTTGGAGCGCTTTAATGCTTCCCCTGCGGTAAACATTCAGGGCTCAGCTGCGCCCGGCAAAAGTTCTGGTGAGGCGATGCTTGAGATTGAAAAACTGGTTCGACAGTTGCCGCAAGGGATTGGGGTTGAATGGAGTGGTTCTTCATATCAGGAAAGACAATCAGGTTCACAAGCTGCGTTACTGTATGGGATTTCTCTGTTGATTGTATTCCTCTGTCTGGCAGCACTATATGAAAGCTGGAGTGTTCCGTTCTCGGTCATCTTGATTGTACCGCTGGGGATCTTTGGTGCCGTGCTGGCGACGACGATGAAAGGATTAGCAAATGACGTGTACTTCCAGGTCGGGTTATTGACAACGATCGGTTTGTCCGCGAAAAACGCGATTCTGATCGTTGAGTTTGCTAAAGCCCAATATGATGAGGGGATGGATCTGTTCAAGGCAACCGTTGAAGCTTGTCGGATGCGTTTACGTCCGATCCTGATGACATCTTTTGCATTCATTCTGGGGGTTTTACCGCTGGCACTGAGTAGTGGTGCGGGCGCAGCCAGCCGGAATGCAATTGGTTGGGGGGTTGTCGGTGGGATGGCATCTGCAACCGTACTGTCCATTTTCTTTGTACCGGTATTCTTCGTCTTAGTGATGCGCTTGTTCCGTACCAAGCCAAGAGGTGACCTCTCTGCGACTCCGGCTGTGGAGGATAAGACGGATGCAAATTAAGTTATTGCCACTTATGGTTGCGGCTGTGTTAAGTGGGTGTAGCTTAGCACCGGATTATCAAAAGCCTGATGTGCCGTCAACGCAGGGATGGCAAGGGGTAGATGCCAGTCAGACGGCATCTGCCGAGCTGCCTGACTGGCGAAGCTTCATGCCGGATGAACGATTACAGTCGCTGATTGAGCTGGCACTGGCAAACAATAAGGACTTGAAAACGACATTGCTGAATGTTGCTTCCTTACGGGCAACGTACCGAATTCAGGATGCAGAACGCTATCCGGGGCTGGATGCCTCGGGCAGCGCTTCGAGAACGCGTTTTTCTGATGCCAATACGGGGAATGGGAAGTCATACACTTCCCAGTATAAGGCGACGGTGGGGGTGACGAGTTATGAGCTGGATCTGTTCGGCCGAGTCAAAAACCTGAGTGATCAAGCACTTGAAACTTATTTATCTCAGGATGAAGCCCGGCGGAGTACGGTGATTGCGTTGATCAGTGAAGTCGCCACTGCCTACATGAACCTTCTGACCAATCAAGAATTGTTGACGCTGACGACCGAGACGGTAACCGCCTATCAGGAGACCCTGTCGCTGGTGCAAACGCGCTATGATGCCGGATACAGTGATGCCTTGACGCTTGCACAAAGTAAGACGGCATTACATAGTGCACAGGCCAAGCAAGCGCAGTATAAACTGGCCGTTGCGAGGGGATACAATGTATTGCGCCAGCTGGTTGGTGCGCCGATCATGCAGTACATCGATGGACGTTTGCCTGAAGAAAGCGGGCCAATGCTGTCAGCACTCCAAGTGGGGACGCCATCCGAATTGCTACTCAAGCGCCCGGATATTCTCGCGGCAGAACATACACTGAAAGCAGCCAATGCGAATATCGGTGCGGCCCGTGCGGCGTTTTTCCCGAGTATTCGTTTAACCGCGAATGCCGGCAGTGCCAGTAACTCTCTGTCTGGCTTGTTTAACTCAGATTCAGGGTATTGGCAATTCTCGCCGTCAATTTCTTTACCTATCTTTGACTGGGGAAGTAATCAGGCAGCGTTGGATGTGGCGAAGATTAAGAAACAGCGTTCGATCATTGCTTATCAGAAAGTCATTGAAACCGCATTTAAAGAAGTTTCTGATGCTTTATTAGGGCAGACTTATTATATGGAAGAGTGGCAGGCTCAACAGAATAATCTGGCTGCAAACCAAGCGTATTATGGACTGGCGAAAATGCGCTATGAAAAAGGCAATGACAGTTATATGGATCTACTGGACGCGCAGCGGTCATTATTCAGTGCGCGGGAGAGTGAGCTGTCGTCGCATTTGAATTTACTGCTCAGCCGGGTCAATTTATATAAAGCGCTCGGTGGTGGCTGGCGTGCGGCTGATCATCAACCGTCTGCTCAGGTTTCATCAGTATTGAAGGCGATTGATCAATAAATGATGACACTGCCCATTGTTTGCCGTTCATGTGGATAACTCATGTTTGTGCAATGAATAAGCGTGCTGTCGGCACGCTTATTTTTTGATGGGAGATGATTCGTGATCCATCCGCGCCTGATCATATTGATGTTGAATCTGCCGGATATCGATAATATTGTCTTCGAGCCATTCGACAAGCACCGCCGCTTTTTGGGTCACGGTGTGCCCATGTGAGGTGAGTTGATACTCAACATGAGGCGGCACTACCGGATGGGCAATCCGAGTCAGAAAACCATCACGTTCCAACGTTTGCAGCGTCTGCGACAGCATCTTTTCACTGATCCCCGTAATTTTTCTTCTCAGTTCGCTAAAGCGATGCCGTGTCCCGTCATTCAAAGCGACTAATACCAAAATTCCCCAGCGGCTGGTGATGTGATTGAGCACCTCCCGGGAAGGACATTGCGCGATAAAAACATTGCCGCGCTGATATTGTTCAAGCTGAAGTCTCTTTTTCATACTTACCTTTTTGTACGTACTTACTTAAAGTTAGTTTTGGTTTTATTATAAGGTCAGTCGGCCATATGAGCAATTCATCTGTCATTTCCAATCGTGATTGAGGCTGTGGCTGAGTGGTTGATTTGGAGAAGATAAACAACTCAAAGTAAAAGGAGACATTATGTTAGCGATTACTGGCGCAACCGGTCAGCTTGGCCGTCTCGTGATTGAAGCTTTACGGCAAGAGGTACCTGCAGCACAAATTGTCGCAGTGGTGCGTGATGTTCATAAAGCGCAGGATTTGGCCGAACAGGGCATTCAGGTACGGTATGCGGATTATAACCAACCTGAGTCATGGCGTGAGGCGTTTGTCGGTGTGAACAAAGTGCTGTTGATTTCGTCCAGTGAGGTCGGACAGCGCACGGGTCAGCATCATACTGTGATTGAAGCCGCGCAGGCTGCCAATGTTGCCTTACTGGCTTATACCAGTATTTTAAATGCTGAGCGTTCTTCCCTGATGCTGGCCGAAGAGCATGTGGCGACAGAGGCCTTGATTCAGGCATCCGGAGTCCCTGCTGTGATTTTGAGAAATGGTTGGTATTCAGAAAACTATACCATGGGGATCCCTGCGATTCTGCAACAGGGCGTGATGATTGGATGTGCCGGAGACGGTCGTATTTCTGCTGCGCCGCGCCGTGATTATGCGGCGGCCGCAGCGCATGTTCTGACACATGAAGGACAGGCCGGAAAAATCTATGAACTTGCGGGTGATCATGGTTTTACACTGACTGAATTTGCGGGCTATCTGTCTGAAGCGACAGAACAGACCATTGCTTATCAAAATTTGTCTGAAGCGGACTATATTCAGGCCTTGGAAAGTGCAGGTGTTCCGGCGCCTTTTCCGATGGTGCTGGGAAACTCTGAAACCGGCGCAGCGGCAGGCGATCTATTCAGCGCATCCAGTGATCTCAGTCAGCTCATCGGCCATCCCAGTACACCGATTAAGGTGACGATTCAAGAGACGCTGTCAGAGATTATGAAGTAGCCGTATCGTCATGATATCGTGAGGCTCCCTCCATTGACTCTCCCTCGGAAGCCACTTTCGGGGGATTTTTTATTCCTCTCTGACAGACCATCGAGATTTCTGTTAACAGGCGCACTTTTTTGACCCTTCGCGTCGCTCAGAATCAGCTACACTAAACCTAACGCATTGAGAAAACAGCGTTCGTAAATCTTATGTATCGGTTTTAGCTCGGTTATTTTGGGGAATGGTCATGGCGGACTTTCAGTATTTTCAGCCATCAAGGGTTGCAGAGATGGTTGGTGAAGAGAATGTTGGTGAGATGCTTCGTGGTTATTTAACCTCACTGGACGGTGCATTTTCCGAGTTAAGCGCTTACTGGCAGGAAGGTGATGTACAACATGTCAGAATGACGTCGCACCGGATGAAATCATCCGCCCGTTTTATCGGTGCCGATGAGCTTGCGGAAGTCCTTCAGAAAATTGAAACGGATTCGCTCAATGAAGCGGATAATATATGTGCGCAGACGACTCAGCTCAGTGTGGTTGAACAATGGTGTCATGAACTGACGCGAGAGATTAACCATTATTTAGATTCTGAGAGTTAAGGGTTAGATTATATGGTCAGTCTTGAAGTTGTATGTGTTGATGATGATGAGTTTATGTTGAAGGCCATTGGTCGTCTGGTGCGTCGTTTGCGTCCCGAATGGCGGTTTCTGCTGCTTGATGAGCCGATGAGATGGCAGGAGATCATGGCGGATTCAGACATTGAACGTCCGGCAATATTTATTTCTGATCTGCTGATGCCAAAGAAGCGCGGTGATGCATTACTCAATGAAGTCAAAATGAATTTGCCGGAGTCGATCCGGGTTTTGCTGACCGGTGATACAACGCAAGAGTTACCCCAAAAAGCCCACGGTTATGCCCACTTTGTTTTGCCGAAGCCATTTACTCAGGAAGATTTTGAGCACCTGTTTCAGTGTGCTGAACGTTTACATAAAATGCCGTTTAATGCCGAGTGTCGTCAGAAGTTAGGCTCGTTATCCGGTTTACCTGTCTTGCCGAATACGGTTCATGAATTGCAGAGTGTGATTGCCTCCCCCAATTGTGATATGCATTTAATGGCTGAAGTGATCAGCCATGAGCCCTCGTTAGTTGCCCGGATATTTCAAATTGCCAACTCATCATACTTCGGATTCAGAAGACATACCGATTCACTTTCAGAAGCAGTCAGCCGATTGGGAGCAACCCTGATTGAGACGATTGCTGTTTCTTTATTAACTCAAATTCCTCATCACCGGGTTTCACCGGGTCAGCATAAGCAAGTTGCCGAACGCGCTTTGAAAGTCGGATCTGTTGCGAGGCTGATCGCCAAAGAAATGAATCTTGCCCGTGGTGAACAGGATAAAGTATTTGTTGCCAGTCTCTTAACGTCTATCGGCACACTGATCGTGCTGGAAGAAGGTGCGACACTTGAAAATGTCAGAACATATCTGGGGTTACAAGAGGGCTACTATGACCACCATGTAGCGGCGGCTTATCTGTTGATTTTATGGGGGTATGATATTGAGATCGGTGACATTATTTTATCTCAGCGTCATATCGATTTTCTCAGTCAGGATGAGACGGCTGTGTATGGCAGCATTGTCGGTCTGGCTTATAGGATTGAAAAATTCAAGACGGAAGAACAATTCAAGCGAGTCGCTGAGCAATTGCCCGAAGCTATTGGCAATGTTGTATTGACGTTAAGCGCATTATTATTAGAAGCAGCATAACCTTATGATTATAAAAATATTTTATGAATAATATGATGATAAATAATCTGGTTATAAGAATACAGTTATGAACAATATCACAACAGCGTTGATTGTTTTTTGAACGTGAGGGGAAATGCCAATGGTGATGAATGTAACGATAGCAGATGATTCAAAAATGTCGCGTAAATCGGTGATGAGGGCGTTACCTGAGCGGTGGGATGTGAGTATCCATGAAGCGTCGAACGGGAAAGAGGCGATTCACAATTATAATCAGGGACTGGCCGATGTGATGTTTCTCGATTTAACCATGCCGGAAATGGATGGGTTTGAAGTTTTAGAGCACCTGCATCAGATTGATGCAAAAACGGTGGTGATCGTGATTAGCGCAGACATTCAGCCTTATTCTCAGGAAAGAGTCAAACAATTAGGTGCTGCATCATTTATTCAGAAGCCGTTAGACCCGACACAATTAGAACATGTATTACATGGGGTAGGATTGCTATGAATACAATTTTTTCTGCAGATCATCAAGATGCACTCCAAGAGTTCATGAATATATCGATGGGGAGGGCCGCGAATAAGTTAGCGACCTTACTGGATCGCCATGTCACGATTTCTGTGCCGAATATCCGTTTAGCTACGGATGAAGATCTCGTCCGTCTGAAAAAGTCGGAGATGGATTACTACTATACGCGGCAATCATTTTTTGGGGGGATGGATGGTGAGTTGATTACGTTGCTCAGCCGGGGCGGATGCCAACAAATTGTGGCAGATCTGAACCGAATCAAAGGGCATAGTTCCGATTCTGTGAATGGAGAAGAAAGTATTCTGGATATTTCGAATATTTTGTCTGGGGCAAGCCTCCGGGGGTTATGTGAACAAATCGAAGTTAAAACTAAAATTCAGCCGCCAGTATTATTTGAACCCTCAAAACAACCGCTACCTGTCTCTGAATGGAAACTTTCCCTGATTATGGAAATTTCGTTTCTGATTGAAAAAGACTCGTTTTCAGCAAGAACGATCATTTGTTTTGCTGACAGGGAATTGGACAGAATGCTTGAGCGCCTAGATGAATTATTATAGGAGTCAGTATGGCTAAAAGTAGGTTATTGCTGTCAGATCTGTTAGATCAGCTCAATTTTGCATTGTGTATTATTCGCAATGATTACGTGATTATAAAAGCGAATGAATACTTTCAGTCACGGGCAATCTACGCTGGTGACACAATGCAGGGACAGAATATTCTGACGCTTTTTCCTCAGTCCGCTGATTATTTGAAACGAAAGATTGATACCGCGTTAGTGATTGAGTCATCAAGTTTTTCATCATGGGAGCAAAAACCACACGTCTTACCCTTCAAAAGTTCTCGCCCGGTTTCCGGCGAAGAAGAACAAATGTTCCAAAATCTGGAAGTGATCCCTATCCACAATGAAGACGGTACGATTGAGCATGTCTGTCTTTGTGTTTATGACGTGACCATTCAAGCCAGCCAGCAAGCACAACTGCGCAAGATTTCACAACAACTCGAAATCGAGCATCAAGAACAAAAAATGTTGATTAAGAAACTGGAAGAGGCGCAAGGACAGTTGATCCAATCGGAAAAAATGGCGTCTATCGGCCAGTTATCCGCGGGGATCGCCCATGAAATTAATAATCCGGTCGGCTTTATCACATCGAATATTCAGACCTTGCATGATTACTTTCAACGTTTGAGTCAAGTCATTGATGAAATGAAAAATATGATTCAGGGAGCCGGGGATAGTGCATTAGCAGAACATTGTGAAACGCTGTTAAATCAGCAACAAGTGAACTTTATTTTGGAAGATACCTCTGATTTAATTCAGGAATCACTGGAAGGTTCATCCCGGGTGATGTCTATTGTGAAAAACCTGAAAGATTTTTCACATATTGATGGTTCGGAATGGGGATATGCCAGCCTTGTTCATGGGATAGAATCGACCCTAAAAATTATCCATAACGAGATTAAGTACAGTATTACGATTGAAAAAGATTACCAGACTGATATTCCAGACGTTTATTGTCAGCCTATGCAAATCAATCAGGTGTTGCTGAATATTTTACTCAATGCCAGTCAGGCGATTGATGGGGAAGGGACCATCTATATTTCCGTACATCAAGCCAATGAACACTATGTTGAAATTCGGATTCGTGATACGGGAACCGGTATTCCGCCTGAAATTCAGGATCGCATTTTTGATCCTTTCTTTACCACGAAAGCTGTTGGTTCCGGAACCGGATTAGGATTATCGGTATCGTATGGGATCATTAAAACGCATAAAGGAACAATCGCGGTCCAAAGTGAGATCGGTGTCGGCAGTGAATTTATTATTCAGCTTCCGATCAATAAAGTGACGGCAACCGATGAAGTTGTTGAATCGGCAACAAACTGAGTCACGTTTTGGGTTTCGGTCTGGACACTGAAGGATAGATAATGTGGGACATCCGTCAATAAAGCACGATATGCAAGTCAAGCCGATGATTTTCTCTGAAGCCGGACCGTTGTGTGCAGAACAGCATCGCGCTCTGGACATTCTGCGGCTGATGCTGATCACCGAGACTCAGGACGATAGTCTCGACCTGTTTGTGGACTTCATGAGTGAAACATTTGCAGACACCGACGTTTACCTATTTGCTGTCCATGAATTGGGTTCTCTCCGCCTGATACGTTCTCGCCCGGTATTAACGGGGCCGATCCGGGAGCAATTCTTCCCGATATTCACTCAAGATGAGTTTTGTGTTATCGAGCAACTCGAACAATCCAGTTTTTGGGCGGAGAATTATGCGCCTTTTTTCCCCACCGTCAGTCAAGCTCTGGTCGTGACGGTCCAGATCGGTTCTCGTCACTATACGATGTTCCTGACTTCACCGTCTGAGGCGCTGTGTCATCAAAAAAATTTAGAGACACTACACTATATTATTGATGTGGTGAAGATTGCTCTGACCTACATAACATCGACCGAAACGATGTATAACAACCGGGATGTCGAGCAGACTGAAAAATTTGCCTCTTTAGGAAAACTGGCAGCTGGCGTTGCCCACGAAATTAATAATCCTTTGGGATTTATTATGAGTAATTTAGGAACGCTCAGCGCCTACATGAGCCAGTTTAAACACGTTGTTTCAACATTGCCTGATTCACAATGCACATCTGTAGAAACGCTGTTGGATGACAGTGCCGACATTATCTCAGAAACACTTGAAGGACTAACCCGAATTCAGAATGTTGTTTCGAGTCTGAATGTCTATAACCATGTATCCAGTTCAAACGTCGGAGTGGTTGATCTGCGGGATGTGATTAGTTCATCGCTGGGGCTGATTCTGGGTGAACTCAAACTACGGGCTAAGGTGGATTATCAGACACCGGAGCGACCCATGTATGTCAAAGGGCAATCTAATAAGCTGCAACAAGCGTTTATCCATCTGCTCATGAATGCTTTCCAATCGATTACACATGCTGGTGGCTGCATTTCTATCCAGTTGGGATATGAAACCAGTGTGCTCATGCCGAGAAAGCGTAACGTCCGTTTATCGATTCAAGACAATGGTAAGGGGATTTCCAAGGAACATTTGCAACATATTTTTGAACCGTTTTTTACCACCAAACAAGTGGGGAGTGGTGCCGGGTTAGGACTCTCTGTTGCCAAAGAAATTATCGAAGAACATTTGGGTTTCATTTCAATTGAGTCTGAATTGGGCAAAGGGACTCTGGCGGTGATTCGGTTGCCTTGTGTTGTGAGTCTGCCTTAAGCGCGCTGTACTGATGAGGGTTCATGGACTTGGATGAGGATGAATATGCGGTTCTCAGACTTTGTCACAGGACGCGGATGAACCATTTCCCGGACTCAATCAGGATGGTGGTGGCAAGGTCTGGTACATTTTTCACCAACCTTTGAAAAGTATAATATAATTGAATTACTTACAGAGAAAATTTCCTTGGCATTCATGCGAGGCCGGTAGTCCGGTTTTATCAGAACAAGCGCAATATTGTTCTCTCAAAGCTAACAGAAGCGGGAGCGATCATCATGGAAAGTCATGCTACAGCATCAGAACGACTGACACTGCTCTTACTGGATGATGAAAATGATATTCTGAAGGCGCTCAATCGGGTGCTGCGTCTTGATTATGATGTGGTGAGTTTTAATGATGGCCGGGAAGCCTTGACGTATTTGCAAGAGAACGAAGTATCGATCATCATCTCCGATATGCGCATGCCCGAGATGGATGGTGCGGAGTTTTTATCTCAGGCGAAAGAAATTGCGCCTGATGCCATTCGTATTCTACTGACGGGATACAGTGATATTCAGTCTACCGTGAGAGCTGTCAATGCCGGTGGCATTCATACTTATATCAGTAAACCCTGGGACAATGAAAATTTAAAATTAATCGTTGCTAAGTCCGCAGAGTTTTTCCGCTTAACCAAAGAGAAAGAACGCTTATCCCAAGAGCTTGAAGAGCGCAATCAACAGCTTGAAACGATGAATCAGGCGCTGGAAGACTCCAACCAAAAATTATCCGATTTTAATCATCAATTAGAATTACAAGTTCAAGAAAGAACCCAAGCCTTAAGTACGTCGAATACCCGGCTAGAAATGCTGTTGAAAAGCCGGAATAAAACGTTCAGAGATATTCTGGGCATGGTGACCGCGATTATTCAGCATCGGACAGGGTTCCCGGCGGATCATGCTGAGCGAATTGCCAATCAGGCGAAATCGGTCGCACAACGTCTGAAATTACCGGAGACCGAAATCGGTCATATCTATTTATGTGGTCTGATGCACCAGATTGGTCTGATTGGCGCCCGGGACTCGGAAATTGAAATGACCAAAGTTGATCCGGAAAGTCAGGTGCCGATTTCACCAAGTGCCAATGCGGTTGTCGGGGCAACCATTGTCGAGCGGATCAAGCGCTTTGAGCCGTTGGTTGAAATTATTCGCCATCAGGATGAACTCTTTAATGGCTTGGGTCGGCCGGACCATTTGCGAGGACCGGAAATACCGATCGGTGCCCGAGTGATTAAAGTGGTGAAAGACTATGATTTTTATGTCGCTTCACCTTATAACCCGAAAAGAATGACCACCCGCAGTGCACAAGGCTATCTCAAACAGCAGGCGGGGGAAATGTATGATCCTCAGGTTGTGGATATCTACCTTGAGATGCTGAAGCAACCCAGTCAGGTCGAAGAAGGGGTCGAACTCTGTATCGGGCTGAGTGAAATTAAACCGGGGATGGTTATCAAACGCGATCTCTATCTACCGAACGGTAATCTGATGCTCACCGCAGGAAACGCTATTAGTGCCGTATTACTGTCTCGACTGAAGTCGATTGAGAAACAGACCAATATGCCGATTACGGTTTATATTGGCTAATACAAGATATCTCAGTGATGAATGCATTATCGATCGCCAGCGTATCGATAGAAATGGTGTAACGGTCCTTTTCCTTGTCCCACGTCCAATTGGTTTGCATGACGAATGGCTCCGGAAATATAAGTTTTAGCGGCTGCAACAGCTGAAGAAAGTGAATCACCGCGGGCCAGATAAGAAGCAATCGCTGAAGAGAGTGTACAGCCTGTGCCGTGGGTGTTTAATTCATGAATCCGGGGCGCACTAAACATGGTCGTTGCTGAGTCTGTGATCAACCAGTCTTGGCTGTAATGCGGGTCATCGGCATGACCACCTTTGAGTAAAATGGCAGGTAAACCGAGTCGCTTTAAATCTGCGATCATTCCGGGGCGTGCCCCTGCTGACTCATCACCGGAATTTTCTGATGCATAGCCCAGCAGCACCGCGGCTTCCGGAATATTTGGTGTGATTAAATCTGCCATTGGAAACAGCATCTCTTGTAATGGCTTCAAAGCATCCTGACTCAGTAATCTCCGGCCACTGGTTGATAATAGCACCGGGTCGATGACCAGATGGTCGGGATGAACAGCCTGAAGTTTGTTGGCGACCACTTCTACAATCTCTGCATTGGCGAGCATTCCGATTTTGACGGCCACAATGTTTAAATCTGAAAATACCGCATCCAGTTGTTGTTTCACATGACTGACGGGAAGCGGTAATACATCGAATACCCCTTGAGTATTTTGAGCGGTGGATGCGGTAATGACCGAGCAGGCGTAACTGCCTGTTGCGGAAATCGTTTTGATATCGGCTTGAATCCCGGCACCACCACTGCTATCACTACCTGCAATGGTCAGCACAACCGGAATCGATGATAAGGGAGACGAAATCATAACTGGGTGTCCTTTTGAGTTGTGCTGTCAGGGAGCTTCGCCTGTCACTTCAACGTGCATGATTTTAAACATCGAATCGATGCAATATCAACCGCTGCATCCTGACAGAGAAGTGATTATTTTGAAAATAAGAATGACTCTCATATTTGTTTAGATATAATGCAGCCTCTTTCTGATTTTCTAAATGAAACGGATCATCACCAGTGATTCATATGACGAGTCAGAGCAGTGGGGAATGTTGATGATGAAGGTATGAGGGAACTTTGCTGTCCGAGTTACCGATTCATGATAGAAGTTATGGTCTGAGCCGGCCATATTGTCACCGGAGTTAAAACATGCAAGTCGATTTAATGCTTGAAGCGGTTGCGAAACAGAGAGCCAATGAAAGACGGCGTTGGACGGTTATTGGCATCATTTTGGCTGTATTGGTCGTATCGTTTGTTCTCGATGTTGCCACGGGACCGTCGATGCTGGATGTCTCTCAGGTCACGAACGCCATATTACAGTGGTTGGGTTTTTCTGTCCCAGTCGATTCAATGACTCAGGTGATCGTGACGAATCTCAGATTGCCGATTGCCCTGATGGCCGTCATTGTGGGCGGATCGCTCGGCATTGGTGGTGCGGAAATGCAAACCCTGTTAAATAATTCGATGGCGAGTCCTTATACATTGGGGATGGCTGCCGCCGCCGGGTTTGGTGCCGCGCTGATGCTGTATATGGACTCTCTGGGGCTCCAGTCATACATTGCTGTCCCATTGGGCGCTTTTTTCTGCTGTATGCTCTCCGCCTGTTTTCTTTTTGCGCTGGCAATGATGCGTCATATCACTTCCGGTCAGTTAATTCTGGCCGGGATTGCACTGCTGTTCCTGTTTCAATCCTTGCTGTCACTGGTGCAATTTGTCTCTTCTCCGGAATTGAGCCAGCAGATCCTGTTTTGGCTATTTGGTAGTCTTTCGAAAGCAAATTGGGTCAATCTGATTATTACCGCTGTCGTGACTGTTGTCTGTTTACTGATGTTATTGAAAGATTCATGGAAACTGACTGCGCTGCGGCTGGGAGAAGAGCGGGCTAAAAGTCTTGGGGTTCATGTCGCCCGTTTACGTCTGAAAACGCTGTTTATCGTTGCGGTGATGACAGCCACAGCCACCAGCTTTGTCGGCATCATTGGTTTTGTCGGGATTGTTGCACCGAATATTGCCCGGATGTTAGTGGGGGAAGACCAGCGCTTCTTCCTGCCGTTATCTTTTCTGATCGGGGCTTTTTTACTGTCCAGTGCGTCGGTGCTTTCGAAAGTCATTGTCCCTGGCGCACTGTTTCCGATTGGGATTGTCACCGCAATTATCGGTGTACCGTTTTTCTTCTGGCTCATTATTGGTAAAAGGCGTTCATGATGCTGCATGTGACTGACTTAAATTTAAATATTGATGGGTTAACTCTGGCTGATCAAATGAGTTTCAGCCTTCAGCCCGGCAAAGTAAGCGTCATTATTGGCCCGAATGGCACAGGTAAGAGCACACTGCTGAAAACCCTGTTTGGCGATATTCGTCCCCAATCCGGGGAGATTGTTTTTGGTGAGCAGTCCCTTCAGCCTAAAAAGATTTCAGCCTGGCGTCAGCAATTTGGTTATATGCCGCAGGATATTCGGCTGGATGTCAGCCTGACCGTGATTGAGGTGGTTTTGCTTGGTCAATTGGATGCACTGAGTCTGCGGGTTGATGATCAGATGCTGAAAGATGCGCTGACAGCATTGGAGCAAATCGGATTATTACATCTGGCCAACCGGGATGTCCGGACCCTGAGTGGTGGCCAATGTCAGATGATTTTATTTGCGCAGGCGTTGATGCGTCGTCCTGAGATTTTAATGTTGGATGAACCGGTGAGTGCATTGGATCTTCATTTTCAGCATGTCTTGCTGGATCATTTGGTCGAGCGGACGGAAAGTCAGGGCTGGGTATCCCTGATGGTGCTGCATGATTTGAATCTGGCCGCACAATACGCAGATCATTTACTCGTCCTGAAACAGGGCAAGGTAGTCGCACAAGGATGCCCGCAAACGGTATTAACCCCGGAATTGATTCGCGATGTGTATGGTGTTGAAGCGGAAGTGACCCATGATCAGCAGGGGATCCCTTTCGTGCGGACCTTACGCTCAAATCGAGTCAATCGCGCCGCAGCATAATGTCTCGCTTCTTGATGAAGTTAACCGACTCTTAACCAAAATTTTATTACATTGCGTGTGGATATTGACACACGGCACCTGAATGTGCACATCATCATGATTGGACAGTCAGGTAAAATTGCGGGTAAGAGGGTGGTCAGAATTTCAGATGCTGAAAGTATTACTTGTCGAAGATGATTTAGATTTGGCGACGGCCATCATTGATTACATGGCGCTTGAGGACATAGAAGCAGATTATGCGGCCGATGGACAGATTGGCTACAATCTCATCACCACGCATACATATGATGTGATTGTTCTGGATCTAAACCTGCCTAAAATCGAGGGGCTGATTGTTTGTGAACGGGTCCGTTCTCAAGGCATTCAAGTCCCGATTCTGATGCTCACCGCAAAAGATACCCTTGACGATAAACTCCGAGGATTTTCGAAAGGCGCAGATGACTATCTGGTGAAGCCGTTTGAGATGGAGGAGTTAATTGCGCGGGTGAAAGTTTTATCGAAACGTAAGAGCGGGCAAGTTTCAAAATTGGTTGTCGACGATCTGGAGTTAGATTTGGCCGGTAAAGAAGTTCGCCGGGCCGGTGAATTGTTGAAGCTTTCTCCGATAGCAACCAAAATTCTGGAAATTCTGATGCGTGAGTCTCCCGCGACAGTTTCCCGGGAAAAACTGATCCAGACCGTTTGGGGCAGTGAACAACCCGATAGCAACAGTTTGAAAGTTCATATCTTCAACTTGCGCAAGCAGGTCAATAAAGAGGGTTTCAAACCGCTGGTTCATACCGTTCCCAGTTTTGGTTTTGCTATCAAAGCCGCGGAAGACTGATATGCAAATTCGTCGTAGTTTGAAGATCTATTTTTTATTTGCTGTGATTTCGGTCGGGACGTTGGTCGTTCTGGTGTTCTCGACCTTGGCTGCGAGTTTCTTTATCCAAGGCTCTGACGTGACCATTCGTTACAGCATGACTCAAATGGCACGAGAGATTGCCAATTCAGAGGTTCAACAGAATAACCACCTACAGGGATTTGCTGTTTATCAACGTTGGGAGGATACCCCTGAACTGGTGAGGGAGCATATTCCGAAATTAAAGGCTCATCAGGCTTTTGGCAAATATGTCAAACGCGATAACTGGTTTGATATTCCTACCGCGGCTGCTTTTGTATTGCGTTATGACGATGCCCCTCAAGGGACCTTCTATATTTCCTGGGTTTTTACCGATATTCTTTCTCATCTCCAGCAAAATAATGCGGATACGAATTATTATCTGCGCATTATGATTTATGCCATCATTGCTATTACCCTCTTTGCATTGATTATGGTGGTACTACTGCATCGAATTGCGATTCCGGTTGAACGTCTCATCGGTTGGGCAAAAGAACTCTCTTCCGGCAATCTGAATCGTGCTGCGCCTGATTTCTACTACAACGAGTTAAATAATCTGGCTGAAATTATTCATTCGAGTTTACAGTCGGTGCAGACGGCTCTAAATCGGGAGAAACAGTTTTTGTCTCATGCCAGCCATGAATTAAGAACACCGATCTCGGTTGTCCGAAGTAATAGTCAGTTGATGAAACGTCTCCTGCAAAAAGAGGGCACAGAAGAAAAGCAACAGGAAGTGTTGGATCGGATTCTCCGGGCGGGGATGACCATGACCGAGCTGTGTGAAACGCTGCTTTGGCTGAACCGGGGCAAGTTTGACCATTTATCGACTGAGCTGGTGGATCTGGAAAAATTAGTCCATCAAATCTGCTGCGAACTGGACTATCTGGTTCGTGATAAAGAGATTGATATTACCATCGAAACAGAGCCTGCCAGCTATCAATTACCTTTGGCAATGGTCAGAATTGTATTGGGAAATCTGATCAGGAATGCTTTTCAGCATACATATCATGGTCAGGTGGAAATTGTGCAGTTAGGGCAGACGGTCAAAATTAGAAATTATAGTGCGATTGGCGAAACGGATGAGAGTCTTGGGTTCGGCTTGGGACTGCAATTAACCAGTTGTATTATCGAACATTATCAGTGGCCTTATCATGTTGAGGAGCTGGCAGCCGGGAGAGATGTGTATATCAGTTTCACTGCGGTTGACCTGGAGAGTGAATCCGTTTGAGTCACGAGAGATAAAAAAAGCCCATCATTGATGGGCTAGGGGGATAAAGGTGGAGCCGTTAAGCCACAGCGTTGGGTTGCTGTTTCGCTTTATTTCTCACACCCAGAGCATACGTCAATCCGAAGGCCGTGATAAACGAAATGGCCATACCGATAATATAATAACTCAGTTTTGCCGGATTGATGGAGATAATTCCCGGTAAACCCGCCGCTCCCAGTGCATGTGCTTTAACATGGAAAAAGGTAATGAAAGCACTGGCGACCGCTGAACCGGTAATCGCAGCAATGAACGGATAACGCATTTTTAAGTTAACACCGAACATGGCTGGCTCTGTGATACCAAGTAGCGCTGTAATTCCGGATGGGATGGCAATCCCTTTCAATTTCTGATCCCGGGTCATCATTCCGACAGCGAGAGATGCTGCGCCCTGCGCAACGTTAGACATCGCCGCGATTGGGAAGATAAATGTCCCGCCTGTGACTGCAATATCCGCCAAAAGTTGAGTTTCAATCGCGATGAAGCTGTGGTGCATCCCGGTAATGACGAAAGGCGCATAGATCAAGCCAAAGATGGCTCCGCCGATGAAACCTGCTGATTCGTATAACCAGTTGAGACCATCACCCAACAAGAAGCCTAAATCGCGTGTGAACGGGCCGACCACTGTAAATGTGAGGAAGCCAGTAATGAACAGCGACAATAGCGGTGTGAGCAGGTTATCTAAAACGGAAGGAACCACTTTCCGCAGGCTATTTTCAATTTTCGCCAGAATAAATGCACACACAAGAACCGGGAGTACCGACCCTTGATAGCCGACTTTCTGAATCTCAAAGCCTAAAATATTCCAGGTCGGGATTGTACCGTGAACCGATGCACTCCCGAATCCCCAGCCATTCAGTAAATCCGGATGAACCATCAGCATCCCGAGTGCAGCGCCGAGGAATGGGTTGCCACCGAATTTTTTGGTTGCAGAGAACGCCAGTAAAATAGGTAAGTAAACAAATGGTGCGTTGGCAAAAGTATTGATCATGCTGGCAAGGTCAGCTAATCCCGGATTGGCATCAATCAGGGACTGACCATCGATGAACAGCCCCTTGGCCGTAAGGACGTTAAATATCCCCATCAATAGACCACCGGCAACAATCGCAGGAATGATGGGAACAAAAATGTCAGACAGGCCTTTTACTGCCCGTTGGACGATGTTCTGTTTCTGGGCACCCGCTTGTGCAACATCATTGGTTGACATATCAGCCATTCCGGTTGCTTCAGACATGGCTGCGTAGACTTGGTTGACAATGCCTGAACCAAAAATAATTTGGTATTGCCCTGCGACTTTGAATTGACCTTTGACACCTTCTATTTCACTAATTGCATCTTCATTTATCACGGATTCGTCTTTGAGTGCTAATCTTAAACGAGTTGCACAATGTGCCAGGGCTTGGATGTTTTGTTTGCCACCCAGATGCTCTAGCAGCTGTTTCGCGATGACTGGATAGTCCATAACTTACTCCGATTCTGCTATTGGATTATATTTTTGTGTATTCATCATTTTATGTTTTGGGAACGTTTGCAATTTGGATTTTTGTCAATAATTGATAAATGGTCAAAACCATGTGAACTATTATGTGAGTCAGATCGCTAATGGGACGACGAATTATGATGAAAACAAGGGTAAAATCACGTTGTCACGACTGAAGGTGACACATTATCCCCAGTTTTCTGTAGGCCTGCTGGGTATAATTGCAATTGATTCCAAAGTCATAAGGAAACGGAATGGCGAGTTTACATGATGTCGCAAGGTTAGCCGGTGTTTCAAAGTCAACAGTTTCGCGGGTGATTAACAATGAATATGGCGTGAAAGAAGCGACTAAAATCAAAGTCTTAGAAGCTGTTTCTCAATGTGGTTATGTCGTCAATCAGGTTGCAAAAGATTTGAAATCTCAGAAAACGAACCTAATTGGCGTTATCGTACCGAGGGTCTCATCACATGCAACTGCACAAGGAGTCGATGGTTTGACGGCCATTTTTGAGCCTGCAGGAAAACATGTTTTGCTGGCCAATACCCACCAGAATCATAGTAAAGAACTCGAGTATATCCAGATCTTTAATCAGAAGCGGGTTGAAGGCATTGTATTTTTTGCGACGCATCTGGATATGCCATTGATCAAAGCCATTCAGCAGTCTTCTGTTCCGGTCGTCCTGATCGGGCAGGATGGCTCTTTATATAATATCCCCAGTATCATTCATGATGATTTTCGTGTTGGCTATGAAGCCGGTCAGCGTTTACTCGCGCAAGGTTGCCAGAAGATCGGATTTATTGGTGTACAGACCGATGATCTGGCTGTGGATGAGCTTCGGTCTCAAGGGTTGGGAAAATCGCTGCACATGCAGCAGCAGCAAGTTCTTTTCCATGCCCACGGTGATTTCTCGATTGAGTCGGGCTACCGTCTGGCCCGTGAATTTTTGCTGGCATACCCGGAAACCGATGGACTATTTTGTGCAACAGACCGAATTGCTGTCGGTGCGATTAAAGCGATGCGGGAAATGGGAATCTCCGTCGGAGAGCAGGTCAAAGTGCTGGGAGTTGGTAATGATGAGCTGGCTTATATCAGTAATCCATCGCTTTCAACGTTTAATTACGCCTTCGATAAAGCCGGAGAAAATGCAGCGAGAATGCTGCTTGATCGAATCGAGGGACGTGGCAGAGAAATGAGCAAAGTGGTGCTGACTTTCGAGAATATTGAACGTGAAACCTGCTAACCGGTGAAGAGTTGTGCCAATGTTCACATAATATGAATTTGGTATGACCAATTCATGGCGTACTCTTGCAATTTTTGAATAGATCTATATTTTGAGAACGTTCCCAAGAAAATAGGATTATCGATACATGTGCTTAGAAGACCTCATCGAGTTGGCTGGCGGAGTCAGTAATATCTACCGGGTTCTGCTGCCAGAACATCATGTTTCTCTCGCGGTCCGAAATCCGGATGTAATTCAGGATTTGCCGGTTGATGTCGTTCTTGAAAAAGTATTAGAAGAATGGCATCTCACTGCTTTATCTGATGAGAGTGTGGATGAAGCGGCTTTATTCCGTCTGGGAAGAGCCATCGAAGCACAGCAAAGAACACAACTGACTGAGTTGGCACAACCCGTTGCCTGTCATTATCGTCCGTCTTGGCATATTGCGCCCCCGCGTGGGTTATTGAATGATCCGAATGGTTTCATCTTTCATCATGGGCAGTACCATTTATTTTATCAGTGGTCTCCGGTTGGTTGTGCCCATACCGATAAGTATTGGGTTCATACACGGAGTGATGACTTACTGAATTGGCGATGGAATGGTGTTGCCCTGACACCGTCAGACTGGTTTGATAGTCACGGCGTTTATTCCGGTCATGCAGTCAGTTTGGATCAAGAGTTGATGGTCTTTTATACGGGGAATGTCAGGCTCGGCGAGGAACGCGATCGTCAAACAATGCAATGTGCCGCGATTTCACAAGCGGGAGAACCGCTGCATAAGATCGGGCCTGTCATCCGGGAATTACCACCGGGTGTTACTGGGCACACGCGCGATCCAAAAGTGATTCATCGAAATGGTAAGTGGATGATGTTTCTCGGAACACAAACCACCGCGCTGCAAGGCCGTTTGGCGGTTTACCATTCTGAAGATCTTCGACATTGGCAATTTGATAATCTGTATGGGCATGAACTGGGTGATTTTGGGTACATGTGGGAGTGCCCGGATATTTTCAGTTTGAATGGTCAGGATTGTTTTGTGTTTGCACCGCAAGGTATTCAGTCTGAAAGTGAATTTAATACAGTTCCCCACCAGAATCGAATCGCTCAGGTGTCATTCAACGCGCAGGATCAAATTTCAATTGAAAAGCTTCAGGTTTTGGATCACGGTTTCGACTTTTATGCACCGCAGAGTATGGAAACACCGGATGGGCGTCGGGTGATGTGTGGCTGGATGGGGTTACCGGATGAATTGAAGCATCCGACTTGTCATTCCGGTTGGATTCATCAGCTGACGGCATTGCGTGAGCTTGAGTTTGTCGGTGGAAAAATTGTTCAGCATCCGCTCCGGGAATTGGCAAGCCTGCGGGGTGAATTACGTGATATCCGATTAGATAATGATTCGGTCGATTTGCATACGAAAACGTTTGAACTGTTTGTCGAACTCGAGTGGGGAAGCCGGCTGCGTCTGTTCGCAGATGACCAATACTATGTTGAAATTTATCTCGATCCGATTAAACATCGCTTACTACTGGATCGCACCAAGACGCAGATTGAAGAAGGGGATACTGTCCGCGAAGTTGAATTATCTTCCGGCAGTGTTGCATTGCAGATTCTGGCTGATCGTTCGTCACTGGAAATCTTTATTAATCATGGTGAAGCCGTGATGACGACCCGGGTCTTTACACCGGAGTCCGCCACACGACTATCTGTCAAAGATGCCACAGTGAATTTACAGGTTTACGAACTTCATGCGCCAGCGGCGCCTTATTGTGCATAGCATCTATTTAGGGACGGGTGAAGCGGTTGTTGCTTCACCCGTTGGTTGTTTTAAAAAATTTTTATCCGTTAATGGTCAATGAGTTCCAGTAATTCATGACGATGTGGCAGAGCGGTCATGGCCCCTTTTTGTGTCGTTGCCAAACCACCGCAGCAATTTCCCCATGTCACAGCATCAACGATCGTGTCCCGGTTTTTCCACTGTTCAAATTCCGCTAAACGACAGAGCATTCCCCCGACAAAAGCATCGCCGGCACCTGTGGTATCAACAACATTCACCGGACGACTCGGGACTTTGATCTGCTCACCCTGACTGACAATGAGTGTTCCATCTGCGCCTAATGTGATGACAATCAAGGGGATAGAATATGCAGCCAACGCTTTGAGTCCGGCATCAACGGTTGCTGTGTCCGTGAGTAACGTGAGTTCTTCTGCGGAGAATTTAACCACATCTGCCTGACGTATAACCTGCATCACAGTGGGAATCATTTCTGTCGGGTTTGACCAGACTTCTTCCCTCAGGTTGGGATCAAAACTGAATGATCCGCCTGCTTGTTTGATTTGTTGAATGGCGGCGATTGTCGCACTTCGGCTGGGTTCATTTGCCAGTGCAATGGAGCACACATGTAACCATTCATTGGCTTGAAACTGTGGGATATCATCAGTGGTTAGAAACTGATCTGCACTCGGCTTTACCATAAAGGTGAAACTACGTTCACCGTGATCATCTAAATCAACGACGACAGTGGAAGTTCGTTGTGCTTTATCAAGCAATAAATAATCGGTGTTAACCGATTCTTCAGTCAATGTTTGTTGCATGAATTTACCCATCGGGTCATAACCGACGCGGCCAAAAAATGCACTTTTACCACCTAAGCGAGCAATCGCAACAGCAACATTTGCGGGGGCGCCTCCCGGACATCTTAAATAATGAGATTTACCGTCAGGGATTAAATCAACGACAGCATCTCCGGTTAACCATATCGTATTCACTGTGATCTCTCCTGTATATTCGACGGTTGTTATTTTACCTGAACAGCATCAATTTATCACGTATTATTATGATAGCTATATCATTATGTTATTTATATTTATCAATGCTTTATGTTTGTTCTGCTGAGGTTTTTGAACGGTATATTTGCTTACTGGTTTAGTGCGCCATCAGCAAGAAAATAAGGCATTTTTTATCGCGTGCAGGGTAGGGTTGTGCAGGTTTTGTTATTATTTTTTACTCAATATATAGCTGGTTTTTTTATTATTTAATTTATTTTATATGTGTTTTTATGTTTATATTGAGTCGGTGTTTTTATTATTTATCATCATTTTTAATGATGGAAAAATATAGAATTTCGTGTCCGATGATTTGTTTTTTTATATGCTAGTGTGACGTATGGCAGCATATATATTTGTTTATTCGAATTATTTGAATATGAAAGCCAGAGATAATGAGTGTTGAATCAGGCTGTCTTTTCCTATAATCCATTGATACAGAGATAAGGGGGATTTATGGGAAAGCTTATTGAAGGTACATGGCATGATGTTTGGTACGATACAAAGAGCCAGCAAGGGCGGTTTGTTCGTGAAGATGCGGGCTTCCGTGACTGGGTTCGGAACGAACCTGATGCGCCGTTTCAGCCGGAATCCGGACGTTACCATCTTTACGTTTCTCTGGCTTGCCCATGGGCACATCGCACTCTGATTTTTCGTCAGCTAAAAGCGTTGAATGAGCACATTGATGTCACAATTGTCTGTCCGGATATGATGTCTGAAGGCTGGACCTTCGGGATGCCGGAGCCGCTATTTGGTCATACGCGTCTGTATCAGGTTTATACGCATGCCAAACCGGATTATACCGGACGGGTTACTGTTCCCGTACTTTGGGATAAAAAGACCAATACGATTGTGAGTAATGAGTCGTCTGAGATTATTCGGATGTTTAACAGCGAATTTAATCATCTGACCGGTAATTCGCTGGATTTTTATCCTAAAGCATTACAAGCCGCGATTGATCATTGGAATGACCGGATCTATCCGAATGTGAACAACGGGGTTTATCGGTGTGGGTTTGCGACCACTCAGGATGCCTATGAAGAAGCCTATGAAGCATTATTCGACGAACTGGATAGAATCGATGCGCACCTTGCGGGGAGCCGTTATCTGGTTGGTAATCAGTTGACCGAAGCGGATTGGCGGTTATTTACCACCCTGATTCGTTTCGATTCGGTCTATGTCGGGCATTTCAAGTGTAATAAACGGCGTATTGCGGATTATAAACATTTGTCCGGTTATCTGAGAGAGTTATATCAAGTGCCGGGTATTCAAGACACGACCGATTTTTATCATATCAAGCGACATTATTATTTCAGTCATACAGGGATTAACCCGACTCAGGTAGTCCCGGTTGGCCCTGAGCTGGATCTGCTCTCTCCACATGGCAGAGATCACCTCGATTAACGGTAATGAATTGATGCCGTGTAAATCGATAACCGTGAGTGTCTGTGATTGAGTGACGATTCACAATGCATCAGGGTAAATAATAAAAAGCCCTCACTTCAAATTTGAAGTGAGGGCTTTTCTGTTAAGGTTACGAGCCGTCAGATATTATTTCTGTTCTTGGCTTGCCTGAATCGCTGTCAGAGCGATGGTGTAAACAATATCGTCTACCAGTGCACCACGAGACAGATCGTTCACAGGCTTACGCATGCCTTGCAGCATTGGACCGATAGAGACCAAATCAGCAGAACGCTGTACCGCTTTATAGGTTGTATTACCGGTGTTCAAATCGGGGAATACAAATACTGTCGCTTTCCCTGCAACCGGTGAATCCGGCGCTTTCGATGCGGCAACGTTTTCCATAATTGCTGCATCGTACTGAAGCGGACCATCAATGATGAGATCAGGGCGTTTTTCTTGGGCGATGCGAGTTGCTTCACGAACTTTATCAACATCCGCACCCTGACCTGAAGTTCCTGTTGAGTAGGAAATCATCGCAACCCGTGGTTCAATGCCAAATGCAGCGGCTGAATCAGCCGATTGAATGGCAATCTCAGCCAGTTGCTCAGAATTTGGATCCGGGTTGATGGCGCAATCCCCATAAACCAGAACCTGATCCGGCAGCAACATAAAGAAGATTGAAGACACGAGTGACGCATTCGGTGCCGTCTTAATCAATTGCAATGGGGGACGAATGGTATTGGCCGTTGTATGCACTGCACCGGAAACCAAGCCGTCAACTTCACCTTTTTCCAGCATCATGGTGCCGAGTACAACAGTATCTTGCAGTTGTTCTCTGGCGACAACTTCCGTCATCCCTTTGTTCTTACGCAGCTCAACCAAACGTTCAACATACTGTTCACGTGCATCGCTTGGGTTGATGATGGTAATACCCGTACCCAATTCCACGCCTTGTTGGATGGCGACGCGTTTGATTTCTTCCGGATTCCCCAGCAGAACACACTCTGCGATGCCACGCTCAGCACAAATAGAAGCGGCTTTGACCGTGCGAGGTTCATCACCTTCGGGCAGCACAATGCGTTTATTTGCACGACGTGCAAATTCGGTGAGCTGGTAACGGAAAGCTGGCGGACTGAGGCGACGAATACCTTGTGTACCTTCTGTCAGAGAATCAATCCACGGCCCGTCAATATGGCTGGCAACATGCTCATTGACGAACTCGATCCGTTCTTTATCATCCGCTGGAACTTCCAGACTGAAGCTCTGTAAGTTCAGTGATGTTTGCCAAGTATTTCCTTGGGCTTTAAAGATTGGCAGACCGGATTCAAATGCCGGACGGCACAAATTCATGATCGTTTCTGGCATGTCGTAGCCACCGGTCAGAAGTACCGCACCGATATCGACACCGTTCATGGCTGCTAACGCTGCGGCGACCATCACATCAGGACGATCGGCCGAAGTCACCAACAGAGAGCCGGGTTTGAAATGCTCAATCATGTTCGGTAGTGAGCGGGCACAGAATGTAATACTTCGGATCCGGCGTGTGTTGATTTCACCTTCGTTGATGATTTCTGCGTTCAGGTGTTTTGCCATATCAATCGCACGTGTCGCAATCAGATCGATACGCCATGGCACACAGCCCAGTACCCGGATCGGGCTGGAGTTGAAGATTTGCATCACTTCAAGATTGGTCTGTTTAGCTTGATCGCTATCATCAAAAATTTCAGACAAATCAGGGCGGGTGCGGCCGTCTTCGTCAACCGGTGCATTGAGCTTGTTGATGATGACACCAGAAATATTATTATTCTTCGTGCCACCGAAGTTTGAACAAGCCACTTCAATCCGTTCTTTCAACTGGGTTGGATTGTTTGTTCCCGGTGTGGCGACAAAGACAATTTCAGCACCGAGAGTTTTGGCAACTTCTGCATTGACCTGATTGGCGAACGGATGTTTACGGGTTGGAACCAGACCTTCAATCAGAGTGACTTCGGAATCCTTGTTCACTTGATTATATCTTTCCACGATGGTCTCAAGCAGAACATCCATCTGTTCACTACCAATCAATGTTTCAACTTTTGACATCTGCATGGGTTCAGCGATTTTGATATCGCTGCTTGAACTTAAAATGGCTGAAGTCAGATCCGGTTGGTCTCCGCCGTGACGAGGTTGGGCAATTGGTTTGAAAAACGAGACCTTAACGCCTTTGCGCTCCATCGCGCGGATTACCCCAAGACTGACACTGGTTAAACCAACACCGGCACTGATAGGGATCAGCATAATAGTACGAGACATGAGTAGAGTACCTTTAGCTATCGATTGCAATTCAAATGAAAAATTGATTGCAGAAAGGAACAAAGCTTAACGTATAGAAATAATTAAGCCCCAGAACAAAACTGGCTAACTCATCGAGTTAGCCAGTGTGACATTACAGACCTGCGAGTCTTGCAGTGTCTTCAGCGATGACCAACTCTTCATTGGTAGAGATGACCATGGCTGGAATTCGACTCTCTTCAGTAGTGATTGTACCTTCACCGCCGAAGCGGGCTTTCAGGTTCGCTTCCTGGTTGACCTGAATGCCGAAAATACTTAAACGATTTAACACCATTTCACGAATCGGTGCTGAGTTCTCACCGATGCCGCCGGTAAATACGATGGCGTCAAGACGACCATCCATACTGGCAGTGTAACCGGCAACATATTTTGCCAGACGGTGACAGAATACATCCATTGCGCGGGTTGCATCTTCTTTTGTACCGTAGTTGTCTTCAACATAACGGCAGTCGGAAGTGACTTCAGTCAGACCTTGCAAGCCGGACTCTTTGGTCAGCATGGTGTTGATCTCTTTCACTGAATAGCCAAGCGCATCATGCAGATGGAAAATGATTGCAGGATCGATATCACCACAACGTGTCCCCATCACAAGACCTTCCAGTGGCGTCAACCCCATCGACGTATCGACGGATTGACCGTTTTTAATCGCACAAACAGAAGCACCATTGCCTAAATGACAGTTGATGATGTTCAGCTGATCGGCCGGTTTACCCAGACGTTCTGCCGCTTCACGCGTAATAAACAGGTGGGATGTGCCATGCATACCGTAACGGCGGATACCGTGCTCTTTATAGAGTTTGTATGGCAGGGCGTATAAGAATGATTCTTCAGGCATTGTCTGATGGAACGCGGTATCAAAAACCGCTACATTTTTCAGACTTGGGAATGCGTGCTGTGCCGCTTTGATGCCAATAACATGAGCCGGGTTATGCAGTGGTGCAAATGTGGCTGCTTCTTCGATCCCTTTCAGAACGGAATCATCAATCAAAGCGGATTGAGTAAACTGCTCACCGCCATGAACAATTCGGTGACCGATCGCTGCCAGATTATCTGCCAGTTCAGGTTTAGATGCGAGAATGGTTTCAACGATAAAAGCTAAAGCTTCTTCATGGGCAGCACCATTTCCTAGTTGTGCTTCATGCTTACCATCCAATTTCCATTTGATTCGGGCTTCTGGGAGGTGGAGACATTCAGCAAGACCTGTGAGATGCTCATTACCATTTTCGGCATCAACGATCGCGAACTTAAGAGAAGAACTACCGCAGTTTAAAACTAAAACTAGCTTTGACATGAGTAACTACCTGTATAATCGGTTTAGATAAAAATCGGTTCCAAGAGTAATATGACAAAGTGGGTCATAAACTAATCCTGGTCAAACAAACATCAACTTACGTCTACCTATCGTGATTGACTTAAAGGTTACACGTTTTATTATCACCTAAAGTAAGTTTCAAAGTTGCTTAAATAATAAATCGAGGCAACAATGACAGTAAGGCGCGCAAAGGATAGCGATGTTCGGCCATTATAACAAAAAAATTTGAACAAATATTAATTTCGGACAAGATTTTACGAGATTAGTTGAAGATTTCAATTATTCTTATAGTTTATCTGCCAGTGAGTGAGAAATGCCAATGAGCCATAACGCAGGATTGATCCATAATCTGAGAGACGGGCAAAAGTACATGGATATCTGGCCCATGCGTAAAGAGTTAGCTCCGATGTTCCCTGAGCAGCGGATTATTAAAGCAACTCGTTTTGCCGTGAAGGTCATGCCAGCAGTAGCAGCGATCAGTGTGCTAACCCAAATGGTTTTCCACAATATCGGGGCGATGCCTCAGGCGATTGTTATTGCTCTGTTTGCCATCAGTCTTCCCTTGCAGGGGATTTGGTGGTTAGGCAATCGAGCCAATACACGACTTCCGCCTTCGCTAGCCGGATGGTATCGCGAGCTGCACCAAAAGATTGTCGAGACTGGTTTTGCGTTAGAACCACTCAAGGCTAAACCCAGATATAAAGAGTTAGCACTGGTATTAAACAAAGCATTTCGCCAACTGGATAAATCAGCACTGGATCGTTGGTTTTAATTTTTGCGCCCCGACATTTCTGCTATTTCATAGCCTTTTTTGCGAAAGGTTATGAAATCTATTTAATATTTGCACCCTGCCTGATTGTGATTTATGTATATATCTATCACTATTTATTCTTCTGAGTAGATGAAGGTATAAATCACACTTCCCTTTACTGTAACTTGCTGGTAATAATGTTGTTCATTGCAGCCTGTAACGCAGTAATAACAAGTCAAATACACGAAACACAACATTAAACACAACATTAAAACTTAATGCCTTAGATTTAAGGAGTCACGATGAAAGCAGGAAAACTGGTAGCAACCGCTGCTCTGGCCGGAGCGGCGCTTATTTCCTCAACTAATATTATGGCGAAAACGGCAAAAGTCGCCGTCTCACAGATTGTCGAACACCCAGCTTTGGATGCAACCCGACAGGGGCTTGTGGATGGATTAAAAGCGAAAGGGTACATTGAAGGCAAAAATCTCGATTTTGAATATAAGACCGCGCAAGGAAATCCAGCGATAGCTGTGCAGATCGCCAGACAGTTTGTCGGAGAGCGCCCGGATGTGCTGGTCGGTATCGCCACCCCAACTGCTCAGGCTTTAGTTTCTGCAACCCGTTCTATTCCCATCGTTTTTACTGCAGTTACTGATCCCGTCGGAGCTAAGTTAGTTAAAACCATGCAACACCCGGGGAAAAATGTGACGGGTTTATCCGACTTATCTCCTGTCAAACAGCATGTTGAGCTGATTAAAGAATTAATGCCGGACGTTAAAACTATTGGTGTTGTTTACAATCCCGGAGAAGCGAATGCCGTCAGCTTAATCGAACTTCTCAAAAAAAGTGTTAAAGAAAATGGCTTGAAACTCGTTGAAGCAACCGCACTGAAAAGTGCCGATGTCCAGTCTGCGACCCAAAGTATCGTTGAAAAATCTGACATTATTTATGCCTTAATCGACAATACCGTTGCGAGTGCTATCGAAGGGATGATCGTCACTGCGAATCAGGCAAAAACGCCCGTTTTTGGTGCTGCTACCTCCTATGTTGATCGCGGAGCAATTGCGAGTCTCGGGTTTGATTATTACCAGATTGGCGTTCAGACCGCTGATTATGTCGCTGACATCCTGAATGGTAAAGATCCGGGCTCGATGGATGTTACCGTTGCAAAAGGTTCTGATCTTGTCATCAATAAAACGGTTGCGGATAAGCTGGGCTTCAAGATTCCTCAATCCGTTCTGGATCGTGCAACCAGCATTAAATAATCACAACAATAAACGGGCTGGTGAGCCAGCCCGAATTGAATAAGCAGAAAGGGAGTATGGAATGTCTGCTTTTGCCTTTTTTGGAGCTCTGGAGATAGGGCTGATTTATGGATTAGTTGCACTTGGGGTTTACTTAACGTTCCGAGTGCTGGATTTTCCTGATTTAAGTGTGGATGGCAGTTTCCCTATGGGGGCGGCAGTCGCTGCAACAGCGATTGTCGCGGGGATCAATCCGTGGATCGCAACCGGATTAGCCATGATTGCCGGAGCGATGACCGGTTGGGTCACCGCTTTTCTCACGGTTCGTTGTGGTATCTTAAACCTGTTGGCCTCGATTCTGACCATGATTGCCGCATTTTCAATCAATATTCGGATTATGGGACGTCCGAATCTGGCGTTGATTGGTGAAGATACGATCTTGACACCATTTGAAGCGATGGGGGATCCCATGTATATCCGCCCGCTGGTCGTTGGTGTGCTGGTGTTACTATCCGCTTTATTGATTATCCGGCTACTGAACAGTGATTTTGGTTTGGGGTTGCGAGCGACCGGTGTGAATGCCCGTATGGTAGCAGCCCAAGGTGGCAGCACCGCATTTTATACTTATTTTGGTTTGGCGTTGTCGAATGGTTTTGTCGGTTTTGCCGGGGCATTGTTTGCGCAAACCAACAGTTTTGCGGATGTGACTTCTGGTGTCGGAACCATTGTTGTCGGACTGGCGGCTGTGATTCTGGGGCAAACGTTAATTCCCGGAAGACGTATCTGGGTTGCCGTAGTCGCGGTTATTCTTGGTTCGGTGCTTTATCGCCTCGCGGTGGCATTTGCACTGAGTTCAGGCATGTTTGGTCTGCAAGCTTCCGATCTGAATCTGGTCACTGCTGTACTGGTTGCTATTGCATTGATTATGCCGCGTATGAAAAAGAAAATGAAAGCGAACCGAGCCGGAGGTGCTGCATGATTCGGCTGGAAAATATACAAGTGACTTTTAACCCGGGAACCATTCTTGAAAACCGTGCCTTGAAAGGGGTCTCTTTGACAGTGCCTGAGCATCAGTTTCTGACTGTCATCGGTTCAAATGGTGCCGGAAAATCAACATTACTGGGGGCTGTGACCGGTGAAACACCGATGGTGGGTGGCAAGGTATTGATCGATGATACCGATGTCACGCGACGGAGTGTTGATCAGCGTGCTAATTTTTGTGCGCGTGTGTTTCAGGATCCGCTGGCGGGCACTTGTGGTTCGTTGACCATTGAAGAGAATATGGCACTGGCTTACAAACGGGGCAGTCGCCGCAGCTGGAAACATGCACTCTCTTCTAAACGACGTCAGCTGTTTCAGGAGCGTATCAGTATATTGGGACTGGGGCTGGAAGATCGTCTTGGTGACAGTATTGGCCTGCTCTCCGGAGGACAACGGCAGGCGGTGAGTCTGGTAATGGCGACACTCGCAGAGAGTAAGTTATTGTTATTGGATGAACACACGGCAGCACTCGATCCTCGTATGGCTGCCTTTATTATCGAGCTAACCAATAAAATTGTGAAAGAGTTTAATTTGACAGTGATGATGGTGACACACTCGATGAAAGATGCACTGGCTTGTGGTGACCGAACGGTGATGCTCCATCAGGGGCAGATTGTACTCGATGTCTCCGGAGAACAACGGCAGCATATGGATGTACCGGATTTGCTGGACATGTTCTCCAAGGTCAGAGGGGAGACATTGGCTGATGATAGTTTACTCTTGAGTTGAGCGCGTTTCTGCCAACCACTTTATCCACAAAGACGTGCAGTCAGCGCGTCTTTTTTATTGTCCCCCCCGACCAATCAGACAAAGATGGATGCGGTCATTACTCATAATATTGATGTTTTTCATATTCTTGTGAAGTAATTATGGAAATATGATCATACTTAATTGAATTTATTGATTTATTTCATGTATGATGCCTGAACTTATCATGAGGAATATCGATGAATATGAAAAATTTTTTGTGTCTAATTTTGGCTACTTTTATCCTGACTGGCTGTGCGGCGACATCTTCACAAAACCGCTATATTACGGTTCAGGATAATGTTGTTTCAGCGGCTCCCTACAATACTCGCATTGTACTCAGTGATGGGTTTGTATTGGTTCATCAGGAAGACAGCAGTGAATTTAAGAAATTTAGTAATTCGACAGTGAATCAAGGAAATATCATCACGAAAAAGATGGTGTTTGATAAAGATAACATTGAAGTGCAGATTATCGATAAAACAACTGTCGATGTTAATTCTTACTGGACGCCTAGATCTCATTTGCTTGATGACAAGTTCAAAAAATCAACTTTCTACCATGCCGGTAATAAATATTATATTCAACAGCTCGAGCAAGATGGTTATAAAATTGAGGGGTATACGACCGCAGTTGGTCGCTATAAATTGCAAATATATGTCATTTATCCGGAAGATATGGACGTGAATATCAAGGATGTCCTGACTTTAACCGCAATGTAATGAGACAATTTTAAAGAGAAGTGCGTTGAGACGACGCACTTTTTATCCACCCTACAGAGCATATCTATCATTTTCATATAACAAAAATCAATTCTTATTATATTTCATATCAAATTTTGATATAAGTTCAATGCTGGCTAATTTATGTTGTTCTTCTTTGTATTACGCTTAAAGGAACAACCCCTATCACTTAGTGTATATCTGTGAATGAAGAAATATTTTGCGATAAAAGGGCGACTACTGACCCCACTTGTTTTTGCTTTGGCATTCGTAGGGATGCTGTTTGAAGGTCATATCAGGCAATTGGAGAAAGAACTGAACGAAGAGTATGAAAGAATTGAACGGGAATTCTTTCGCGCATCCAAGATGTTGACCATTTTGGATTATAGCTTAAATAACTACATCAAAGTTCGTCAGTCTCTGATACTGACCCATACGACCAAGATTGTAAATGGCGTCTGTCATATGCGGCCGAAGTTGGCAGCAACTGAGAATGACAGTAATCCCAACGCGCATTTACAGGCACTGGAATACATTATCGTCGGTGATAAAGCACTGTGTGACAAAAACAGCACACTCCATCACGAAGTGGGATTCAGAATTGCACTGGCACCGGTGATTTCATTACTTCATGACCTGGATGAGTATTTGATTGGTGTTCACTATATCGATCCATCGGGTTATATCATTTCTTCTCCGGACACACTTTCGGTCAATGTGACGACCGATGTACTTGAACAGATTCAATCACCGAGCTGGGATGTGTATCAGGATTTAGGCGAAGAACAGCTGATTAAAGTGCGTGGACCGACGGTTCTTCAAGAACTTAAATCGACTGAAAGCCTTGTTTCTCTGATGTTACCGGTTTACTCGAATCATCAGTTCGAAGGGGTTATTTCATTAAATATCATGCTAGATAAGTTGTTGAGTGCTAATCAACGTTTTGCCGGTAAGCTTCATTTTATTGATACCCGCGAAACGTCACTACCTACCAGTGCTTTTCAACCTTATTCTTTTCAGGATGCGGGAATCGCATTTCATCATGCGATTTATTACGACATGAATTGGGGGGATGAGCTCTATCAGTTTATCAGGATGAAACAAAATACCTTAGTGCTGATCACCGTCATGTATATATTAGCGGTGATGTCCTTTCTGTTTATGAATACCCGTCATGCGAAAAGTTACTATGAAGGACTTGCTGTGCGAGATCCATTAACCGGTCTGCGCAATCGACGTGGATTTGAAGCCTTTCTTGCCCATACGCCACATCAGTCTTATGTTGCGATTGCCATGTTTGATATTGATGATTTTAAAGCGATAAATGATCAGTTTGGTCACCAGATCGGGGATGATGTTATCCGTTATGTCGGGGACCAGATCCGCTGCCATATTCGTGCAACGGATACCGTGGCTCGTTATGGTGGTGAAGAATTTGTGCTGTATTTAACCGCTGAACGCGAAAGTCATCTCCGGAGAACATTACTGCGCGTCAAAGAGGCACTGTGTGAAGAATCTGAGATGGTTGTGGACGGTGGTTTTACCATTTCCGGCGGGGTGGAAATCGTAGCTGGTAGTGAGTTGGATGATATTGATGCGATTTTAAAATCAGCCGATGACAAATTATACACGGCAAAAGAGAGCGGCAAAAATCAGCTGATTTTCTAAGGTTGCGGATATTGTCGCGTTAAAGCGAGTTTATACCGACTCCCTTTGCTGTTCGGCTTGATGATGCTGAATCCGTTCAACAATAGGTTCGACGGTTGTCAGCGTCCGGATCTCCCGGAACAAGGTATTCGCTTGCGGATAAGCCTGACGCAGGTAAGAAAACCATTGCTTGACGCGGTTCGGATAATATTTGCTCTTGTCACCGTTGACTTCACAGCGAGAGTAAACCAGCAATAGCTCAACGATTTGGAGCCAAGATAATGGGTCATGATTGTGTTTGATCATATTGCCCAGATTCGGGCGATTTAATGCGCCGCGACAAACCATCAGACTCTCGACACCCGTGACATCAATGCATCGCTGTGCATCGGCGGCATCCCATATTTCACCATTGGCAATTAAAGGCAGACGGGTTTTTTGGCGAATTTGCTGGATATATTCCCATTTAATTTCACTGGCTTTGTAGCCCCCGGCTTTCGTCCGGGCGTGGACGGTCAGTTCGTTCGCCCCGGCTTGTTCAACGGCATCGACAATTTCAAAACAGTCTTGCGGGTCTTCTAACCCGAGTCGGATTTTTGCGGAAACCGGGATTTGTTCGGGAACTGCGGCTCGGCAAGCCTTCACCACCTGATAAATGAGTTCCGGATGGGCTAAAAGTGCTGCTCCGCCTTTGCTTTTATTGACGGTTTTTGCCGGGCAGCCGAAATTCAGATCGATGCCATGTGCACCGAGTTCGGCAGCAAACGCAGCATTTTCTGCCATCCAGTCCGGGTCTTGTCCGAGTAATTGAATATTCACGGGGACCCCGGAACGAGTGCGCGAACCATGTTGCAGTTCCGGGCAGAGACGATAGTAGACGTGTTTGGGCAGCAACTGATGGACAACCCGGACGAATTCTGTCACACAGAGGTCGTAATCATTCATTTCTGTCAGTATTTCTCGCATCAGATGATCGAGCACACCCTCCATCGGGCCCAGAACAATACGCATAAACTTCCGCTCTTCTATCAGGACGCGCGATTGTAATGGGGTCTGTCGCAAATGTCACGCCAGAATCTATCCACTGCGTGCCATTGACTGGTGTTATCGGTATAATGCACGGCCACTGAAAAACAGGAATAAAACATCCCATGACTGATTCATTGCTGAATGTTACTGAACTGCCGACAGACGAGTCACCATTATTTCTTGAAGGCGCACTGCTCGCCGCCAATATGGCTTGTCAGCCGCTGGTGGCTCATGAGTGGATGTCACGTTTGATGACGGAACTTACCGATACTGCAGAACAAGCATTGACGGCTCATTATCAACAGCAATATTCAGCATTATTGAGTGATCAGTATCACGTGGATGACTTTCTCGATGTTACCGATCGGCATGCACTGGCTGAATTTGCGTCGGGGTTTATGACAGTCTGGCCTTTATTGGAATCCCATTGGCAGCACGTATCGGTGTCGGATGGAACCCAACGGATGCTGCAAGCACTACTGACCAGCCTGATGCTGGCCGTGGATGAAGCAGAAACCCGTCAGCAGATGAAAGATGCAGGGATTGACGCCCCGCCTTATCTGGCCGAGATGATTGAGCATCTGGACATCATGATTCATGAAGTCGCCTGTGCTGCGGATGAACAGCAAAGTGGTGCCCGGGCTCATCGTGTCAACCCTTATAAAATGGTTGGCAGGAATGATTCTTGCCCTTGTGGCAGCGGTAAAAAATTTAAACAGTGTTGCTTGCAAGCGGAATAATTTCAACCGGAGTCATTTCCATTGCGTGTCGGGCGATGGTTAAGCGGATCGTCGCACAACATTTTTTGGCTGAGACATTTTTTCAACATAGATATGACAAAACGCCGGAAATAATGGTCTATATCCATTAATAACAATTCACATTTGTTTCAGCAGCGGAGAACACATGAAAAAACTAGTTGCTTTCTTTCTATTGATATCAATGGCCTGTAGTTTTTCAGTACTGGCAGATCCGAAAGATGAATTAAGTACGCGACTTGCGTTAAACGAAGGGTTCAGTGCTCATTTTCAACAGCAGGTGATCAGCCCTGATGGTGAAGTCGTTTCTCAGGGAGAAGGCAAAGTGGACATCGCTCGTCCCAGCCTGTTTCGCTGGGAGACCGTTACACCGGATGAAAACTTACTGATATCCGATGGTACAACCGTCTGGTATTACAATCCTTTCGTTGAACAGGTTTCTATCTATAATCAGTCTCAGGCGACCGAGCAGACCCCCTTTGTGTTGCTGACAAGAAACCGTAAACAGGACTGGGAACATTACCGTGTATCACAGCAAGGTAATGATTTTACACTTGTACCGACGACCACAGACAGCCGACAAGGTGAATTTCATATTCGAATTGATAAAAAAGGTGTGGTAAAAGGGTTTGATGTCATTGAACAGGATGGGCAGAAGAGTTTATTCTCGTTTCAGAATATCAAACTGAAACGACCTGATAATCATCTGTTCCGGTTCAAGATTCCCGCAGGTGTGGAAGTCGATGACCAGCGCCAGTAGTTTCAACATCTTCGTTTTCAAAACATTCCGTTGCGCAAAGAACGGTAGTCATGTCAAAAACAGTCGTTTCAAAGAATGACGGATAGCATCATTGTGAATAACTATAGTTTGGATTTTTCAGGGGATGAAGATTTTCGTCCGCTGGCAGCAAAGATGAGACCACAGCGGATCGAGCAATATATTGGTCAGCAACATATTCTTGGCCCCGGGAAGCCGCTGCGCAAAGCACTGGAAAGCGGTCATTTACATTCGATGATTCTCTGGGGACCGCCGGGAACGGGCAAGACGACCTTAGCTGAGTTGGCTGCAAACTATGCCAGTGCGCGTGTCGAGCGCGTGTCTGCGGTGACTTCCGGGGTGAAAGATATTCGTGCTGCGATTGAACGTGCCCGGGAAAATCAGCTGGCAGGTTTTCGCACCATTTTGTTTGTCGATGAAGTCCATCGGTTTAATAAGTCGCAACAGGATGCCTTCCTGCCACATATTGAAGACGGTACGATTACTTTCATCGGGGCAACGACTGAAAATCCTTCATTTGAACTCAATAACGCACTACTTTCCCGTGCGCGGGTCTACAAGCTGACCTCACTCAATACACAAGATATCGCCGATACGCTACAACAGGCGATTACCGATGAGGCGAGAGGGTTGGGTAATATTGCTGCTGATTTTCAGGACCAGGTACTCGATCGTCTGGCTGAATTGGTTCAGGGTGATGCCCGCATGGCATTGAATTATCTGGAACTGTTATATGACATGGCCGATGAAGATGCGGCAGGGAAAAAGGTGATTAATTTATCCTTATTGGCTGAAGTTGCGGGAGAAAAAGTCGCCCGTTTTGATAATAAGGGTGACACTTGGTACGACCTGATTTCAGCGGTGCATAAGTCCATTCGCGGCTCAAACCCCGATGGCGCGTTGTACTGGTCGGCGCGGATGATCTCCGCTGGTTGTGATCCGCTCTATATTGCGCGTCGTTTACTGGCCATTGCCTCGGAAGATATCGGTAACGCCGATCCAAGGGCAATGCAGGTTGCTTTATCCGCATGGGATTGCTTTACACGCGTCGGTCCGGCTGAAGGGGAAAGGGCGATTGCCCAAGCCATCGTATATTTGGCATGTGCGCCCAAGAGTAATGCCGTCTATACGGCATGGAAGCAGGCCTTGGCGGATGCCCGTGATGAACCTGAATATGAAGTTCCGTTCCATTTACGCAATGCCCCGACAAAATTGATGAAAGAGATGGGGTATGGCGATGAATACCGCTACGCTCATGATGAACCCGGGGCTTATGCTGCCGGAGAGCAATATCTTCCGCCGGAAATGGCCGGAACCCGTTATTATCATCCTTCGGAAAGAGGCCTCGAAGGGAAGATCAACGAGAAACTTAAGTATCTGGCTGAACTCGACGCAAAAAGCACACGAAAGCGCTATGAAAAATAGTCACTTTTCGTTAATCTCTTATACCTAAATTGCTTCCGGTTATCCGTTTGGTGGCCGGAGCATGTCAATTTCCATGACGTTTTGTTCCGTGACCATCTGATGGGTTCAGAACAGAGCGCTTTTACAACCCATTAAGCATAGGATTAGCAATGCTGGATTCTAAATTACTTCGCACAGAGCTGGATGAAACAGCGGCAAAACTGGCGCGTCGCGGATTTACCCTCGACGTAGAGACCATTCGTCAACTTGAAGAGAAACGTAAATCGATTCAGGTCGAAGTTGAAAATTTACAATCCACTCGCAACTCCATTTCGAAACAGATCGGTCAATTGATGTCGGCCGGCGATAAAGACGGTGCTGAAGCGATCAAACAGCAAATCGGTTCTCTGGGCAGTGATTTAGACGCCCGTAAAGTCGAACTGGATCAGGTTCAGAAGCAGTTGGAAGATATTGCCTTGTCGGTTCCTAATATTCCTGATGATGTGGTACCTGACGGGCTCGATGAAGAGAGTAATATTGAAGTTTCCCGTTGGGGTGAGCCGAAGCAATATGATTTTGAGGTCAAGGATCATGTTGATTTAGGTGAAATGGGTGACGGGCTGGATTTCGCCAGCGCGACAAAAATTACCGGTGCCCGGTTTATCGTGATGAAAGGCCAGTTTGCCCGCCTGCACCGGGCGATTGCTCAGTTTATGCTGGACCTCCATACGGATCTGCATGGGTATACTGAAATGTATGTCCCTTATCTGGTGAATGCCGATACGCTGTACGGGACGGGTCAATTACCTAAGTTTGGCAAAGACTTATTTCATACCGAGCCGTTGGCCGAGAAAGCGAGTGATGAAGAGCCTCGTCGTTTGTCGTTGATTCCGACGGCAGAGGTGCCGTTGACGAACTTAGTCCGTGATTCAATTTTAGATGAGTCTGAACTGCCACTCAAGATGACAGCACATACGCCGTGCTTCCGTTCTGAAGCAGGTTCTTACGGGCGAGATACCCGGGGTCTGATTCGGATGCATCAGTTTGATAAAGTCGAGCTGGTCCAGATTACCCGTCCAGAAGATTCAATGGATGCTCTGGAAGAGCTGACCGGCCACGCAGAAAGAGTGCTTCAGTTGTTAGAGCTGCCTTACCGTAAAGTGATTTTATGTGCCGGAGACATGGGATTTGGTGCGCGTAAAACTTACGATCTCGAGGTCTGGGTACCGGCGCAGCAAACTTACCGTGAGATTTCATCGTGTTCAAACATGTGGGATTTTCAGGCTCGTCGGATGCAGGCGCGTTTCCGTCGTAAAGGCGAGAAAAAACCAGAGTTGCTGCATACCTTGAATGGTTCTGGCCTGGCTGTCGGGCGGACAATGGTCGCGATTTTAGAAAATAACCAACAGGCCGATGGTCGGATTGAGATTCCAGAGGTGCTACGCAAATATATGGGTGGCCTGACACATATTGGCTAATCCGCTCCGACAACATGATCACTGATGGATAAAAACCGGGACTTAACTCCCGGTTTTTTTATAGGCGTTATGCGGGTAATCGTGCGGATGATTACCGGACAAAGTCAGCGTTATGAGGCGCAAGATGTCACAAATCGTCACAGTCAGCGAAAAAGAGAATCGATATACTATTTCTAGATTTTGATGGGGTCAGGCAACGTTTAGGGCTGAGTTTTTGAATTTAACGATTTGAAATCTATGTGATTTTAATGAATAACTCAATATTTTCATATTCTATGATAGATACAAATATGATGGATATTATCAGCAATAAAACGATTGTTCTGGTTGAAGATGATGTTGAGTTGGCAGAGTTGATAAAAGACTTTCTTACTCGCTATGATTTTCATGTCGTGGTTGTCGATAATGGGATTGATGCCGTTAAGACAATTCTTAGTACAAATCCTGATTTGGTGATTTTAGATATCTTACTCCCCGGCATGAATGGGATGGAGGTCTGTAAATCAGTCCGTCACCAGTATCAAGGGTACATTTTGATGCAGACGGCCCTAGAAGACGATATTGATCAGGTGATGGGGCTGGAGATTGGTGCGGATGACTATATCGTGAAACAAGTACGCCCCCAACTCTTATTGAGCCGGATCCATGCATTATTACGCAGTGCTCAAAGAGATTATTCAGCCAAAAATATGATGCCAAGTCCCATGAATGATGAATCTGACTATCAATTTGGTCCTCTGAAAATTAGCCTTGTCAGCCGTAGTGTGACCGTTAATCAGCGGCGTGTTGAGTTAACCAGTGCAGAATTTGAATTATTGGTTTTACTGGCTCAGTCCATCGGGAAGGCTGTTTCCAGAGACGAAATAATTTATCAACTCAGAGGATTTGAATACGATGGTATTGACCGTTCAATCGACCGCAGAGTGTCGAGATTAAGGAAAAAGATTCAACTGGAGAACGGTGACGATCTGATTAAAACTGTCAGAGGGGTGGGTTATCAATTGTGCATCTATAGTGAGTGAGTTTCGATGATAAGATCATTTTTAGGACTATGGTTTCTGGTTTTCGGTCCCTTATTTTTTCTCCTTTATCCAAGCCATTTGAATCCTATATTATTATTTAATAATTATGTTGCAGGGCAGCGACTCGAACGGATTTATCAAGGAACATTTACTTTGATTGAATCCCGGCTCGAGACCGTTCCACTCGAAGCATGGTCCGATGAAATTGATCAACTCAATCAACATTTTGGCTATGCACTTGAGTTGCTTGATATACGTCGGACTCATTTGGGAGTCATCGACAGAGATGAACTGGAGCAACATCAGATCATTTTTGTCAACGAAGACCCTGAGTTTTTAATTAAAAAAATTGCCGATACACATTTTATTCTGAAAATACCAGTTGATGCGTCAGAAGATGAAAAAATATTGCGAGGTTCAGAAGGTTCGGTGTATTTGCTTCAGCAAAAGTTTGCAGCAACTGAACAGGAAAAATGGCCGGAATTACTCAATGAAATGAGCAATGAATTTCCTTTCGGTTTAAAAATATTACCCAGAAATCAAATTAAAATTAGTAAAAATGAGCAGAACCAACTGGTAAGAAAATCTTTTTTCTGGCGAGTCAATCCTACTGATGAAATTACCTTTTATATTTCGTTAAACGATGGCGATTCTTTCCTTTCGGCTGATTTAGTTCCGATATCCTCGATTAGTTCATCGGTCGTGATTATGCTGGTGCTTGTTTTCGTGGTTTCCATTTCTGCGGGTATGTTTTTCTGGACATTCCCGTTGTGGCGAGATCTGAAAAACTTGATTGCCGCAACATTGCAATTTGGCAATGGCGATTTGCACAGCCGAGCTGTGGTCTACAAGATATCAGCCGTGGCGACGCTGGGAAATGCTTTTAACCGCATGGCGGAGCGGATTGAGCAACTGCTAAAAGGCCAGAGAACCCTGACCAATGCCATTGCACATGATTTGCGGACACCGCTTTATCGTCTGAGATTTGCATTCGAGATGTTATCTAACGCTGCCAGCGATACAGAAAAACAAAAGTATCAAAAGTCGATTTCTAAAAGTCTGGATGATCTGGATAACTTAATTAACCAGACCATCGTGTTATCCCGTTACAGTGGTGATAGTCAGTTGCTCTCTTTTTCTGAGCATCACCTTGCCCAATTAATTGAGGATGAATGTGTGAGTGTCTTCCAGCTTTATCCGGATATTGGTTATCGGTTGCAAGTTGCACCGGAAGCCAGCGATAAGTTGGCACTGATTGATCACATTGCGATGAAACGGGCACTCAGCAACTTATTGATCAATGCATGCAAGTATACCCGGACCACAGTGGTGGTGTATTTATCATTCGTAGCAGAGACAGACATGTTTGTGATTGATGTCTGTGATGATGGGATTGGGATTGATGAGAGTGATTGGGAGCGGATCTTCTTACCATTTGAACAACTGGATAACACACGAAGCCATACCGCTGCCGGGCATGGACTTGGATTAGCGATCGTGAAACATATCGCGCAGTGGCATCAAGGCTCGGTATGTGCCGGATGGTCTGATTTAGGTGGCGCGAAATTTACGTTCACCTTCCCCGGGCGGACTTAGGATTGCTCTGTGGGAAAAGCATCGCTTTCTGTGGTGTGGTTTGATTGGATGATAAATGGATCGGTAGGTGAAAAATGACTTTGGAACGTAAATTAGCGGCACTGTTTCATTTAGATGGGAACGGATGGGACAGACATGCCAATCCGTGGAGTGTCTGGACTCGATATAGTGTCTTGCCACTTTTTATTATCGCCGGTTTCTTGAGAGAGTGGAGTGTTTGGTTGAGTCTTCTGGTTTTGGTGATGGCATTTGTGTGGATGTTTTTAAATCCGATTTTATTTCCGAAACCACTCTCGTTACAAAGCTGGGCAACGAAGTCGGTACTCGGAGAACGGATTTATTTAAACCGGGACAAGGAACCACTGCCTAAAGAGCATCAATTGCCTCTATTTATGATTCTGCATTTGACGTCTACGCTCGGACTGATATTAGCGGGGTGGGGCGTTTATCAGTACGATATACAGCTCTGTATTTTATCGGTGCTGATTACTTATCTTGCAAAAAGTTGGTTTTTAGATCGTATGGTCTGGTTATATTGTGATTTCAGTCGTGAACATCAGTCATCTGAGTAGACCTATCTATTCTTATTATAAAGCAACCTGATAAATGATGATTTTATATCTGAATTCGATAAATATCACTAAAATAAGACTTAAGATAATTTAGTTTTATGCAATATTATTATGACTTTATTTGTCTGCTTTTGTCTTAATTGTTCAACAATTTGCTACACAAATAAAACGTGAAATCCATTAACTTATTCATCATAGTCAATAACTGAATGGTGAGTGGTAAATGAAACAATTAATACAAATCAGTGTGGTTGCATCAATGCTTATATTAAGCGGCTGTAATCATAAGATAAATGAAAATAAAAATGATGATAAACCGGTTGAGCCAAGTATTTGGGTATCAGAGAATTATGGGTCTGCATTGAAAATCATGTCTGATTCGGTGACTCAGTATGAGTTTACTTCTGATTACTGTGTACTAACAAATCAAGAAACATTCAGCAAGGAAACGTTTGAAAAACGTTATCTGCAAATCGGTGATCAATTCGTTAGCTATATTTATCCGGGTTTGAATGCTTATCCAAACGATTACACGATCAAATATGTGAAACATGCTGAATTACCAAATAGTTGCCTCACTAATCTGAGTGTTGTCAATGCGGCGGAAAACGATCCGCTCCGAAACTTGAATATGTTTCTCCAGACCTTTGATCAATATTATTATAATTTAGATGTGCCCGGTATTGACTGGACGCTGATGAAACAAAATGTGCTTGGTGAGGTTTCTGAAGATTCAACGCGAGAGCAACTTTTCCATATGATGTCATCAATGATTGGTCCATTACAGAATGGTCATGCTTACGTATTAGATCAGGATAAACTGGCTCGGTTCAGACAGCAGGATCGACCGGTTTTATTCGACAGGCTGCGGCAAGAATATATCGATGATAATGGCTTGGTTGCACCTTTCACTGAATCTGAAAATACGGCGATTCAAAAGTATATTGATGATAATGAGGCGCTTATTCGATCTATTATTGCCAATCAACTGAATCTGTCAGGTGGTTTAGGTGAGCATATTATCTGGGGAAAAGGAAAGAGTGATAATATTGGCTACTTATATATTGATGGATGGAGTGATTTTGTCGCGGGCAATGACCATGCTGAAACTTTAGCTGTGTTCAGACAGACAATGAACCAAGTTATGGATGATTTTGCATTAACCGATGGAATGGTGATTGATCTGCGCTTTAACGGCGGCGGTTATGCTTATCTTGCAAGAGCTTTAGCCGAATATTTTGTTGATCACCAAACCTTAGGCTATATCAAGAGCGCCCGTGACGGGGCTGGATTCGAGCCCGAGCATGACATTTATCTTGAGCCACAATTCCCGGGTTATCGACAACCGGTCGCTGTTCTGATTAGTAATACGACAGCATCCGCTGCTGAGTTATCGGCACTCATGCTCAGTGCTTCGGATCAAGTCATATTGATTGGTGAAAGAACGCAGGGGATGTTATCGGGCAGCTTAGGTAAAACGCTCCCTAACGGGTTTCGCTTTGGTATATCGAACATGAAGACCTTATCTGCCGATCGGGCGGACTATGATCAAGTCGGTATTCCCCCGGCGATCACCACTTCATTTTTTGCGAAAAATGATCGCACCAATGGAATCGATACAGGACTTGAAGCCGCTTTTAACTGGATAAGACTCATGTAACGGATATTCATGAATGCTCAATGGAGTTGAATATGAACACCGATTTTATAATTAAAGCACTTGATGATAAAAGTGCACTATCTACAAATTCATAACGGCAATCCCGGTTGCTTTAATTGTAGTGTCTTTAGGGTTTAAGCAATCATTTTTAATTTGGCATATGGCTGACTGAAGGGCAATGAGTTATCAATTGCCCTTCATTTTTAAATATAATCCCTTCTTTGAAAATAAATCCGCTCAGACCATCTGCCTTTTTATTATTTTCTATATGGAATTGAAACCGCAAACAATGGGCATCATATGAAATTAATCTAATAACAAGTGTCATTTTTTATCACTGGGTTGCATATCAATTGTAATTTTTCGAGAGAGGTTAAACAATATTGATACTTCAGACTGTGCTATAGGTATGATTTTATTATCTATTTATTCCGTGATCTATGACTGAAAATTCAATATGATCGAGTGATTGAATATATATCTTCGAGCAATAAGACAGATTCGAAAATGTATTGTTGGAGAGATAATGAAATTTACCCATTACGATCTTGATATTTGTGAACGAGGCCAGAAAATAGAAGTGACGTTGAAAAATAATACGGCCAATGTCCTTTTACTCGACGATGACAATTTTCAAAAATACAAGAAACGTCGTACTTATAAATATAATGGCGGCCATATGACAGATACAGTGAGTGTATTGCTGGTGCCTTACTCAGGGCATTGGCATGTGGTTGTCGATCGAGGGGGGTATGCGGGGACCGTTCAGTCGAGTGTGCGCGTCATTCCGATGTAAACCCGATTGTTATTTGAACTGGAAACGACGGTACTCATGTACCCTCGTTTCCGTTATCGAAATCATTTGGATTGATTAGCCGATCAGGCCTTGTTTCGCCAGATATTCATCATAGGTGCCGTGGAAATCATTCACGCCATCTTTGGTAATTTCGATAATCCGTGTTGCGATTGAGGAAACAAACTGACGGTCATGGGAAACAAATAGCAGCGTCCCCGGGTAGTTTTCGAGGGCTAAGTTCAGGGCTTCAATCGACTCCATATCCATGTGGTTGGTCGGTTCATCCATCAGCAAAATATTGGGTTTTTGCATGATCAGTTTGCCAAACAGCATACGACCTTGTTCTCCACCCGAGATAACCTTGACTGATTTCTTAATCTCATTTTGTGAAAAGAGCATTCGACCGAGGATACTACGTACGGTTTGTTCGTCATCACCTTCTTTTTTCCATTGCCCCATCCAATCCATTAAATTGAGATCTTCGCTGAATTCGTGGGCATGGTCTTGTGCATAGAAGCCAATATTGTTGTTTTCGGACCATTTGATCTCACCGGCCATCGGGGCCATCACGCCAGCCAGCGTATTCAATAGGGTTGACTTACCGATCCCGTTTTCCCCGATAATTGCGATACGTTCACCAACTTCGACCATCAGGTTGACATCATTAAACAGAATGTTGTCACCATACCCTTGTTTGAGGGCGTTGACTTCGAGCGCATTACGGAACAGCGGTTTTTCCTGCTCAAAACGAATAAATGGTGACTGACGACTGGAAGGTTTGACATCTTCAAGCTGAATTTTTTCCAGCTGTTTCTGACGAGATGTGGCCTGTTTGGCTTTTGATGCGTTGGCTGAGAAGCGGCTGACAAAGGTTTGTAGCTCTGCGATTTGAGCTTTCTTCTTGGCATTGTCAGCATGGAGGCGCTCTCTGGCTTGTTCGGCGGCAATCATATATTCATCATAGTTACCATGGAACAAGCGGAGTTCGCCGTAGTCCAAATCAGCCATATGCGTACAGACCGTATTCAGAAAGTGGCGGTCATGCGAGATGATGATCATGGTACAGTTACGGGCCAGCAGCGTCTGCTCTAACCAAGAGATTGTATGCATGTCCAGGTTGTTGGTCGGTTCGTCGAGCAACATGATTTCTGGTTCGGCAAACAACACCTGGGCCAGCAACACCCGTAATTTCAGACCCGGGGCAATTTCACTCATTAGTCCGAAGTGTTGTGCCTCAGGGATTCCCAGTCCGAGCAAGAGCTCTCCGGCACGCGCTTCGGCTGAGTAACCGTCCATTTCGGCAAATTCGGTTTCCAGATCGCCGACACGCATGCCGTCTTCATCTGACATCTCCGGTAACGCATAGATGCGATCACGCTCTTCTTTGACGTCCCACAGTTCTTTATGACCCATGATCACGGTGTCAATGACGGAGAACGCTTCAAACGCAAACTGGTCTTGTCCCAGTTTTGCCATCCGCTCATTGGGATCGATTGAAACACTTCCGACGGAAGGTTCCAGTTCACCACTGAGAATTTTCATGAAGGTGGATTTACCGCAACCGTTCGCGCCGATCAGACCGTAACGGTTACCGTGGCCAAATTTAATGGAAATATTTTCAAATAATGGCTTATCGCCAAATTGCATGGTGATGTTTGCAGTTGATAGCACAGGAAATTCCAGATTGAGTGGTGAATATGAAAAAAGCTGGCCTTGCGGCCAACTTGATAGTGGGCGTCATATTAACAGATTCTGTGATAGACATCACCCCTCGTGTCTCGTATGACTATGACGATGTGACTGCGTCATGGTGAGCACATTGCCAAGGCTGATGATGTTGTATTTTTCCTTGCCACACTTTTTCGTGAAAGTAGTAGGCACAAGTATTGATACTGGGTTCAATCAGTGCCATGACCCCGCCGATCAGCCAGCTTCCGGTTAAGAGGTAAGCCACATTAAAGGCGACACTGAAATGGATCACCGCGAAACTGGCCGTTTTAATATGTGCTGCAGCAGCGTAGCGCTTTAGTGGTGCGTATTGAGACCAAACTTTTTCATGAAAGTAGAATGCCACGGTATTGATCATCGGCTCTAACATCGCAATTAAACTTCCCAAAATCACATCACCAGTCAGGATGTAGGCAACGGTAAACGCAATACTGAAGTGAATGACTGCAAAACTAATGGTCTTTTTCATGGGCTGTCCAACTTGAATTATCTGCTTTGATATAAACATTATTGATAATTATTATCATTTGGTAAATTTGATTATATCTATCTATGGAATAGGTGAAACCGTTGGTAAACCAGTCGTTGGGCAGCAGAAGACGTAGTATGCAGCATCACTGTATGGACTTTTTCAGTCAGTGGACTGTTTTTATTGAGGACTTAATTGATTTAATCCGCTTTTCTTCGTGAGGTATATCAATGAGAGAGCGTGTTGAGCTATCAGAATCACAGCAATTCGTCTGATTGTGATCCTGCTAACTCACCCGGTGATTCATTATCCTGTAAAGTAAAACATCGTTTCAATTTTCAAAGTCAACTGAGTGTATGCGGTTTAGCGCTCTTTTCTGTTTAAGGATAGTCAAATGAATCACTTGATGAAAACCATACTAATGACGAGCATGCTCACACTGACCAGTTCAGCCGCTTTTGCATCCAGCAATGATGCACCAGCGGGACCGGATTATGTCACGCAAGCGATCGATTCACCGGATAATAGCTTTCCGCTGTTTTATGAAAAATTGAAAGCGTCGCGGATGCCTTACCAACTGGCTTGGCATGACGGATATAATCCCAAGATGTGGCACATCCTTGCAAAGGCTAAAGCGCAGGAAGTGATCTTACCTTACCAAGATGACACGCCGTTTAATCCACTGGTGATTGATCAGATTGACCGGGGCAGCTATATCGCCCAAAAAGTGGTATTCAATATCAGTCATGAGAGTCGTGTTTTGGCATTGATGTTAACCCCTAAAGGTGAAGGGCCTTTCCCAGCAGCATTATTTTTACATGATCACGGTGCGCGATTTGACATCGGTAAAGAGAAGTTTGTTGAAACTTGGGGGGATGACGCCCGCTTATCTTCATCACGGGAATGGGCTCATCGTTATTTTACTGATCGTTTTCCCGGTGATGAATTGGCAAAACGGGGCTATGTGGTCTTATCGATTGATGCGCTGGGGTGGGGCGATCGTTCCGTTGAGGGCTTTCGGACCAATTCACAACAAGCGCTGGCTTCGAACTTATTTAATTTAGGTAGTTCATTTGCCGGCATCATTGCACTGGATGATTTACGGGCTGCGAAGTTTCTGGCAAGTCAGCCACAAGTCGATAAATCACGGGTCGCATCCGTTGGCTTCTCCATGGGAGCATTCCGCTCTTGGCAAGTGGCTGCGTTATCGGACGATATCACTGCCAGTATTGTGGATTCATGGATGGGAACGATGAAAGGTCTGATGGTCCCCGGTAATAATCAGTTGAAAGGTCAGTCGGCATTTACCATGCTACATCCATATATGGCTCGTTATCTGGATTACCCCGATGTCGCTGCTATCGCTGCACCAAAGCCGATGCTGGTGTTTGCCGGTGGGATGGACCCACTATTTCCGGTTGATTCCGTCAAACAAGCATTTAACAAACTGCATTCTGTGTGGCGGGCTAATGGCGCAGAGGATAAGCTCAATACGCGAATTTGGCCGAATAAGGGGCATATTTTTACCGAAGATATGCAGGAAGCTGCGTTCAACTGGCTGGATCAGCAGTTTGAGATGAATTAGGTTTGGTCAAGCTGTGACTATCGGTTCATAGATAGACGCGGGCTATGTGTCGAACATATGCCCGCGTGATTGGTTTAAAGGATATAACCCACCCGTTTATACACCTGTATCAGCACCAACGAGAAAATCATGGATAGCAGGGCGCAGCCGATCGCCATCGGCGTATTTTCCCACGGGTGAATTTTGGTCAGCACACTCAAACAGAATGGATGAATCAGATAAATGGCCGTCGAGAAATGAGCCAGATGCTTGTTGGTCGTGGTGTGCTGAGAACGCATCGCCAGCAAAAATAAGAGCGGGCAGACCCAAATCAGAGACAAATAGTTGTCAAACACCCCTGTCCGAGCGGGTTGATTCAGGTTGAACCAGCTCTCTCCCAGTAATAGCCCGATGCCGATGAGCGCTCCAAGGCATAGTGTGCTGGTCGATGTTTGAGCAAACAGTTGATGTTTGCGGATAAAGAAACCGAGATAGAAGAACGGGAAGCCTAACAATAAAAAATTGCGATGGGTGAAGCCGATGTTGAACAGCTCATCGGCAAATGTCGAAGTCATCAGATGATAATTACCGATGTACTGTATAACCACACCCAGCACAAAGCAGAGTAACGCGAGTTGTATGCCTGTGCGTGTCCGCTCTCTGAATACATAGGTCATCAGTCCCGCACCGAGCATACCGATTAAATACCATAAATGGTGATAGCCGACGATGAGTGTTTCGATAACACCCGTTAGGCCGGAGACATCCAGCGTGAGCGGCTTGAGCCAGAAATAAGCATAGAAGAGGGTCCAGAACAGATAGAGGATGACGACTCTTTTACTCCATTGGCGCAACTTATCTGTCGAGGCAACCGAGATAAAGTAATAACCATTGATAATAAAGAAAATCGGTACTGCAATTCTGAAAATACCAGCGGTGATGAGATAGTATCCTTCAGTCGTCAATTCACTGAGAAAGTTGCTGTGGATACCGATGACCATAAAAGCCAAGACAATTTTGAAAAGATCTAACGTTAAATTTCTGCTGTACATAAGTCCGGTTAAACTGTTTGTGATGGGGACAATGTACCATTCTGAGCAATAAACAGGGTCTTCACCATGTCATTTGTATGAAAGAAGATCCTCATCACCCATCACTATTGGTGATAACCTGCGGATAATACCGGCGACCCGCACTCAAACCTAAGTTTAAGCCTGACTCAGATCTTTATAGGCTTCTGCCCGAGCTTTGCGCAGATAGTAAAGATTTGCACCCGTAATAAATAGGTTTGCCAGCGTCACGGGCCACGAATCAATAATCAGACCATAAGTGACAAATAACAGACAACCGATACAGTTAACGATCCTGAGTTTCACGATATCTTTCATCGTAAATGACAACGCCACCATTAGCGATGCAGCGTAACCAATGATTTCTACTGTGTTTGCACTCATTTTGTGATCCTTATCTGATTCATTCGCGGGCACTATAACAGCACAAGATGTCGGTTCAATCCCTCGTCAAAAAATTTGGGAAGGGGAACGATAACGCAATCGTTTGACTGATCAAAATAAGGATTTGCTTTGGTCTTTCCGGAGAGCAAGCTGAGACCCTGAACACAACATCAGGCGCTGAAAAATCATTGAAGTCTTGCTTTTAGTCATTCTGACCTTTGATGGTGCATTATGAATATGTTTTTATTTTGTTATATTTGTGTTTAATTCATGTTAAATGAATGGTGTTTTCATGTAATTAAATTACATGAAATGCATTATTTAACATTTTAATAACAATTTAGTTGATAAACTGAAACATTTGCGTGCACTTATCACACTATTTAGCGGCGCTGAACAAGCGTTAATAATATACCTATTAGTATCTACGCATCTACTCACCACTCGGTAGATAATCCCTACAGATTATCCAATAAAGGATGCGGATATGAAAGAAATGACAAAGAAAGCCATAAAAATAACGCTATTAAGTTTGCTTTTCAGCTCAGCTTCAGCGCTTGCGAAAGACTATGAAATCGTAAACGTCGTTAAGGTCGCGGGTATTCCCTGGTTTAACCAGATGGAAAAAGGCGTATCACGAGCTGCTGATGTGTTGCACGTTCATGCGCGGCAATTAGGCCCGGCCACGCCGGATCCTGCCCAGCAAGTTAAAATTATTGAAGACTTGATTGCCAAAGGTGTTGATGCCATTACGGTTGTCCCCAACGATGTAAAGGTCTTAGAGCCTGTATTTAAGAAAGCAAAAGAGAAAGGAATTGTTGTTTTAACGCATGAGGCACCGGATGGTCATGGTGCTGACTGGGATATCGAAACGATTGATAACCAAGCATATGCCAAAGCGACGATGGATGAACTTGCTCATCAGATGGGTAGTAAAGGTGGCTATGCGATTTATGTTGGCTCATTGACGGTCCCCCTGCATAACAACTGGGCTAATCTTGCTATCGCTTATCAGAAAAAAGCTTATCCGGATATGTATGAAGTAACTGATCGTATGCCTGTCGCAGAAAGTATTGATGCATCTTATGCTGCGACAAACGATTTGATGAAAGCTCATCCGGATATGAAAGGGATCATTTCATATGGTTCATTAGGGGGGATCGGGGCCGGTCAGGTGATTAAGAAAAAACGTGCCAAGGATAAAATTGCAGTCGTTGGTATCATGATGCCGGGTCAGGCTGCGCCATACTTGATGACCGGTGATATTGACAAAGGCTTTTTGTGGAATCCTGCCGATGCTGGTTTCGCGCTTGTTGCCGTGGCCAAAGATATTCTCGATGGTAAAGATATATCAAAAGGTTTAGATGTTCCGACTCTGGGTAAGGCGGAAATTGATACACAAGCTAAAGTTATCAAGTTCAATAAAATTTTAGAAGTTGATAAAAGTAATGCGACGAAATTAGGTTTTTAACCGATATTTTGGGGGGCTATTGAATATAGCCCCGATGATCAATTGCCGAAGGTGAACGAATATGTCTGAAGTGCCATTTATCACATTGAAAAATGTATCTAAATACTTTGGTAATGTAAAAGCGCTGAATAAAGTAAATTTAGAGTTCAACATGGGGGAGGTACACTGTTTAGCTGGGAAGAATGGTTGTGGCAAAAGTACTTTATTTAAAGTGATTTCCGGTATTCATGTGCCGGAGCCCGGATCGGAAATTATTTTGAATGGTAAAAAGTATGAAAAACTGACGCCAGAAATATCAATTAGAAAAGGCATACAGGTTATTTATCAAGATCTTTCCTTGTTTCATAATTTAACTGTCCAAGAAAATATTGCTATCCAAGAAAATGTGAAATCTCCATTTGGATTAGTGAATAAAGATAAAGCAAAAAAAATTGCCCTGAAAGCGATGGAGAAAGTTGGGATTTCTCTTCCTTTAGATATCACCGTTGATCAGTTATCTATTGCACAATGCCAAATCGTTGCGATT